>JADFCY010000003.1 GCA_018263335.1 Methanolinea sp. | reverse complement strand
TTTTAATCGGGGTAATCTCGTATTTTGAAAATTCCTGCTGTGTCCGACGATCTGATACAATTGCCAGAACCCTTTCTAAGAGGAACCATTTTGGGTCCTTCCGATCAACTATCAATGGGGGATGCATTTCTTGATCAAATATGTATTCCCCTTCGAGTACGATCAATTTTACGGTTTATTCTTGATTATTTTCAAATTTCGGGGTTTTTCAAAATGTACTTTTACTCGATGCCAGTGGATTTTTTTCAAATCGCTATTTGGATGATGTATTTTGTGTTTTTTGAACATGCCTAAAAGAGGGGGCTAATCAAGGGAATATTCCCGGTTCATCCCCCGGCAGGGGATGCATCAGTATGGCAAGAGAAAAATCGGTTGTGTCATTGCCTGCTCTCTTTGCAGAGCGGTGAAAGCTTCTGGATGAGTCTCTCCACCTGCACCGGGGCGGTACCGAGATAGCGCTCGGGATCGAGGAGTGCCTGGATTTCGCCGGGGTCAATGAACTTCCTCACTCTTTCATCTGAAGACAGGACCTCTGCAAGTGGTATCTTCTGCTCAAGTGCGTGCATGCTGGCTCTCCGCATCGACTCGTGCGCCTCCTGCCGACCCATTCCCCTCGCGGTCAGCTCGATCATCACCGACTCCGCCATGTTCACCCCCTGGAGCAGGGAAAGGTTCTGCACGATTCGGTCGTGCTTTATCGTGAGTCCCTCGATCACCCTTATCATCAGGGCAAGGATATGATCGGCGAGGATGGTTGCCTCTGGGAAGAGGACACGCTCGCACGAGGAATTGGTGAGATCCCGCTCGTCCCAGAGGGTGTTGTTCTGGAGAGCGGGTTCAACAGCGGCCCTGACGACGCGGGCAAGTCCGCAGACCTGCTCGCTCCTGATGGGGTTCCTCTTGTGCGGCATCGTGCTCGACCCGACCTGCCTTTCTCCAAACGCCTCCTCCACCTCGCCAATCTCGGTCCTCTGCAGGGTCCTCACCTCAATCCCTATCTTGTCGAGCGTGGTGGCGACGTTGGCCAGGAACATGAAATACTCCGCGTACCGGTCACGCGAGATGACCTGGTTCGAGACGTCCACGGGAACGAGACCGAGAATCTCCATCATTGTCGCCTGAATCTCCATTCCCTTCCCCCCGAGCGCAGACTGGGTCCCCACCGCACCGGTCAGCTGCCCTACCGCCACCCGCGGGGTCATCTGCCCGAGACGCTCAATATGTCGGGCGACCTCGCTTGCCCAGATGGCGAACCGGAGGCCGTAGGTGGTGGGCACGCCAATCTGCCCATGGGTCCTCGCCGCACACACGAGAGTGCGCGTCTCATCAGCTCTCTTCAGGAGCACGGAGAGCAGCCTGCGGAGTTTTCTGTCCAGGATCGAAAGTGAAGCCTTCACCTGCAGCCCTGTCGCAGTATCAAGGATATCGTTTGATGTGGCACCGTAGTGGACATACCCCCCTCCCTCGCCGCACTGCTCCGCAATGGCCTTCACTATCGCCATCATATCGTGGCTGATCTCCTCCTCGATCTCTTTGGCCCTCGCGAGCGTCGCCTTTCCGGCCCCCGCAGCGATTGCATCTGCAGCGGCGGCCGGGATGAACAGGTGCGCAGCAGATGCCTTCGCGAGGGCAACCTCAGCCTGCACAATGCAGGAGAACCGGTACTCCTCCTCCCAGATCGACCGCATCTCTGCAGTCCCATACCGGAACTCGATGGGATGGATTGCCATGGAAGAAGGGTTGGTGTTTCCCGATAATAAAAAAGAGTCAGCAATACAATGGTAAGGTATAATGGACAGCCTCGACGACTGGTTTCCCTACGAAGAATATCGCCCATCCCAGAGGGAGATGCTCGAATTTGGGCTCTCCTGCGCACAGGATGGCGTCACGGGGCTTATCGACGCCCCGACGGGGAGCGGGAAATCAAGCGTTCTCGCGGCCCTCCTTGCTGCACGGGAGAAGAGGCGTGTCGTAGTCTGCGTCCGTACAGTGAGCCAGCTCAATACCTTCATCCGGGAACTTGCGCTCATCCGAGAGAAGAGGCCGGGACTGAAGACTGCCTATTTGATCGGAAAGAGGGGCATGTGCCCGCTTGCCGGGGAAGGGGACGTGTATCGCCGATGCGAGGGCGTAAAAGGGTTCAGCACCACCCTCATGCGGCAGCGGGCGGAGAGGGGATCGCTCGTGCCGTCGAAAGATCCCTTCATACGTCAGCAGATACGGAGGATGGACCCACAGCGACCGATGCTCTGCCCTCACTTCATCGGGAGCCGGGTCTTTGTCCAGTCCGAAGAGGGGCTGCGCATGGTCCCTTCTGCAAGCCTCGAGACTAAAGCCGAGCGTGTGACCCGCCAGACGGTGTGGCCCCACCAGTTGCAGGAGATGGCGTCCGGGATCTGTCCCTACGAGCTGATGGTTCTGGCAGCTCAGAAGGCAGACGTGATCCTCCTGAATTACAGGCACCTCTTTGACGAGGAGATCAAAGATGCCCTGTATGCGAACCTCAACCTCGATCCTGCAGATGCGATACTCCTTGTCGATGAGGCGCACAACTGCGGCGATGCAGCAACAGATGCCCAGAGCGTAGGTCTTGACCAAGACACGCTTGTCCAGGCAGGGACCGAACTTGCGGGCCTGCGCCGCACAAGGAAGGGTGCCGAGGCGCTCCAGCAGGTGATCCCCCGCATCTCCGGGTTCATGGAAGGGCTCCAGAACTCGTTTGAGAGCGAGGACTGGTTTGACCCCTCCATCTTTGACAGGATGGTGGTGAAAGGATCCCTCTTTCATTCCATGGCCGGGATCGTGGACGACCTCGAGGAGATATCAGAGAAGGTGCGGGAGAACAATATCAGGGCAGGGGAGTTCCGGGAGACCGCGCTCGAGCGCCTTACCCGGTTCCTCGTGAAACTCTCCTCCTCTTCGACGGACCCGGCCTGCCTCACGCTCTTCAGGAAGGTCGATGGCGTCGTATCCCTCGAGGTCAGGAGTATCGACCCGGGGCCATCCCTGCAGGAGATTGCAAGGTCCCATCACGCTTGCCTGCTCATCTCCGGGACACTGTCCCCCGTCGAGGCGTATGCGAGGTATTACTTTGGCGATCTCCCGGTGAGGACGCTCTCTTTGCCAAATGCCTTTCCAAAAGAGAACCGCATGATCCTCTGTGCGAGTGATATCACAACCGCATTCTCCATGCGGCAGAATGAGAAGAACCTCCATCTGATACGGTCGTACATCGATGTCTTCTCGCGCCTTGAAGGAAACCTTGCCATCTACTTTCCGTCATACCAGGTGCTTGAGCTGTTCTCGAGAACCCCCGCCGCGGTGTCCAAAAAAAAGAGGGTGTTTCTCGAGCCGAGGGACGCAAGGGACGCGGAAGAGGCGCTCCGTGAATTTCTGTCCCTCCCCGGTTCAGGGGAGTCAGGCCTCCTCCTGGCAGTCTGCGGTGGCAAGTGGAGCGAGGGGCTTGATTACCGTGGCGATCTCCTCCAGGGGGCCATGGTGATAGGCCTGCCACTTGCACCCTTCAACCAGGTCCGGAAGATGGTCATCGAGTACTACCGCAGGCGGTTCGGGGACGAGGGAGAGTTCCTCTGTTATACTCTCCCTGCGATAAACCGCGCCCAGCAGGCGCTGGGAAGAGTGCTCAGGACACCCGATGATCGGGGAGTCCTCGTCCTTGGCGAACGGCGGTTCCTCGAAGGCAGGATACACAAGGGGCTGCCGAAGTGGATGAGGGACGAGATGCGTGCGTGCAACCTGAAAGAGTTCGGGGAGTTGATCGGAAGATGGAGATGAGGGAGGGGTCCTGCAGGTTCGGGCTCTGGCATGTCCATGTCCACTGGTCCCGAAGCCTTGTGAGGCTGGTCCGATTCTCACTCCATCCCCTTGAAGGTGCCGTGCCGCTCCCGATCCAGCGTTACTGTGCCGGTTTTCCCGGTGACCTCCGGGAACTGCAAAGCATTGCACTCTCTCCCGGATACCCGTACTCGGAGGTCTACAGGAGAGTATGGGAGATCCCATACGGCCATACCAGGACGTACGGGGATATTGCACGGGACCTTGGCATCTCACCGCGACAGGTCGGGCTCGCAATGAAGCGGAACCCCACCCCACTCGTCATCCCCTGCCACAGGGTGGTCTCGCGGACCGGTCCGGGGGGGTTCACGCCCGATCCCGCGATCAAGGAGGCGCTCCTTTCCATGGAACGAAGAAACACAAGGTGTTTATCCGGATAGGCCCCAGTCTTCAGGAATAGACTCAACATGACAAGGTGTGTGCAGATAGATCTCTTCCCATCCGTTTCAGCCAGGACACGCTGTGCAATTCGTATTCACTGGCAGGGGATGATTGGAAATCTCGGGTGCGGAAGTTATCGGGCACTGCCCATTCGCACACCCATGCCCGGGGAATCCTGATGGAGCGGTCTGCAGTCATCCTTGTTGGGGGTGAGGCCCGGCGTGCCAATGGCCTCGAGAAGTACTTCTTCAGATACAGGGGACAGACATTCATAGAGAGGCTGACCGGGACTCTTGCGGGGGTGGTCGATGAGATCATCCTTGTCGCAAAAGACCCGGCCCAGTGCACCCGTTTCTCCCACCTCAAGGACGCCAGGTGCGTGGCTGATATCAGGCGCGGGCACGGCCCCCTCGGCGGCCTCCATGCCGGCGCGCTCGCCGCTCACGGAGAGGCGATCTTTGTCTGTGCCTGCGACATGCCCTGCGTATCCATGGAGGTGGTCTCTAGGCTCTTCTCCCTCCTTGACGAGTATGATGCCGTCATCCCTCAATGGACCAGTGACATGATTGAGCCCCTTCATGCGGTGTACAGGAGAAGGGCGCTGCTCCGTGCGCTTGAAAACCATGAAAGTCTCTCTGTGCGGAGGATGGTGCAGGGGATGCACGCCCGCTACGTCGACGTGGCAACCATCCGCGAAATCGACCCGGACTTAAGGACGTTCACCAACATCAACAAAGTGGAGGACCTCGGGCGGCTCTCATGAGGGACACGCAAGTGTCCCGACAGGAGTGACATTTGTGCCCGGGGGGGCGGGAATCCGCATCTGAACGGTCGCAATGATATCATTGCCGGAAAATTCGATGAGGTATTCGCCTGAAGTCCGGACCTGGAGCATTTTCCTGGTATCCACGCTGTAGGTCTTTCCAAACCCGTCTTTCTCGACGATTTCCCCTGTCCCCTTGTCGCGGACCCTTATCTCGAAGTATGATGCGGGGCTGATATACGTCTGGGTAGTGTAGACGTCTTCTCTTGTGGTAAACCTGCTCTCGTACCAGATATTCCTCGTCACCATCTTCGGGACGAGGCATATCTCGATGATGAGCGGGGGGGTCTCGACGGTCGTGGAATATGCAGAGACACTGTAAGTGAAATCAATCGTGTTCAGGTAGATGATCTTGTAAACCGTGGGCTCGACGGAAAAGTTCGGGAGCGGACTTGAGGTGGGCCGGGTAGTCACCGGGGTTCCCGTGGGAAAAGGTGTCGCCGGCGTCACGTACCGGGTGTCCATGATCTTCTGGGTCGGGCTTTCAGTCGGAACCGGGGTTGCTTCACCCCCACCCGGGCCCAAGGGCCCGGGGTGTGTCTCCTTCGGGGGCGTGATGCATCCCGCACAGAGTGTACACAGTACAAGGACCACCACGATCGCAGGAAAGACCCCCGGCACCTTCATTCATTGTGGGTTGAATGTAAGGGTATTTATTAGTTTATCCCGCCATGCCGTACATTGGCTGCAGAAGTGACACCTATCCCTCCCGTTCCTGCTGCCATACGCTTATATAAAATCCAGTGACATAGGTCACTATTCATCCCCGGGTTGTCCGCAATGGAGAAGAAGTCCCAGTTCTGGAAGAAGGCCGACAAGTCCCTCAACACTGCCGACGGATACGTGCTCAAGGCAGATCTGCTCGCCCATGATCAAAAATTCGAGGAGGCGGTGGAATACTACGACAAGGCCCTCGAGATAGTGCCAAGGAATGCCGACGTATGGGCATTCAAGGGCATCACCCTCCAGGGAGGCCTTGGGCGGGACGAGGAGGCGCGTGCATGCTGGGAGAGGGCAAAAGCTCTCGATCATGACCTGGCCATGGCAGTGGACATGACAAGGGAGGAGCCGGCCAGGGGCGAGGAACTTGAGTCGATCCGCTGGTCTGACCTCCACGACAGCTGCAGGGAGAAACTGAAGCGGATGATGCTGAAAAATATCGAGGGCGGGCCACGCAGGTGATGCAATCACCTGCGCGGGTATCACCAGGAAATTTTTACTCTTCCCGTTCACTCATATCCACTCGTCGGATGGACGGGGCACCCGATAATTACAGCGAGGGGGTCATTTTTTCTCTGCCAGTTCTATCTCCACCAGCAGGGGCGCGATGGTGCCGGTATCGACACACCTTTTGGCCAGGTGGGTGAGCCTTCGCACATACATGATGTGTGCAACCTGGAAGCTGACAAGGAGCCCAAAACAGAGTGTCACGATGCTTATTATGACATACGCGGTGAAATCTACCATTCTTGTTACCCCCTCTGCTCGATCCTCATGACTCCCTCTCCATCTCCGTGATCAGGGGGGCAATGGAGTCCACATGCTCGCATTCCTTTGCCACCGTGAGGAAGCGCCTGGCGTAATAAGTAGTCATCAAAAGGTATCCTGCCATTAAGCCAATACAGAACATCAATATGCCTATCACCAGGTACACGCTCAGGTCATCCATCGTTGTGCTCATTGTCTGATACAGATGAACGATATATAAATATTCCTGATTCTGTCATTCCCTTTAGTTCCCGGAAACTTTTTGATCCAATTGAGGTGACACGCAAGGATTGTGCGAATTGCCATTTCACCCGCTGTGTTCAAGGAATACCTGTGCGGGAAGGCGAATTTTTGAAGAGAACCCGGATCCTGGGTAGATCTCCTTCCTGATCTCAAGGCTGCAGCGGTCGAGTTCGCCCCTGGAGTTGCGGTCAAAATTCTGTTCCAGCCCTTCGTAAAAACGGATTAATGATTGTTCAGGGTGCAAGCCCTCAATTGTTCGTGGGAGGAGCGAGAGAAGGCGCTGCCCTTCCTCGACGAGCAGGTCCCGGGAGCGGCCATCGACGTGGATGACGCAGCGGTGGCACCGCAGGATACCATCCTCCCAAAAAGAGAACTCGATGCTTATGTCGACCCTGTGGAGCCCCTGGAGGGCAAGGCTTGAGAAGTTCACGAGGAAGTCGTGGAATGCGCCGATGTTCTGCGCGTGTTCAGCCTTCAGGTGCCCGATTGCATCATCCCTGGTCTTCTCGGGGATCGCGGTCTCCTCCTGCAGGGCCCTGATCATCTGTTCCCTTGACTCAAGGTGCGCCATCATACGCAGGAGGGCACGATACCGTTTCCAGAACTCGACCTCGTGCACGCTCGAGTGGAGGGAGATCTCGCGGTTCATCCTCTCACTTCTTTTCGTTCTTTCCGGGGGGTTTTATCTCTTCGCCGGCCGAGAACTGCTTCATCAGCGCTTTCCTTCTCCGGTGCTCCTTGATCTCGCTGAATATGCAGATGAAGTTGAACCCTATCACGACGAGAATGAGGGTGGAACTCATCCAGAAGAGCGGGGTGATTCCCTGGACAATGAAGGTGGTGGCAAGCAGGAGGGCTACGAAACAGATGAGGTAGAAGAAGATCCAGGGGCGAACGTTCATCAGGTCCATAGAGTGATGTGAATCGTAGCCATTTGCGCCTCTTATACATTTGGGAGTTCTTCGCCTCGCAGATTCGTATGGGCCCGGATCTCATCCCTGCCCGGACCCCGGCACCTCACCATACCGCGTCGTTTAAATGGTACCCCACGACATAGTGAATGTACCATGGCTGCCCACTCCCGCATCCTGGCATCTGCATCCCAGACGCTCGACGAGAGGCGGGACACCGTGAAACTGTGTATCATCGGGGTTTTTGCGGTCACTTCGCTCATCTTCACCATCTACCTGGTAGCGTCCCGCGACCAGGCGTTCTCTGCATCGGTGTACCCGCTCATCCCCCACCTCTATCTCATCCCGCTCATCCTGATGGCCCTCTGGTATCCCCGCCGCGGCCTCCAGATCACCATCCTCCTGATCGCCGCGATTCTCCTTCTCACCACCTTCATGTACCTGGGAGGGGTGATCATGAACCCCTTCATCGCGCTTCTCAACGCCGGGATGGACATTGCGATATTCGTTGCGCTCGCATTGTATGCAAAGGACCGCACCCTCGTGGAGTCGTTCCTGAAAGGGTTCTTTGAGCATTCGGGGATGGGAGAGAGTTTCGAGGAGGCGATGGAGCATCCCTCCATAAGGGCCAAGATCAAATTCGAAGGCGCGTTCGATGACGTGATCCGCGCACTTCACAGCCAGGACGAAGAGACGCGCGAGGAGGCTGCAAAGGCGCTCGGGGAACTTGGTGACTACCGCGCCGTGAACCCCCTGGTAGGGCTCCTGTCGGACGAAAACCGGTACGTACGGAGGGAAGCGGCAAAGTCGCTTGGAAAGATCGGCGACCGGAAAGCAATCCCTGCCCTGATCAACGCTCTCAAGGACGAAGACCGGTACGGGAGGGAGGGTGCGGCGGAAGGCCTCGGCGAGATGGGCGAACATGCATACCCCTCGCTTATCGATGCCATGGCGGATGACGACTGGCACGTCCGGATGGGCGCGGCTATCGCACTTCGTATCATCGGCAACAGGGATGCCCTTCCCGTGCTCATCACCGCAATGCAGGACGAGAACCGGTTCGTCCGCCGGGAGGTCATCAAGTCCCTCGGGCGGATCGGCGACCACAGCGTGATCGACACCCTCATCGCCGCCTTAAAAGACCCCGACAGGAGCGTCCGCCTCAGGGCAGTGAGTGCCCTCTCGAAGTGCAGGGACAAGCGGGTCATCGAACCCCTGATAGAAGCGCTGAATGATGAAGATTCGGGAGTCCGGCTCAGGGTGATCAGGGCACTCGAGGAGATCGACGACCCTCGGGCAGCTGATGCACTGAACAACTCGTATGGAGACGAGGGTTCCTGAAAATACCCTGAGAAAATCGATTTCTTATTTCCACCCCTGGAATCCGTTTTCCTCTGTACAGCGTGTGGTTTGAACCATACCTTTATAAATGAAGAGGGCAATCTACACGTACAGGCTAACTGGAGGGATCCGTTAGTCCTGTGAGGTGTCGCAAATGAAGAAGTTCAACAACGAAGACGCGTTCACCGGGCTCGAGGCCGCGATTGTGCTGATCGCATTCGTGGTCGTCGCTGCGGTGTTCTCGTATGTGGTATTGGGTGCAGGGTTCTTCACCACCCAGAAGAGCCAGGAAGTGGTTCACTCTGGGGTGACGCAGGCAGCGTCGAATATTGTAATCAAGGGTGAAGTTTACGGTATTAAAAATGAAACCGTTGATGCAATTGATTATATTCGGTTCGATATTGGACTAGCTGCAGGTGGAGTGCCAGTCGACGTAAATAGAACAACAATGACATTTAGTACAACAGCTAAACTTCCCTATAATCTAGATCATGACTCGACATTAGATTCTACGGACACGACTGAAGCAGATTATACTCAGATGACTGCAGGTACTTGGATTATCCTCGCACAAAGCCCCGGAACATCTGGTGATAAAACACTTCAATCAGCAGAAACGTTTACCATAATGGTAATGCCAAAAGAACCATTGGATACTCGAGAAAAATTCCTTATTGAAGTGAAACCTGAAGTTGGTGCAGCACTGGGAATTGATAGGACAGTTCCATCTTCAGTAACAACTACAACACTCCTCTACTAACCCTTTTTTCCCACCCCCACGAAAAATATAAACTCTCGAATAAAGATTATTTATTATCATGGCAGTCAACCAGTCCCAGGTCGACCACATCATCGCCTCTGCCTCTTCGGACGACCCTGAGGTGAAACTGCTAAAGCTCCAGGACGAGGTGGAGCTCATAAAGACCTCGATCAAGCGGCTCCTAATAGATATCCGCGAGAGGATGAACGACCTTGAGAACCCCATCGTCGTAAGCGGAGGGAGGGGCTCGGGCGAGGATGTCTCGGCCTCGATGGCACACGTGATGCGGGACACGTCAAGCGCCATCGAGTCGGCTGCGAGTGCCATCAAATCCACCACGGAGATGAAAAAGGCCGAGGAGCAGGCGCATGGAGTGAGTACACCCCCTCCCTCCCCGGCCCAGTACGTTGCACAACCCGGCACGCCTCAGGCGCAGGAGACCACGCAGGGATTCCCGCCGCAAATACCCGCACCCGCGATGCAGGGCGGTAAGGGCGACCTCGACCTCTTCGCAGCGCTCAGGTCGCAGCTTGCGACCCTCCCGAAGGAGGACGAGGTGGCGAAGGCTGCGATCGGTGACAAAGTCAGGCTCCAGAAGGTGTTCAGGCTCTTTGAGTGGACGAGCCGGAACGTGAAGCGCTTCGGCCACGACCGGGTCGACCTGATGCTCGAAGCCTACCACGCGATGGGCTATATCTCCGACCAGTCCTGCAAGCTTGTCAAGGACATGACGAGGCTGATGCCCACCAGCATCGGCGAGTTGCACGAGATCAAGGCCGACGAGTTCGTCTCCGAGCTTTACGAGCTGAACCACATTCTCAATCCGTCCGACTCAACCCTCGACCGCGACATGATCGAGGTGCTGATGGAAAAGCGGGAGGGCAAGGAAGGGCAGAAGCTGCTCAGTCCCGCCCGCACCCAGGAGGGAGAGTCCGGGAGCAGAGAATATTTACCCTCCCGTGACAGAATCTAGGTGAGATGTCCAGCGAGACGATCGTCACCGCCCTCTTTTTGATCGCCGCGGTAGTGGCAGCAGGGGTTCTCATCAGTTCTTTATTTCCGGCCATCCATCGGACGACCAGCACCTTCGGGGCGGTATCGCACGAGGCAGACGTGCAGATACGGACGGATATCAAGATAGTAAATACTTTTGCGAATGCAACGACAGCGAAAATCTGGTTGAAGAATGTGGGGACTTCACGAATTTCCAAAAATGAACTCGATCAGGCGGATATTTTCATTGGCAAGGTTGGAGATTTCAGCCGCCTCTCATTGAGCGGGTTTTATGACCCTGCTGAACTTGGCAACAATTTTTGGGACCAGGGAGAGACACTGAGCATCAGCATCCCCCACACTTATTCCTCCGGGGACGTTGCATATTTTTCCATTGTTCTTCCGAATGGTGTGAGGAGATCCGAAGAATTCGGGGTCACTATCCCATCCTAATAAAGGATTAAGAATAATGGCAGCCGCATCTCTCATTGCAACCGCCCTCGGTATTGTGCTTCTATTACTCACCGCATATTTTCTTGCAGGTGGAGCACTTGGAGCAATCGGGGTCGTATCCGATGCTCAGAAGGACATGACATCTGTTCAGGTGAAGATGCTGGGCACTTCTGCAAGCGTTCTCAATAGCAAATCCGGTGATTCATTGCTTTTTTTTGAAATCATGAATGACGGGAGAGAACCAATTCGGGATATGGAAGCCATTGACGTCTACCTTAACGATCAGACAATTGGTTGGACACGTTTTACATATAGCCATACGCCAGGAACTGGTCATTGGACAAAAGTGAAGATCACTGCAGGGGACTATACTGCGGAAAAGATATATACCGGTCAATGGGATCCCGGTGAGATTCTGAACATTTCAGTCACCTATTCAGACATTGCTCCAAATTATTTCAAGATAGTGACTCCCAATGGGGTGGGAGCCCTGTACCCTGTCTCGTGAAAAAATTTGCGCATTTACATCCGGTAAGGAACACTTTATATCAATATTCCGATATATTATTCAGTACTCATTATGGTGGCATCCATCAACGACGGGCTCTCAAGTCTCCTCGGCGGCGAAGACAAGAACATCCTCTCGACCGGGAACAACGAGATCGACAAGAAGATTGCCGATGGGATACCGCTCGGGTCGCTTACCCTTATCGAGGGTGAGAACGACACGGGAAAGAGCGTGCTGACCCAGCAGATCATGTGGGGGGCCATGAAGCAGGGGCTGTGCGTCGACTTCTATTCAACCGAGCTGACTGCGAAGAGCTTCCTCTCCCAGATGGAGTCGATGAGCCTTGACGTGTCCGACTACTTCGCATGGGGCTACATCCGCCTCTTCCACCTGCATATGGTAGGGTTCAAGTGGACAAAGGAGGAGATGGACGGAATCCTGCAGAGAATTGTCGCCCACATCCGGGCAAGCAAGGCGCAGGTGGTGGTGATCGACTCCCTCACGATGTTCACCGAGTACACACAGCAGTCGTCGATCCTCACGTTTCTCACCAACTGCAAGAACCTCGTGGACCAGGGAAAGACGATCCTCATCACCCTCCATACCTACGCATTCGAGGAGGATACCCTGATCAGGATCCGGTCAATCTGCGATGCCCACCTCTCGATGAAGAAGGCGCTCATCGGGGACAAGTACGTCATGGTGCTCGAGGTCGTCAAGGTCAGGGGCGCGAGGAAGACCACCGGGAACCTTGTCTCATTCGAGGTGCACCCCGGATACGGCATGAAGATCATCCCGATCTCGATGGCAAAGGTGTAAGATGCCCGCACTCACCGCCGCCCTCAACCTCCCATTCACCCCCGCAGAGAATACAGAGGACAACGACTGCGTCAACAATATTGAGAGCTGCGCACTCTACCGCATGCTGCCGGTGAATGCAAAGGAATATGTGCGTAAGAGCCCCCATCTCCTGGAGTACCTGCACATCTTCCCGGTCGATGAGTACGGCATCCCCCTCTTCTTCTCCGAACTAAAACGCGACCTCAAGTCGATGACCGACCCGAACCTGATCTATCCGGCCGACGACACGGTCTTCGTACACATATTCTTCGATCAGAACGATGTCCGGAATTACTACATACCCGTCGATCCCTCTTTCATGCACAGCGTGAAGGAACTCCTGCCGGCCGTGGAGTTCAAGCTGATTGACCTCCTTGATGCACTCGAAATTGATCCTGTGACAGATGAAGATAAGGCGAAGGTATTGAAGACCCTGATTTCCCAGGTGCTCTATGTGCAGAACCCCGGCGATCGTGTCACTGCAATCGGCGGGAAGGTCGAGAAGCAGGGGTTCTCGAGCAAGATAAAGGACTTTTTACACAAGGACCTGACGGCAAAGACGAATATCCACCGGAAATCGGCGATGGCAAATGTCCGCCAGACCCCGGACGGCCGGATCATCGTGAGCCCACAGGAATACCGGGCGCTCGAGTACATGATCATCCGCGACAAGATAGATGTCGGGCTCCTGAAACCCTTCATCAACGACAGGTACATCGAGGATATCACGGTGGACGGGGTAGGGCCGATCTTTGTCGAGCACAAGATCTTCAAGGGGCTCAAGTCAGTGGTTGGCTGGGACAACACCGATGAACTTGATAATTTCGTGATCAAACTTGCCGAGCGGACCAAGAGACCGATCACATACAGGAACCCCATCGTGGACGCCACACTTCCCGACGGGTCCCGTATCAACATCGTGTACAGCACCGACATCAGCAGAAAGGGGAGTAACTTTACCATCCGTAAAGCCATGGACGACCCCATCAGCATCCTGAAGCTTATCGAGTTCAAGACCTGTGACTACCTCGTTGCGGGCTATCTCTGGATTTGCATCGAGAACGGGATGTCGCTCTTCATGAGCGGAGAAACGGCAAGCGGAAAGACCACCAGCCTCAATGCCTTCACCGCATTCATCCCGCCCGAAAATAAGATCGTCACGATTGAGGATACCCCCGAACTCCAGATCCCGCACAAAAACTGGACTCGCGAGGTCTCGAAAGGGAAGGGGAAGGGGGAAGGAGAAGGCTCTGATGTCACCATGTTTGACCTGCTCAAGGCCGCTCTCCGCCAGCGTCCGAACCAGATCCTGGTGGGGGAGATCCGTGGAGTCGAGGGAGCAGTCGCATTCGGCGCAATGCAGACAGGCCACCCGGTCCTCTCCACGTTCCACGCTGCATCCGTCGAGAAACTCATCCAGCGTCTCTGCGGGGACCCGATCAACATCCCAAAGACCTACGTCGACAACCTCAACATCGTGGTCATCCAGAGCGCAGTGAAGCGTCCCAGCGGGGAGACAGTCCGACGGATCCTGAGCGTGAATGAACTTGTCGGATATAACCCCGAGACACAGGGGTTCTCGTTCGTGGAGATGTTCCACTGGAACCCCGCGACCGATATGCACGAATTTCCGGGTCGCGGGAGCAGCTATCTCCTTGAAAACAGGATCGCCACGATGCTTGGGATACCCGAACATAAGAAAGCGTCAATCTACGACGAGGTCGAGAAGAGGGCAAGGATCCTCGAGCGCCTGCACAAGGCGGGATATACGGGATTCTACGATCTGTACTTCATGATGACAAAGGTGAAAAAGCAGGGACTCCTGAAGATAGACGTCGATGCGATGTAAATGGCGTTTGCAGGGTTCGGAAAATCAATCAGATCGGCGAACGCGGGAAAGCTTCCCTTCCAGGACCTTGGCACTTCAGTAAAGAATCACCTGGCTACCCTCACCGAAAACAAGCAGATGGGGCCGGACCTCCTGTTCATGGTCACCTACATGGCCTCCATCACGACCGCACAGGCAACAAGGCCAGAAATTTTCGCATATACCGCAGCACGGACAGAATATGTCACGTGCAAGTATATCCAGCGGGTGGAGTTCTTTGTGAAGCGATGGAACTACAGTTATGTTGAGGGCCTGGCCATCATCGCCGAGAAAGTGAAGAACGACATGCTACGGAGTATGCTCCACCGCTACGGTAATTCCATAGAGTCCGGCGTCCCAGATGAGGACTTTCTTACGAGGGAACTTGCGACTATCAGGAGTGTCTTTCGGAATTCTTACGAGCAGGGCCTCGAGATGCTGAAGAAATGGAGCGATGCCTATATTGCCATGCTCTTCTCCGCAAACCTCATTGGCATCATCATCATGCTCTCCATTGCGATATTTGCGCCCGATGACGTCCAGCAAACGCTCAGTTCTGCCTATTTCATAGTGATCACGATCGCGATCTTTGGCCTTGTTACGATGTACAAGTCAGTCCCCTCCGATGACAAGACCCATGCCTTGCAGCGGTGCTCAAAGGAGCAGGCCATCGTCCGGAAATTGGAGATGAAAGTGATCCCGGTCGCGCTGATCGCTGCAGTCATCCTCTATTTTCTCTCCCAGAACGCCGGTCTGTCAATGCTCTTCCTCGGGTTCATCCTCATGCCCCTCGGTGTGATAGGGTATCTCGATGACAGGAATATCGTCCTTCGGGATGCTGAGTTCACCACCTTCATCAGAAGCCTTGGAGCAGTCATGGGTGGAAAGGGAATAACGGTGGGCAGTGCCCTTGCAGAGATTGACCGGAAATCCATGGAGAACCTCGAGCCATTCATCGCGGGAGTATACTCAAAGATCAACCTTGGCCTCGATGAGAAACTCAGCTGGGACAGGTTCGTCGGAGAATCCGGAAGCAACCTGATCTACAAGTACCTCAATATCTTCAGGGATGCTGTGGAACTCGGAGGAAAGCCCGATATCATCGGACAGATCGTCGGCTCCTCGATGCTTGAGCAGGTTCTCCTGCGTGAGAAGCGGAATTCGATCGCAATGGGATTCGTCATCCTCCTTATCCCGATGCACGCGATGATGGTGGGGATATTCCTCTTCCTGTACCACATCATGGTGATGATGTCAAAGGCCATCTCATCGGTAGTTGCGCAACTCGGGTCTTCCTCATCGGCGCTGAGTAATCCTGGCACAGTTGGGGGATCCCTCGGGGGTAGCGGACTCTCAATGTTTGTGAACTTTCCTGAACAGGAAGTGGGCCTTTTTGTTGTGATTATGATTATAATAGTTACCATCTCGAACGTCATCGCAGGAAAGATCGTGATGGGGGGGGACCGTTATATGTACTATTTCTTCAGCAGCCTCCTCCTGATCGTCACCGGCATCATTTATATAGCCGCGCCGGTAATAGTTGCTATGTTCTTCAATATCCCTACTTTCCAAGGAGTCTGAAATGAAGGATTCAACCCTGAAAATTATCCTTTTTGCAGTCATTATCATTTTCGGCTCCCTGATGCTGCTCTTCGATATCCCGGTGTTTTACCTCCTTATAGGGGCAGTAATACTTGGGGTGCTTGTCCTTTTTCTTGCTGGCGGCTTGAGACTGCCCCGGCTGGAAAGAGAGAAAAGCCCGAAGGAAAAAGCAACTGCACAGGAATCCGCCCCTAAAAAAGCGAAGGAAAAGAAACCTCCGAAAGAGAAGAAGGCCAAGTCCCCTGGCAAGAAGAGCAGTGCCGGAGATTTCTTCTCCTCGCTCAAGGGAGCGTTCGCAGTGCTCGGCAGGGATTTTTCCAGGAAGCGAAAGTCAAAGACGGAGATAGAGGCACAGGAGAAGAAGATAGACACCCTCCTTGACCAGTCTATCCAGGGGGGAGCTGTGGCATCCCTTGATGATATTATCCCCGATGCCGCGCCCGCCGAGAAGAAGAAGACCTCTGACCCGTTCAGCGCGCTGGTGGGAGAGGACCTGAACGCTGACCTCCTCAACGAGATCCAGGGCGCAGAGGATTTCTCCGTCCTCGATGACACGGGACTTGACGTCAATACAGGGATCGCCGGCAAGACAATGAATGCCGGGGAAGGAGATCTCTCCAATCTCGACGTCACCCTTTCAGGCGACAACGATACGATCATCCTTGACGAGACAAACGATGCGGACGAGGTGAAGGAGATCCTCGAGGCACACAGTGGCGAACTTGCCCTTGACCAGGATGAAGGGGTAAACCTTGCCGAAGATGCAATGGAGGGGCTTGAAGGCCTCGATCTCGAGGAAATGAATCTCGAGGAGGGGCAAGGGGCCCCTGCTCCTTTGAAACCGGCGGCTCCAGGCGAACACGCTGTAAAGCCATCGGCAGTCTCTCCACCAGGGAAATCCGAACCTTCAAAGCCCTCCGCACCCGCGTTCTCCCCTGAACAGGACATGCTCTCTTTCTCCAAGGGCAGGGGGCAGGACGACGACCTCATGGCATCGCTCCGTGCGGATGCGAAATCCCAGAAGAAAAACGAATATGCAAGCCTTATCAGGGATCTGAAAGATACCAGGGTTGCCGCATCTGATCTCCAGAGTGAACTCGAAAGCCTGTTAAGGCCGAAAAGACCAAAAAGTGACTGAAGATACGGGAGGTGTCTGAAGGGTGGCTGTGGTTCCGGTCAAGATCGAGAAGGAGGGGAAATGGGTAGTCAGCAAGATCGACCTTCAGCAGGAGTCAATGACAATCGCAGATCCGATTGGGAAGGCCATCCCATTCAAATCGGTTATTGACCTCGAGGAGAAAAAGAGCCTCCTCGTCATCACCCTCAAGGGAGATCCTCCCCAGGTGCTGCGGATCGCAAGTGTGGAGAAGGTCCTCCAGGCAATGAAACGGCTCATCATCATGTCCTGCAGCGCCTACCGGCTGACTGCCTATTTCATGTCACCGGCCGTCAGGGGTGGCGTGATGGTGACGAATGCCTCCTGGGAGAAGGGAGCAATCGCAGTTCTCAAGACCAGCATCTGGTTCGTGAGCCAGAACAAGCAGGTGTCTGTGGCGCTCAAGGAGGTCACTGGGATCGAGCTGACAAAGCGCGAGGTGCAGGGAAAGCAGGTGGACGTAGTCAAAATAGATCACCTTGAGAACTCCGATGTCGTGACCAGTTATGTGCTCTGTCCCCTGTCTACACTCCAAATCCTCCTTAATTTCCTTCAGGACGCCACAAAGGACCTCGAGACAAGCGGAGAGGAACTTGACCCACTCTCCGCCCAGGTAGGCATGCTGATCTACAGCGGGATGGACTCGCATGCCATCGAGAACATGTTGAACATCTCTCACAAGAACCTGGACGAGATCTACGAAAAACTGCTGAAAATTGGCTTAATAGAGGTAGTATTCGTAAGAAAAGAAGTCCAGCTGACGCCAAAAGGTGTCCGTTTCATCACCGAGGCGGTAAAACCCCCCACTTAAAAATTGTCGTTGTTCTCATCGCGGGGAAGGAATCCGCAAGGGAGAGGGCGGGGTTTTTAACCATATCCCTGTTCACGAGGGGACCTACACGATTAAATATTTAAAATCTTCGCATTTACCTATATAGTGATAGACATGGGGAGAATTCTGATAGTGGATGATACCCTCTTTATGCGTACCCTTCTCAAGAATATCCTCTTCTCGGGCGGCCATGACATCGTGGGAGAAGCAGGTGACGGCGACGAGGCCATCGCAAAATACCAGGAACTCAAGCCAGACCTGGTGACGATGGACGTCGTGATGCCCAAGGTCAACGGGATCGAGGCCCTGAAGGGAATCAAGAGCTTTGACCCGAACGCGAAGGTAGTGATGTGCACGGCGGTGGGGCAGGAACAGATGGTGAAGCTGGCGATCAAGACAGGCGCAAAGGGGTATATCGTGAAACCATTCCAGGCCCCAAAAGTCCTGGAAGAGATCAAGAACGTGCTCGGTTCATGAGAAGATGATCAGGGTTCTCGTGGTTGACGACTCCCTCTTCATGCGAACCATGATCAGGGACATGCTTGAGAAGGATCCCAATATCGAGGTAGTTGCAACAGCGGTAGACGGGGTGGACGCACTCAAAAAGATCTCCGAGCACATGCCTGACGTCGTCACCCTCGATATCGAGATGCCCAGGATGAACGGGCTCGAAGTGTTGAGGAGCAGGTCGCAATACAAGGACTTTCCACGGGTCATGATGCTCTCTTCCCTCACATCCGAGGGTGCCGAGATGACACGGAAAGCCATGCTGCTCGGGGCCGACGATTTCATGCCAAAACCAAAAGACATGCACGCGATCAAGGGCATCGAGCGTGAACTTCTCGAGAAGATCCATAACCTCGTCAACATCGCATACGTCGACCGCCACGAGGCCAGGAAGACCCGCCTTGCAGACAGGATAGTCGTGGTTGGCGCATCAGCGGGTGGTCCCCCCATGCTCGATATCCTCATCTCCTCCTTCAAGTCAGGGATTCCCGCGGCGATGGTGGTGACCCAGCACATGCCTGAAGGTGGCTTCACCGCATCCCTCGCGACCCGCCTGAACCGGATCTCACCGATGCCTGTAAAGGAGACGGAGAACGGCGATGTGCTCAACCAGGGGAGCGTCTATATCTCCCGGGCAGGGTACCATTCCCTCATCTCCGCTCTCCTGACAGATACAGGTGAGAAGGGCGGGAGGATCGTTCATTCGCAGTCTCCCCCTGTCCACAGCGTCCGCCCTGCGGTCGACAAAACATTCATCTCGGCAGCGAGCGTCTTTGGCGAGAGAGTCGTCTCGGTGATCCTTTCCGGGATGGGGAACGATGGGGGTGATGGGATGGCAGTGGTGCGGGAGCATGGGGGCCGGACGATGGTCTGCCGCGAGGAGGACTGTCTCGTGTACGGGATGGCGCGTTCCGCGCTCTCGAAGCACTGCGTGGAGCAAGTACTCCCCCTCGAGAAGATTGGGGACGAGATCGCACGGCTTGTAGCGGGGATGGCGAACTGATATGTCTGAACTTGATGCATACAGGTCACTTTACATTGCTGAATCACGCGAGAACCACGAGAATATCGTGAAGAACCTCCTGGTGCTGGAGAGCGAGGCCTCCGATGAGGCGATCGCGGAGATCTTCCGGTCTGCCCACTCGCTGAAGGGCATGTCGGCGTCAATGGACTTCAAGGGCATGGAACGGCTCTGCCATGCGATGGAGGACATCTTCCAGGAGATTCGGAACGGGAAAATGGCCGTCACCCACACCCTTATGGACACACTTCTCTTTGCATCAGACATGATGGAGACGATGCTCGATGATATCGAGGCCGGAGGCCCGGGCGTCCCTGAAGACCTCGATGAGCTGGTCGATTGCCTGAAGAAGTGGATCGGGCGTAAGGCCGGGGACATGCCGGAAGAGGGTGCCGATCGAGCTTCTAGTGAAATCGGCGAATGCATCGCTCAAGGTGATCTTTCGACCACCGTCGAAGAGAAACAGGCGCTGAACCGTTACCGCATCACGCTCTGCATGAGTGACCAGTGCGATAACCGGAACCTCCGTGCAATGATCATCCTGCAGAACCTCGAAGAACTCGGGAGACTGGAGAAAGTTACCCCTGACCGTTCAATTGTCGAAGACGGTGAATTCGACGGTCTTTTTACGGTCGAGCTCGCAAGCGACGCAGGGATCGAGGCCATAAAGACCGTCACCTCCTCTTCGGATATTAAAGAGGCTGTCGTTGAAGACCAGGCCAGCCCCGCTTCCCCGCCGGCAGTCATCAGGAAGACCGCCGAACCCACGGTACAGAAGGAAGACGAGAAGAGACCCTCGCAGAGAGCAGAAAAGGTTGAGAAGGGGAGGGAGGTCAAGAACATCCGCGTCGACATCAGCCGCCTCGACGTCATGATGAACCTCGTCGAGGACCTGGTCATAAACCGAGGGCGAATCACCGAGATCGCCCGCGAGCACCAGATGAAGGACCTCGACGAGACCCTCAACATGATAGGTCGCTCCGTATCCGACCTTCAGAACCTGATGATGAACATCAGGATGATCCCGCTCACCCATATCTTCAACCGGTTCCCAAGGACCGTCCGCGATATCGCCAACCGGGAGGGGAAAGAGGTCGAGTTCATCATCGAGGGAGGGGATACCGAGCTTGACCGGAGTGTCATGGATGGGCTGAACGATCCCCTGCTCCACCTGATAAGGAACGCCATCGATCACGGGATCGAGCGACCGGAGATCCGTGAGGCTGCAGGAAAGGCCCGGAAGGGTACTCTTCGCCTGTCAGCGCGCAGGGACAGGGACAACGTGATCATCACCATCGAAGACGACGGGAAGGGAATCAGCGCCGAAAAGGTGAAGAAAAAGGCAATAGAACGGGGACTTATCTCGGAAGCCGAGGCTCAAGTCCTCTCCCGGGAAGAGACCATCGACTTCCTTTTCCGCCCGGGGTTCTCCACTGCTGAATCCATCACCGATATCAGCGGAAGGGGAGTGGGCCTCGACGTCGTCCGCACCACCATAGAGTCCCTGAAGGGAACCATCAAGGTCGAGTCAACCGAGGGCGAGGGATCGAGGTTCGAGCTCCTCCTTCCGCCCACCATGGCAATCGTCACGGTGATGATGGTCAGGATAAATGGGAGGAGGTGCGCGATTCCCGTCCACAACGTGGTCGAAGTAGCAAGCCTGGAGCAGGAGTACATCCATACGATAGGCGGGCACGAGACCATACTCCTCAGGAACGAAGTACTGCCTCTTGACAGGCTCGATGACATGTTCGGCCGTTCGGATCGGACTGACATCCTGGTGGTGCTGCAGCACCAGAACAGGAAGCGAAGCATTGCCGTTGACCTCATCGAGGGCCAGCAGGAGGTGGTGATCAAACCACTCTCCACTGTCGTGGGTTCCTGCCGTGGAGTGTCCGGCGTCACGATTCCCGGTGACGGCGAGGTGGTGCCGGTTCTTGACGTGAATGCACTAATCAAGGAGACCTGAAAAAATGCTCAACAGCCAGCAACGAGATGCACTGCGTGAACTTGGGAACATCGGCGCCGCACACGCGGCAACCACCCTTTCCACCATGCTGATGTCGAATATCGAGATGGAGGTTCCCGAGATCAGCGTGGTCGACATCTCGAAGATCCATGAACATGTCGGGGACGAGCTCTCGGCACTCGTTATCTTCCAGATCACCGGGGAGGTCTCGGGGGGGGGTTACGTCCTTTTGCACATCCCAAAGAACTCGGTGATCAGGCTTACCAATGCCATGCTCGGGATGACTGAGCTCGAGCGGGATCTCACCGAGATGGACGAGAGCGCACTCCTTGAGATCGGGAATATCATGGTATCCGCTTTTCTTGATGCCACTGCTACCCTTCTCTCAATCATCATGCTGCCATCGCCCCCATCATTGATCGTCGATATGCCGCATGCGGCATTCCAGACCATCCTGGCAATGCAGGAGTTTTCCGAGATTGATCAGGTCGTGATCTTTCGTACCGAGCTCCGGAGCGACCAGCATAAAATCTCAAGCAACCTCTTCCTGCTCCCAAACAAGCCCATGCTCGATGAGATACTCTCAATGCTTGAGAACCTGATGAAATAAGGGACCAGGAACGAAAAATGCCAGGCCCGGATGAACCCACAGTGATCGTAGGGATTGGGGAGTTCTACGCAGGCCGGAACCCGATGTCTTCGATTGGCCTTGGATCATGCATAGGGCTTGTGATATACGACAAAGACAAACCCCTGGGCGCACTCGCTCATATCATGCTCCCGGATTCGCAGGGAAGGAGCGAGCGACCGGCAAAGTATGCCGATACTGCGGTCAAATTTCTCGTAAAAGAGTTGAACATGCTCGGGTGCAGGTCATCTTCCCTCGCGGCAAAGATCTGTGGCGGCGCATCGATGTTCCAGGCGTTTTCAGGCAACCTGAACATTGGTGAGAGGAACGTGGAGGCCATCAGATTCCACCTAAAAGAGCTCAACATCCCCATTATCGCAGAAGATGTCGGCGGAATTGTGGGAAGGACGATCGTCTATAATCCCGCGGAGAATGGAAAAGTCAGCATAAAAACCGCGGACGGGACGAAAAAAATAATCTAGGTGCGGTTGGTCACAAAGACGGCAGCCGCAATCACAGTGGTCCACATGCCATTCTTGTCACCCTGTGCAGACTGGCAGACTTGGGTGGTCCTGATAATCTTTCCGCTGGCCTTGTAGATCTGCTCCCGCTCCTGCCAGGCCTGGTTGATATCGAATTCTATCCCGAGGGTAGTGGCGAGCATCGTCGCTGCGAGGTCTTCGGCGTAATCTCCCGTCTTTTCTGCCGTCTCACCGTAGGCGTGGTGCTCTGAGAGATACCCGTACTCCTTGGCCTCCTTGGGTAACGCAAGTCCTATTGCCGCTGAAATCAACCGGTTAGGCTCATTCGTATCGTTCTTGGCCATGACACAGTAAGTGATCTCACCCGGCTCGAGCATCTTCGTTCCCTCCTCAACAGAGACCATTTTACAGTTCGGAGGAAAGATACTGGAGACGTAGACAAGGTTGAACTTCTCGATTCCTGCCTTCCGGAGCGCAAGCTCAAACGAGGCGAGACGGTCTTTATGAACACCCACCCCCTTGGTAAAGAATATCCGGCTCGGGACCACCATATACCAAGATCTGGTGTTTTTTAACTCTTTAAACTTTTTATTTTCAAGAAAGGACAGGATAGAACCCATGGTTCCTTTTTTTACTGCGATATCTCCAGCCCTGGGAGATCAGGGCATATCCATCACTATTTGCCAGATACCTATCGGCCGCACAATGGAAGAATCATTTTCAGGAATACAAGAGCCAGATTCACACAAAATCAAGGCTTTTTTCGACACCCCGACACCTATTAAAACTTTCCCGGCACACCATATATGGAAATCATGAAGGCGGTCCTGGGTCTAGAAGACGGCACCTGTGTGACAGGAGAGGGGTTCGGTGCCGAGGGGGAATGCGCTGGCGAGCTCGTATTTTCCACCCAGATGGGTGGGTTCATGGAGGCTCTCACCGATCCCAGCTATTTCGGGCAGATTCTCATGTTCACCTTTCCCACAATTGGAAATTACGGCGTGGACAGGATGAACTTTCAGGCCCCGAGAGTCTGGACCCTTGGTTGTGTTGCACGCGAGATCTGTCCAACCCCTGAGACCAGACCTGCATTCGCAGAATACTTCGAAGAGAACGGGCTCCTTGGAGTACAGGGCGTGGATACCCGAATGCTCACCATCAAGACGAGAGTCCAGGGAACGCTTCGGGCTGCGCTTGTCGTGGGGGATGAAGACCCGGACCGCGCTGTCGAGCTTGCCAAAAGTGCCAAGCCAATATCCGATGCAGACCTCATTCCTGCCGTCTCGTGCAAGGAGCCGTATCACATTCCCGGGCGGGGAAAGAGGATTGCCATCATTGACCTTGGAATAAAAAAGAATATGATCATCAGCTTGAGGCACCGTGATGCAGACCTCCACGTCTTTCCCTATCACAGCAAGCCTGGCGAGATCATGGCATGCCACCCCGATGCCCTCTTCATCAGCAATGGCCCCGGCGACCCTGTGCATGCCACCGATGCCATCCGGTGCGTAAAAGAACTCGCCGGGACCGTCCCGATCTTTGGCATATGCATGGGGAACCAGATCTGCGGACTGGGGCTCGGCGCAAAGACCTACAAGATGAAATTCGGGCACCGCGGCACCAACCAGCCTGTACGGTACAAAGACGGAAGCATCTACATCACGACCCAGAACCACGGGTTCGCCGTCGCTGACGACACACTGCCCGAAGGGGCGAACGTCCTCTATTCAAATGTAAACGACGGCACCCTGGAAGGGTTCGAAGACCCCTATCTCGAGATCACATGCGTCCAGTTCCATCCCGAGGCCCACGGCGGCCCACGGGACACCGAGATACCTTTCTTTGACACCATGTTCAGGAGGCTCGCCTGATGCCAAAGAAGGAACATATCAGGAAAGTCCTGCTTATTGGATCAGGGCCAATCCAGATAGGGCAGGCGGCTGAGTTCGACTTCTCCGGCTCGCAGGCATGCAGGGCCCTCCGTGAGGAGGGAGTCAAGGTGGTGCTGGTGAACTCGAACCCCGCCACCATCCAGACCGACCCCGAAATGGCCGATGAGATCTACATCGAGCCCATCAGGGCAGAGATCATCGAGAAGATCATCGAGAAGGAGAGGCCTGACGGGATTCTCTCGGGGATGGGAGGCCAGACCGGGCTGAACATGACCGCGGAACTCGCCGAGAGGGGTGCGCTCAGAGGGGTGGAGATCCTCGGGACTCCCCTCGAAGCCATCTACCAGGGGGAGGACCGCGAGAAGTTCCGCGCCCTGATGGAGCAGATCGGGGAGCCGGTCCCAAGAAGCATGATCCTCAACCGCATGGACCAGGTCGATGAGGCTCTCCGGACAGTGGGGCTCCCTGCCATCATCCGGCCCGCCTACACCCTTGGCGGGTCAGGAGGGGGGATTGCACACACCCGGGAAGAACTTGTCCGCATCATCGAGATCGGCCTTTCAAGGTCCCGCATTCACCAGGTGCTCGTCGAAGAATCCGTCGTGGGGTGGAAGGAGATCGAATTCGAGGTGATGCGGGACGCAGGCGACACCTGCATCATCGTCTGCGGGATGGAGAACGTGGATCCGATGGGAATCCACACCGGCGAGAGCGTGGTGGTAGCCCCAATCCTCACTCTCCGGGATGACGAATTCCAGACTCTCCGCACTGCAGCCATCAAGATCATCCGTGCGCTCAATGTCCAGGGGGGCTGCAATATCCAGTTTGCCTACAAGGAAGGCGAATACAGGGTGATCGAGGTCAACCCGAGGGTCTCACGGTCGTCGGCACTCGCTTCCAAGGCGACCGGCTACCCCATCGCCCGGGTGGCTGCAAAGATTGCCATCGGTCTTCGGCTCGACGAGATCACAAACAGCGTCACCGGATGTACTCCCGCATCGTTTGAACCGGCGATCGACTATATCGTCGTGAAAGTGCCCCGATGGCCGTTCGATAAGTTCAAGAACGCTGACCGGACCCTCACCACCGCAATGAAGAGCACAGGGGAAGTGATGGCGATAGGCCGGACGGTAGAGGAGGCGTTCAAGAAGGCGCTGCGCTCCATCGACACTGACATGGAGCCACACACGAACCCAAACGAGATCCGCATGATTCTCTCCCGCCCCACGGACGAGCGGTTCGCCACGCTCTTTGATGCGGTTCGAGCCGGTTTCTCCGTCCAGGAGATCGCCGGCATCACCAATATATCTCCTTTCTTCCTCGAGAAGATCCAGAATCTCGTCGGCATGGAGAAGAGGATCAGGGATGCCCCGACAAAGGAGACCATCCGACTTGCAAAGAAGTTCGGGTTCACCGATGCCGAAATTGCCAGGGAATCGGGGTACTCCGTCGAAGAGGTGCGAACAATGGCGGGTGACCCGACCTACAAGATAGTGGACACATGTGCCGCCGAGTTCCCTGCCAGGACTCCTTATTTTTATTCAACCTGGGACACTGAGTGCGAGATTCCCCGGACAGAGAGGGGGAAGGTGCTCATCCTTGGGTCCGGCCCTATCCGGATTGGGCAGGGTATCGAGTTTGACTACTGCACCGTCCATGCGGTCAAGGCGCTCCGAGAGGAGAACGTGGAAGTGCACATCGTCAATAACAATCCCGAAACGGTCTCGACCGACTTCGACACCTCTGACCGCCTCTTCTTTGAGCCAATGCTGCTTGAGGATGTGGTGCACATCATACAAAAAGACCATTACACGGGTGTGATGGTCCAATTTGGTGGCCAGAACGCCGTGAACCTGGCAGTCCCGCTCAACGATGAATTAAAGAGGCTCAACCTTCCCACCCGCATCCTTGGGACCACCCCAGATTCAATGGACGTTGCCGAAGATCGCGATCGGTTCAGCCTCCTTCTTGCGCGGCTCGGCATACCCAGCCCACCGAACAGCTCCGCCTACTCGCTCGAGGAGGCAAGGCTGAAGGCAGCGGAGATCGGGTATCCCATCCTCGTCCGTCCCTCGTATGTCCTTGGTGGTCGCGCCATGGAGATCGTCCACGACGAGATAGAACTCGAGGGCTACATGAAGGAGGCTGTGCGGGTCAGCAGGCATCACCCCGTGCTGATCGACTCGTTCCTGCAGAATGCGATCGAGCTCGACGTGGACGCCGTATGCGACGGAGATGAAGTGCTCATCGGCGGAATTATGGAGCATATCGAGCAGGCCGGGGTGCACAGCGGTGACTCCGCCTGTGTCATCCCTACCCAGTCACTCTCCCAATCCATCATCGATAGGGTGAAGGACTACACGCGAAAGATCGCACTCGGCCTCGGCGTGGTGGGACTCGTGAATATCCAGTTCGCGGTAAAAGACGACGTGGTATACGTCCTCGAGGCAAACCCCCGGGCAAGCCGGACGGTACCGTTCGTCTCGAAGGCAACAGGGATCCCGCTTGCAAAGATCGCCGCAAAGACCATGATTGGCAAGAAATTAAAGGACATGGAATACCGCGAGAGGGCATACTCCCACGTGGCGGTCAAGGAGGTTCTCCTCCCCTTCAACAAGCTTCCGGGCGTGGATACCGTGCTTGGCCCCGAGATGAAGAGCACCGGCGAGGTAATGGGCATCGACTACGACTTTGGTCGGGCGTATTACAAGGCCAGTATCTCTGCAGACAACACCATCCCTGTCGAGGGGAACATCTTCATCTCCATCTCGAAAGACCAGAAGGACGAAGTGGTCCAGATCGCAAAGAAACTCAAAGAGATTGGCCTGAACCTCTATGGGACCTCCGGGACCGTCGATTACCTCACGGAGGCGGGCATTCCTGCGCAACTGGTGCGGAAAGTCCAGGAAGGTTCCCCGAATGTGATCGACCTTTTAAGGAGGGGGGAGATACGGATGATCATCAACACCCCTACCGACAAGCAGTCGCGACAGGACCATTACCAGATCATGCGGGTTGCCGTGGACTACGGTGTCCCGTACATCACCACCATCCAGGCTGCCAGGGCAGCGGCGATGGCAATCGAGGCTATCAAGAAAAAGCACATCACGATCGAGCCGCTCTCCCATTACCTGGGGGCATTATAACCATCCTTGCCTCTCATACACACACCTCTCTTCTTTTGTGGTATGGCAGTTCTCAATCCCCACTGCAGGGAGGCGGGATAGGACCCTCTCCCACGGAATACTCTTAATACATCGGCAGGGGCAATGAATAGGTATTACCTGTGAGGGTGGAACTCTCACGCAGGAGTGAG
Source organism: Methanolinea sp. (assembly GCA_018263335.1). Classification (GTDB taxonomy): domain Archaea; phylum Halobacteriota; class Methanomicrobia; order Methanomicrobiales; family Methanospirillaceae; genus Methanolinea_A. The sequence goes on along the minus strand of JADFCY010000003.1, from coordinate 113,741 downwards.
CGAATGGGAAAAGGAACCATTGTCATGGCATATTCCGGGGGACTCGACACCTCGATCTGTATCCCCCTGTTGAAGGAACGGTACGGGTACGACAGGGTGATTACCGTGGCGGTGCATGTCGGCCAGCGGGACGAGGAGATCCAGACAGCCACAAAAAAAGGTCAGAAACTTGCGGATACTCACTATACCATAGATGCCCGGGAGAAATTCGTGCACGAGTATATCTTTCCCGCCATTCGGGCCAATGGCTCCTATGAGGGATATCCCATGGGCACCGCGCTCGCACGGCCTCTCATTGCCGGCGAGGTTGCAAAGATCGCCGCACTCGAGGGTTCATCCGCGGTCGCCCATGGGTGCACCGGCAAGGGGAACGACCAGCTCCGGTTCGATTTTGTCTTCCGCATGGCCGGACTCGAGGTGATTGCACCTGTCCGCGAGCTGAACCTGACCCGCGAATGGGAGATAGAGTATGCAAAGGAGCACAATATTCCTGTCCCGGTCGCAAAGGACCGGCCCTGGAGCGTTGACGAGAACATATGGAGCAGGAGCATCGAGGGAGGAAGACTCGAGGACCCATCCTATCACCCGCCCGATGAGATCTATGCCTGGACTGTCTCGCCCGAGAAGGCCCCTGACACCCCCGAGATCGTGACCATCGATTTCATCAAGGGTATTCCCCACCGCCTCAACGGCGTGGAGTATGCCGGCTATGACCTGATACATGAACTGAACGGGATTGCGGGGAAGCACGGCATCGGCCGGAACAACATGATAGAAGACCGGATCCTTGGCCTGAAGGCACGGGAGATCTACGAGCACCCGGCAGCCACCGTCCTCCTCGCTGCCCACTCTGACCTTGAACACCTCACGCTCACCCGCCAGGAGCTTTCCTTCAAGCGGATGGTGGACGACAAGTGGTCCGAGCTTGCCTACATGGGGCTGGTGCACGAGCCGCTCTTCCATGACCTGAACGCGTTTATTGCCAGTTCACAGGAAAGGGTATCGGGTAGGGTCGACGTGATGCTCTACAAGGGGTGCTGCAGGGTGCTGGGACGCTCATCCCAGGAAGGAATTTACTCAGGCGATCTCGTCTCGTTCGACACGACCACTATCGACCAGTGCCATGCCATCGGGGTCTCGGCGTACTACGGCATCCAGGCCCGTCTCGTCGAGCAGGGCAAGAAAAAGAAGGGATAATCCAATTTTTTAAATCAGTTTCTTCCCGGCGTTTGGGCCCGGGTTGCACTCGAATGCCTCGGTGACCTTCATCACCATGAGGGATTTTGCAGGAAGATCGGGCTTCTTCTCGTGGACCATCTTCCTCATCTTCTCGAAGTCGGGGCCGGAAGTCTTCACCTCGACGGTTCCCTTTATCTGGAAGCATTTCTTCGCATCGGGATCCCAGATATAGATAGCCATCTGGGGGTTCTCTTTCACATTCGCAAGCGTCTTCTTCATGAAATTGTCTGCAAGCCAAATGGTGTCGTCTGCGACCATCATGACGAATGCAATGGGTGCGACGTTTGGGACTCCTTTCTTTGATGCGGTCGCCACCGGGAAGAGCTTGATCTTCGAGAAGGTCTCTTTCATCTCGGGGGTAAGGTTTACCATTATTCCTGTCACCTCTTTCTATGGAGGCTCACAGCTCATGAGAGCCTTTATTACTCCAATATGCCTCTCTCCCCATATGCTTTTTGGCAAATCCGTCTGGTAGGGGCGAATGGATGATATACAGGGAAAGCCATGAAATTGTTGCCACCAGGCGGGATCAACAATGATGTCTCCCGCACAGAAGCCCTCGTACCTCCGGCTCCTCCGGATGGGTGAGCTTGCACGGCGAGTGGACACTGCACGGGCACTGCTCTCGCCCTGCAGGATCTGCCCCCGGGAATGTGGCATCGACCGACTCCACGGAGAGGTTGGGTACTGCAGGAGCGGCCATCTTCCGCGCGTATCCTCTTTTGGGCCGCATTTTGGAGAGGAGCCGCCACTCGTGGGAACACGTGGGTCAGGCACCATCTTCTTTTCCGGCTGCAACATGCGGTGTGTCTTCTGCCAGAACTACGCGATCAGCCAGGAGCGGGAGGGAGCCGAGGTCAGTTGCGATGACCTTGCAAAAATAATGATCCGGCTCTGGGACATGGGATGCCACAACATCAATTTTGTCTCCCCCACCCACTTCGTGCCGCAGATCATTGATGCGGTGCATATCGCGGCCGGGATGGGGCTGGATATTCCCCTTGTATACAACACGGGAACGTACGATTCTGTTGAAACGCTTAAGCTCCTGGACGGGGTATTCGACATCTACATGCCCGACGCAAAATACGGGAGCGATGACGTGGCACTCTCGCTCTCGGATGCGCCGGGATATGTCACAGTCATGAAAGAGGCAATCCGCGAGATGCAGCGCCAGGTCGGCGACCTCCAGGTAGAGGACGGGATCGCGGTGAAGGGACTCCTGGTCCGCCACCTCGTCCTCCCCGAAAACCTTGCAGGAAGCGGAGAAGTGTTCAGGTTCATTGCCGAAGAGGTCTCAAGAGACGCATACGTGAACGTGATGGACCAGTACCGCCCCTGCGGGAGGATCGTGGGCGATTCACGGCATCCCCACCACCGCTCACTCATGAGGGGGATTACCCGCAGCGAATACCGCGAGGCGATATCGGCAGCGGGATCGTATGGCCTTCACAGGGGGTTTCCGCTTTCCTGACCCCCCCCCACTTTGTCTGGTCAACAATGTGCGAGGATGTATCCTGCAAGACTCTCGATATTCCCGACTATCGGGCAGTGATCCAGGACTGCGGGGATCACCGAAGGTTCGTGCCTGGTGATACAGGAGTCATGAGGCAGCAGCCATACCTTCTGGAAGAGGCCTTCCATCTCCCCGATAATATCTGGTTTTTCCAGTCCATTGCGGACCCTGTTTACCACCAGTATCACCTGCCGGATGCTGCACTGCCGGGCGAGGCGTGAGAGGTCCCGTGCAACTGCCCGGGCATTGTAGGACTCGTCCGTCACTATGAGCGCATACTCGAACCCCTCTGCAACCGCCCGCCCGAAGTGCTCGAGCCCCGCGGGGGTGTCGAGGAGGATCACTTCGTCGGGAAAGTATCCAGTACTCGCAAGGATGGTGGAGATGAGCGTGTACTCGGGGCAGAGGCATCCTGTTCCCGCATTCTGCACTCCTCCCATCACCAGAAGGCGGACTCCCTCCGCGGCAGGAATTGCGAACCGGTCGGCAACATCCGCAACATCAGGATTGAGGACCATGAACCCCCCGCGCCCGGGGACTCCCCCGATCTTCTCCTGGATGTACGCCTTCTGCTCCGTGAGTGGAGTTATTGGATGCGAGGCAGGTATCCCGAGCGTTGCGGCGAGGTTTGCCTGGGGGTCTCCGTCGACTGCCAGGACAGGCATCCCCCGCCGCGAAAACGCGTGCGCCAGCAGGGCGGTGAGCGTGGTCTTGCCCACCCCGCCCTTCCCGGCGACGACTACCCGTATCTTCCTGTTGTTCATGGTGGAAGAAGGCAGAGATGTTCAGATCCCCAGTTCTATCCGCTTCCGCTCTATGTGATCTGCGATGAGATCCGCGGCTTTCAGGGGGTCAGGCTCGACTGCGAACGAGGCGTTTACCGCCCCTTTCAGCCCTTCCGTGAGGAGGGAGACCACTGGCGGGCTCCCCGAGATCTTTGGCATGACGCCAAGTACCGTAAATACTCCTGACGCGACGAAGTAGGATCCGATCGAGACTGCCTTCTGGGAGTACCACTCGGGTGCGGCGCCCGCCAGGGGGAGCTTGTGGATTCCGACATTCAGGGCGTTGCCGAGCTCTGCTGCGAGGTGAAGGATGCGGGAACAGTCCACGCAGGAGCCCATGTGCAGGACAGGGGGTATCCCAAGCGACTCGCAGACTGCCTTCAACCCGGGGCCGGCCATCGCGGCTGCCGACGGCTGGAGCAGTCCCGCCTTCCCGGACGCGATTGCTGCACACCCCGTCTCGACGCAGAGGATGTCCCGCCTGATCAGCTCCTTCGAGAGCGTGACATGGCCGTAATCGTGCTTTACCTTGGGGTTGTTGCACCCGACTATTCCTACCGCGCCCCGGATGTTGCCGCCTGCGATCTGCTCGATCAGCGGCTTGAACGTGCCGCCGAGCGCGGTCCTGATGGCCTCGACCGAGAATCCGGTGGTCACCTTCACCGGTTCCACAGGGATGAAGACCCGATCTGGGTTCCGGTTCCGGAAGTTGTCGACAGCCATCTTCACGATGGCTCTCGCAGTGGCGTATGCGTCCTCCGGTTCGAACTCGAAGTAATAAGAACCTGGGATTTTTGATTTCGGACTCGTTGAGATGATAAAAGTGTGATAGCAGCTGGCTGTCCTGGGGAGCGAGGGGAAGATGCACTGGTAGTCCACCACCATTGCCTCGAGCGCTCCCGTAGCGATCAACAGCTCCTGGTTGAAGTGGTTGCCTGCATTTGGGACGCCTTTTCGCATCAGGAGTTCGTTTCCCGTGCAGCAAAGCCCAACGAGGTTGATCCCCTGCGCACCCGCTTCTTTTGCCCGCGCGAGGATCTCTGGGTCCTTCGCTGCCTTTACCACCATTTCCGAGAGCATGGGGTTGTGGCCATGGAGCGAGATGTTCACGTGGTCCTTCTTCACGACCCCGAGATTAACCCGGGATTCGTTCGGGACGGGGGTACCGAACAGCACGTCTGAGATCTCGGTAGCCATCATGGAGCCGCCCCACCCGTCGGAAAGGGCTGTTCTGAGGCCATGCAGGAGAATGTTCTGGTAATCGGCTCCGACCCCCATCTGTACCCGGTGCATGGCGTCAACCACCTCGCGATCGATTCCTCGCGGGCTGATGCCCAGGTTCGCCCATATCCCGCGGGTGGAGGGAGGTGCCCTTGCGGCGAACTGGAGAGAATCCTTCACGGTCCCAAACTCCTCCAGCATCGCGCGTCCCAGGTCGGCGGCGATCTGTTTTTCATCTCTTCCCTCTGTATCCACTCCGAACTCAATCGCAATCCTGATCAACTTCTCACGGTCAGAAACGACATAGTCGTTCACGGTCCCCTTCCCGATCCCATACAGAGTCAGGACGATCTCCCGTCCATGGTCCGAGTGGGCTGCGGCACCGGTGGCAAGAGTATCGAGGAGGTTGCGTGCAACGATAAGGTCCGCATCCGCCCCGCACACCCCGCGGATGCGGGTGGGAGGAATGATACGGCATGGCCCCATTGCACACCTTGTGCAGGAGAGCCCCGATGAGCAGTACTTGCAGGGAGGCTGCTGCATCTCATAGCGGTCCCAGACAGTCTCAATTCCTTCTTTCATCGTCAGTTCGAGGTACGGTTTTGCCGATTCATCGAACGTTCGTTCCTCCTTCTTCTGCTCGATCAGCTGGGGGTTCATCAGGGCAAGACGGACGCGATCCAGCTCGCAAACCTCAATCTTCTCCCTGATCATCACGGGTTTCTGCTCTTTGGCCATGGTCAGGTCACCACTCTGATAGGGAGGATGTCGGATGGAGGGGATATTAGTATATTCCGGTGTGGGCAATGCGGGTTTCACGGGAACCCGGATACCTGGCAAGGTCTCGTGAGAAATACCTCACCAATTGGACGTGCGTTGAGAGCACAACGGAAAACGGGGAAGAGAATCTTCCTCGCTCCAAAAAGACGCCCCGGCCGGGACTTGAACCCGGGTCAAAAGCTCCGCAGGCTTCTAGGATATCCACTACCCTACCGGGACAACCTGGCTATAATTATCTCGCCTGAATGTTTAAATAATTCACCTTTGATCTCGGTCAGGCGTGAGATAATGTCAATTTTGTCGCACAATGAATACAGGTCAATGATTTGAAAAACTGACCCGGACTTATCTGATAAGCCATCTCACAGCGAAAGAAGAGATCGCCGCCATATCCATGGATGATTGAAAGGTCCATTCAGGCTCCATGCCCCACATGGGGAAGGCCAGGAACCTCAAAACCGCTCCGGTTCGTGATGGCTGCACGTGGGGATACTGTCCCCCAGGCATCATTCCGCAGGCTTTTTTTCCCCATCCACGCAAGAATCGTAATACGGAAGAAAGATTACCCCAGGGCCTGATGAGAATCACGAACCTTCCCAAAGCATCGTATTTTTTATCGGTGCTCATAACAGGAAAATGGAGGAGAGATAAACAGCCATGACTATCCTCCTGCGCTGCCGCCACTGCAATGGGACGGGGGAGGTCCCAAACGAGGAGCACCGGCTCTGCGAGGCGTTGAAGTCCCATACCCTGAAGAAATATTTCCATATTCCCACCGAAGACGAGATAGCCCTGAACGAAGACACTCCTCCTGATGCCTGCAACGGGGTTCCTGAAAAGATCTCCTGTCCCGTATGCGAGGGGAGAGGGACCATTGCATTCGATGAGGACGAGTGGGATCTCCAGATACTCGATGATGAAGAAGAGGCCGAGTGAGAGCCCGCAAGTAAAACACTTGTTATAAATCCCTCAGCCTGCCCCCGAACACCGGAAGGAAGTCCTTTTTCCTTGACATGACCCCCGGGAGCCCTACAGGCTGCGATTCGTACCCGAGTGCATTCAGTATCACGTGATCCCCTGCCGCAAACAGGTCGCTGTGGTTGGCGATGATATCGGTGAAGAGCACCATGTACAGGTCAACACCGTGTTCCCGCCGTAACTTCTCCAGTTCTGCCTGTATCATTGTTCCATGCTCTTGCGCATACATCCGGGATGCGGTCATCACCTGGGCAATGACGACCTCTTTTCCAAAGAGGGTGTACCGCTTGACGTCCTGCGCGAGGAGCTGGTGCATGGGTGTGCGCTCGAGGTCCATCCCGTGCTGGATGAGGTCGGTCCCGAAGATCCCGGCATCCATTCCTGTGACCTGCTCGAGGTAGGCAACTGCCGCGATGTCTTCGGGCGTGGTAGTCGACATCTTGAGGACAAGAGTATCAGAGAGGATCCCTGCCAGGAGCATTCCTGCCGTCCCTGGCGAGGGGGTGGTGCCGGAGTCCATGAACTTCCTCGTGATGATCGTCGAGGTGGACCCCAGCGGCTCGTTCTGGAACCGGACGGGTTTGAGCGTGGTAATGGCCCCGAGGCGGTGGTGGTCGATCACCTCGAGGATCTCTGCAGACTCGACACCTTCCACCGCCTGGGCATACTCGTTGTGGTCGAGGAGGATGACCTGTTTCTGCACGTCGTCCAGGAAGGTGTTTCGCGATATCATGCCGAGGAGGACCCCTTTTTCGTCCACCACGCATGCAGTCCGGTACTTGGAGTCGGTCACCATCTTCTTCGCAACCGCAAGGGTGTCGTCAAGCCGGATCACCGGTACATCGGTGGCCACTACTTTTCCAGCCGGAAGCGAGAGGTGCATCATCCTCCCGACGGAGAAGGCGTCGAGGGGAGTGGAAAAGACGGCGGCCCCGTTCTTCCTGGCGGCCTCAAGGACCCTCTCCCCAACGGGTGCTCCCTCTGCAACCACAAGTACCGCGATCCCGGCAGAAAGGAGAGCCAGCTGGGTTGGCTCGTTGTCCCCGACGATCGCCACATCGGTAGCTGCCAGGCGCGAGAGGGCCACATGGAGGGCGTCGATGACGATGTAGACGCGGCCATGGATGGTCATCGGCCCTTCGTTGCAGATCCGTGCATCAAGGATGCGTGCGAGGGTCTCTCTCGGGATAGGGCCTATCGTGAGCGGTTCCTCGAGCTTGGGGGTCACGTATGCCCTGGCAAGGCCGTGCTCAGAGACGAGCCCGACCAGGCGCTCTTCATCGTCCACGATCGGGATGTTCCTGACCTCGTACTCGTCCATCATGGCCGCAACATCGATGGTTGGCATCCCGGCGGGTGCACGCTGGGTATAGAATGCAGGGATGTCACCCACGCATGGTTCAACGCTCTCGACAAAAAGCGGGGGATCGACCCGGAGTTCCGCCAGTGCATAACGGGTCTCGGCATTCAGCGGTCCACAGACCGCAGGGAGATAACGGCCCGGTTCGCGCAGGTTCAGGAACTCTGCATACCCAATGACGCTCGCGACGCTGTCCGTATCAGGCTGCCTGTGCCCGATGATGTAGACGTTCTTCATGATGGTCTTCTCCTGAGTGGAGGGGAGACTGCGGGGATATTCCCGCAACAGGGCGGGTTTCCTGCCATTGTCCAATATAATCGAGTCGGCGTCCGGTATATATGTTCACGTCAGGGTTGCATCTCGATCTCCAAAAAGGAGGTGCGGAATTTGAGTGTGCGGACCGTATTCCATGATTCTACATAAGACAGCACCTGTATGTGACTACCGGTCCCTGGTGCAGTCTCCCCAGTCTACCCCAAGAGTCATTCCTATATGGATCCACATCCACACCGTACACGCGACAGAACGAATGAAGAAACTCATTATTAAGGGCGCACGCCAGCACAACCTCAAGAATATCACCGTTGAGCTGCCGCGCGACAAATTCATCGTCATCACCGGCCTCTCGGGTTCGGGGAAGTCGACACTCGCGTTTGACACCATATATGCCGAGGGACAGCGCCGGTACGTCGAGTCACTCTCCGCATACGCGCGCCAGTTCCTGGGCCTGATGCACAAGCCGGACGTGGATGCCATCATCGGCCTCTCCCCTGCGATCTCCATCGAGCAGAAGAGTACCAGCAAGAACCCGCGAAGCACCGTGGGGACAGTCACCGAGATTTACGATTACCTCCGCCTCCTCTTTGCAAGGATAGGCATACCCTACTGCCCTGAGCATCACATCCGCATCGAGGCACAGTCCCCTGGACGGATCGCGGAGCGGATCGCAGGAGAACTGGGGGGCACGGTGACCATCCTTGCACCGGTGGTCCGGCAGAAAAAAGGGACGTACCAGCAGCTCTTGAAGGACCTCAACCGTGAGGGTTACACAAGGGTCCGGATCAACGGCGAGATCCACCGTACCGATGAGGAGGTGACGCTCGAGCGGTACAAGAAGCACGACATTGACGTGGTCATCGACCGCCTGGACGCCTCTGACCGCTCCAGGCTGACGGAGGCATGCGAGAACGCGCTCGTGAAGTCGGCCGGACTGATCATCGCCCTTACCGCGGACGGGAAAGAGCAGATCTTTTCGTCGGTGATGGCCTGTCCCGTCTGCGGCCTCACGTTCGAGGAACTCCAGCCCCGCATGTTCTCGTTCAACAGCCCTTTTGGCGCATGCGAGGAGTGCAACGGCCTCGGGATACGGATGGAATTTGACCCGGAACTCATCATCCCCGACCATTCGAAGTCCATTGCCGATGGCGCAGTCGCCCTCTACCGGAATTATCTTGACGGGTACCGGAACCAGTACCTCGGGGCGGTGGCGAGGCACTACGGCTTCTCGGTCCTCACTCCCATAAGAGACCTCACGAAGGACCAGTACGACACCCTCATGTTCGGGTCAAAAGACCGCATCCGGTTCTCGATGAGCACGAGAAATGGCGACGCACACTGGGCGCACACCGGAGAATGGGAGGGGCTCGTCCCCCAGTCCGAGCGGCTCTATCACCAGACCCAGTCCGAGTACCGGAAGAGAGAGCTCGAGAAGTTCATGCGCATCTCGGACTGCCCCCGCTGCCATGGAAAGCGACTCAAGGAGAAGGTCCTCTCCGTTCGAATCCAGGACCACTCGATTGTAGATATCACGAACATGCCGGTCAGCAGGTGCATAAGATTCTTCGCGGAGCTCGAACTGCCGGAGAAGCAGCAGGAGATCGCGCGTCAGATCTTAAAAGAGATCAATGCGCGGCTTGACTTCCTGGAGAAGGTCGGACTCGGGTACCTCACCCTCTCGCGGAGCGCCGGTACCCTCTCTGGGGGCGAGGCCCAGCGAATCCGCCTCGCGACGCAGATTGGATCGAACCTTATGGGGGTGCTCTACGTCCTTGACGAACCGTCAATCGGCCTGCACCAGCGCGACAACCAGAAGCTCATCGATACCCTCCGCAGGCTCCGCGACCTCGGCAACACCCTGATCGTGGTCGAGCACGACGAGGATACGATCAGGAGCGCAGACTACGTGGTGGACATGGGACCCGGCGCGGGGCTGCACGGCGGCCACGTGGTCGCGCAGGGAACTCCCGGGCAGATTGCGGGAAACAAAAATTCCCTCACCGGGCAATACCTCGCAGGAACACTGAAGATCGAAACCCCATCCATTCGCCGTAACAGCAACCAGTCTATCCATATCACCGGCTGCAGTGAGAACAACCTCAAAGATATCGATGTCCGGATACCCCTGGGGGTCTTCACTGTCGTGACCGGAGTCTCGGGATCGGGCAAGTCCACCCTCATCTATGACACGCTCTACCAGGCGCTCCAGAAGAGGCTCTACCACTCCCGGGTCAACCCCGGGAAGTACAGAGCCCTCGAGTTCGAAGGCGAGGTGGACAAGGTGATCGTCATCGACCAGAGCCCGATAGGAAAGACGCCGAGAAGCAACCCCGCCACTTACACAAAAGTCTTTGACGAGATACGAAAGGTTTTTGCCTCGACGAAAGAGGCGAAGGTCAGGGGCTTCCAGCCGGGGAGGTTCTCGTTCAACCTGAAGGGAGGCCGCTGCGAGGCCTGCGAAGGGGATGGCATGATCAAGATCGAGATGAACTTCCTCCCGGACGTGTACATCGAGTGCGAGGAGTGCAAGGGGACAAGGTACAACCGCGAGACCCTCGAGGTAAAGTACAAGGGAAAGAACATCGCGGAAGTCCTGGATATGACTGTCGAGGAGAACCTTGAACTCTTCCAGCACATCCCTGCAATCCGGAACAAGCTCGAGACCCTTGCAGCCGTCGGCCTCGAGTACATCAAGCTCGGGCAGAGCTCGACCACGCTCTCCGGTGGAGAGGCCCAGCGCATCAAACTCACCCGCGAACTCTCGAAGAGGGGCACCGGGAGGACCATTTACCTGCTCGATGAGCCGACCACGGGCCTTCACTTCCACGACGTAAAGAAGCTGATCGCAGTCCTGAACGAGCTGGTCGACAAGGGGAACACCGTTGTCGTGATCGAGCACAACCTCGACGTGATCAAGTCAGCCGACCATGTGATCGATCTCGGCCCAGAGGGGGGAGATGGCGGGGGATACGTGGTTGCTACCGGGACTCCCGAGGAGGTGGCAGAAAACCCCCACAGCCACACCGGGAGATTCCTCCAGAGGATGATCGCAGGGGCATGAATCTCGCGGCTTTCCTCCCTGTCGCCCCCGGCTGCTACCTCTTCAAGGACCGCGAGGGGACGATACTCTACGTGGGCAAGGCGAAAGACCTTAAGAAGAGGGTCGCGAGTTACTTCCAGAAGCGCGGGCAGGATGCGAAGACACGCCGCCTCGTCTCCCTCGTCTCAGACATCGACTACATCGTCACGGCAAACGAGGTCGAAGCACTCATCCTCGAGAACAGCCTGATCAAGGCCCACCAGCCGCGTTTCAACATCGACCTGAAGGATGCCAAGCAGTACGCCTATATCCACCTGACCGACGACGACTACCCGCGCATATGCATTGCCCGGAGAATGGCCGGGGACGGCTCCTACTTTGGACCGTTCACTTCCGCGGCAGAGCGCGACCACGTGCTTGGAGTGGTGAAAAAGACCTTCCGACTCCGCAGCTGTAAAACCCTCACCCGCCGCGGGTGCCTCCGCGCGTCAATCGGTACCTGCAGTGCTCCCTGCAAGGGAGAGATTGGAAAAGAAGAGTATGCCGCGCTTGTTCGTCAGGCCTCCCTTGTCCTGAAGGGGAATACTCCCGAGATCATCAGGGCATTGAAAGAAGAGATGGAAGAGAGATCGAGGGCCCACGAGTACGAGCGGGCGCTTCTCCTCCGCGACCAGGTCCAGGCACTTGAACACCTCTCCCGCCGGCAGGACATGGCACGGCAGACAGAGACAGACGAGGACATCGTCAACTTCCTGGCGCACGAGGGGCGTGTCTACCTCATGCTCTTCAATGTCCACCGGGGCACCCTTGTCAACAAGAAGGAGTTTGTCTTCGACGAGGGCGAGGAGTTCCTGGAGGAGTTCCTCGTCCAGTACTATTCTGCGCACGCCCCCCCGGGAGAGCTCATCCTCCCGGTCGAGGTCGACACGGATGTCTGCGAGTTCCTCTCGCTCCAGAAAGGGCGGAAGGTGACCGTCACAGTGCCCCGGATTGGTGCCAAGCGCCGCCTCCTCTCCCTTGTGAGAACAAACATCGAGATCGCGCATTTCGGCGATGACATCAAGCTCGAGGAACTCCGGGAGAAGCTCGCCATGGACGACCTTCCCCGGGTGATCGAGTGTTTCGATATCTCGCACCTTGCAGGGAGCGAGGTCGTGGGGTCGATGGTCCAGTTCCGGGACGGTCGTCCCGACAAGCGGAACTACCGGAGGTTCCGGATCAGGACTGTCGATGGCATCGATGACCCGCGCGCGATCGGCGAGGTGGTGACCCGCAGGTACAGGAGGCTTTCGGAGGAGGGCGAACCACTCCCCGACCTCGTCATGGTGGACGGTGGAAAGGCTCAGCTCAGCGCCTCACACTCTGCCCTGAAAGCTCTTGGCCTTGCGATCCCCGTGATCGCGCTTGCAAAGAGGGAGGAGGAGATCTATGTGCCAGGCTCCGCCCACCCGCTCCCGGTCAGGAAGCAGGAGAAGGCCTCGCTCTTTCTCCAGGAGATACGAGACGAAGCCCACCGGTTTGCCGTCGCCTACCACAGGCTTCTCCGAAGGAAGAAGGTGATCCGGTGACCGGGTTCTCGCTCTTTGCGAACTTCTCCCCCCGCGGGTCGCAGCCGGACGCAATCGACAGGCTTGTGGAGGGAATCGAGCGGGGGGACCGCTTCCAGACGCTTCTCGGGGTGACAGGGTCCGGAAAGACCTTCACGATGGCAAACGTCATCGCCAGGGTGCAGCGCCCTACGCTCGTGATCGCACACAACAAGACACTCGCGGCGCAGCTCTGGAACGAGTTTCGCGAGTTCTTCCCCAGGAACCGGGTAGAATACTTCGTCTCATATTACGACTACTACCAGCCCGAGTCTTACCTCCCCCAGAAGGACCAGTACATCGAGAAGGATGCGCAGATCAACCCGAAGATCGAGATGATGCGCCTCTCTGCCACTGCGTCACTCCTCTCCCGGCGGGACGTGATCGTCGTGGCATCGGTCTCGTGCATCTATGGCCTCGGCCGGCCCGAGCACTTCAGGGAGATGGGCTTTGAGCTGAAGGTCGGGGACCGGATCTCCAGGAAGCAGATTGTGGAAAACCTCGTCACCGGGCAGTACGAGAGGAACGACCTTGAGCTCCAGCCTGGCCGGTTCCGCGTGAAAGGTGACACCATCGACCTGATCCCAGGGTACTTCCAGGACATCATCAGGATCGAGCTCTTCGGCGACGAGGTCGAGCGGATCGTGGAGGTGGAGAAGGCCTCTGGCAGGGTGAAGGAGCAGCTCCGGTACTTCCATGTCTACCCGGCCCGGCACTATGTAATCCCACAGGATATCCAGCGGCAGGCGCTTGCCTCGATCCGGGAGGAACTGCAGCAGCGCCTGCCCGAACTCGGCATGATCGAGGCCCACCGGCTCGAGCAGAGGACCAACTACGACCTTGAGATGATCGAGGAGACCGGGTCCTGCAAGGGGATCGAGAACTACTCCCGTCACTTCGATTTCAGGAAACCGGGGGAGAAGCCATACTGCCTGCTCGACTACTTCCCCCATGACTTCCTCCTCTTCATCGACGAGAGCCACCAGACCATCCCGCAGCTCCACGGGATGTACCATGGCGATCGCTCGAGGAAGAAGGCCCTTGTCGATTACGGCTTCCGGCTGCCAAGCGCCTTCGACAACCGCCCCCTGATGTTTCGGGAGTTCGAACAGTACATGCGCCAGGCTATCTTCGTCTCGGCCACCCCTGCCGAGTACGAGATCTCGCACTCGGCACGGGTCGTCGAGCAGATCATCCGGCCCACTGGCCTCGTCGACCCCGTGGTGATGATACGGAAGACAGAAGGCCAGACAGAGGACGTCATCAGGGAGATCAGGGAGACGGTAGCCAGGGGCGACCGAGTCCTGCTCACCACCCTCACGAAGAAGCTTGCAGAAGAGTTCACGGACTACCTTGCCGAAAAAGGCATTCGCACCCGATACCTCCACTCGGAGATCGATACCCTCGAGCGAACCGAGATCATCCGCCAGCTCCGCCTGGGCAGGTTCGATGTCCTTGTCGGGATCAACCTGCTCCGTGAGGGGCTCGATATCCCTGAAGTCGGGTTCATCGGGATACTGGACGCGGACAAGGAGGGGTTCCTGCGTGATGCCCGCAGCCTCATCCAGATCATCGGGAGGGCCGCCCGGAACGCGAACTCCCGGGTGGTGCTGTACGCAGACACCCTCACCGGCTCGATCCGCGAGGCCGTTGCGGAGACCGAGAGGAGGAGGGCGCTCCAGCTCGAGTACAATGCCACCCACCACATCACCCCGCAGACGATACGGAAACCCGTCCCCGAGAAGGAGGTCGACATCAAGGACACGCGGCACATCCCGAAATCTGAAATTCCGAACCTCCTCGTCGAGCTTGAAGCACGGATGCACCAGGCGGCCGATCGCCTGGACTTCGAGGAGGCCATCCGGATGCGGGACATGATCGGGGAACTGAAGAAGAAGGCAGCCGAATAACGCTGGAATTCTGATATGAATGCCTCGGGGAACACCCGAGATCCGGATATCTCATCAGGGGGGGATATCCCCCGGAATTACTGGTATCGCACTATCTTTCCCGGATGATCCCTGCCAGGGGATTGCTCCCGGTTCGCCAAAAGGATGCGAACCATGAACAATCGATCCCGACAGGGATGTGAGATTTATTCCTTGTATATCATGGTGAGTGAAAAAAAGCAAAAAAAGCAACTGAGGGGATTGTTCCCCTTCACCTCATGGGAAGGGGAGCGCCTCTATGATGTCACTCTTCAGGATCGTCGCAGTGTTCCCGTAACTGTCAGTGACCGTAAGCCGGACGTCGTAGGTGCCGGGTTCATTGAAGGTATAGACCTGGGTCCTGCTCCCGGGATCAAAGATGGTCACATTGTAGGGATCTTTCGCGATCACCCATGTCCAGCTGTTCGGCTGCCCTATGCTCTGGTCCGAGAGCCTCACAGTGAGGGGAACTGATCCTTTTGCAGGCTGTACGCTGAAATCTGCAAAGAGCCTCTGTTTGACCTCGATGACCTGCGAGACCGAAGAACTCTGTTTCGAATCAGACACCGTCAGTGTTGCGGTGTAGTTCCCAGGCGCGGTATAGGTATGGATTGGATTTCTCTCCATCGAGATGAACCCATCACCAAAGTTCCAAACCCACTGGGACGGTGCTCCCTTTGAGGCGTCCGTGAATGCAACCGTCAGGGGGGCAAGGTTTCCGGGGTTGCTGGTAGTGTAAGTAAATGCTGCCTGCATCCCCTCGTTCACCCTGATATAGCCGTTCTTTGTCTTCGTATCTGTCCCTGCGCTGTTGGTCACAGTCAGGCGGACGTTGTATGTCCCCGGGTTGGTATAGGTGTGGTTGGGATTCTGTTCGGTAGAGGTAGTTCCGTCTCCGAATACCCATGCCCAGCTGCTTGGAACGCCCGTGGACTGATCAGTGAACTGGACTGCCATCGGGGCATCCCCTGTTGTCCTGTTTGCAGTGAACTCAGCGACAGGCAGCGCTCTGACGGTAATGTAATCCGTCTTTGTGATGGTATCCGAACCAGCCGCGTTCTTCACTGTGAGGCTCACGGAATAGATGCCGGGAGCGGTATACAGGTGGAACGGGTTCTGGGTATTCGAAATTGTCCCATCGCCAAACCTCCAGACCCAGAAGTTGGGGTTTCCGTCAGAGGTGTCGGTGAACCTGACGAGGAGCGGAGCGTTGCCGGATGTCGGACTTGCGGTGAAATCTGCGACCGGTGCCCTCACGACGGTAATGTAGTTTGGTTTCGTGACAGTGATCAGGTCATTATCGTAGACCCCCGTGAGAGTCACATTGTACGATCCCACTGCATTGTAGGTATGGATGGGGTTCTTCTCGTACACCCCGCTTACCGATCCGTCGCCAAAGTCCCATACCCACGGCCCGTCATAATTCGGAGTCTGGTCAGTGAACTGGACTGTCAGAGGCACCGTCCCATAGGTGGGGCTGCCGGAAAAGTCAAGTGCCGGGGGTGGCGGCAGTATTTTGAATCCTCCGGGAAGGGCTCCCTGTTTGTTGTCGTCATTCGTTACTACTACAGTCCAGTCCCCTGCAGCCTTTCCTGCAAGGTTGAACGTGCAGTTCAGGGTATTGGCGTCAACCACCACCTCTCCCGTCGCGAGGATATCTCCGTATCCGCTCCGTACCAGCTTCACTTCGGCTCCAGGACGGAAATTGTTCCCCGATAATGAACACGGGAGGGCAGGATTGTCATTTGCGCCCTTCGGTGGATTGATCGAGACAATGCTTGGGTATGGGTATTCGACCGCAAACAGCGCACCCGATGAGAGCGAGTTCGACTGTCCGTCATCATTGGTGACGATGACATAGTAGTCTCCTACCGCCTTCCCGGAAAGGTTGAACGTGCAGCTGAGCTGGGAGGCGCTGCCAACGCTCACGTTGGTGGCGATGATATCCGGCGCGAACGTGCTGTTCAGCCTCACTGTAGCAGGAGACCTGAATCCACTTCCCATAACGGTCAGGGCAACCGATGCCTGGTTGTTGTATCCCTTCGGAGGACTTACGCTGCTCACAGTAGGTGCCGGATACCTTATCTCGAAGAGATCTGCCCTGATGCCGGACTGGCCATCCTCGTTGATGACGATGACGTCCCAGAGGTCAGGAGTCGCCCCGGTGATGTTGAAATCACAGGTGATCTGCTGCGGACTGCTCACGTTCACATTCGTTGCGGTGATATTCGTTGCACCCCGGTTCAGGAGAACCGTCGCACCGGGTTTGAAACCGGTCCCTGAGAGGTTGGTTATTGATACGGGGGCATTGTTCGGTGCTGATTCCGGATCAATCCCGGTCGGGTTCGGCGGGGCAGGGTATCTGATGAAGAACCCGCCAGGCAGTGTGCCGTTCAGGTTGTCGCCAGTGTTCGTGACCACCACGTCCCATGGGCCGACTGCCGCACCATCAAGGTTGAAGACACACATGATCGTCTGGGTGGTCACGTTGACACTCAGGATCGTGGCCTGGATGATGCCTGTGCCTTTCACCAGTTTCACTGCTGAATCGGGAAGGAAACCCGTCCCATGAAGGGTCGCTCCTGCAATCGGGTTTGAATTTTCACCGGATGCAGGGAGAATACTTGTCGGGTTCGGTGGCGGGTTGGTGATGATGAACGGGTTGGTGGCCTGCACCGAATTCCCATCAGGGTTCGTGACGACCAGGTTCCAGGCCCCTGCCTCGCTCCCGGTCAGGTTGAATACACTGGTCAGGGAGGTGGGACTCCCGAACGTGACATCTCCTACGATAGTGGGTTTGCCTGACTTCGTGAGGTTGACGCCCGCGCCATTGAGGAAATATGTGCCGTTCACCGTTACAACCTTGCCCGATTCGGTGGTCTCACCCTGTTCGGGGTCGAATGAAACGATCGTCGGGTTCGGGTTCACCACGGTGAACTTGCTGAATGGAGCGCTCGATAGCCCATCGGGATTGGTCACCGTGACGTTGTAATCGCCCGCTGCTTTTCCTGCGAGGTTCACGTTCCCCTGGAGAAGGGAATCGCTCACCCTCGTGACGCTATCGGCATTGAAGGAATGCGTGCTGTTGGAGAAGGTGATCGTCGGGGTTCCGAAAAATCCGGTCCCGGACAGGTTCTGGATGGTAACCCACCCGGCATTTGAACCCGTTGGTGGGTTAATCGAGGTTATGGTCGGAGGAGGGTTGGTGATGTTGAATGCTCCGGTCTTGGTCCCTTCCTGGCCGTCACTGTTGATCACCGTGAGGTCCCAGGGCCCGTTCGGCTTCCCTGTAAGATTGAACCTGACGCCGATGTCGCTGCCGGAGACCACCTGGACATCTGTTCCCGTGATGTTCTGTGATGCCTGGGAGAGGATCACTGTCGCGCCAGGGTGAAAGCCAGTCCCTGTCACGTTCGCGTCGATCCAGTCGTTGTTCACTCCTGAGGGAGGATTAATACCTGTGACATCGGGCTTATCCGGGTATTTTATCGTGAATCCCTCTTCGAGGACTCCCGACTGCTGGTAGAGGTCAGGGTTCGTGACGACGACGTCCCATTTACCCACTGCGGCGCCGCTCAGGTTGAAGAAGCAGAGGATCTTGGTAGGTGACTGGACGATGGCGCCGTTTATGGTGGGGATATCCGGCTGACCGGTCCTGGTCAGGTTGACTGTCGCTCCCGGCATGAAGCCGGTGCCGGAAAGGTCCGTGATCCCGATGGCGACCATGTCGTTGGTACCTTCAGAGGGATTGATACCTGTGACGGCAGGCTTCGGGTCCCTGATCCTGAAACCGGCTTCGAGGACATCGGACTGGCCGTCATAGTTGGTGACCGTCACGTTCCAGTCTCCGGGAGTCGCGCCGGTGATGTCCAGGTTGCAGGTTATCATGACCGCTGACTGGACCGTCACGTTCGTGGCGTCGATCTCCTCGCTTCCGAGCGAGAGGGTGACGGTGGCGGGACCGCGGAATTGGGATCCGGACAGGTTCTGGATATAGACCTCGGCAGTGTTCTCCCGGTCGTCCGGGTCAATTGCAGAGACTACCGGTGGCAGGTTCCTGACAGTGAAGATGACAGGCGAGATGACCTTTTCACCGCTGGTGGTGTTGGTCACCGACACGTTCCAGTCGCCTGCTTCTTTATCCAGGAGGTCAAAGACGCAGGTGGCTCTGGTTGACGAGACCACGGTTACGAACTGGCCGGCTATCTCCGCATATCCGGTCCTGTTCAGAGCGACCTGGAGTGATCCCTGGTCAGGGAAGTCTGTACCTGAAAGGTTTGTGATGAATACAGTCCCGGTGTTCCGCTCCGATGAGGGGGTGATCCCGTTCACGCCAAGGGCGGCGCTTGCGGGAAGCACGAGGAGAAGACACAGGACCATAGGTATCGCTATCTGCAGCCCTTTTTCGCATTTCATACGGGTACCTCAGTTGCATTGTTGTATACATTCCCCAATCGGAAATCGAAGGTGATATCAGACTTCGTTTCCCGAATAAATGTATTCAACATATCCTCTTCATATATATATTTAAAACTTTCCCTCATCAGAGCCAAAATCGGGCGTATTTTCCAACTCCTGAACTCAACTCATCGCGAATTTCCGATTGGGACAACGATCATCAATATTGAAACATCGCACCTCTGATATATGTCCGCATGGGCAGTCCCTCCCCATTTCATTCAGGGATATAACTGTCCAAATGGATTATTTTCAAAAACAAACGCCAATTATCAGAGAGAGTAAATATAGTCGATCGAGATCGCGGCAGGGTCTCCCCAGGGCAAGACCATGAGGAATGCGAGCTCAAATCCTGGGGTGTTGATACTTCCGCGCGTATGTGCGCCGGATGGGAAAAAAGGGAATTTCCGATAGATCCACAGCGAGTCGGGTCGCATGAGGCCTAAAACTTCGGCTTTCTCTCGAGTGCATGGACGAGGAGCCGGACCCCCTCCTCGATATCCCTCACATCAACCACCTCGACCGGCGAGTGGATGTACCGGCTTGCGATTGAAAGCGTGGTACTGGGGATGCCACCCCTTTCCAGGTGAATGGCAGTGGCATCCGTCGTTCCCCCGCTTCCCACCTCCAGCTGTACCGGGATGTCATGGGCCTTTGCGGTATCGCACAGCCACTTCACCATTGCCCGGCTCGCAATGAGTCCCCTGCCGCTCGCGTCGACAATGGTGATGATTGGTCCCTTGCCCATCTCCACCGGGACATCCTTCTGGTCAATCCCTGGGTGGTCGCCGGGAATGGTCACGTCAGTTGCAATCGCGCAGTCGGGCTCAAGAGAGTAAGAACTGGTCTTGGCCCCTTTCAGCCCGACCTCCTCCTGCACGGTGAACACCGCATAGATGGTGAGGGGGGACTTCACCTCCTGCATGGTCTTGACGAGCATGGCAACCCCGACCCGGTTATCAAACGCCTTGCCCGTGAGCCGCCCGTTTGCAAGGGGCGCAACTTCCCTGTCCACCGAGACGGGAGTGCCGACTCCCACTCCCATCTGCTCGACCTCTTCCCTGCTGCAGGCACCCACATCAATGAACATATCATCCACTTTCACCCCTTTCTTGCGCTCCTCTTCGTCCATCTTGTGGGGGGGTTTGCCGCCCAGCACCCCGAAGACCCGGCCCCTGCTGCCATGCAGGATGACGCGCTGGTTGTAGAGCGTCGGTGCATACCACCCACCGAGCGCGACGAACCTGATGAACCCCTTCTCGTCTACCGACTTGACCATCAACCCTATCTCGTCGGCATGGGCCGCAAGCATCACCTTGAAGCGGTTCCCTTTTTTCACCGCGATCAGATTTCCCATCCGGTCCTCGCGGATCTCGTCCACGTAATTTTTCAGTTCTTTTCGGACTATTCCTGTGACGCTGCCCTCGCTTCCGGAGATCCCGTGGGCGTTGGACAGTCTGGTGAGCAGATCCGTGACCATGTTGATTCAGCCCTCCATGGCTTCCCTGATCCTCTCCACTGCGATCTTCAGGTTCTCGCGGGAGGTTGCATAGTTCATCCTGGCATATTCCGGCGCATTGCATCCAAACGCCTCCCCGGGAACGATGATAACTCCCTTCTTCAGGATTCGTTCCACGAGGCCCTTCCCGAGGGGGGCGAAGAGGTAGAAAGCCCCTTCGGGGACAGGGAACGAAAAGCCCATCCTCGCAATCTCCCCACAGAGATAATCCCTCCGGGCCTGGTACTCCGTCCTCATCTGCTCCACGCAGTCCTGGGGTCCGGTGTATGCGGTCAACGCCGCATACTGGGAGATGGATGTCGCACATGCCTGGCAGTACTGATGCACCTTCAGGGACTGCTCGACGTACTCCTTCGGACCGGCGAGGTACCCAAGCCTCCAGCCTGTCATGGCATAGGTCTTGCTGGCCGCGTTTACCGTGATCACGTCCTCACCGAAACGGGCGGCACTCCAGTGCGTGGTACCGTATATAAAGTGCTCGTATACCTCGTCACTCACGATGGTTACCCCCCGGTCATTCCCGTACTCCACGAGCGCACGGATGTTCTCCTTCGTCTCCACTGCACCGGTGGGGTTCCCGGGAGAGTTCAGGATGAATAGGCGTGCGCCGTCCATCATCTCCTTGGCGGCCTCCACGTCTATGCGGAGGGCGCGGTCGAGAGGCACTCCCTCGGGCCGCCCCCCTGCGAGGACCGCGAGCGCGCCATACGAGACGAACCCGGGATCTGCGTAGAGCACCCGATCACCCTCCTCTACAAGCGCGTGCATGATGATGTGAAGGGCTTCACTCGCACCCGCAGTGACGAGGATCTGGTCAGGAGAGTAAGCGAGCCCGTTCTCCTTTTGAAACTTTTCCGACAGCGCCTCACGCAGTTCCGGGATCCCCATGTTCGAGGTATAGGCTGTCTTTCCCTCACGGATCGCCCGGATCGCCCCTTCCTTGATATGGTCAGGGGTGTCGAAATCCGGCTGCCCGAGCCCCATGTTGATCGAGCCCGGCCCTGCCGCCTCGAAGAGCTTTCGTATGCCCGAGATCTCGATCCCCAGGCACCTCCCTGCACATCGTACCTTCTCCATATACACCATCCTCACTCAATGTTCGCGTGTCGATCCTTCAACGCATTCTCGTCGATCTGCGTGATCTCCATCAGCCGCGAGATGACCGCGTCGGCAAAGATCATGGCAGCAGTCTCAAAGAGGGTCCCGAGGGGAGCAAAGGACTTGTGCTCCCCCATCATCTGCCGGATCTCAAACTCTGCGCCATCATCCTTGACCTCGTCCCGGTGATGCTCGATGATCACGATGATGTCTGCAATCCGCCCGATTCTTGAGTCCTGGTTCGAGGTGATGAGTGCAAGCCTCCCCCCGATCTCCTTGGCAGTCTCCGCGATATCGGCAACGGTCTTTGTCCTGCCCGACCCAGAGAATACAACGATGAGATCGTCACGGCTCATGGCAGGGGTGATCGTCTCTCCGACCACAAACGATGAGAGGCCAAGGTGCATGAGCCGCATGGCGAATGCCTTGGCCACAAGCCCCGACCTGCCTGCCCCCAGAACATAGATCCGCCTTGCACGGAGTATCTCTTCAACGAATTTTTCTACCTCGTCGTCAGAGAGGGATTCGGCAATTCGCCCGATCCTCCTGGCCATCAGTCGCATCATGTCCTGGACTCTGTGTGCCGCCATGCCGCTTCAGGTGTAGATTTGTACCATGAGACGATAGATGTTGCCGGTGGCGCCAATTTTTCCCAGACCGGCTATGCTTATATCCGCGAGGCCACACAGTATTACCCACAAAAAATTCGCCGGCCTGTTGCATCGCTCTCTGGTAAAAAAGGCCGGAGATATGTATCAGCCCGATCATGAGAACATGCGATGGACACAAGACTCTCCTCCCGCGGGATGAAGACATCGGAAAGGATATGATATGTCGCCAGGGATAAGTTCCCGTTTACCGTGTGATCACCTGCCGTCCCTCTCTTTATACCTAGAAGAAGACCTCCCTTCCCTGGTATCTTTGTACATGGACCTCCACGCCCACCCGGAACTCTCGGGGCATGAGGTCAGGACATCCGAAATCATCGCCGGGGAGATGGAGACCGCGGGATTCAGGGCTGTAAAGGGGATCGGAGGGCACGGCGTCGTGGGGGTTCTCGTGAACGGTGAGGGCCCGGTGGTTATGATCCGTGCCGACATGGATGCACTCCCGCTTGAAGAGGCAACAGGACTTCCCTACGCCAGCAGGGAGAGGGGCACCACTCCGGATGGAAAGGAGGTCGGCATCATGCATGCCTGCGGACATGATCTCCACTCAACAGTGCTCGTTGGAACCGCCCACCTCCTCTCCCGTATCAGGGGCGAATGGAGCGGGACGGTGGTCCTGGTTGCCCAGCCCTCTGAAGAGACGGTTTCCGGGGCGCAGAGGATGATCCAGGACGGACTCTATACCCGGTTCCCAAGACCCGACTGCGCCCTCTCCCTCCATGTCTCCCCTGATCTTCCCCCAGGACATATCGGGTACCGGGAGGGAGTGTTTACTGCCGGTGCAGAATCCCTTGACATCACCGTTCGGGGTATCGGCGGCCATGCAGCGCATCCCGACCGGTGCCGCGACCCCATTGTCCTTTCGGCCCAGTTGATCCTCCAGTTCCAGACGATCATCACAAGAGAGGTGCCGGCCGGGGAGTTCGGCCTCATCACGGTCGCATCCATACACGGCGGCACCAAGCACAATGCCATCCCTGACAAGGTGCACCTCCAGGCGAATATCAGGTTCTTTGACAAAAGAGTCCGTGACCTGATCCTCTCATCCATTGCCAGGGTATGCGAACATGCAGCAAGGAGTGCGGGGATCCCACAAGACCGCCTTCCTGTCATCACCCTCATGGAGGAGTCCGTCCCACCCCTCAAAAACGACCCGGGGGTCACCGCGAGAGTAATTGCCGCGCTCATTCCATGCTTTGGCCAGGACTGTATCCACCGCATCCCTGCCCTTACGGGGAGCGAGGACTTTGGGCTGTTTGGAGACGTCTGCCCCCCAATCCCCCTCTGTTATCTCCGCCTCGGGACAGGTTCTGTGGGCGGTGCATACCTCCACAGCCCCCGGTTCTGCCTCGACCCTGATGGCAGCATCAGGAACGGCGTCACCGCCATGTCCCTTGCCGCGCTCGCCTGCCTTGCCTCCCAAAGAGATCAGCGGGGGCAGCCCTCTCCCGCAGGGGGGATGTGAACGATATCGCCAAAGGGCACTAGGGAATTTTCGTCCAAAAAAGAGACGGGGCCATGCCCGCCGCATACAAGGCACTTTTTTCTCTGCCCGTAAAACTGGCCGGAAGTCTCCCTCACCATCTCGAGAATCGCCTTCCTCTCCTCCTTTGCCCGCTCGCTGTCCACGTTGACGGAAGTCACAAGGTTTACCGCCAGGGTATTGTAGCGGGCCCTCTCAGGGGTCAGGTGACCGAAATTGATCACGGTATCGGCAGAGAAGAAGACCCCGATATCCCGCGAGTAAAGGTAGATCTGCCCGTGGAGGTGGCCGCCTATTCCTTCCAGCACCTCGATCCGGTGATTCCCCACGTCGAGCGTGGCAAGGAGGGCAAACCGCCCTCTCCGGGACTCGCCGGATGGCACAAGGAGTACCACGTCCCTTGGGGGACAGAACTGCGAGAAGAGGTTGATCAGGGAGGTATACACTTCTTCGAGTATGGATGACTGGCTCCTTGACCCGTATGCCCTGTTGGAGACCCGGATGATCTCCCTCGTCCCGGGGTGCATCAGGGCAGGGATGGCATAGTGGCCCCCCGCTCCGCAGTGATCGGCATCTGCGTGGGTGATGACCATTCGGGACAGCCTCTCCATCGCCCCAGGCCGGAGTGCCCTGATCACCCTGGCAATGTCCTGGGAGTAGATCCCGTATCCGGTATCGACCATAACGCATTCTTTCGGGGTCTCGAGGAGAAACACGTTCCCCCCGCACGGTGGCTGGATGCATACGAGGAGCAGGTCTTTCTCAAGGGGTATCTGCTGCACATCGGCGTAGAACCCGGGACCCCTCGTGTCCCGGAGGGTCTCGCCCGTGAGAAGGATACTCTGAAAGACAACCCGTGGGTCCTGCCCCCGGTTCATCAGCTCCTGCACGATGTGGTTGACATCTCCAAGAAGCCGCAGCAGGAAACTGTCCTCAGACTCCCCGACGAGGCTTCGGATCGCCTGCGCAAACCGAAGATAAAACACGGTGTCATCGAGATGCTTCCCGCTCGTGTCGTATTCGAGAACCTCCATCCGGTAACGGCTCTTGAGCTGGTCAAGGAGGGACGAAACGGCAGCGCTCTCCTCCAGGTTGAGGCTCACGGTCAGCAGGTCAGGGTTGCTCCCCCGGTCATCAAAATCGATCATGGCAATATTGGCCCGAAGCGCGGTGGTGCACTGGAGGAAGTCGAGGAGTGCCCCGGGGGTATGGGGGATATGGACAGAGAGTTTCAGGAAGCTCAGGGGTTTCAATGCCGTCTGGAGATATCCCAGTTCAAGGAGCCCCCTGCTGATCGCCTGCTTTGCCTCCGGGGTTGAGGTCACTTCAAAAAAGACTGTATAAGGGTCTATCCTGCGATCAAATTGTATCCTGTTGATATTCCCTTTATGGCAGGAGATTATCTCGGCGGCCTTGTGCAGGGAGCCCGGCTGGTCCGGGACCCGGGCCACGAATGCATACTTCTCCATTCTCTCACCGCGGAATACGGATCAGGTAAGTGACCCGCCGGCTTATATTTTATTCATCACAAGGGGAGGGTAGACTCGGGGGGGAGGTTGAGAAGACGTCGAAAAGGAGGGAGGGTTCAATCGTGCTCAAGCTCTTCGTGTCCCATCATCAGGGACCCAAAGATTACCTTCTCGAGCACCACCGAGGCATACTTGATCGCCTGGGCGCGTTCCATGTCCTCGTTCCGGTGGATGTCGGCATGGATCTGGAGCCTTAACAAGGCAAAACGGAGGCGATCGAGTGACTCGTCGTCATAGGTCATCGCTTTCCTGTATATCCCTTCGATCCGTGCCGGAAAAAGGTTGATGTCCTCGAGGACCGGCATAATATCCGCATAGATATCCAGCGGCTTCTCCTCACCGGTCAGCACGTCAAGCAGCGTCATTTACTCTTCAACCACCCTGACAAGCGCTTCCATCACGTTGTCCACGCTCTTCCAGGTGGGGCTGTCCTTGCTCCTGATGATGAAGGGCTTCCCCTCGTCACCGGCCTTCCGCATGTCGGGGTCAAGAGGGATGCTGCCGAGGAAGGCGACACCGAGTTCGCCTGCAATCTTCTCCCCCCCTCCCTTGCCGAAGAGGTCGATCTCTGCCTTGCAATGCGGGCAGATCATCCCGCTCATATTCTCCACGATCCCAAGCACTGGGATCTTGAGCTGTTCGACAAATTTTGCCGCCTTCAATGCATCCATGGTGGCAACTTCCTGAGGGGTGGTCACGATCACAGCGCCTCTCACGTTGGGCGCCAGCTGGACGATAGAAAGCGCCTCGTCACCTGTTCCAGGAGGGAGATCCACTACAAGGAAATCGAGGTGCCCCCAGTCCACCTCGCTCAGAAACTGGCCGATGGCGCTCATCTTCATGGGCCCGCGCCATATTACGGGAGTGCTCTTGTCAGGCAGGAGGAATGCCATGGAGATGACGGCGAGATTCCCGGTGATCCTCACAGGCTGGATCATATTTCCGAGGGTGGTCAGGTGGTGACCCTCGAGACCGAGCATCTTCGGGATGTTCGGCCCGTGGATATCCAGGTCAAGAACACCCACGCTGTACCCATGAGCCGAGAGCGCGAACGAGAGGTTGACGGCGACCGTCGATTTCCCCACCCCTCCTTTCCCCGACAGTACCAGGATGACATGGTCAACGTCTATCTCCGCCTTTGGGGGAAGCCCCCTGGGCCTGGTATCTTTCTTGTCGCTGTCGCACTGCGGTGCACTGGGGCACCCTTCACATACCCCGTCGCATTCCTCTGGCGTGGTGTTGGCCTTTTCTGTCATGGAGATCCTCGGTATAACGCTATTGGATAGTCTGTACTATTGCGCGGAAAGAGCATTAAATAGTGATCATGGTGGCAATCGCTGCATGAATTTCAGGTATTTGCCGAATCGAGCGCTTCATTGCAGAGCCTGTCCGCCATCCTGATCCAGGGATCGCTTCTCCCCACTGATCGATACTCCACAGAGAGGAATTGCCGCTCCAGATCCTTCACCCTGGCGTGCAATTCGAGAAGATGCGCCTTCCTGACCCGGTACTCGCCTCGAAGCTGCCTGACCACCAGCTGGCTGTCCGAACAGACTGTGATTCGGGTGGCAGAGAGAGCGCCGGCCGTATTCAGCGCATCAATCACTGCCTGATACTCGGCTTCGTTGTTGGTGCGTATACCGATCACGCGGGCCACTGTCGCCACAACCTTTCCGTCTGTATCGACCAGGACACACGCGCACGCGGCCTGCCCCGGATTTCCGCGGGACGCCCCGTCCGTATATCCATGGAGCACCATACCCCTCATGACCTGCCAATCCTCGTGTCCGTCAGTTTCAAGCACCGGGGACATGTACACTTGGATCGAGAGAGATGGAGAAACTTATCGTGCAACTTGATTTCCTGGAGTTTCCACCTTCCCATACATGTGACGGCGATGACTCCTCTCCGCGGATACGCATCGGCAACCTTTCCTCGCACTCCGTTGCGGTCATGGCAGTGAACCCCTTTATCCCGTCGTGCTGCTCGTTCTCTCCCTGGCTTGCCTGGAACTTTCCCCCCGTGGATGTCATTCCCCCCGGCCTTCCCAAGGAGGGCATCATATCGAGCCCAATACAGGCCGTTCAGGGGAAAAACGATCTTGGACGGATCGGTTATACCGGGCCGTGCCCACCACGCGGGAACACGCACCGGTACACCTTCAAGGTCTGGGGGCTTGACCGGATGCTTGATCTTTCGCCCGGTGCATCGAAGGGAGACCTGATCGGGGCGATGCGTGGGCATGTGATGCAGTACGGCGAGACTGCCGCATTATGCACGAGGTGAACGGGAGGGTCCGGCAGGGGATTTCTTATAAGAACAGGCCACCTACACAATGGTATGGAGAAGAGGGACATGGCCATACTCCTTGCCCTGCTCGGTGTGGTCGTGGTCATGGCAGTCGTGGTCAAACCGGTCCTCACGGGAAATCCCCCTGATCTCAGCCTGCCCTCCCTCCCGGGATTCACCCCCGAGCCCACCCCCGCTCCCCAGGGGCATCAGGCGGCTCCGACACAGGCGACGCCAAGATTGACGGTGTCAAAGACGCCGACACCAACTCCTACCTGGAGCGGCACTTCGAAGAGCCTCGGGTACGTTGCGGTGGAAACCCCATTGACTACCCCCACTTTCACCCGCTTGCCTGAAGAGACTCCCGTTTCAGAGAGATTGCTCACCTATGCCACCATACAGGCGGTGGGTGGCGGCACTACACAGACAATCTCCATGCCTTTCCCTTACTGGGAACTGCATTATACGGTGGACCCCTGGAAGACAACTTTTGTGGGGACCACCTCATCCAAGATGGCCGGGCAGGCAGATTTCTTTGCTGCAGAAGTATTCCCGTCGTTTTCGATCGAAGTGAGAGATGCTGCCGATCATTCACTGGTTCGGAAAATTGAACCGAGAGGAGGTCTCGATGCCACGCTCTGGGAGAAGGAAAAGGACAGCGACCCGAGGCCGTGGGTGGAAAAGTTCTACGAGGGGACTACCACAAGGTCATATTATTTCGTCGTGCATACCCACATGGTGTATTCCTACAAGATGGAAGTGAAGGTCCCGGAGCGATATCTCGGTAAATACTGACCACCCCCTGGATTTCTCAGGTTTCTTACAGAAATGTCCGGGATTGGTGTTCGCCCGGACACAAGAGCAGATCAAACCTGCTCTTACACTCTTCCTGCACGGGAAAAAACAGTCAGTAAAAAGGGATGGAGAAAGGACAGAGGGGATATCAGTCCAGGTCGAGCTTCCTCTTCCCCAGGGCTTCCATGTACTGGATCTCTTTTCCCATCTCGATCTGGCCCAGCTTCTCTGCAGGCACTTCGATCTCGAAGTTATGGTATTCCTTCATGTCCATCAGTGTGACGATGTTTCCGCTGATGGTGATGACCTGCCCGCTCTTCCTCTCCACGACGGGGACGTACGTCTTTGCCGAGACAGGCTGTACGATGGACCGCTTGACCCCGTCAAACAGGCCCACTGCATCGATACGGGCCTTTGCAGCCCCGTGCTTCCCCGGTTTCGAGACGGAGATCCCGAGGATCTTGCAGGGCTCATCATCGATGACCATGTACCGCCCTTCCTTGAGCTTTCCTACCTCTGTCTGTTCCTTCATCTGGTTCACGCCCGCGTGAAAACGCAGTAACATGTATCTTTATATCTACAGATAAATACTCCTACAGAAACGGGCGGATCAGGCACGATGGAGTTTTTAGACGCATGTACACTCCTCGCCCGCGATGTGCGGGGCGCGATCCGCGACCTGGTGGGAACCGAAGAAGGCGGCCGGAATATCCGCATGGGAGCGGATCTCACCCCCACCAAGCTGATCGACCAGGTCGCAGAGGACTGTGTGCTCCGTTTCCTGCAGGACCACCCACTCTGCAGGACCCTGATCTCCGAAGAGGCCGGAAAGGTGGAGTTTCCCGGAGAATCCGGGACCATATTTCTTGACCCCATTGATGGGACCTACAACGCAGTGGCAGGCATCCCGTTCTATGCGCTGTCGATCGCATATGCGGAAGGGGGTACCGTACTCCAGGGATTTGTGCATGACCTCTCCAGCGGCGAGACATTCTCTGCCATCCGGGGAAAAGGGGCATGGCTGGATGGGCGGGCGGTGAGAGTCTCAGGGATATCCAATCTCGATGAGAGTGCCATGAGTATATACGGCCGGAAATTCGACCCCCGGAGGGTGATGCATATCGGGCAGAAGATCCGTCGCTGGCGCCTGCTTGGGGCTTCGGCGCTCGAGCTCGCTTATATAGGGTGCGGAAGGATAGATGGATTTATCGATATCCGTGGCACATTGAGGGTCACCGATGCGGCTGCAGGGATGCTGATCTGCACCGAGGCGGGAGGCAAGGTGAGCGATCTCGAGGGGATGCCCATCCGGTTCCCAGACGAGGTGACCATCGGGAGGTGCATGGTCGCGACAAACGGGGTCCTGCACCACAAGGTGATCGAGTATTTGAGGTAGGAGAGCGCGTGTGAAGATCGTTCTTGTGTCACGGATTGACGACGCGAAGGCGCTCGCATTCACAAGAGACCTTGGGGAAGCACTTGGAAAGGACGACCACAAGATCTCGTACGAGCCGGCCACGGCCATGGCACTCGGGATGCCTGCGCTCTGGTCGTGGGACACCCCTTCCGATCTTGCGGTGGTGGTGGGTGGGGACGGGACGATCCTTCACACCGTCCAGAAGATGGAAAAGCAGGTCCCGGTACTTGGGATCAACTGGGGAGAGGTGGGTTTCCTTGCCGACCTTGAACCGGGCGAGGCGAGGGAATTTATCAGGTCGCTGCGGCCGGGGTTTGCAATCGAACCCCGCATGCGCATCTCGCTCTCAAAGGACGAAGAGGTTCTCGGGCAGGCGTTAAACGAAGCCCTGATAGTGACGGGCCGACCGGCGAAGATGCTTCGTTTCGTGGTGGTGGTGGACGGGATCCCGGCGGAGCGGTTCCGGGCTGACGGCTTGCTGATCAGCACCCCCACCGGTTCGACCGCCTATGCCATGAGTGCAGGGGGGCCCATTATCGATCCCCGTATCGAGGGATTCCTTCTCGTCCCCCTTGCGCCCTACATGCTCTCGTCCCGCCCCCACCTTATCAGCAATGAGCGGAGCCTCGAAGTGCGCCTTGAGAGCGCCAAGCCCGCAACACTCGTGATAGACGGGCAGAAATCAATAGAGCTCGGAACAGAAGGGAGCATCATGGTCACGAGGGCAGCGAGGCCCGCACTCTTTGTCGATGCCCGGAAAAACTTCTTCAGGAAAGTCGATCACAAGTTGCGCCGCCTGTGATACATTTTGTGCTCATAGGGGCAGTTTTATCTTTCATGAGCCCGAGCATCTCATCAAAGGAATTGAAGGATGTGATGAACGGATGGACGAGACCATCACGAAGCGAATGGATTATAAAGATGCGTCAGATGCCCTGAAAAAAGCGCTGGGGCTCAATTATTCCCCTGTTGCAATCAGGATGGCGACCGGGCGCGAAGACATCCCCGAAGGAATGGAGCACCTGGAGGGCACTTTCCGGCATTGCAGGATGGTGGACATGGCACGGCGGGAGGGAAAGGTCTTCTACGCGACCGTTGAGAACCACGAGTGCATGGGCGGGTCATGGGCGCTCGGGCTCCGGCCCCTCACCGAGACCCTGAAGAATGGCCATTTCTATTTTAAGCTCGGGAAGTTCGAGAGCACCGCGGCCTGCAAGAGGACGATCGACAGAATCCCCCACGTTGAGTCGGGAGCGACAGTCGCGACCCTCTATGCTCCCCTGGAGAAGACCCACTTCTCCCCACAGGTCATCCTCATCATTGCGCAGGCGAGGGTAATGCTGAAACTGGCCCAGGCTACGCTCTTTTCGCTCGGCGGGAGGATAACTTCGGAGTTCTCTGGGATCCAGTCAGTGTGTGCAGATGCCTGCGCCCAGACATACCTCTCCGGAAGGGCCAACTACTCTCTCGGGTGCGACGGGTCGCGCAAGTTCTCGGGGATAGAGGATGGGGAGATGGTGATGGGGTTTCCCGCGGAGATGCTCCCTGCCATCGTGGAAGCCGTCCAGATAGTCACCGCGGCGCCAGGTTCAAAAAAATAACCCGTTTTTTCCCGTTCACTGGACGAAAAGAGGTTGAAAACCCCGGAAGTTATCTTCTCGCTGCTGCCACGACTGTGATGTTGTCGCGGCTCCGCCCTTTCGCGTTCTCCACGAGGAGTCGGCAGATCCCAGGGAGCGGGTGATGGAGTGCAATAGAGTGCATCTCCTGCTCGCTGATACCATCGAGAAGGCCATCCGAACAGAGGACGAGGAGATCACTGCCGAGGTGGAATTGGGAGAGATCAGGAGTATCTCCCGGCCTTCCCACTATCCTTGTCACGATATGTCGCAACGGGTGGTTCTGAGCCTCCCTGAAAGATATCAGGCCCTGGTCCACCATCTCCTGCACTCTCGAGTGGTCCCTTGTGATCCTCCTGATCTCATCTCCCACAAGGTAGGCGCGGCTGTCCCCCACGTTTCCCACGACCCCTTCTCCCTGCTGGTTCATGATGGCTGCGACCATTGTGGTCCCCATGCCCTCACAGCCGGGGGTGATTGATGCATGGCGAATCACCTCGCGGTTGGCATGGGAAAAGCCGGATGCGAGGACCACCCGAAGCGAGCCCGTATCCATAACAGAGAATGCCTCCATTGCCGAAGAGACGCCAGTCCGCAGGGCACTGATTGCCAGGTCGCTTGCCACCTCTCCGGCCGGATGGCCCCCCAGCCCATCAGCGACGGCAAGGAGGACGAGTCTCCCCCCGGGGTACGTAAAGGTGAATACGCCGCAGGAGTCTTCGTTCAGGTCGCGGACCCCCTTATCAGTGTAAGAACATGCCCGTATCTCTCCATGAGGAGTTCCCTGCCCTTCCTTCACCCCACTATTCATGCCGAAAAGATCTCCATGATTTCTTCCGCCTTCATTGCATTTGAATGGTGTGAAGGTCCGGGTTTCACCCTCCCTTCACCTCCTTTGCGAGGACAAGGATGTGCCTGGTGAGACTCTTGTGGACCCGCTGGGAGTAGCAGCCCTCCACCGTCATGTACGTGTCTGCGAGGGGGCGGATGTCACGATGGGTGACGAGGACTGCCCGACGTCCCGGCCTAAGTACCCGCGTGATCTCTCCGAGCGCAGCGTGATAGAGCGAGTCGAGACTGCGTGCCCTGATGGCAACGGATTGCCCGTAAGGGAGATCGGTGACCACCGCATCAAAGGATTCGTCCCGGAACGGAAGCTCCCTCCCATCGGCGAGGAGGACCGCGGCATCCCTTGCATTCATCCTGCTTCCCAGGACCATTTTTGGGTCGATATCGCTCCCGACGCCGGAGATCCCGAGAAGAAGCGCCTCCATGATCATCCCACCGGTGCCGCAGAAAGGGTCCAGGATCGTTTCATTCCTCCTCACGCACGAGATATTCAGTAATGCGCGTACCATCCGCGGCATCATCACTCCGGGGTGAAAGAACGGCCTGTCTCCTGGACGCCGGCCTGCGAACCGGCGGGGGTCGCTCCTCCACAGGACGCGGCCGAGGTAGCACCTGGAACCCGATACGATTACCCGGAATTCCTCCTGCGGGTTCTGCAGGTCCACTTTCCCCTGCACGAGCGACCCGATGAGCCGCTCGAGCTCTGCCTGGGTGGCATCCATTGTATTGCCGTGGACCTTTTTTGCCCGCCCTGCAAATGGTCGTGAGCTCGTAAGCGAAAGATCCTTCAGCATGCGCTCGAATGCTTCCCTTCGGCCTGGGCATGACCCCAGGAACTCCATTGCGGAATGGGCAAGTGCCAGCCGCGACACCTCTTCCTGTCGCTTGCAGTCAATCACGGCAACCTGGGTACCTCTCTCAACGAGCGTCCCCAGGAGATCAAGCTCGGCAAATGGCAGGTGCGGGTGGTCTCCCGCAAGCTCCACGAGGAGGTGCACGCACACACGTTGGACGGCCGGAGACAAAAAGCCGGATGGTACCGCCTGTCAGGCCAGAAAAAACCCAGGGTCTCCAAGAAGAGAAGTGTGCCAGGGAGAATTCAGTTATTCTTGCAAA
The DNA here is from genome assembly GCA_018263335.1 of Methanolinea sp. Classification (GTDB taxonomy): domain Archaea; phylum Halobacteriota; class Methanomicrobia; order Methanomicrobiales; family Methanospirillaceae; genus Methanolinea_A. Next base: position 80,192 of record JADFCY010000003.1, on the reverse strand, counting down.
ACCGGGTGGTGTTCTTCATTTCTTACCCATGAATCCCGAGAAGAATCCTTTCTTTGAATCCGGCATCCGGTGCCCTTCCAGTTCAAGGATCTTCTCGTAGAGGCTGCGGACCTCGGACTTCGGCTGCCTTGGGATCACCACTTTGATCCTTACAAGGAGGTCGCCAGGCCGTCCCCTGCGCCTGACCCCTTCTCCAGGGATCTTCAGAGCGGTATTGTGCTGGATGCCCGGAGGAATGGTCAGTTCCACTGTCCGCTTCTCGATTGTCTCGACGTCGACCACGGATCCCACCACGGCCTGTGCAGGGCTTATCTCCACATCAGTCTCCAGGTTGTCGCCTGATCTCCTGAACCGGTCATGCGGCCGGACGTACACCTCGATGAAGAGATCCCCGTTCGGTGCTCCGTAATCCCCGGCCTCCCCGTACCCCTCCATCCTGAGGCGCATTCCGCTCTCGATGCCGGCCGGGATGTGGACAGTCACCTTGCGATGCACCTGGGTATGCCCTGTGCCACGGCATTCACTACACCGTTTCTCGGGGATACTTCCACGACCCCTGCACTCGGTACAGGTACTCATCCGCACGAACTGCCCGAAGATAGTCTGGCTCATCTGCCTCATCTGGCCGGAACCCCCGCACCTTGGGCACTTCGTGAGCTTCTTGCTCTCACTCCCGGTCCCGTTGCAATGGCTGCATGCCTCGGTATGGTTCACCTCGATCTCGCGATCTGCCCCGAAGACCGCTTCTTCGAGCGTGATCTGCATCTTCATCAGGAGGTCAGAACCTGACTGCGGTCCTGCCTGCCGAGAACCCGAGAAGCCGCCCCCGAAAAAATCGAATATGTCCCCGAACCCACTGAAGTCTGCGCTGAAACCTCCACCGTGGAAGCCTCCCGTGCCGCTGTACGATCCCTTCGAGGCACTGGTATATGTCTCGTGGCCCAGGTGATCGTACTGCGCACGTTTCTGGGAGTCGGAGAGGACGCTGTATGCCTCGTTGATCTTCTTGAACTTCTCCTCTGCGCCAGGCTCCTTGCAGACATCCGGGTGATACTTCCGGGCCAGGTTGCGGTAGGCCTTCTTTATCTCCTTCTCTTCCGCGTTCCTGGGAACTCCCAGGATCTCGTAGTAATCACCCGCTTCCATCGGGCTCACTCGTCTTTCACTTTGAAATCGGCATCGACGACTTTCTCATCGCCTGCGCCCGGAGAACCGCCTGCTCCCCCTCCCGCCGCGGCGCCTGCCGCCTGCTGTGCCTGCTTCTCGGCCTGGACCTTCTGGTAGATCTTGGTGGTGATGGCATAGACTGCCTCGGTGAGCATCTCCATCTTTTTGCGGATCTCCTCGCTGTTGTCGGCCTCGAGCGCTTTCCGGAGGTCCGCGACTCCGGACTCCACTTTCTCACGGTCGGCAGGCTCAACCGTATCTCCATGCTCCTTCAGCATCTTTTCCGCACTGAAGATGGCGGTGTCGGCCTGGTTCCGGAGCTCGATCTCCTCCTTCTTCTTTGCGTCCTCGCTTTCGAATCTCTTGGCCTCATCCATCATGCGCTTGATCTCATCCTCGGAGAGCTTTCTGTCGCCTTTGATGGTGATCGCCTGCTCGTTGCCGGTCCCAAGATCCTTTGCCGATACATGGATGATGCCGTTGGCGTCGATGTCGAATGTCACCTCGATCTGCGGGATGCCTCTCGGGGCGGGAGGGATGCCGGTCAGCTGGAACTTGCCCAGTGTGAAGTTGTCCTTCGCAAGCGCCCGCTCTCCCTGTACCACGTGGATCTCGACGCTTGTCTGGCCGTCCGCAGCGGTGGAGAATATCTGGCTCTTGCGGGTGGGAATGGTGGTGTTCCTCTCGATCAGCTTCGTCGCAATCCCGCCGAGGGTCTCAATCCCGAGCGTGAGGGGTGTGACATCGAGGAGGACGATATCCTTGGTCTCTCCCGAGAGAACTGCCCCCTGGATGGCGGCACCGAGGCCGACGCACTCGTCCGGATTGATGCCCTTGTCAGGCTCTTTTCCGAGTATCTTCCTGACAGTCTCCTGCACGAGCGGTACCCGGGTGGACCCTCCCACGAGAAGGACGTGGTCGATCTGGTCAGGAGTGAGCTTTGCGTCGCCCAATGCCTGCTTGACCGGTGCTACGGTCGACTCGACGAGGTCCCCTATCAACTGCTCGAGCTTTGCCCTGGAGAGATCGATATCAAGGAACTTCGGCCCGGTCGGCCCGGTGGTGATGTATGGCAGGTTGATGTTTGTCTTCATCTTCTGGGAGAGCTCGATCTTTGCGTTCTCGGCAGCATCTCTCAGTCGCTGCATCGCAATGGGGTCCGTGCGGAGGTTGATCCCCTCCTTCTTCTTGAACTCCTCCACAAGGTAGTCCACGATCCGGTTGTCAAAGTCGTCCCCTCCGAGATGGTTGTTTCCTGAAGTCGCCTTCACCTCGAATACCCCGTCTCCGAGCGTGAGGATGGAGACATCGAACGTCCCACCGCCAAGGTCGTACACGAGCACCGTGGCGTCCTGCTCCTTGTCGATGCCGTATGCGAGGGCGCTCGCGGTAGGTTCGTTGATGATCCGCAGCACGTCAAGGCCCGCGATGCGCCCGGCATCCTTTGTGGCCTGACGCTGGGCATCGTTGAAGTATGCGGGGACTGTGATGACTGCCTTTGTGATCTTCTCCCCGAGGTACGCCTCTGCATCGGCCTTGAGTTTCTGCAGGATCATGGCTGATATCTCCTGGGGAGTGTAACTCTTGTCGTCGACCTTCACCTTCTCCGAAGAGCCCATCTTTCTCTTGATGGACTGAATCGTCCGTGTGGGATTGGTGACCGCCTGCCGCTTGGCGAGGCTTCCCACCAGGCGTTCGCCGTCTTTTGTAAATGCAACCACCGACGGGGTGGTCCTCTGTCCTTCTGCATTGGGGATGACAATCGGTTTTCCGGCCTCCATGATTGCCATGCAGGAAAACGTGGTCCCCAGATCAATACCAAGTATCTTCTCTTTTGCCATGTTCACTCAGTCTCCTTTCCTTTCGAAACAACCACTTTTGCGTATCTTATCACCTTGTCGTGCATCCGGAAGCCACAGCAGATCTCTTTGAGAACCGTCCCCTCCTCCTGATCGGAGGGTTCACAGTATACCGCTTCATGTTCCCCGGGATCGAATTTCTTGCCGGTGGCCTCGAGGCGGCATATACCGTGACGCTCCATGATTGTCCGGAACTGCTTGTGGATCTGTTCGAGACCTTCTCGTGCAGAACCCGGGTCAGCAGAGAGTGCCCGGTCAAAATTGTCTCCCACTTCCAGGAGTTCCACCGCGAATCCCTCTATGGCATTCTTCACCCGGTTCTCCACATCCCGTTCCGACCTTTTTTTGTAATTCTCAAAGTCCGCTGCAAGCCTGATGAACCGATCGTTCAGTTCATCATACTTCTTCTGCAACTCCTCCCGGCTGGAAGGAGGTTCGATGGAATTGGTATCAGATTCTTGCTCTTTTTGTGCATCAGAGTCAAAATTTTCCTCCTCTCTGGATTCAGCCATACCACAATCATTTATCTATTGCATTGTAGTTCTATATAAACGTACTTATTTTTTCATTTCCTGCAACCCCCATTTCCGGAGTGATTCAACCAAAAAAGGTCCGGAATCCGGTTTGTTTCGCATGAATACACGAAGAACAAATTCAGGCCCCTGTCATTCCCGCGCATCATGGGCGGGCAGGTGCTTCCACTGCCATGCACCGGTGAATATTGCCCCGCTGTCAAGGCCTTTTCCTTTAGCCATTTCCGGGCGATTTCCATGGAGGCATGACTCCCGATCAGGGGAAAGACGCCAAACACACGCACAGGACCGGTCTGACAGGGTTTTCGCCCAACCCCGCAGAGAGGGATCCAGCCCGAAGAGATCATGATTCACCAGAAGGTTAGTGAGAGGATCGCCTGCACCTCCCAGGGCTCGAGGAGCCGGCATCATGCTCATATCCCATTATCTCCCATAGGTGACTATGAAATGGGCACTCCTCTCTGTCTGGAACAAGGAGGGAATCGTAGACCTCGCCGGAGAACTCCGCCGCCACGACGTGGCGCTGTTGAGCTCGGGGGGAACCGGGGCAGCCCTGATGGAGGCCTCGATTCCTTTCACAGAAGTATCGGCATATACTGGCTCGACCGAGATGATGGATGGGAGGGTCAAGACGCTCCACCCACGCATCCACGGCGGCCTCCTTGGGAGGAGGGGAATTGATGACGGCGTGATGAAGGAGCAAGGAATTCTCCCCATCGACCTCCTGGTCGCAAACCTCTATCCTTTCGAGGAGATGTCAGAGAAGGGACTTCCGCTGGAAGATCTCGTCGAGTATATCGATATCGGTGGGCCCGCGATGATCCGGGCTGCTGCAAAGAACTACAGGGACGTGGCTGTAGTCACGGACCCTTCAGACTACCCCCTCGTGAAGGATGCGCTCAAGGCGGGTGGTTTTTCAGCAGACCAGCGCCTTCTGCTCGCAAAACGGGCGTTTGCCCGGACAGCCGCCTACGATGCGGCGATCAGCAATTATCTCCACCAGATCGGCACGAAATTCCCCGAGGTTTACACTGTCCAGTTCAGGAACGGGAGAATGCTTCGATACGGAGAGAACCCGCACCAGCACGGTGCCGTCTACGGCCAATCCGGAATCGCCGGGAGCGAACCACTGCAGGGAAAGCAGATGTCCTACAATAATTACCTTGACCTTTCGTCCGCAGCTGGCCTTGTGCAGGAGTTTTCCGAGCCCGCAGCAGTGGTCGTCAAGCACAACAATCCCTGCGGCGTTGCAATCGGAGAGACCCTGGCCAATGCCTACACAGAGGCCCGCGACACAGATCCGGTCTCTGCATATGGATCGGTCGTCGCGTTGAACAGGGAGGTGGATCGTGACCTCGCGGAGGATATCGCAGGCACGTTTGTCGAGGTTGTGGCAGCCCCTGCGTACACCCCGGATGCCCTGCAGGTATTTGGAAAGAAAGAGAACCTGCGTGTATTACGCCTCCCTGCTCCCAAAAGAGGCTGGGAACTGCGGAGCATCGATGGAGGTCTCCTCGTGCAGGATACCCCGATCTACCAGGAGAGATGGGAGGTAGTCACCGATCGGGACCCCACCCCGACGGAGATGAAGGCGATGAAGTTTGCCTGCAGGGTGTGCGCCCATACCAGGAGCAATGCAATCGTCTTTGCGGATGCAAAGAAGACGCTTGGGATCGGCGCCGGGCAGATGAGCCGCGTCGATGCGGCGAAGATCGCAATAGAAAAATCCCGTTTTTCACTGTCAGGTTCTGCGGTTGCCTCCGATGCGTTCCTGCCGTTTCCCGATACCCTCGAGGTCTCCGCTGCCGCAGGTGCGACCGCCCTTGTGCAGCCTGGGGGATCAATCCGTGATAAAGAGGTCATCGAGGCCGCAAACCGCCTGAACGTGGCCATGGTCTTCACGGGAATCCGCCATTTCAGGCATTAAAAATCACCAAACATCATTTTTCGGGGATACCTTTAAATCAGAACTGATGACACCTGAGCTGCATATAGTGGTGACTTACATGGATTATGGAAAAATGATAAGCGATTCATACGAATATGCCAAAGATGGACTTACGAAAAACCTGAAGACCTGGATCATGCTGATAGTGCTGACCCTCCTCCCGGCCATTCCTTTCATTCTTATTTTAATCCTCATGCTGCCTTCATTGATGGCTTACACCGAGGCTGAAATCCCAGCGTCAGTCATTGGAACATTGATCATCGGGTTTGTCATCGCATTCATCATGGCCATCATCCTTGGTGCCTTTTCGATGGGATACCTTCTCAGGATCCTCAGGGGCGAAGTCCCGCTTCCCGAAGTCACCGGTTTTGGCAGGATGTTCGTTGACGGAATCAAGCTTCTCGTCATAGAAGTCATCTACCTCATCCCCGTGCTTATCATCCTCGCTGTCACGGCAGGTGCCGCGTTTTTCAGCGCGCTGCCGATCCTCATGGAAATGCCGGCGGAACCTGACTTTGAGGCACTGATGCCTGTCCTGATGCCCATCCTTGGCGGTGTGATTGCCGGCATCCTGATAGCAGTCATCGTCGCAATAATCCTCTGGCTCCTGGCAGTCACCGGGGTTGTCAGGTTTGCCCGGACAGGAAAAATCGGAGAAGCATTCAATTTCAGCGCAATCCTGGCCACCATCGGGAAGATCGGATGGGGGTCCTACATCCTGGCACTTATCATTGTCGTCGTGATTGTTGCAGTCATCCAGGTAATTTTGAGCTTCATTCCTTACATTGGCGCAATTCTCCAGATCCTCATTTCACCGGCTATCATGGTCTTTATGCACCGGTATATCTGTATCCTCTATGATTCTGCGGGAAATCCGGCTGACTCTTCCTTCTCTTCAACCGCTTGACTTTTTTTATCGTCCTTTTTTCATGACATAATCCAGAGAACCCAGGTGTAGACGGGACGGGCGCACCATGGTCTCACCGCCAGATCCTTGCTTCATCTTCGAGGTTGTCGGAAGGGACCAAATCGACGTTGATATGCAGCATGCAAATTCGGTCAATGAAAATCTGCCGCTTCTCATGACCCAAATCCTGGTTACCCACTCACTCTTGCCTCCTTCAAAAAACCCTGTACTGGCGAAGTGACGCATCAGGAACTGATTGGCGGACCTTTCCTCGAAATTCCTGGTTTTAACGACTGAATCCTGAACGGAGGGGTGTAGGTATGGAAATTGCCCATAATGTTCAGAGACTTCGTCAATCCTGCCCCCATGGCGTTGCGAATATCTTTTTTTTTAAACTCTTCGCATGTCATACTGACACGAAATTGAACCTCTTCCTGGTAAAAAGAATCGATTCCCACATTGGCTGTCTATTGGCCCCCCAATTCGAGGATACCTATAAATTACCGTTGATAGCACATATCTCTGCAATAATTGGTGATTCACATGGATTATGGCAACATGCTTGGAGACTCCCTGGGCTATGCAAAAGACGGCCTCGTCGGCCACTGGAAGCGCTGGATACTGCTGATAATATCTACGATCATCTTCCCCCTGATGATGGGATACACGATGGAGATCTGGAGGGGCAAGGCGCCTGCCCCCGAGCCTGCACAGTGGGGCAAGCTGTTCATCGATGGCCTGAAGCTTCTTGTCGCTGCAATCATCTATGCGATACCCGTCATTCTCATCATCCTCATCTTCGGAGGGTTCGCGTTCTTTTCGGCCATACAGGAAGCAGCAATGAGCGGCGATCCCGAATTCTTTACCAACAACATGGAAGTGCTCATGCCTCTCGTGGCAGCGTTCATGGTAGGGGTGCTGATCGCCCTGATCGTGGCCTTCATCCTCATGCTCTTCTCGACCATTGGGTTTGTCCGGATGGCAAGGACAGAACGGTTCGGAGAAGCATTCAACTTTGGCGCGATCCTTGAGACCATCAGGAAGATCGGGTGGGGAAGCTACATCCTGGCACTGATCATCCTCTTCATCGTGGCGGGAATCATCTGGTTCGTGGTCAACCTCTTCAACATGATCCCCTTCATCGGGTGGCTCATCACCCTGATCCTGCTCCCCTTCCTGATCATCTTTGAAGCCAGGTACGTCACCAGGATCTACGAGGCCTCGGGTGCGGCACCGGCTTCCCGCTGATACCGCATTCAACCCACTTTTTTTATACCCTCGCACCCAAACGTATATCTCGTGGTGGAATTATCCATGACAGATCGTTTTATTCCCCGGTAACATCCGGTTTTTCGACACCACTCTCCGGGATGGGGAGCAGACCCCGGGCGTTTCGCTGAATCCCGGTCAGAAGCTTGAGATCGCCACGATGCTCTCTGATATCGGGGTGCACGTGGTGGAAGTCGGCTCCGTTGCGGCATCAGATGGAGAACGGGAAGCCCTCCGGCTCATCTCCGATGCGGGCCTCAAGGCGGAAGTCTGTACATATGTCAGGGCGGTAGTCCAGGACATCGATTATGCCGCCGATTATGGCGCTGACTCGGTCCACCTCGTCATACCTGTGAGCGACCTGCACATAGAGAAGAAGATGAGGAAGACCAGGGCGCAGATATGCGAGATGGCGTTCTCTGCAGTCACCTATGCGCGGGAGCGGGGGCTCATCGTCGAGCTCTCGGGCGAGGACGCGTCAAGGGCCGACCCGGTGTTTGTCCGAGAGATCTACGCCGGCGGCCTGGAGCGCGGAGCAGAACGTCTCTGCTTCTGCGACACGGTAGGCCTTCTGACACCCGAACGCGTAGCCGAGGTGATCCCGCACCTCTGCCTTGCACCCCTGAGCATCCACTGCCATGACGACCTGGGGATGGCAATGGCAAACACGGTCGCCGCGTTGAGAGCAGGCGCGACGTGTGCACATGTGACGGTGAACGGCATCGGGGAGCGCGCGGGGAATACCCCACTTGAGGAGCTGGTGATGGCGCTCGAACTCCTCTACCAGTATCCTACCGGGATCAAGACAGGGGAGATCTACCACCTCTCCTCGCTCGTTTCAAGGATGACAGGAGTCCCGCTCCCCACCAACAAGGCCATCGTGGGGGAGATGGCATTCACCCACGAGAGCGGCATCCATGCCCACGGCGTCCTCCGGGAACCGAGCACTTACGAGCCAGTGCCCCCCGAGCGCGTCGGGAGAAAGCGGCGTATCATGCTCGGGAAGCACTCGGGATCGGCCTCGATCGAGGCGGCGCTCGCAGAGATGCACTATCATCCCGACGAGAACCAGTTGAAGGAGATCCTGAAGAGGATCAAGGCACTTGGGGACAAGGGGACGAGGATCACCGACACGGATCTCATCGCCGTTGCCGAAGCGGTGATGGCCATCGAATGCCGGCCGGTGCTGAAGATGAAGCAGTTCACCGTCGTAAGCGGGAGCAACGTCACTCCCACCGCCTCGGTGACAATGGATGTGAAGGGAGAAGAGGTGACGGGAGCCTCCACGGGTGCGGGGCCTGTCGATGCGGCCATGGAAGCCCTCCGGAGATCGGTTGCCGCCGTGGCCGACATACGGCTCGAGGAGTACCACGTCGACGCAATCCACGGGGGAACAGACGCGCTCGTGGATGTGACGGTAAGATTAAGTAAGGACGGAAAGATAATTACGTCTCGCGGCGCCCGCACGGACATCATCATGGCAAGCGTCGAAGCGGTGATCGCCGGCATGAACAGACTACTGAGGGAAGAGAATGAAGACCGGAGCAAAAATACTCATTGAAGGGCTGCAACGCGAAGGGGTGGAGACAATATTCGGCTACCCCGGCGGTGTAGTGTTGCCGATCTATGATGAACTCTACAATTCGTCATTGCGGCACATCCTTGTACGGCATGAACAGGCAGCCGCCCATGCCGCTGACGGGTTCGCCCGCGCCAGCGGCAGGGTTGGCGTATGCCTGGCCACCTCCGGTCCGGGGGCATGCAACCTGGTGACCGGGATCGCAACTGCCTACATGGACTCAGTTTCCATTGTGGCGCTGACCGGACAGGTCCCGACAAGCCTCCTTGGAAACGATGCCTTCCAGGAGTCTGATATCACCGGCATCACGCTGCCCATCACCAAGCACAACTATCTCGTCAAGAGGACCGAGGAACTGGGGCACGTCATCAGGGAGGCGTTCTACATCTCGCGCACAGGAAGACCGGGACCTGTCCTGATTGACCTCCCGAAGGATGTCAGCACAAAGGAGATCGAATACGAATACCCCGAGTCGGAGCAGGTGAACCTCCGGGGATACCAGCCGACCTACAGGGGGCACACCAGGCAGATCGACAAGGCAATCGAGATGATGATGGAGGCCGAGCGGCCCCTCCTCTACGTGGGAGGTGGCGTGATCAGCTCGAACGCCTCGGCGGAACTCGTCAGTCTTGCCGAGATGATGGGGATCCCGGTGACCACCACCCTGATGGGAATCGGGGCAATCCCGTGCGACCATCCCCTCAACCTGGGGATGCTCGGCATGCATGGGACCAGGTATGCAAATTATGCGGTCACCGAGTCCGACCTCCTCATAGCCATCGGGGTAAGGTTCGATGACCGGGTGACAGGCAAGCTGGACACATTCGCGTCCCAGGCCCGGATCATCCATGTCGACATCGACCCCGCCGAGATTGGAAAGAACAAGCGGGTAGACGTGCCTATCGTCGGGGATTCGAGAGCAGTTCTCCAGGAAATGCGGGAGCGCATCCAGAAGAGGAAAGAATACGAACGGTGGCTCTCCCGCATCCGCACCTGGAAGGAGAAATTCCCGATGAGATATCCAAGGGACGGGGTGCTGCGTCCGCAGTTCGTGATCGAGCAGCTCTCGGAACTCCTTGCGGGTGAGGGCATCATCGTCAGCGAGGTGGGGCAGAACCAGATGTGGACTGCCCAGTATTACTGTTTCCGCCATCCCCGGACCTGGATCACCTCTGGGGGCCTCGGTACAATGGGATACGGCTTCCCCGCGGCGATGGGCGCCCACTTTGCCCGTCCCGATCAGGTGGTCTTCGATATTGCCGGCGACGGGAGCTTCCAGATGAACATCCAGGAGCTTGGGACAGTCTCCCACTACCAGATCCCTGTCAAGGTTGCCATCCTGAACAACCGGTTCCTCGGGATGGTCCGGCAGTGGCAGGAGCTCTTTTACGATCGCCGGTACTCTTACACGGAACTTCCGGCTGTCGACTTCGTGAAGATCGCGAATGCGTATGGGATCGATGGTATGAGGGTCGAGGACTCAAAGGATGTGAAACCTGCCCTCCAGGCGGCGATCGAGACCGATGGCCCGTTCATCCTGGACTTCCGGGTCGAGCGCGAGGAGAACGTCTTCCCCATGGTGCCGGCAGGAGCTGCCATCAACGAGATGATCGGGGGTTACAGCGAATGAAGCCGCATACCCTGAGCGTGCTGGTGGAGAATAAACCGGGTGTCCTCTCCAGGGTCACCGGGCTCTTCTCGCGGCGCGGCTTCAATATCGAGAGCCTCGCGGTCGGCACCTGCGAGGAGCCGGACATGAGCAGGATCACCATCGTCTGCATCGGCGACGACGCCCAGATTGAGCAGGTGATGAAGCAGTTGAACAAGCTCATCGACGTGATCAAGGTCTCCGACATCACCGAAAACGACCGCGTGGAGCGCGAACTCGCGCTCATCAAGGTCACCGCCGAGCCAGGGAGCAGCCGGGCTGAGATCATGCAGATCGCAAGCATCTTCCGGGCACAGATCATCGATGTGGGCAGCAGGACTGTTGTCCTCTCTGTGACGGGGGACACAGAAAAGATCGATGCCCTCGAGAAGCTGTTGCGCCAGTACGGAGTCAAGGAGCTGGTCCGGACAGGAAAGATCGCCATACTCCGCGGCACAAAGACGGTGAAGAGCGCGAAATAAAAGAGATCTCTTTTTTATTTTCCCAATTCATGCAGTGAACCAGCCGTTTACCCCTTTGCCTTGAATAACAGCCATTCGTTCTCTCCCGCACGTTTGAACCTGACCAGGATATACCTTCCACTGAGCCGGTTTCCCTGCAGTACGACCTCAATGCGGTCCTCTTCCCAGTTCATGAGATTGAAGGTTCCTTTGTCCCATATCTCGACTTCGCCCGCACCATACTCCCCCTCGGGAATGCTTCCCTCGAAATCCGCATACGCGAGCGGATGGTCTTCGGTCCGGACCGCCAGGTGCTTATTTCCCGGCAACTCGGGAACACCTTTTGGCACTGCCCAGGAGACAAGCACTCCTTCGTGTTCCAGGCGAAAGTCGAAATGGCGGTGGCGTGAGTGGTGTTCCTGGACAACGAAGACAGGGTCACCCGTCCCTCTTTCGACGGTTCCGGGAGGTTCAGGCGTCTTTGTGAAATCCCTCTTATATGAGTATTCGTGAAGGGTCATGCGTTCAACTCTTTGATCCGGCAATCCCATCCATTTTTTTAATGTGAGGCAGGAGAATAGACCCGTGGATGGTCAATCATATAATCCCTCCGGTAAAATACTATGCTCGTGCGCACACTCATCCTGGGAGGGGGTCTTTCCGGCATCACCCTCGCACACCTGCTCCGCAGGCGCGGACAGCAGGTGACGGTCCTCGAGGCTGAAGAGCGGATCGGTGGGCTCTGTCGTTCCCGGACAGAGAACGGGTTCACGTTCGATACTGGCGGGTCGCATATCATCTTCTCGAGAGACACAGAGGTCCTCGAATTCATGCAGAACGTCCTTTCCTCAAACCGGGAGAAGCGGACGAGGAACACCAGGATCATGTACAGGGACATCCTGGTGAAATATCCGTTCGAGAACGGCCTCGCCTCCCTTCCAAAGGACGATCTCTTCTTCTGCATCAATGAATTCATCAAGACCTACGTAAAGTCCGAGAAGGGGGAGATCCCTCCTCCTGCCAATTTCGCAGAATGGATATACGCCACGTTCGGGAAGGGGATCGCCGATCTCTACATGATTCCATACAACGAAAAGATCTGGAACTATCCCCCGGCATCAATGTCTGCACACTGGGTCGAGGGGAGAGTGCCGAGGCCCCCGGTCGAAGACGTGATAAGATCTGCCATAGGAATAGAGACGGAGGGGTACACCCACCAGTCGGTCTTCACCTACCCGGCAGAAGGCGGGATAGAGGCCCTGGTCGCATCCATTGCCAGTGGAATCGAGGACTGCATAGTGACTGGTTTTCCTGTCCGATCGCTTGCATTCAGGGACGGCGCCTGGGAAGCCAGTGACGGGAAACGGACGAGCCGGGGAGACAGGGTGATCAGCACCATCCCACTCCCGCACCTCATGCCCTGCCTCGATGATGTCCCGGTGAGGGTGCAGGAGGCGATACGTGCCCTCCGCTACAACTCGGTCTGCTGCGTGCAGGTGGGGATCAGGGGGACGGTCCCCGATATTTCATGGCTCTACATCCCTGACAGGGAACAGAGCCTCGCGAACCGGATCTCGTTTCCCTCCAATTTCAGCAGCCATGTGGCCCCCGCGGGTCATGCGGGCATCCTGGCCGAGATCACCTACAACGAAGGCGACGAAGTCTCCCGCATGACCGATAGCGATCTCGTCAGTCACGTGATTGAATCCCTCGAGCGGATGGGATTCCTCACCCCGGAACAGGTGGTCCATACCGCGGTGGACCATCAGAAGTTTGCCTACGTGGTATACGACCTTGCATACCCTGAGAATATCAGGATCATCCGGGAATTTTTCCAGGCGAAGGGGATCACCCTTGTCGGGAGGTTCTCAAGGTTTGAGTACCTGAACATGGACGGCTGCATACGCCAGGCCATGGAGTGCGTGAGGAACTGGTCGTGAAGGTCAATTTCTTCGTGGAAGACATGCTCTTCTTCCGATTTATCGGATGTGCGACGGTTGCAAAGACACTTTACCTCCAGCTCCAGAACGAGCCGGGGATAGATGTCTCATGGAAGAGTTTTTCAAACCACGCAGACATCGTGCATTACCACACCTTCGGCCCCATCGCAGGGCTCAATCGCCGGATGTCCAGGGGGAAGAAGATCCTGACCGCGCATTCCACTCCCAGAATCAACATGGGAAATATTGCCCTCGCGCGCGCCATCAACAAGAGGTATCCAAAGATCTACCGGAGGTTCGATCATATCATCACCATCTCCCGGCCCTGCCACGACGAGGTCACTGCCATGATCCCAGAGATGCCGGTGACGATGATCCCAAACGGCGTGAACCGGGACTTCTTCAGGAGGGACGAAGAGAAGAGGGCAGCGTTCAGGGAGTACTACGGCATACCCGACGAACAGGAGGTCGTGCTCACGGTGGCCCAGCTCACCCCAAGGAAAGGTCTCTACGATTTCCTGGCGCTCTCCCGCATCTTTCCGGACAAGAAATTCGTCTGGATCGGAGGGTTTCCGTACGGCGCACTCTCGAAGGACTACGGGAAGATCAAGCACCTGAAGTTGCGATGCGGGGAGAATGTGCTCTTCCCGGGCAACGTGAACGATATCATCAAGCCCTACAGCGCGGCAGACGTCTTCTTCATGCCATCCTTTGCCGAGACATTTGGCCTGGTCATCCTGGAAGCCCTCTCCTGCGGTCTTCCTGTGATTGCGAGGGATATCCCCGAATTCCATGACATTTACGGCAAGAACATCCTTTATTTCTCGGACCGCGAAGACGCACGCGCCCTGATTGAGGACCGCACTGCGCTGAACCATTGTGCGGCGGCCGCAAGGGATTTCACGTCGCAGTTCGATTTAAAGGATATCGCCGCACGGCATGTCAGGCTGTACAGGGAGCTCGTGGAATGAAGATCTCAGTGGTAATCCCCTCGTTTAACGAGTCTGCGAATATTGTTTCGTGCCTCGAATCATTGAACCGCCAGACCATTCCGAGGCAGGACTACGAGATCATTGTCGTGGACGGTGGCTCCAGCGATTCCACGAGGGATCTTGCGGAGTCCCTTGCTGACCTGGTCTTCATCCAGACCAGCAGGAAGGTGGGTGGGGCGCGAAACGATGGCGCGATGAGGGCGCAAGGCCCCATTCTGGCGACCACGGATGCCGATTGCATCATCCCGCGCAACTGGCTCGAGGTCATACTCGATGACTTTGGACGGCATCCCGACGCGGTGCAGCTCTATGGGCCTGTCGATCCCATCGAAAAGACCCTCAAGAACCACCTTTCCCTTGCCTTTGCGAACACTTTTGCAAGGCTTGGCTACTATACCCATACACTCTATTACACGCTCGGATGCAACACGGCATTCCGGAAGGAGGCATTTTTCCGGGCCGGGATGTACCACTTCGTGGATGCAGGCGACGACCTGGAGATTGCCAGGCGGATGAAGAAGGTGGGAAGGGTGATGTTTGACAACAGGATGAGGGTAGGGTTCTCCATGCGCAGGTACGAGCAGTTCGGGACGCTCAAGTCCCTCTATGAATGGCTCTATATCGTTGCACACGGGGGTTCCTCCGAAAAGCACCAGTATACCCGCAGGGAATACAAATAGGGGCACATTGACGCCCTTGCAACCCCAAACGAGAACCCGATTTGCAATGTCTTCTCTTCACCCTACAGACCCGAATCACCTCTCTCCTGCAGATGTGCATGAGAAGGTCCGGAATTTCAACCAGTCAGAGTTCGCCCGCCTGCTGGAAATGGAGATACTCGAGGCGCGCCCCGGGTACGCACGGGTGAGGATGGATTCCGATGGGAAGCGGAACCTGCGGGGGTTTGCCCATGGGGGGGCCATATTCGCACTCGCCGATCAGGCCTTCGGCATCGCGGCAAACCTGGGGGGTGTGGATGAAGTTGCGCTCTCCGCGCAAATATTCTACCTCGCCCCTGCAAAGGGAATTCTCACTGCAATTGCCGAATGCACGGGGGAGACCGCACAGTATTCAAGCTATACTGTGCGGGTCTTTCGCGACGATATGCTCGTGGCGACCTTCGAAGGGCAGGGAAAAAAGCAGCACAGGTGATGAGGGGCGCGTCCATTTTCCCCCTGGATCTGTTCATTTGAATCCTCCCTCCCTGGGACCAGACTGAATTTTCTCCTGTAAACCCGGCATATTCTCCGAATGCGAAGTGAACGCCAGAATATACACGGGTAAAAGTGCGATCTCCTGTGAAATGGGTCCGCGGCCGGATCTTTTACAAAAAAATGAGGATAATCAGTTATATGTCCTGAACGGCAGGGACTGGTCATAGATCCTGTACCGCTCGCCGTTGACCAGGTTGATGAACACCTCTACCCTGTCGGTCCCCCGGGTCCCTTCGATCTCGACTTTCGAGTTCACCTGAGGCTTCTCGATGCTCTCGGTAATCACCTGACCATCGGATCGCGTGACCGTGACATCCATTGAGTGTACGAAATTTGTTCCTCTTCCACCCCTGTAGGTCGCAATAATGCTCGGGGTGATTGCGACGGTATTCCGGTCGACCTGGACATCAACCATGTATTGCGCAGGCATCGGGCCCTCGATGTATCCGAGGGTAGGCGTCGCGACCGGGGTCGCAACGGTCGGAATGGCGGTGGGCTGTGCCGTGGTGGGAACAGGTGTCTGGACCTGCGTGGCCGGCCCTGTGGACGGCTGGGTGCAGCCGGCGCCAAGGACAAGGAGTCCCGCAAACGCACAGAGCACCACAAAGATGATTGCCTTCATGAGTAGAGCTTCATCGCGCAATTATAAGAGTTTTCTGAGAGGCTCGCGCGGAATGAAGGAGTACTTTCTTTGTTATCCTGGAATTTTACCTCTCTTCGAGGACGCTGCCTGTTGAGACCCCTTTGAAATCCTGCACCCCGCGTTGCAGGGCATTCTGCAAGGTCACAGTGATAGCGGAGAGTATTTCCGGGTATCCAGGCAAGTTCTCGACATGGATGAGATCGACAGGGTAATATCGCAATTATACCAGTCCATAAGTTTTGACCGGGGAGACCGCCCACGACTCGACATGCTCAGGCATATCTTCCTCCCGGAAGGAGTGCTGATTAATAACAAGGGTGATGATCCCCTCATATTCTCCGTTGACAGATTCATCGACGTGGTAGAGGAACGGGTTCGCCAGGGCGCCCTCGAGGAATTCGAAGAGAGAGAGGTGTGGTCCCGCACGGAGCATTTTGGCAGGATTGCCCAGCGGTTCAGCACCTACGAAGCACGTTTCAACCGGAAAGATCCAAAACCCTCCTCCTTTGGGATCAACAGTATTCAACTGATAAAGTTGGGATCCGCCTGGATGATAGTGTCAATCATCTGGAACGACGAGACTGGGGAGATGAGAATACCTGGAAAGTACCTGCCGGAACATAAATCCCATTGACTGAAGAGTCCGTTTATATAATATCATTGCATACATCTCGCTGAAAGGGAGGGGGGACGATTGAGACCTGTTGAGAGGAAACTGCCATTTTCATACCTCCTCATGGGAATCATTTTCCTGATCATCGTCATTGTCCTCCTCGCCGGCATCTGGATCAATCACGCGAACTCTGCCAGTCATGCAAAAGAGAATGCAGAACGACTCCGGGCAATGACGGAATCGCACATGGATAACTCCTTCAGGATGATTGACACCGGCCTGAAGCTCTACGACAATACCTACAACCAGGAGATGCGGGATGGGTTCGATATTTTCATGGCAGAATATCTCGATGCGAAAGGAGACCCCTCTCTGATGGACCTTCCTGCGCTCAAGGACAGGATCGGTGGAATGGATATTCATCTCATCAATGATCATTGTGTCATCGAGCATTCATCATCACCACTGGAGGTTGGGCTCGATTTTTCGGTTATTTATCCTGATTTCTGTCAATATCTTCGCAATATATGGAATTCTTCGGGATATTACCCCGACAGGGTCGTGATGGAATGGTATACGGGGGCACTCACAAAATACGGGTATATGCCTTCACCTGATCACCGCTACATCATTGAGCTTGCGCTTCGTTCGGAATCATTTGCAGGGGAGAGGATGGATCTCCAGTACAGCGACGTAGTTGAGGAGGTGAAGGCATTCAATCCCTACCTGGAAGAAGTCCTTTTGTTCCAGAAACAGAAGAGGCTGATGTACAACACCAGCTATGTTCCCACCCCCGAAGAATCAGAGATGCTCGACTACATCCTCTGGGAGAACCGGTCTACCCAGGTGATAACAGACGAAAATGCAGGAAAAACAGTGGTCTGGCAGGTCATCGACCTTCGTGACCCGGATTATGCTGCTGACATGAGCATCTTTGCAAAACTCACCTTTGACGACGCGATGCTCAATAGAGAGATAGACAATATTGGAATCCTGCATGGCTTTGCCGCATTGCTCGTCATTTTTTCAGGAGGGCTGATCGCGGTCACGGTCTCGCGAAAACTCTCAAGGCCCATCGAGAAGCTCGTTGAGGATGTCAACATGATTGCCGAAGGGGACCTGGATCATTCGGTCAGGCCTTCCCCCAGTCTCGAGCTCTCGAACCTTTCCGACAGCATCCAGCTCATGGTCGACCGTCTGAAAGCACAGATCCGGCAGTGCGATGCCAGCGAGGAGCGCTTCATGGAACTCGTCCAGCTCCTCCCCCAGGGGGTCTTTGAGACCGATCTCAACGGGAATATCACATTTGCCAACCCCACCGCGTTCGAGGTCTTTGGGTATTCCCTACAAGATTTCGAGAGAGGGATCAATATATTCGACATCCTGGCACCCGGAGATCATCTGCTGGCGAGAGCGCGATTCGGGGAGATCCTGGAAGGAAAGAAGTCCCAAGGGTCTGAATATTCAGGGATCCGCAAAGATGGCAGCACATTTCCCATCATGGTCTATTCTGCGGCACGAAAAGACCTGGGAATCGTGAATGGAATACGCGGAACGATTGTGGATATTACCCACCTAAAGAAGGTCGAAGAAGAGATAAGAAAAATGAATGCCGAGCTGGAAGCCAGGGTTGCCCAGCGGACTTCCGAACTCGAATTTGCGACCCGGGAAATGGAGGCATTCACCTATTCGGTCTCGCATGATCTCCGCGGCCCGCTTCGGGCTATTGACGGGTTTTCCCACCTCCTCTCCGAGTCAGCAGGTCCCTGCCTTGATGAGAGGCAACAGCACTTCATCAATGTGATCAGGCATAACGTGGAACTGATGGACAGTCTCATCGACGGTCTCCTTGCACTCTCCCGGATGGGCCGGCAGGAACTGAAGCGTGAATGGATATCTCCCGAACCAATGGTGCGTGAAGTCATGGCTGAATTTCTGAACCAGGCGCCGGGCCGAAAGATCGATGTAAGGATTGGTTCGTTGCCGGAGTGCTACGCCGACCCCGCAATGCTCCGACAGGTGTTCACGAACCTCATTGGCAACGCAGTGAAATTCACAAGGAAAACTGAAAATGCACAGATCGACATAGGATCTCTCTTCAGGGATGAAAAGACCGTGTATTATGTGCGGGACAACGGTGCCGGTTTTGATATGAAGTATGCGAACAAACTCTTCATGGAATTCCAGCGACTGCACACGCAGGAGGAATACGAGGGGTCGGGTATCGGCCTTGCAATCGTTGATCGCATCATCAGGCGGCATGGCGGAGAGATCTGGGCAGAGAGCGAACCAGGGCATGGGGCGACATTCTATTTCTCTCTTGGTGAGGAGTCCTGACCACCCCGGATTGTGCATCGGAGGGATCTCGTGTGCCCTCGGGAATGTTCCCTCATTCCGCCTTGATGAGAATGACGAGGGGAAAATTCTGGGTTCTCAATGCTTTGAAAAATCCCTCGCACAAGGGTGAATACAGCATTTGGAACCCTGGATCCATGAGATCAGGAATAATTCCAGAAGTAATTCCTCTCAAGAACCAATGTCCTCCCGAGAGGAAGAGATGACAGCCGGGGCTCCATCCGAACAGAGGATAGAATATTTGATTGAACCAGGAATAAGGCATTATCACTCCAAAAACGCCAAGAGACTTGTTTAATAGGAATCAGGGATTACAGAGTGTCCATGAGACCTCATCCTTCTCTTATGCTGGTGATCCTCGCTGTCCTCTTTCTTGCAGCAGGGTGCATGCAGACATCCCCGCCCGTTGCCCCGGCAACCACCTTCCCAACTCCTTTGGTAGAAATGTCGCCGGTTCCCACGATCGGGCAAGGGTCCTCCGTTCACCTCTATCCCGCAACGTCGCTCGAAATAAAGGAATACGTGGACAACGCCGCGTCCTGGGCAAAGGAGAATGGAAAAGAGGCCGCTATCGCTGCATTTCACAATGCATCAGGCCCCTTCGTCAATGGCGATGTATACGTGTATGCCCTCGATTATTCGGGAGTTGCACTTGCCCTCCCCTTCCAGCCCGGCATGGTCGGGACCGATTTCCGCCCGCTGAAGGACGCAGCCGGAAAACCGTACACTGAGATCGAGATCCAGCTGGCAAAGGGAGGTGGAGGGTATGTCCTTTACCGTTACCCGTATCCTGCAGGCGAAAAGCAGAGCATGCTCAAGATCAGCTATGTGCGCCCTGTCGACGATACCTACTGGATAGGGGCGGGGATATATACCCGTGAGGACCTCCTCATTGACAACGAACTTCGCCAGTTCGTCGCAGAGGCAAGGGCCTATGGGCTTGACCAGGGCCGCGAGAGGGCCACTGCTGCATTCAACAACCAGAGCGGCCCATTCATACGCGGAGACCTCTACGTCTTCGCCTATGATTACAACGGGACGGTGCTCTCATGGCCCTACCAACCGGAGCAGGTCGGCGTAAACCGGCTCAACGTGACCGACCCGGTCGGCAACCATCACGTACAGGAGTTCCTAAGCGTGGCAAAGAGCGGCGGGGGAATGGTCGGTTACTACTCTGTGAACCCATTTACCAACAGGACGGACCTGAAAATCAGTTACGTGACTGACGTCGACGGGACCTGGATGCTCGGTGCAGGGAAATACATCGAGCCCGGGCAGGTCACGCTGCGGGCCTGAAGGAGAGCAGAATGGAGAACGCGATCCTCCACGCCAACCTTTTTACCCATGGTAAAGTATACCATTGCTCGAACTGTCATGACTGACAACCCGGATGCGGGCGCAGTCTCACCCCTCTGCATGGTATGCGCCCACCTCCACCGCAATGTGAGCTCCCCGGCATGCGATGCAT
The DNA here is from genome assembly GCA_018263335.1 of Methanolinea sp. Lineage (GTDB taxonomy): Archaea > Halobacteriota > Methanomicrobia > Methanomicrobiales > Methanospirillaceae > Methanolinea_A. The sequence goes on along the minus strand of JADFCY010000003.1, from coordinate 59,596 downwards.
TCCCCGAAGGAATTCCAGAGGAGATCCTTCTGGGATGGCGCCATGTCTGTCCCTTTCCTGACGACCGAGGGATTGGGTTTCGGAAAATATCAGGCGAACCATCATTCTTCATTGCAGGATTGCATCCAGCGACCCTCTTCCGTGTGACCGCAGCCGGGTCTTACGAACGCTATGTCCCGATCCTTGACCTGTGGGAGCTGGACAACCTGTTCATTGGTTACGTCCTCTCTGTTCCGCTCCCGATAAGGGCAATCGATTCGGCCGGGGCAGATGCGTTTGTCGATTCCGCGAGGAGTTGCCTTGCTTCCATGAACCCCTGCATGCGGGAGGTCAGGAAGATGATGTACCTGAGCGGGCATGGGGAAAATATGGAATGATAGCATACAGAGGGAAATCCTCTCACCCTGCATTCACCATCACTCCTCATCAATCCTAAAAAACCGATCCCGGCAGCGCTCAGGTTCCCTGTCTCTTTCTCACCCATGTGCAGGACTCACGCCGGGGAGAGTGCGTACCACCTATTCATTGGAGCGTGGGGGGCGGTGAACTTTTTTTATCCAAGAGACTGGAGTGACTTTGACGCCGAGGGGGAGATTTGAACTCCCGAGGCGGCGAGCGCCAGTAGCTTTCGAGGCTACCGCCTTTCCGGGCTAGACTACCTCGGCACGGGGTAGATATTTTGCCTTCTTTCTCGTATAATCCTATCGAATGGGAGTGAAGTGCCGCCTTCTCCTTATCCCAGGGGGAGAATGTATCGAATACGAGGGAGTGGATGGTGCGACTTACGAGGACGCCCTCCTTTCCATCGGGATCATACCTGATACCGTGCTCATTCTCTTCAAAGGAGAGAGCCTCCCCCAGGACACGCGGATCGGAGAGGACGAAGTGGAGATCGTGTCCACCGGATCGAGAGGATGACCCGGAAAGAGGGAGGAGATAAAAAAATTGCGTCCTTGAAATTTTCTGTGCGGAGGATAGATCGATGCTGGTATCCGCATACAAAATCAGTCACAAAACCAATTCCGTCTCACGATACGGATTAATTGTTCCGGACTAATTATTACCTCGTTGAAGTCAGTACAAGCGGTCAAAGTGCCTCCCTCGGAATCGATTGGTGGAACCTTCGCGGTGATTCAGGGGGCGTGGATCGTTCCCGTTGGTATGTGGGCAAAACGCCCTGGAAAAAATGTATCCCGTCGGTTTATCCTGCACATACCACCTGGCAATCACCAGCAAAAATTGCCTGCCCGGGGATGTCCCCCCGAAAAAATGTGGAAAAAAGGATGGAATATCAGCCCATCGGGGGCATGCCGCCGCCAGGGGCACCTTCCGGGCCCTTGGACTCACGGGTCACCATCATATCATCCACCCTGAGGAGGAGGATCGCGGCCTCGGTCGCACTCTGGATGGCCTGCCGCTTTGAGCGCTGGGGCTCGATCACGCCCTCCTTCAGCATGTCAATGATTTTGCCGTTGTATACGTTCAGGCCCGCATACTTCTCTCCCTTGGCGTGGGCGTTCTTCAGGTCCACCAGCTTGTCCACCGGGTTGTAACCCGAGTTCTCGGCAAGGGTGACAGGGATGACCTCGAACGCATTTGCAAACGCTTCAATTGCGAGCTGCACGCGGCCCCCGACGTTGGCGGCGTAGTCCCTGACCTTCATCAGGATCTCTGTCTCGACCGAACCCCCGCCGACGACCAGTTTCCCGTCCTCCATTGCGTCCATTACGACGCGGGTCCCGTCCACAACCGCCCTTTCGAGCTCGTCGAGGAGATACTCGGACGACCCACGAAGGAGAATGGTAACGGTCTTTGGGTTCTCGCAGCCCGAGATCTTGACAAACTCGCCGTCTTCCAGCTGCTCCACGAGCTCGGCGCGACCAAGCATGTCAGGGGACAACTCGTCAACCTTGTTGGCGATCTGGGCATTGAGCGCCCTTGCCGCGAACTTCATGTCCTTCTCGGGAACATCCTCGACAGCCAGTACTCCCCCCTTGGCAAGGTAAAAAGCGACTGCGTCCGCAAGACCTTTCTGGCAGAGCAACACGTTTGCGCCACTCTCGATGACCTTGTCGGCAAATCTCTTCAATGCCTCCCTCTCCTGAGCGGAGAATGCACTGACCATCTCGCTTGAGCTGATATGGATCTTTGCCTTGACCTGGGTCTTTTTGATCTCCATGGGGCTTGCAACCAGCGCTATTTTTGCATCCTTCACCTTGCGGGGCATGTCCTCGCTGATCCGCTTCTTATCGATGACCACGCCGCGGACAAGCTCGGCATCATCCATCGTGTCCCCTGCCTGCTTCTTGATCAGGACGTTGTCCTCGTCCGCGGTGATCTTATTCCCCTCTTTCTCGGCAATTGCCATCACCGCATCGACAGCGATCCCGTTCAGCTTGTCCTTGACCGACTCGATCGATTTGCCGGTCATGGCGGTGTCCGCGATCCTGATCAACTTCTCCCTGTCGAAGGGATCGATGGTCAGGGAGAGTTCATCGAGGATCTCGAGCGATTTCTTCATGCCCATGCGGTATCCCTCGGCGATCACTGTGGGGTGGATCTTTCTCTCGATCAGCTGCTCTGCTTTCTCCATGAGGGAGCCAACCAGAACCACGGCCGTCGTGGTGCCGTCCCCTACCTCCTCGTCCTGTGCCCTGGCCACTTCAATGACCATCTTGGCTCCAGGGTGCACGACCGAGATGTCCTGGAGGATGGTTGCACCATCGTTGGTGATGGTCACGTCGCCTGTCCCCTCCACGAGCATCTTGTCCATGCCGCGGGGTCCGAGCGTGGTCCTGACTGCGCTCGCAATGGCCTTCGCAGCCGCGATATTCGAGCGCTGGGCTTCGAGGCCCCGGTTGCGCTCCACGTTCTCCTTGAGAATGATGATAGGTTGTCCTCCAAGCATAGCAATTCCTCCGATGCTGTAAAAGATGGAATTAAACTTCTATATAAAACAACCTATTTTTGAGTGTAAAAAAAGTGAGATGATCAGTCGATCCGGGATATTTTAAAGAGCGAGTATACGGGAACGCCGTCCACGTCCCGGAGTCCGCGCTTGTCAAATATCACCCATATGGCAACGGGAGTTGCTCCGTGCCGCCGCAGGTACTTCACGACGTCCTGCATCGTGTTGCCTGAAGTGATGACGTCGTCGACGATGATGCATCGCTCCCCGGTTACCGATGAGAAATTTCCGCTAATCGAGCCTACCGGGGGGTCCTGCGTGCTGTGCTTTGCGGGGTGGTAAATGGCGAGCTTGATATCCTCCTCAACCGCGATAAGGGTGGCAAGGGGTATCCCTGAGATGGCGATTCCTACTGCGAGGGTGGGGAAGCGCTCGGAATATCCCTCTTCCTTCTCACCCTCTTCAAGGGCCGAATAATAACGCTTCAGGAGCATCATTGCCACCCCATCAATGAGTGCGCCCTGGCCGCTGACCGCGGTCCAGTCAATATGCACATCCTTCGGGATGGCCGCTCCCTTCTGCTGGGTGAGCAGCCAGGTCACGGTCTCCATGGAGAGCGAGAGTTCATCGGCGATCTGCCCGGGGCTGTGACCCTCGGAGAGGAGCATCCTTGCTTTCTGGATCAGCTCGTCGAGCGACGACATGGTGAAACAGTATTCTGTCTCCTACTTAATGGTTCTTTTTGGGATGGCCCCGCAGACAGGGCACTCTTCCGGGCCCTCCAGGTTCCTGCCGCAGCCGGGACACCGGAACCTCCACTTTCTCTTTCTCGCCCTTCTCTGCTGGACCGGACACGAAGGGATTCGGAGGTGATGGGCAACATTCTGGACGGCAAAGTCATCGGAGACCACTTCCGCGGACAATTCGAGTGCAAGCGCCAGGATATCGCGGTCGGCAGGTGAGAGCACCCCCGCGTCCCCGCTCGTCTCGGATACCTGCTCAACTCTCCGGAGGGAGTCCCGGCCTGGAGAGACCACCCGCAGGCCGACTGCCAAGAGCGCCTCCAACCGGCACCGGGACCTTGCATCGGCGAGTTCATCCACCACCAGTGGCGAGGTGTAGAGTTCCCCTTCAAGGGGTATCTCTACGAAGAATGCAGTCGCGTCAAGCACGCGCCGCATGTTCAAACCTCACGATTTTCTCTTCGCTGACTCTGACATTGATCCCAAACTCCGCCAGCAGCCAGCACATTGTCCGGGCATGCAGCGTGCAGGTATGGCTTGTGTACGTGCCTCCAGCCATACCGAGATATATCAGGAGCTGGTCTGCCAAAAACGAGTCGACGAGTCCATCGCCTTCCCACTCCCTGACGAGTGCGAGCGCTGCATCCTCTCCCACTCTCTCTGCAGGATACCCCCTTTTTCCAAGGCCTGTCCCCCCCATCCATCCCCTCCAGACGGTGCAGGAACTTCCTGTACCGGGACCTGGCCTTATGTCCACTGTCACGGGGAATTCAAGCCCCATGCGCCGGGATAGGTGGGATGCCGCCGCATTCGCCTGCCGCTTCGCCACGTGCGCGGGGAGGCCTGCGCTGCAGGAGCAGATACCACGGTCTCCTCCAGGCCGTTGGCAGTCTGTGGAGAGCCGGTTCAAGACTGAAGGCTTTACTTCCACCTTCACCAACCCTCCACCCCTTGGGTAATACCCCCGCCTGGTGATCTCGACCGAGATTCGGGCCCCGTGCATCCCGAGGAAGGGGACAAGGACATTGGTAAAATAGTCGATGCTGGGACTTCTTTCAACCTCCGTCCCGCCTGTCAGGGTCAGCACACCGCCTAATTGGATCGCGACAGGGAGCCAGGCCTGTATCACCAGGGGTATGCTCCCCGCGGTCCCGACGTCGATTGCAATCTCGTGCGAAGAGATGCATCCCGGAAAAAATTCTATTTCCTGGCTGCCAGTGGTGCACCCGGTGACCGTGGCGTTGCAGGCCGCCGCGACCGCGCCGACCGCAGCGAGGTGCTGCGGCCGGAGGCCGGGCTGTTGCCTCCCCGCTCTGATATGTTCAATCCTTACGGGTGTGCATGTCAGGGCCGAAAGGGCAACAGCTGAGCGGACGATCTGCCCGCCGCCTTCCAGGTGGGAGCCGTCAATTACCAGCATCCCTCGATTCCATCCACGATCGCACCTGCAGCGGAGTAGCGGCTGCACGCCCTCTCCAGGGTATCGCTGCAGGCCACCTCCCGGACACCGCCTGAAAGCAGCCTTGCATACGCCCCTTCTGCGAGCACCCCGTGGACGCAGACCGATGAGACGCTTCTTGCCCCCTGCTCCTTCAGCATGGCCGCGGCGGTCGCAAGGGTGCCTCCTGTCGAGATGATGTCGTCGACGATCACTACATCACGTCCCTTCGCCTCCAGGTTCCTCGGCGCCATTCTCACCTCGTTCCCGGAGATCCGGGTCTTCTCGAGGTGGTCTGTCTCCCATCCGTATACTGTCGCGACCTGGCCGGCAAATGCAGCCGCGCCTTCATCGGGTGCAAGGACAAGCGGGCTGCTGAATGCGCTCTTTTCGAGGTAGCGTCCAATCTCTCCAGCCAGGCTGGCATCATGCGCAGGAACACGGAAATGGGAGAGCACCGCCCGGTCATGGATATTGACAGTAAGAACACGCGACACCCCTGTCGAAAGCACCCTCGCAATTGCCCTCGCACTGAGTGGCTCACCCTCATTGAAGCGCTTGTCCTGCCTTGCATATCCCATGTACGGGACCACGAGGGTTATCTCGGCGCCTTCGCAGGCATCAACGAGGAGGAGGGTCTGTACAAGGGCATCTGCGTCTGGGATACTCCCCACGATGACCATATGCCGGTCCGTAGCCGAGAGACGGAGATACTGCTCACCGTCAGGAAACCGGCTGAACTTTACCCCGCCCAGGGGGCAATCCAGGCCTTTCGCCACGTTTGCAGCCAGGATCTGGGAATATTCTGTGCTTACGACCAACATTTCCGCTACCTCAGGCTGAAAGTACTTAAACGAGCAGGAATAAATTATATCACTATCTCATTGACAGAAGAGGTCAATTTTCCTATGGAACAGGAGCAGGTTGCCGAAGAGACTCATGATGAGGAGGTACCTGTGGAGGTTTCCATGGTGAATTCTGCACAGGTCGAAGTCCCTCCGTCTCTGATCGACCAGGTGATCGGCCAGGAACATGCGGTAGAGGTCATCAGGAAGGCTGCAACCCAGAGACGCCACGTCATGATGATTGGGAGCCCCGGCACCGGGAAGTCGATGCTCGCAAAGGCCATGGCGGAGCTTCTGCCAAAGGAGGAGATGCAGGATATCCTCGTATACCCCAACTCTGATGACTCGAACAACCCGATTGTGAGGACGGTCCCTGCAGGCCGCGGGAAGCAGATCGTGGCCGCCCACAAGGCAGAGGCACGAAAGAAGATCCAGCTTCGGAACACTCTCTTTCTCCTCCTCCTCATCGGGATCATCGGATATTCGTTCATCACTTACCAGTGGCTGATGGGTATCATCGCTGCAGCGTTCATCTTCATGGCACTGCGGTACGCCACTCCCCGCGAGGAGTCAATGGTCCCGAAACTCCTCGTATCCAACGATGCCACCACCACCGCGCCCTTCATCGACGCAACGGGTTCGCACGCGGGTGCGCTGCTCGGGGATGTCAGGCATGACCCGTTCCAGAGCGGTGGACTCGAGACCCCAAGCCACGATCGCGTTGAAGCAGGGGCAATTCACCGCTCCCACAAAGGTGTGCTCTTCATTGACGAGATCAACACCCTCACACCTCACTCCCAGCAGAACCTCCTCACCGCCCTCCAGGAGGGAGAGTTCCCCATCACCGGGCAGAGTGAGCGGTCGAGCGGCGCCATGGTCAGGACCGAGCCGGTCCCGTGCAAATTCATCATGATCGCCGCGGGGAACCTCGATGCCATCCAGGGAATGCATCCGGCGCTCCGGTCGCGTATCCGTGGCTATGGCTACGAAGTCTACATGAGTGAGAGTATGCTTGATACGCCCGAGAACCGTGAGAAGTTCATCCGTTTCATTGCCCAGGAGGTCAAGAACGATGGAAAGATCCCCCACTTCGACAAGGGTGCGATGGAGGAGATCATCCGGGAAGCCCGCAGGCGCTCCAACCGGAAGGGTCACCTTACCCTCAAGCTCAGGGACATGGGGGGACTTATCCGGGTAGCCGGGGACCTGGCACGGCAACAGGGGGCCGATGTGACGACCGCCGAGCATGTCATCGCCGCCAAGAAGACCGCGAGGTCGATCGAGGACCAGGTCTCGGACGAATACATACACCGGAGCAGGGAATACGAGCTGACGGTGGTGGACGGGACAAGGGTCGGCCGCGTCAACGGACTCGCAGTGATGGGAAGCGACTCGGGATCGGTCCTCCCCATCATGGCCGAGGTGACCCCCGCACAGGGTGCGAGCGGGACGGTGATCGCAACAGGGATGCTCAAGGAGATCGCCCAGGAGTCCATCAAGAACGTGAGCGCGATCCTGAAGAAATTCACCGGAAAGGACATCAAGAACATGGATGTTCATATCCAGTTCATCGGGACATATGGTGGCGTGGAAGGCGATTCGGCCTCGATCAGCGTTGCCACCGCGGTCATCAGCGCCATCGAGGGAATTCCCGTCCGCCAGGACATCGGTATGACCGGTTCCCTCTCGGTCAGGGGCGACGTCCTCCCCGTCGGCGGAGTGACATACAAGATCGAGGCCGCGGCAAAGGCCGGTATCAAGACCGTCCTTATCCCAAGGGCAAATATTGAGGATGTACTTATCGAGGAGCGCTACCAGTCAATGGTCACCATCATCCCCGTCGACCATATCGAGGACGTCCTCAAGATTGCACTTGTGCCCGAGAACCGCGAGGGGTTCCTGAACAAGCTCCGCAAGATGGCGTCAACCCCAACCGGGCCGTTCCTGGACACCACGGGGATCTCCACAACCCCCGCGTGAAGCCATGGCAGATGCCCGATATTTTGATATCCGCCACGTGAAGGGCACCGTCACCCACGTGGACATGGACAATGCACGCGTGGAATCAGCGGGAACTGTGTTCCTGGATCGTGCCATACTCCGGGTGCTTGGCCCAAGGGGCTGGGGAATCCTCGAGATCGACCACTATACCCGACCGCGAGGAACGCTGTTCGAGGAACTTGTCGAAAAGGCGGCAGGCCTTGCTTCACTCACCGGCCAGGAGGTGCACCTTGCAGATGTCCCGGCCGGAAGCATCGCGGTCCCCCCGCTGAAGGAGAACCCTGCAGAGGTGGACCTCCAGGAGAAGCAGCAACTCCTGGCAGAGATTGAGAGAAGTGCACGAATTGAAGGGATAAAGAGCACCCGGGCAAATTATATCGAGCGTTTTGAGGAAGTCCACTTCGAGGACAGCAGCGGAAACGAGTCCTCCTTCGCCATCTCCAGGTCAGGGTTTTCAATCCTTGCTGTCGCAGGGCGAGGGGGGGACATGCAGATGGGATACGTGCGAAGGCACGTCCTGCAGGATTTCAACCTGCGACACCGCCAGGAGGAGGGAAGGGAGGCAGCAGCAAGGGCAATAGCCCTCCTTGATGCGAGGACTCCCAGGGGAGGCACGATGAACGCTGTCCTTGACCCCGAGCTTGCAGGGGTCTTCGCGCATGAGGCGGTAGGCCACGCGAGCGAGGGGGATCTCGTTCAGGAAGGCAGTTCGGTGCTTGGCGGGAGGATAGGCGAACGGATCGGGAGTCCCGTCATCACCATCGTTGACGACCCCTCTCTTCCCGAGTTCGGGTTCGAGCCATTCGACGCAGAAGGGACCAGGGTTGGCAGGACCGAGATCATCAGACACGGCGTGATGAATGCATTCCTCCACAGCAGGGAGACCCTCGCTGCGGTAGGGCACGGGCATGCCGGGAACGCCCGGGCCATGCCAGGCGAACCACCCCAGGTCCGGATGAGCAACACCTACATCGAAGACGGGGACAGCACTCTCGAAGAGCTGATCCGGGAGTGCGGGTCCGGGATCCTCCTCAAGGGAACCAGGGGGGGACAGGTAGACCCGGGGAGGGGGGTATTCCAGTTCAACGCCGAGTACGGTTATCTGATCAAAGACGGGGAGGTGGGAGAGATGGTAAGAGATGTTTCACTCTCTGGAGAGATACTCCGGACACTGCACTCCATCTCGCTCTGCGCAAAAGACCGCACGATGCACCAGGGGTACTGCGGCAAGGGCGGGCAGAGCGTCCCGGTGAGCGATGGTGCACCGCACGTGCTCCTGCTGAATGCGGTGGTGGGCGGCAGTGGATCTCATTGACCGGATTATAAAGGAGGGGGAGAGGAGAGTCCCGGAACTCGAGGTCTACCTCTTCTCGGGGGATACAGTGACTGCCCGGCTTCGGAGGAGAGAGATCCATTATGCGTCTGGTTCAAAAACCCAGGGCCTCTCCCTTCGGGTAATTCATGAAGGGAGGATCGGAACCTCTGCGACCAGCAACCCGCAGCGATGGGAAGAATGCCTTGACGCTGCGATCTCCAGCGCCCGCCTCGCGACGCCACAGAACTGGAAAGGGCTGCCGGGGCCCTGCCAACTCGATACTGCCCCGATGAACTTCGACCCGGCTGTCGTACCCGACCCCGAGACCGCCCGCAAGCTCCTGCAGGGGCTGATCGAGGGAGCGGAGGCCTACCCTGTGGAGATCACATCGGGGAGTGCTGAGGTCTCGCGGTCGGATGCAGTGCTCGCAAACAGTCACGGGGTCAGATACCTCGAGCAGGAGAGCATGGTGAGCATCGGTATCGAGGCGATCATCGGCCAGTCAACGGGATACGAGTTCGATGCATCCTGCAGGATGGATATCGATCCGCAGAAGGTGGGGGAGAAGGCAGCATACCTTGCATATGCGTCGCAGGGAGGAGAGGATATCAAGACTGACTCATACGACGTGGTTCTCTCCCCCGTAGCCCTCTCCCAGATCCTTGGCAGCGTCTTTGTCCCGGCACTGAGCGGAAAGAACGTGCACGCGGGGCGATCGAGGCTCGCAGGACTGCTTTTACAGGAGGTCATGGACCCGTCTCTCTCTCTCATTGACGACCCGTTCCACCCCAAAGGCCTCTCGCGTTGCCGGTGGGACGGGGAGGGCAGCCCTGCAAGGCGGATCAATTTTGTAAAAGAAGGTATCCTCAGTGAATTCGCCTATGACCTGAAGACTGCGTACCGGTACGAGAGAGAGAGCACGGGGAGCGCGGTGCGTGGGGGTCACGGGGGGTCGCCATCGATTGGAGTCCACGTCCTCTCAATCGTTGGGCCGAGGTGCAATGTCGTGGAGGACGAGGTCGTGCACGTCCACGACGTGGTCGGGGCGCACACCGCAAACCCGTTGTCAGGGGATTTCTCGGTGGAACTCTCGAACGCCTTCTTCATGCGCGACGGAAATGTCGAATTTCCCGTAAGGAAAGCGATGCTCTCAGGGAATGTATTTGAGATGCTCAAAGAGACCGGGGGGATCAGTCGAGAGGAGAGGGTGGTCGGATCGATGGTCCTGCCTGAGATAAGATTAAAAAACCTGGCGCTCATTGGTAATTAGGCATGAATATAGATTTCGCAGTCCTGATTGCCGGAATCATCATCGCGGTGGCGCTCTTCTTCCTGATCAAGGACATCACAAAACTGATCATCAACTCCATCCTCGGTCTCCTGATCCTCTTCTTCGTGAACCTGTTCAACATCATGGGAAGCCTCGGCAGGCCCGATGTCCCCTACTCGCTTGTGAACGTCCTCCTCTGCATCCTTGGGGGCATCCCTGGAGCTCTCATCGTGATCGTGCTCCACCTGCTCGGAATCGAGGGCTTCTAGGGGGGAGAAATCTCCCTTCTGCCCTGCGTATTTTTTAAAAAAGAAGCGCTGACAGCCATCCCTCGCACAAACCGAGCGATTGACTGTCCCGGGGCTGTTCGCGAATATACCCTTGCAGCAGCGGGCTTTCGCCTCGTAACCCCTGCAATTGCGTCTCACCCACTCACTCTCGCATCAACTGAGCGATTGACTGTCCCGGGGCTGTTCGCGAATATACACTTGCAGCAGCGGGCTTTCGCCCCCTAACACCTGCAATTGCATTTCACCCACTCACTCTCGCATCAACTGAGCGATTGACTGTCCCGGGGCTGTTCGCGAATATACCCTTGCAGCAGCGGGCTTTCGCCCGCTGCTGCTCTAAAAAACGTTCGCTTCCGTGTATACCAGCACCTGGCCCTGCTGGATCTCGTACGGCTTGATCTCCCGTGAATGGGCAGAGAGCCTCATCTTGACTACCTCGAGTGCAAGGTGTACGTCTGTCAGATCGGAAGGCCTCACATAGCGCAGGAGGATCACCGTGTCAGCGAGGTACTCGATGAGGTTATGCCGGCTGGCAAAAGGATTGTCCTTGTCAGTCTCGCTCGTCAGGACGATGGTGCAGTGCTGGTCCCGCAGGGTGTCGACAAACCTGAACATCTCCCTCCTTCGGTCGGAATCACGGTCAAAGAGATCCTCAAAGAGGGAGACCGGGTCGATCACCACCCGCTGCGCCCCCAGCTGGCTGACAAGGGCAGGGAGCTCGTTCTTGATGCTGTTGATGGCCAGGTTGAAATCGGAGGGATCAAGTTTCAGCACGGAAAGCGCCCTTCCCCGGTAGGGCGTGGTATCCCATCCCTTCTCGTCCATGTAGCGGAGTATGCGGTCCTCACGCTCCTCGAGGCTGATGTAGATGACATTCTCCCCCTTCTTGAGCCCTTCCCAGACGAACTCCAGGGCAAATGTGGTCTTTCCTGTACCATAGGTGCCGATGATGGCACAGATGTTCCCAGGGATGAGTCCTCCGCCCATCATCTGATCGAGGCCTTCGATCCCGATCTTCACCCGCTCCTCGCTCATATGACCACCCTGATGTTGCTCACATCGAACCCTTCCGTGGAGGTAATCCGGACGGCAAATTTCACGAGGTCCTTATCTTCGAGATAAGGCATCAGACCGCGGAACTTCTCGATGTACATTACCCGCTGCCGCCTTGCCCCAGGGGTCTCTTCCCACCTGAAGAGGAGGACCGCATCCGCGGCGTCCGCGACTTCCAGCTCGCGGGGAGTATCAAGGATGCCCTTCGTGAGGAGAAGGTACACAGTCGTGCCCCATTCCTTCGCTACCCGCTGCAAACCCCTCAGGAATGCCGAAAAATCATTCCATTTGCCTATCTTGTTGAACTGCGTGGCAAGGTCGGTGATGGAGTCGAGCACGACGATGCTGTTCTTTGGTATCCTGTTCAGCTCGGACGCAAGGTTGCCGAGGATCTGGTCATGCTCTCCCCTTGACTGGAGGCGTGATATGATGTCTTTTTCAGAGTACCAGTCAAGGGGGATAATGCTTGAGTCAAAATAGATATGGGAGAGATCCTTGAACTTCACGTCTCCCAGTGCCTGGGTCAGATCCGGGTGGAAGGATCTCTGCATCTCTTCCCTGATATCGGCACTTCCCTTTGTGAACGTGATATAGTCGACTTCAGCCGGAAGCACGAGTCCATCACCTCCGGGTTTTTGCTTCATCTTCGAAAGGAGCATGATGGAACTGTAGACGAATTCATTGTTCCCGGCTCCGATGTCCCCGAGAAGGAGGATGAGAGACCCGGGAGGGACTCCCCCTTCTATCACCGGGTCAAGTGATGGAATACCGGTGGGCATTATCCGGCGCGCCGTATCATGCATGCAGAACCTCACACATTCCAAGAAGAGTGAGGGGTCTAAAATACATGTAGATTTCTGTGAGAACGGAGAGATTGCGGCTTCATGCACGATTTGCGGCTACGCGGGATCGGTTCCCCAATCATGCATTTATATAGGTGTGCAGGGAAACCAATCACTACACAGGGGACGCGCCCAGCGCCTGGCCACAGGAGAGGGAGATCTCGTGCCACTCAAAGTTTTGGACCTGAAGGGGATTGCCAACCGGCTCAGGCCGGTGAAGGGGAATGACGAGGTTGACACCACGCCGCCCGACTTTTCCATTTCGCACATCATCAGTCGGAAAAAATCCACTTCAGTCCTGCCGGAATATGACTTCAAGGTGAATGGTCCCCTGGTGGCTGCGGACCTGCCCCCAGGATACCGTGAAGTCGAACGCTACTGGGTAGACGAGGGGAGGTCGCTCGTCGACATCGCGTTGAACGAGGACACCAACCAGTACGAGTACCTCCTTTACGAGCCAAGCCTCTCGGAGTTTGAATACGAACTCCTCGAGAGGATCCACGAAGACATGCGTTCTGCTCTCATCCTCACCGATGATGAGCTTGGAAAAGACCGAAAATCCCTGCTGATGGAAAAGATGCACGATCTTCTGCATGAGTACGGCATTACCCTCGATGAGGGGGGCCTCTTCCGGCTCCAATACTACCTTATCCGCAACTTCCTCGGCTGGGGGAGGATCGATGCGCTGATGCGAGACCCCTACCTCGAGGACATCTCCTGCGACGGCCACCGGATCCCGATATTCCTCTATCACCGCAAGTATCGGAATGTCAAGACGAACATCAGGTTCGAGGCGGATGTACTCAATTCGCTCGCAATCACCCTTGCACAGCGGTCAGGGAAACACATCTCGACGGGCACACCCATGCTCGACGCAACCCTTCCTGACGGCTCGAGGCTCCAGCTGACCCTCGGGACCGAGGTTACGACAAGAGGGACGTCCTTTACCATACGCAAGTTCCGCGAGGACCCCTTCTCTCCCGTGGAACTGATGGAATACGGAACCTTCAGCGCCGATGAACTTGCGTACTTCTGGATGGCAATCGAGAACAACAAGAGCCTCCTCTTCATCGGCGGGACTGCATCGGGGAAGACCTCTTCACTGAACGCCGTCTCGCTCTTCATCCCCCCGATGGCCAAGGTGGTGAGTATCGAGGACACCCGTGAGATTACGCTCTTTCACGAGAACTGGATCGCGAGCGTGACGAGGGAGACGGTTTCAGAGGGGTCCAACATCATCTCCATGTTCGACCTCCTTCGTGCAGCGATGCGACAGAGGCCCGAGTACATCCTCGTAGGGGAGGTCAGGGGTGTCGAGGCACAGACCCTCTTCCAGGCGATGAACACCGGGCATACCACCTTCTCCACCATGCACGCCGGAAGCGTGGATGCGGCCATCCACCGGCTCGAGAACGAGCCCCTGAATGTCCCGAGGAACATGGTCACCGCCCTCAACATTGTCAGCGTGCAGGCACTCGTATACCGTGGCACGGAACGAGTCCGACGCTGCCTCGAGATCGTTGAGATCGCGGGGATCGACCCCAGCACGGGAAATCTCCGGGTAAACACGGTCTTTACCTATGATCCTGTCAGGGATGTCTTCAATTATAAGGGCAGGTCGCAAATTTATGCCGATATCGCGGAGCGGCGCGGATGGAGCAGGGAGCGGCTCGACCAGGAGATCGAGACCCGGAAGAAGATCCTCGACGCGATGCAGCGACAGAAGATCATCGACTACATCCGGGTATCCCGTATCTTCCAGGCATACAGCATCAACCCGGCCCGCGTGACTGAGAACCTCGGGAACCTCTCCTTGGTACTGGAATGATCTTCAATGCCCTGATCAGGAGGAGGATCGAACGCAATCCCCTGCGCTACCAGGACCTTCAGGCAAACCTCATCTCATCAAGGGCGGGAGTGACGCTTGAGCGCTATCTCCTCCGGTCGATCGAGGTCGCAGTCCTTGCAGGCGCGGGGTTTGCGGTGCTTGGGTACTGGCTGACGCAGTTCCTGATGGTATCTGCACGCACAGGGGGATACATCCACATTTACAACGTGTTCAACCTACCCGTCTCGCAGGAAATCGACCCCTTCTCTCCCGAGATGTTGGTTGCCAAGGTCGCAGGGGCGGTCATCGCGTTCTTTATCGGGTCCCTTCTCGTCTATTTCATCGCACTGAAATATCCTGGCATGCAGAAAGGCAACAGGGCAACCAAGATCAACCTCACACTCCACAACGCAGTGGCGTATATGTATGCGATGCGGAAGGGTGGAGCACAATTGATGACAATCTTTCGCTCCCTCTCCGAGAACTCAAAGATTTACGGGGAGGTGGCCCTCGAGTTCAGGCAGGTCGTCAGGGACGCAGACTTCTTCGGATACGACGTGGTCTCTGCCATCCGCCACCTGATGGAGACCACTCCTTCCGAGAAATTAAAACAGTTCCTTGAAGACATGGTCTCGGTTATCGAGAGCGGCGGCGACCTTGTGAGCTTCCTCTCCGGCCGCGTCAGGCTTTACCAGGAAGAGGCACGGTTCGAGCAGAAGCAGTTTTTGAGCTTCCTCTCCCTCGTCGCAGAGTCCTACGTGACTCTCTTTGTTGCAGGACCGCTCTTTTTGATCATCATCATGGTCGTGATGGGGATGATGGGCGGGGTTGCAATCCTCCAGCTCACTGCCGTGATCTACCTCGTCTTTCCAATCGGTTCCGCGGTCTTCATATTGCTCATCGACATCATCTCTCTCAAGGGAGAGACCGTTGAGCGGTTTGTCCGTCTAAAATGGCTGCACGAGTACAGCGACGTCAATGTCTATCACAAGGAGGGCGAGGAGCCCTTTTTTGCGCGGCTCGTCCATTATGACCGGGTGAGGAACGCACGCGAGTTCTTCCGTCACCCGTTCGATGCGTTCCAGAAGAACTACAACCTCACGCTCTTTATCACTGTTCCGATAGCCCTCATCTACCTCATCGCCGTCTTCTGGGTCGTCCCCCACTATCAGGACATCGAGATCTATATCGACGTGGTGGACGACCACGTCATGATCGCACTGCTTATCGTCCTTGTGCCCTACGCATTCTTCTACGAGATGTGGCGACGGAATGTCCAGGGCATGGAGTCCCTGATCCCCGAGTTCCTGGACAGGATGGCCGGGATAAACCAGGTAGGACTGACTATTGCCCAGGCCATCGGAATCATGGTCAACACGAACCTCGGGCTCCTCTCCTATGAGATCAAGCGGATCAAGCGGGACATCGACTGGGGGGCAAGTTTCTCTGACGCGCTCATCCGCTTCGAGGACCGGATCAGGACGCCCCTGATCGCCCGGACAGTGACCCTCATCACCAAGGCCAGCCAGATGAGCGGATCGATCGGGGACGTGCTTGCCATCGCAGCGAGCGATGCCAAGATGTCAGATCTCCTGAAAAGAGAACGCCTCTCCGAGATGTTCATCTATACGGCGATCATCTACCTTGCATTCGTGGTGTTCGTCTTCGTGGTCGCGGTGATCTCGAACAACTTCCTCCCAATCCTCGGAAACGTCGATGCAGGCGGAATACCCCAGGGAACCGCGATCTCAAACGTAAGCGCATCCTCCATCAAGGCAATCCTGCGGCTGATGTTCCACTCGGTGGTCCTGCAGGCACTCCTGTCCGGGCTCATCGCCGGGCAGATGGGAGAGGGTTCCATCAAGGCGGGGATCAAGCACTCGTGCATCATGATGGTCATCGCACTGGTGATCTTCAACCTGTTCATATAGGAGGAATCCGTATACTGCAGGAGAGGTTTATTCAGATCCGGAATGACACGCTCCTCCTGATCAAAGGGAATTCGTCGTTCCTTCTCGCCGGGCAGGCCGGCTCCCGCTTCCCGCTCTGCATCGAAACATATGGAGAAGAATACTGCCAGACCCTCGAGCCTGCCCACCTGGTTGCAGTGTCTGCCCCTGAAGGAGGATCGACGGAAGCTGCCTGGATGCTGATTGAACTGGTCAGGACGCACCGGATGCCCCTCGTCGTGATACCCCGCAGCCATCCTGGCTCCCGCCGCCTCCGCTACGTCGTGTCGGCAGGAGAGGAGATACTCCTCTCGTGCACGATCGAGAGGGGGACGCATCCGGAACAGCACCTGCTCTGCTCATCTGAAGAGATGGGGGGCATCCGCCTTCTTGGCAACGCCTCCGGAATATTGGTCAGCGGTGTTCCGGATGGAGTGGATATCAGTGTTGTCCCGACGCCTTCCCTGCGGTGACAATATCCTTCCAGAGAGCCGTAAATTTCTTTTAATACCCCCGTCCTTTCAGGAATGGTCTCCCAGGGAATTATGCGCTCCCTTGGGGAGACAATTTTTCCCAATATATCATTCTATTGAACCCGGATTCCCCCCAATCCTTTTCTATCACTTCTGTTCTCCTGAAAAAATATCAACAGATATAAGAACAATTCCGGTCTAACATTTCAGTGCCGTGAGAGGAGGGTTGGATGAAGACTGAGGTTTTGAAGAACATCAAAGCGACAGAATCAGAGTACCAGAAGATGATCAGTGATGCCCTGGCCGAGAAAAAACGGAACAGTGCAAACGCAGAAATGGAGGCCGACAACCTGATCATGAAGGCAACTCACGATGCCGAAGAGTACAGGAAAGCCAGGATGGCTGAGGCACGGGCGAGTGCGGAGAAGAGACATGAAGAGATCCTCATGGAAGGGAAACGACGCGCAGCCGAATTGAAGGATCGTGGGGCACGAAATCTCGGCAAGGCGGTCGATCTCCTGGTGTCGCGGTTCAAGGAGCGGCTCAATGTTCACTCCTGAAGGAATGACCCGTGTCCTGATCGCGGCCACCAAATCACAGATGGAACCTGTTATCCGGGAAATGTACCGGCAGCACCTGTTCCACATCGAAGAGTTCGTGGAGAAAGACAAGAAAGAGTATGAAGGGTACCGCATTGGCACCCCGCTCCCTGCGGCAAACGAGACCTCGCGCCAGCTGCTCCGGCTCCGTGGCATCAACAATGCGTTCATGATCCACGAAGACGAGGCAGAGACGGGGGGAAAACAGAAACACGGTCATCTCAAAGAACTTGTCGAACGGGAACTCCCCTCCATCGAGCAGGAGGTCGAGGACCTCCTCTCAAGGAGAGCAAAACTGGATTCTCAAATCAAGGAGTACGAGCAGAAGATCGACGCACTGAAACCATTCGCCAGTGTCCCAATCGATCTTGAACTCCTTCGTGGCTTCCAGATGTTCTCGGTCTTCTGCGGATACATTTCACGGAACATTTCCCTGGATATTCCTCACGAGATCCTTATGTCGGAATCAAAGAAGGACAGGTTCATTGTCCTCATTGTTCCGAACCAGGACCGCAGTATCGCAGAGCAGGCGCTCCAGAACGCCCAGTTCCAGGCCGTCCCCGTCCCCGAGGAGACCGGGACGGCGGCAAGCAGGATCGGGTACTACGAGGGCCAGGTCCTTGCAGTCAAGGGTGAACTCGAAGAGATCAACCGCAGGCTTGACGAGATCAAGAAGCGGCACAAGGACTTTTTCCTTGCGTGCAACGAACTCCTCACCGCTGACGTCGAGATGGCCGAGGCACCGCTCAGGTTTGCAACCACCGGCGAGTCTTTCATCGTCGAGGGGTGGGTCCCCACCGAGCGCCTCGAGACCTTCAGGCAGGGCATCCACTACGCCACCGGCGGCAAGGTCTACGTCTACGAGCTGGACCAGTCAGAAGTGGAGGACGTGGCCCCAACCGAATATCACAATGTCAGCTTCGCAAGACCCACCGAGATGCTGATGGATGTGTATTCCCGGCCCCGTTATACCGAGATTGACCCTACCCTGCTGATCTCGATCATCTTTCCCATATTCTTCGGGATAATTCTTGGTGATGTGGGATACGGGGCAATATTGCTGGTACTCAGCCTCGGGCTCCAGCGGTTCCTCAAGGGTGACGAGGGGCAGAAGCTCCTCAAGGTGCTTCGGAACGCGAGTATCTCGAGCATCATTTTCGGTGTCCTTTTCAGCGAGTTCTTTGGGTTTTCTCTTCCGTGGGACCCTATTCTGTTCTCAAGGCACCTGAACATCGGCGGTCATGCGGGTGGTCACGGGCCTGATGTGACCTCGCTGATGATCATGGCCATCTGGATCGGCGTGTTGCAGATCACGCTCGGGAGAGTACTCGGCATGGTCAACCATGCACGGCAGGACCATGGTTCGCACCGTATCAAGGCAGTCATGGCAAACCTCGGGTGGATAATGGTCCTCTGGGGGATACTGGCGATGCTATGGGCAGCCTTCCCCCTGCCGTTCATGCCTGACCTCACCGGGTTGCCCCCCATCGTGATGGGACTCAACATGGGCTCCATCCTTGGGCTCGTGCTGATACTTCTCGGTGTCGTCTTCATCGTCCGGGACTCCGCACTTGAGATTGTCGAGTTGCCCACCATCCTGAGCCATGTGCTCTCCTATGCCCGTCTTGTGGGCGTAGGACTCTCATCTGTGGCAATCGCGATGGTGGTGAATTTCATCGCTATCGGACTGATCATCGAACCCCAACTGGAGTCCCTGACGGCGTTCGGTGTGATCATCGTCATCATGGGTGCGCTGGTCTTTGTCATCGGGCATCTCCTGAACACCATCCTCGGGATGCTCGGTGGAGGGCTCCAGTCCCTCAGGTTACAGTATGTCGAATTCTTCACCAAGTTCTATAAAGGTGGAGGCAAAAAATACACCCCCTTCGGGATGAAAAAGAGATTTATGGAGGATTAAGATATGGCAGACGCAGCAACAGCAGTCGCAGCAACTGAAATGACAGTAGAAATGATCAAAGCATCGCAGCTGGGAATGAAGGCGCTTGGCGCGGGCCTTGCCGTCGGTCTCACCGGGATAGCCACGGGTATTGCAGAGATGGCCATTGGTTCTGCGGCAGTTGGAGCAACGGCTGAGAATAAGGATGTCTTCGGTCTGGTCCTTCTGCTCACTGTGATCCCTGAAACTATCGTGATATTCGGTCTCGTGGTGAGCCTGCTGCTGTTATTCTGAGAGGAGCGGATCATGGGATTGGATGCAGTCCTCGAGGAGATCCGCAAGAAAGGGCAGCAGGAAGTGAATCGGATCCGGAGCGAGAGCCAGCAGGAGGTCAATGCGATTCTCACTGCTGCGCAGGAGCGTGCGGGAAAGATCAAACAGGCGGCCAGCGAAGATGCCGACCGCCAGGCAGCGAATATCATGGGCCAGATGAGCTCTGCTGCCAACCTCCTGGTCAAGAGGGAACAGCTGAATGCTCAGAAAGAACTCCTTGACCAGGTGTACCAGAATGCCCTCAGGGCCTGTGCCGGGATGCCGGAGAGTTCGCACCGGCAGGCCATCACTACGCTCCTCGCAGAGGCGAAGAAACAGGTCCCCGAAGGGATCGTCCATGTCAACACGCGTGACCGGAAGACACTTGAACAGGTCATATCGGCCAATCCCGAGTTCAAGGCATTCTCTCTGGGCAGCGATGTGGATATCGAGGGAGGGGTGATAGTTGAGAGCAGGGATGGGACCCTGCAGCTTGATCTCAGCTATCGCACATTCCTGGACATGATCTGGGAGTCAGGACTCAAAGATGCGTCAGACTTGCTCTTTGGATGAGGGAGGGTTCCCATGACTGAAGTGAAAGCGGGCCCGGTTCCCTACATCTATGTCTGCACCAGGATGCGGGTGCGAAAGTCCAAGCTTATCCCCCGCGAGGAGTACCTGCGGATGCTGAACATGGGGCTTTCGGAGATCACCCGGTTCGTGGAGGAGACACAGTACAAGAAAGAGATTGACGAACTTGCCACTGCCTTCCATGGCATCGACCTGATAGAGATCGCGCTCAGCTGGAACCTGGCAAAGGAGTACCAGAATATCCAGAAGATCACGCCGGGGACCCTGAAAGATCTTACCAGGGCATACCTGCGCCGGTGGGATATCCAGAACATCCTCACGATCATCAGGGGGAAACTCCATGGTGAGCGGCCCGGGAAAATAAAGGAGGTTCTGGTTCCCGCCGGGGAGCTTGACAAGGCATTCCTCGATCGCATGATAGAGGAGCCTTCGCCCGAGCGGATAATTGAGAGCCTGAAAGGGAAGGCCGAGTACCCACTCCTCTCCAGGCTGTTCGAAGGCGGGGTCAGGGAGGAGCTCCTTCCAAAGGCAGAGAACGAGCTTTACAAGCAGTTTTATGCCGATCTCATCGAGATGGCAAGGAGTGGGATCAAAGGCGGGCGGCAGTTCCTGGATTACCTCACGCTTGATATCGACATCACAAACATCCGGAACATGTTCAGGTTCAGGGCCGATCAATCAGGTGACGATATCATGAATGTCGCCATTCCCGGGGGCACGATCTCCCCCCAGATGATGCAGCGGTTACTCCAGATTAAGGACCGGAACGAATTCATCGACGCGCTTGTCCCCCTGATAAAGACGAGGGTCCTGCGCGAACTGCTGGAGACCCTCCGGGAAGAGAAGTCCATCCGTGAGATCGAGATCGACTTAATCAAGGTCCAGATAGCCGAGATGGAGACCATGTCCAAGCTGCATCCGTTCTCCATCCATCCCATACTCGCCTACCTGGAGATGAAGAAGTACGAGATCTTCAACCTTCGAGCCCTGGCACGCGGGAAGGAGTCAAACCTGTCTCCTGATCGAATCAGGGGGTACCTGGTGATATAATGGAGATCGCAGTCATTGGAAACCAGGAGTTCATCCTCGGCTTCAGGCTTGCCGGGATCCGGAAGACGTATCCGGTTGAGAGCGACGAGACACTCGTCGCGCACATCAACCGCGTGCTTGAGGACCCGGCCGTGGGGATCCTGGTACTCCAGAGCGGGGACCTGAAAAAGATACCACGCCGCCTCCAGATGACCCTCGAGGAATCGGTGAAGCCGACGGTGATCACCATTGGTGCAGAGGAAGGGGGACTCTCCATGAGGGAGAGAATAAAGCGTTCAGTGGGTGTTGACCTGTGGAAGTGAAGACAGAGAAACCAAAAAGTGATACAACAGGAGTTCTCAAGAGAATCGCCGGTCCTGTGGTCACCGCCGTGGGAATTGACGCCCACATGTACGACGTGGTGAAGGTCGGCAACGAAGAGCTCATGGGAGAAGTGATCAAGATCCAGGGTGAGAACATCATCATCCAGGTATACGAGGATACATCAGGTATCAGGCCCGGGGAGCCGGTCATCAACACCGGCCTCTCGCTCGCGGTGGAACTCGGGCCCGGGCTGCTGACCAGTATCTACGATGGAATCCAGAGGCCGCTTTCGGTCCTGGTGGACAAGATGGGCGATTTCATCCAGCGCGGGGTCTCCGCCCCGGGTCTTGACCATGCGAAGAAGTGGGAGTTCAAACCGCTGGTAAAAGAAGGTGCAAGTGTCGGGCCGGGAAGCATCATCGGCGAAGTGCAGGAGACGAACATCGTCCACCGGATCATGGTCCCTCCCAACGTGAAGGGGGGTGTGGTAAAGAGCATCAAGGCCGGATCCTTCACTGTCGACGAAGTGGTGTGCACCCTTGACAACGGCGTCCAGATCTCACTCATGCAGAAATGGCCGGTCCGTGTCCCGCGGCCGGTGAACGAGAAGATGAACCCGACGGTTCCCCTGATCACCGGGCAGAGGATCCTCGACGGGCTCTTTCCCATCGCAAAGGGCGGGACCGCGGCAATCCCCGGGCCCTTTGGGAGCGGAAAGACCGTCACCCAGCAGCAGCTCGCAAAGTGGAGTGATGCCGAGATCGTCGTCTACATCGGGTGCGGTGAACGCGGCAACGAGATGACAGAGGTGCTGACCGAGTTCCCGGAACTCGAGGACCCGAAGTCAGGAAAACCCCTGATGGAGCGGACCGTGCTCATCGCCAACACCAGCAACATGCCGGTGGCTGCCCGTGAAGCGTCTGTGTATACCGGGATCACCATCGCCGAGTATTTCAGGGACATGGGGTACGATGTCTCGCTGATGGCAGACTCCACCTCACGCTGGGCAGAAGCCATGCGTGAGATCTCCTCCCGTCTCGAGGAGATGCCTGGTGAAGAAGGGTACCCCGCATACCTGGCAGCGCGCCTCTCGGAGTTCTACGAGAGGGCCGGGAGAGTGATGACCCTTTCCGGCAGCATGGGATCGGTATCGGTCATCGGTGCGGTCTCGCCACCCGGTGGCGACTTCTCCGAGCCTGTCACACAGAACACGCTCCGTATCGTGAAGGTCTTCTGGGCCCTTGACGCAAAGCTCTCCCAGCGGAGGCACTTCCCGGCAATCAACTGGCTCAACTCCTACTCGCTGTACCTTGACAGTCTGCACGACTGGTATGACAAGGAAGTGTCCCCGGAGTGGAATACCATCCGGTCGTGGGCCATGGAGATCCTCCAGAAGGAGGCGGAACTCCAGGAGATCGTGCAGCTGGTGGGATCAGACGCGCTTCCCGAGGCAGAGCAGATCACGATCGAGGTGGCCAGGATGATCCGCGAGATCTTCCTCCAGCAGAATGCCTACGACGCGGTGGACACCTTCTGCGACATGAAGAAGCAGTACGACATGATGAAGGCCATCCGCCAGTACTCTGACCTCGCGTACGCGGCACAGAGCGCAGGGGTGACCCCGCAGCAGATCATCTCTGTCAAGTCAAAGAACGACCTGCCCCAGATCAAGTTCATCAAGGACTACAAGCCTTCGCTGGACAAGATCCAGGCCGAAATGGACGCAGAATTCAATGCACTGAGGTCGGCGGCATGAAAGAATACAGAACCATCACCCAGATCGCCGGTCCCCTCGTCTTCGTAGAGAAGACAGAACCGGTAGGGTACGGCGAGCTGGTCAACATCGTGCTCTTTGACGGCTCCACAAAGCGGGGCCAGGTGCTCGATACCAGCGATGAGCTCGTCGTTGTCCAGGTATTCGAGACCACTGCAGGAATCGGGAAGGACAGTGGGATCCGCTTCACGGGGGAGACGATCAAGATGCCGGTCGGCCGGGACATGCTGGGTCGCATCCTCTCGGGAGGCGGAAAACCGATTGACGGCGGACCCGAGATCGTGCCCGAGAAGCGACTCGACATCACCGGGGCTGCCATCAACCCCTATGCCAGGGGTTCCCCGAACGACTTCATCCAGACCGGGATCTCGACAATCGACGGGACAAATACCCTTGTCAGGGGGCAGAAGCTTCCGATCTTCTCTGGTGCAGGACTCCCCCACAACCAGATCGCTCTCCAGATTGCCAGGCAGTCCAAGGTTCCCGGCTCAAAGGAGGCCTTCGCCGTCGTCTTTGCAGCGATGGGCATCACGAAAGAAGAGGCCAACTACTTCATGCAGGACTTCGAGAGGACAGGAGCACTCGAGCGTGCCGTCGTCTTCCTCAACCTTGCAGATGACCCTGCCGTCGAGCGTATCATCACTCCGAGGCTTGCACTGACGACCGCCGAGTACCTCGCGTTCGACCTTGGCATGCACGTCCTGGTTATCCTGACCGACATGACCAACTACTGCGAGGCACTCAGGCAGATAGGTGCAGCCCGCGAAGAGGTGCCGGGCCGCCGTGGCTATCCCGGATACATGTACACCGACCTTGCCGGCATCTACGAGCGTGCGGGGATTGTGAAGGGCAAGAAAGGCTCGATTACACAGTTCCCAATCCTCACGATGCCGGGTGACGATATCACGCATCCGATACCTGACCTCACGGGATACATCACCGAGGGCCAGATCGTGGTGAGCAGGGAACTGCACAGGAAGGGCATCTATCCGCCCATCAACGTCCTGCCATCCCTTTCACGCCTCATGAACCTTGGTATCGGAACAGGGCACACCCGCGAGGACCATAAAAAGGTCTCTGACCAGATGTACGCCGCATATGCCGAGGGCAACGACCTCCGCGGCCTGGTGGCAATCGTCGGAAAAGACGCCCTCTCCGAGCGTGACCGGATGTTCCTCGAATTTGCTGACATCTTCGAGAACCGGTTCGTGAGGCAGGGGTACAACGAGGACCGGACGATTGAGGACACACTCAACCTTGGCTGGAACCTCCTCGCGACGCTGCCGGTAGAGCAGCTGGTGCGTATCGACCGCGACCTGATCAACAAGTACCACCCCAAGTTCACGAAAGCCGGAAAGGCTGAGGGGTAAGGGCCTATGGCACTCCGAGACATCAAGCCCACCAGGTCCGAGCTGATCAATCTGAAAAAGAGGATTGCCCTCTCCGAGAGAGGGTACAAGATCCTCAAGATGAAGCGGGACGGGCTTATCCTGGAGTTCTTCAAAGTGCTCGAACAGGCAAAGGACACGCGGGGGGACCTTAATGAACGGTACGAGAGCGCCCAGGCCATGATGGCAGTCGCAAATACCGTGGAAGGAGCAATCGGTGTCAAGGCGGCGGCGTTCTCTGTCCAGCAGGAGCCTGACATCAAAGTGGCCAGCAAGAACATCATGGGCGTTGTGGTCCCCGAGATCGAGTCCTCGAAGGTCAGGAAAGGCTTAAACGAGCGGGGGTACGGGATACTTGGGACCACCTCTGTCATTGACGAGACGGCGCTCTCGTTTGAAGAGCTCGTGGAAGCGATCATTCGGAGCGCGGAGATCGAGACCACGATGAAGAAGCTTCTCGACGAGATCGAGTCTACGAAACGGAGGGTCAATGCCCTCGAGTTCAAAGTGATCCCCGAGCTCACCGAGGCCCGGGATTTCATCAAGATGCGTCTTGACGAGATGGAGCGCGAAGAACTCTTCCGCTTGAAGAAGATCAAGGCAAGGAACGTATAGAGGGAGGGAGAGGAGGTGCCCATCGGGACCTTGAACGAGATAAGGCCTGAGGGGAAGACTATCCTACTCAGGCTCGACCTCAACTCCCCAATCGATCCCGCCACGAAGCATATTCTCGACGACAAGCGTTTCCGGGAGCACCTTCCCACCATCCAGGCCCTTTCACAGAGCCGCGTGGTGATCGTCACGCACCAGAGCCGGCCGGGAAAGAAGGACTTTACCACCCTCGAGACTCATGCCGAGAGGCTGGAGGCGCTCCTCCAGCGGAAAGTCCGCTACGTGGACGACATCTTTGGCCAGTGCGCCCGCGACGCGGTCCGCAGCATGAAGAATGGCGATGTCCTCGTCCTCGAGAACGTCAGGTTCAACGCCGAGGAGAACCTGACAGTCAAGGCCGAGGACGCGCAGAAGTTATACCTCGTGAAGCAGCTTGCCCGGATGGGAGACTTTTTTGTGAACGATGCGTTCGGCACCGCTCACCGATCACAGCCCACGATGGTAGGGCTCCCCATGGTCATGAGGTCGGTTGCAGGACTCCTGATGGAGAAGGAAGTCTCCACTCTTACGAGGGTCTTTGAGAACGCCCCCCGTCCGGTATGCCTGGTGCTTGGCGGGACCAAGGTGGACGACTCGATCTCTGTCGCCGAGCACATGCTGAAAGGAAATACCGCCGACTTCATCATCGTGACCGGCGTGGTTGCAAACATCTTCCTCTCTGCAGCAGGCTTTGATATCGGCAGGCCCTCCAGCCAGCTGATCCAGCAGCTCAAGTACGAGGGCGAGATTGAGAGGGCACGGGCGCTCCTCTCCAGTTTCAGGGACAGGGTCCTCATGCCAGGACACGTTGCGGTCAAGGAGAACGGAAAGAGGGCCGAGTATGCCGTCAGCAAAATTCCCGGCGATGCCCCGGTCATGGACGCAGGGGTGGACTCGATCGCGCAGCTCTCCGGAGCCATCCGGAAATGCGGGACGGTTGTCTTCAACGGCCCTGCAGGAGTCTTCGAGGAGCCGGACTTTGCGACCGGGACCTACGAGCTCCTCCGGGCCGCATCAAAGGTCGAGTTCTCCATCATCGGTGGTGGACACACCGCCGCGGTGGTGGAGAAGATGGGAATCGACAGGAGTTTCACCCACATCTCCACCGGCGGCGGGGCATGCATCGAATTTCTGACCGGAAAGAAGCTCCCCGCAGTCGCGGCACTGGAACGGTCCCGCGAGTTGTTCGGGGGATGAAACGACTTTTTTTTAATCTTCTTGTATTTATACACGCAGAATTTCTAAAATGTCCCAATGCAAGCCTACTGATGGACTATAGTATTGTGAGAGTGGTTCTGATGAGGATTCTCCCCCTCCCCATCGTGTTAAAACCGCACTCCACACACGATGACGCTCTTGGGGCTAACGCCCCCGCCACTGTAGCATCCCTTAAGCACGATAGGGCCAGTGCTGGGTATCGATCAGAATCAGAGTTTTCCAATTTGGCCTTCTTGCAGACTATCGCGTCATGGGAGAGGTCCGGAGGGGAATTTTCCCCTTCTGGTTGGCGGAGAAAACATGCATCGCGGCGACCGACAGGTCGCCCCTGGGTCGAGGGGCGGAGCCCTCGCGGCGTTTCCCCCTCCGGTCAGTGAAAAACCGTACTACTCCACACACGTTGACGTTCTTGGGGCTTCGCCCCGCCACTGTGGCATCCCTTAAGCACGATAGAGCCAGTGCTGGGATACTTTGTCGATCCTAACTCCATGCAACCCTGCCCGCTGGCTATCGCGTATCGGGGGAGGGGTCTGGGGAGGGGGATTCTCCCCCTTCCCCATCTTGAACACAACCGCACTCCAAACACGATGACGTTCTCGGGGCTAACGCCCCCGCACGCTTGTGCAACCCCGGAATAAGATAAAGTCAGTGCTGGGTGTGTAGAGAGAAAAAGAGAGCGAAGAAGACCCTATTCCTCAACAACGACCGCCGGTCGCGATGCCTGGGAGGACCGGGTGGAAGGGACCTTCCTGCTCTGGACAGGCAGGCGGAAGGCGCGCAGGATACTTTCCGGATTCATAACGGATCCGATGGTCAGCGGGCTCCCGCTTCCCTTCCGCTGGGCTCTCATCAGGTTATAGGTCGCGCCTGAAAACACCAGTGCGGTGATCATGAAGAGGATAAGCCCAAAAAGGGTGGCAATTCCTGCAACGGTCAGGACACGGGTTCCGGGGACGAGCATCGCGGCACCGGCGATATACATTGGCCAGTAGATCATCACCGCGTACCGGGTAAACTCCTTCGGACTCCATATGGACCGTTCCCTCTCCTCCTCATCCCCAACCGGGAACCTGTCGATCAGCAAACCCATGTGCACCAGCACGAGACTGGAGAAGAGGGAGAAGATTCCCCCGAATATCACTCCAAAGAACAGTATCTCGTTCATGATTGTCTGCCTCCACTACATTTCCATAGCAGGCGTTCCTATATAAAGTATTCTTTATGTAATACATAGGTAAAACATGTATGATTTCGTATTTCATAGGTAATTCATTAATTTTCGCAGCTTTTTTATACGAAGGAACTCCATTTCATTAAGAATGGTGGATAGGGGTAACAACAAAAGGGGAGAGCGGGTGGCAATTTCCTACAAAATGCCCCCAAATATCTACGAAAAAGTGAATAAGCTGGTATACGAAGAGAAAAAGTTTTCAACCGTCTCTGACTGCATCACCCAAGCATTAATATATTTCGTCGACAATCAGAACGATGTGGGACAGTTCAAAGAGAACCTCCATGATTACCTCGCGTCCGAGGAAGGGAGGGATTTCATGAAGAAGATCATGAAAGACCTCCTGGTGGATGTGCTGACTGCCCAGCAGAAGATCGCTGCCGAGGAACGAAGGTAATACCTAAAGATTTCAATTAGAATCTCCCCATCCCGCCAATCACTCATTCTGCCTCATTTTCCATCTATTTTCCCTGAAGAATAATTCCCGGTTCCTCCCGCCAGTCAAATCCATAATATGTCCCGCAATCAATTCCGCGCGAGAAAATATTCTTGTTCCATCCCGGACCACACCATTCCTCATGGAATATCCCCCATCGGAAGTGCTGATGAAACAGGCCCTTGGGATTGAACCTTCCGACATGCTGTTTTCACACGCGTGCGTATACGACCCATTCACCTGTGGCTGGATCGACACTGATATTGCGGTGGCATCCGGATCAGTTGTAGGCCTGGGAGGCCACTACAGGGCGAGGGAGACCGTAGACCTGAAGGGACGAAGGGTGGTCCCCGGCCTCATTGATGCCCATGTACATATCGAGAGTTCCCTTCTTGTCCCCTCCGAGTATGCAAGAGTGGTCGCAATGCACGGGACCACAACGGTGGTGGCGGACCCCCACGAGATCGCGAATGTATGCGGAAAAGCCGGAATCGAGTACATGCTCCGTGAGCGCCAAGGTCTTCCGGTGGACATCTTCGTCATGCTCCCCTCGTGCGTCCCGGCGACCCCGCTAGACGTGGGCGGGGCGGAACTGACTGCAAGTGATCTCGCGGAATTCATCGGCCGTGATGGTGTGCTCGGCCTTGGAGAGGTGATGAATGTCCCGGGAGTCCTGGACCGCGACCCTGGGGTATTCGAAAAACTTGCGCTCTTTTCCCTTCGAGACGGGCATGCGCCGCTCCTCTCTGGCGAATCACTCAATGCCTACATCCTTGCAGGGTTACAGAGTGACCACGAATGTACAGTGAAAGAGGAAGCCGCGGAGAAATTAAGCCGCGGCGTGTACATCTTTGCCAGGGAAGGATCAACGGAGAAGAACCTTCGCGGGATCATCCCTCTCGCATCCCCCTGCACCGCGTCCCGCCTGGCGTTTGCCACCGATGACCGGCATGCCGATATGCTGGTTGAAGAGGGGCATATCGACGACTGCATCAGGAAATCACTCGATTACGGTCTTGACTTAG
The DNA here is from genome assembly GCA_018263335.1 of Methanolinea sp. Taxonomy (GTDB): domain Archaea; phylum Halobacteriota; class Methanomicrobia; order Methanomicrobiales; family Methanospirillaceae; genus Methanolinea_A. Next base: position 30,166 of record JADFCY010000003.1, on the reverse strand, counting down.
AGACTGCGCTCAGAATGGCGACCCTTTCTCCTGCAGAGAGGTTTGGCCTCTTTGATCGGGGAGCGATCGCCCCGGGCAGATGCGCGGACTTCTGCATCCTCGCAGAGGGAGAACCCTTCACCGTTGAAAAGACATGCAAGGCGGGAAAGATACACAAACCTCCAATCCGGAACAAACCGCGAATCATCCCCTCCCCGATGAGGGCTCATGTTCCCATTCCTGAAGATATGGGAATCAGGGGAAAGGGAACGGCGAGGGTAATCGGGATTGTACCCCATCAGATACTGACAGAATCCCTGGCAATCGAACTTGACGGGGCCGAGATCCCGGATCTTGAGAGAGATATCCTGAAAGTGGTAGTCTGCAGCAGATACCGCGAAAGGATGGTCGGTCTTGGGCTTGTCCATGGATTTGGCCTGGTGGAGGGGGCGATCGCCGGGAGCATTGCACATGACGCACACAACCTGGTAGCCGTGGGAGCCGATGACCAGGCCATTCGTGATGTGCTCGGCGAGATAATCAGGAGCGGAGGAGGAATGGCAGTTGCGGGACCCGGCGGCCTCGATCTCCTCCCCCTCGACTGTGCAGGACTGATGTCATCTCTCCCGGCAGAGGAGGTCGCAGGGAGTGTGAAAAGACTGAATGCGAGGGCCGAGGCTCTCGGGGCCATAAAGGGATCCTTTATGTACCTCTCATTCCTCTCGCTCACAGTCATCCCGCATTTACGAGTGACTGACAGGGGGGTGTTCGACGCAGATACATTCCGGGACGTCCCTCTTTTTGCGTGAAGGAAAGGCCATCTTCCTTTCGCAGCTCCAATCGAATCCCTGCATCTTCAGGGCACGTCTGAAGAACGGCCAAGAGATGGAGAATAAATGAAAGAATTAAGTAAATAGAAGTGGAATGGAGTTTGAAGTGGGGAGATCAATCACGGGGGATGGCATGATATCAGTTCTTTTTATCGATGACGAACCGGCCCTCCTGGAGATTACGCGCCTTTTTCTGGAGAGGTCAGGTGAACTCAAGGTGGAGACTTGCAGGTCTGCACTTGAAGCCCTTGAAATCCTGAAATCAAGGTCATTTGATGCCATTGTCTCTGATTACGAGATGCCGATGATGGACGGGATCGTCCTCCTTAAGATACTCCGGGCTGAGGGAGACAATACTCCTTTCATTATATTTACTGGGAAAGGCAGGGAGCACGTAGTCGTGGATGCCCTCAACAACCGTGCAGACTTCTATCTCTCCAAGGGACAGGACCCCAAGGCCCAGTTTTCGGAGCTGGACAGGATGATCCGGCAGGCCATCAATCGAAGGCTTGCCGAGGAATCCCTCCGAGTCGCCGACCGCAGGATGGTCGATATCATCAACCACCTCCCCGACGCGACGTTTGCCACCGACAGGGATGGGACCGTCATCTCCTGGAATAAGGCCATGGAAGACCTGACGGGCATCCCCGCCGCAGAAGTGATCGGGAAGGGAAATTACGAGTATGCAATCCCATTTTATGGTACAAGGAGACCCCTTCTTGTCGACCTGATCGGCAGCCCTGAAGGGGAGATACGGGCGCTTTCCTACCAGAATATTCGAAGGGACGGAAATTCCCTTGTCGCCGAGAATCCTTCCGGGATACGGAACGGAAAACCTGCGGTCTTCTGGTCGAGGGCAACACTGATCACCGACCGGAAGGGGAATGTGATAGGAGCGATCGAGTCCATACGTGACATCACCGATATCCGGAAGGCAGAGCGGGAGCAGAAGGCAGAGGCAGCCCGTGAGAGGGAGACCGGGATGTTCGACCGAATCTTTGGGAAGTCCACTGCCAGCTGGTACAAAAAGGGGGTAGACCTGTACTACAAACAGGGGAAGTTCCTGGAGGCAATCAGCTGTTTTGACCGGGTTATCGAGATGGACCCCGCCCACGTGAATGCGTGGACCGAGAAAGGGATATGCCTCAAGGAGCTCGGCCGTTACGACGAGGCAGTCCAGTGTTTCAACCGCGCCCTGGAACTCAACGGGAGGGTCCCTTCCACATACTATGCACTGGGTGAGACGATGGAGAAACTGGGCAAGGAAACAGGCGATATCTCCCTCTTTCAAAAGGCTGTTGCCTGTTTTGACAGGGTGCTGGAGATGGAGCCCGACAATGTCAATGCCTGGAATTACCGGGGAGTCTGCCTGAAGGAACTGGGCAAGTTCGAGGAGGCCAGGAGGTCTTTTGACAAAGCCCAGATGATATTGAGGGTCAGTCCAGACAAGGCCCATCGGTGATCCTGACGGATCGCAGTTCTCCCATAACGGCTCATTCTTTATCCCTTCACATTTAAAAAGGAAGACGACAATAGTGTTGTGAACGCGAGGCTTTCTATGCCTTTGATGAGCAGATCAGAAGTTGTCCTGAGTCCAAGAATGCAGGTATTCCTCGTTATTATCGCAACCCTTCTCGTTGGGATCGGCTATGTCACCGGGACCATTCTTGGCCTCTCGGCAATCACCCCGCTCCTCTTTTATTTCCCCATTATCCTCGCGGCATACTGGTTTCCACGGCAGGGAGTGCTCTTTGCAGTGGGAATCGGGATTGCGGAGGTCTTCTTTGTATACCTCTATCATTACCCGAGCCTCCCGGATATCACCTTTGCCGTTACCACCGCCAGTTTCTATGTACTTGTCGCGATCGCCGTTGTCATCTCTTCCCTCTCCAGCGGCTTAAAGGACAGGGAAGCGCGTTACAGGGGGATTTTTTCCAGTTCCGAGGCAGCAATCTTTCTTGTCCAGAATGGCGATTCTGAAATGAGGATTGAAGAGGTCAACCCGGGCGGCGGGACGCTCCTTGGGTGCCATCCTGCCGATTTGAGGGGAGAGAGCCTCGCACTCTTCTGGAGAGACGACCTGGCAAGACAGACCCTCTTTGAATCACTGAAAAAAGACGGCTCAATCTCACAACTTGAAAGCACAATGACCAGGGAGAACGGGGAAAGCGTGCCGGTGCTCATCTCTGGCTCACTCCTCCCCGGACGTATGATGGTTCTCACCATGATAGACATCTCTGCCAGGAAAGCTCATGAGCAGGAGATGGAAGCCAGGAACCAGCAACTCTCCATTATCAACCGGGTCATTGCCCAGGCCTCTGCAGCCACAAGTGTGGAAGATATGGGAAGAGGAGTGCTCGCAAACCTGACCGGGTACCTGGGTTGTGAATACGGGGGAATCACGCTGTTTAGAGAAGGGTCTTCACGCCCTGCCGCAAAGGTTGATTACGGTGATTGCTCTCTCTATCAAAGTCTCATGGATTCTGATGACGAGTCTCTTGCACGCGTGAAGGGGGCAATAACCGGGGGGAAGTTCCTCGTATGGAACAGAGGATCTCCACTCCAGTGCAGGTCGCCCGAAACTGGTATTGTTGTCCCGCTGCAAAGCGGCGATGAGACGATTGGGGTCATGTACTTCCTTTCATGGAGCGGCAGGCCATCGTCAAAAGACCAGCAGCAGACCCTCGAATCCCTCTCAAGGGAGATTGCAACGGCGGTCACGAGGCTCCTCCTCTCCCAGAGGGTCTCTGAGACCAACCAGCAGGTGAACCTCTACCTGGATATCCTCATGCATGACATCAATAATGCGAATCTCGCCTCCCTCTGGTATGGCGATCTCCTCCAGGATATGCTCTCGGGTGAATCGAGGGAGATTGCCGGAAAGATGATCGAAGGGATCAAGAAGAGCAGGGATATCATCCGAAACCTGGAGACCATCAGGAAGATACAGGTGAGAAAGAACGAACTCAAGGCCGTCAGCCTGGATGATGCAATACGAAAAGAGATGCGTCTCTTCCCAGAAGCACATATCGAGTTTCGGGAGAACGCCGGAAGGGTCTGGGGTGACGACCTCATCGGTGAGATCTTCAACAATCTCCTTGGTAACAGTGTCAAGTTCGGGGGACGGGGAGTCAGGATTTTTATCTCATCCACGACGCCCGACCCCGAGACGGTCCTGGTCGAGGTCTCAGACACGGGCCCTGGAATTCCTGATGACCTCAAATCCGTGATATTCAGGCGTTTTTCATATGCTAACCGGCAGAATGCCGGTAAAGGGCTTGGCCTCTATATCGTCAAGACCCTCCTTGAACGCTACGGTGGCACGATATCGGTCACCGACCGCGTACCCGGCGATCATACGCAGGGCGTCTCGTTCAGGATGACGTTTCGTAAGGCTTCATAACGAGGCGTGACCTATTGCAACGGAAAAATTCCAGCCGGCGACCATAGGATTATGATGATGAGGATGATGACGGGCTGGTGGAGCAGGTAGATTCCCAGCGAGTGCCTGCCGGCACTACAGAGGACATCCCTGCACGGGAGGTGAGGAATTGAGAGTCCCGACCTTCGCTGGCCCCCTGGATAGAGCAGGTGGCCAAGCCAGACCCCAAGGAGAACCGCGCCGATCCAGGGAAATACCGGGGTATAATCGAGGCTCGCAAAACCCGGTGGGTGGACCCCGAGCCATAGGAGATATGAAGGGCCAGGTATTCCTCCGATCCCCCACCCTACGAATATGGCCCCGAGTCCTGCAAAGAAATTCACCCAGGTATACCGTATGAAGAGGGGGGAGAGGATCACCGAGAACCCGATAAGATGGAGTATCCCAAAGAGTATCGGCTCTTTGGGGGCCAGGATGAGTGTCACGAGCGTCAGGAGAAATCCCAGGCCCATAATCCCTGCGCCTCTGCGAAGGTATTTGAGAAGAAAATCTCTCCGTTTCAGGGTTTTTTGCGCCCTTGCACTGCTGAGAGTGAGAGAGACGCCGACAAGGAGAAGGAAGAGCGATGCCGTGCAGACTGCCAGGGCCCTCCAGGGAACTGTGTGGACTCCAAGATTCACAATTCCAAAATACGCCATGTCGAATGCGACATGGAAGATGATCATCATCACGATCGCAATCCCCCGCAAGTAATCTATTTCCCAGAACCTCGGTATCGCGGAACCACGGTGATCGCATATTCCCGGGAGATCATTCACCAGATTCACATCCTCTTCTTTACTCTATGACAGTCAAGAGCAAAATATCAATCTTTAATTCTCCTGGAATACTATAGGCCAATAAGCGATACCTTCTATAAAGAAAGGGTTCGCGGCTAAGACGTTACAGAACCAGAGGTGCATTTACCATGATCGACGAACTGCTCGAAGGCAACAGAAAGTTCAGGGAAGGTTTCTTCAAAGAGAACAAGGCCCACTACGAAGAACTCACAAGGGGCCAGAGCCCAAAGGTCCTCTGGATTGGGTGTTCTGACTCGCGGCTCCAGACCGGTCATATCACGCAGGCGATGCCAGGAACCCTCTTCATGCACAGGAATATCGGGAATATTGCCCCACTCCATGACTGGAACTTCGCAACTGTGCTTGAATATGCCATCCGCCACCTGAAGATCAAGGATATCGTGATCTGTGGGCACTCGGACTGCGGAGCGATAAAAGCACTTGACAAGGAAACCGATGACGTATACATACCCCTCTGGCTGAACAATGCAGTTGAGGCCAAGAACCGGATTGATGCAAAGATTACCCCGCCGAAGAACCCTGATGAGGCAAAGAAACGATCCCGCATGATCGAGCAGGAGAACATCAGGCTCCAGATCGAACACCTCGCACGGTACCCAGTGGTAAAAAAAGCCCTGGAAGAGAAGAAAATCCAGATCCACGGGCTTTATTACGATCTCGAGAACGGGGAACTCTCCCGGGTCACCTGATTGCGAGTCGCTTTTCTACCTCTTTTTGCATCAGTGGCAGCGAGATCCGTCCCATAGGGATCAGCGTTTTGTTCATGACAATGAATGGAATCGGCGGATACTGCGTGGCGATGATCTCCCTGATATGCCCGGGTATTTCTTCGTCTATTAAAATAAGGTCCATCCGGATTTTCGGACCATACTGTTCCTGGAGTTCTTTTCTCAATGCCTCGAATGCAGGCACCAGCTTACCTGTGGGATGACAGTCATAGAGCCCGCATGTCCTTGTCATATCGCATGGAAACGGCGAGCAGTCAGAGTCTTTGAGGCCCACCACTTCGATCAAGATGGTCTCTGCCATGTGATACAGGTTGGTGAAGTATCCTACATTAGTGTGTGGAATGAAATATCGGGAACGCAATGTTCCACTTCTCAATACTCCCCCATTCGCACCGCTCCCTTGGGGGCATTACATGAAACGGACAAACCTATCCTGTGATGCCTTGCAGATGGGGCAGACGAGGGGGGGGTTCTCACGTGCGCAGAGGTATCCGCACACCCTGCACCTCCAGACAGGCATTGATTCCTTCCTGGAAACGTGAGCGCTACCCTCTGACATTTTCTTTCTCTCCTGGCGCGCAGGCCGCCGCTCGGGGACGCAGGGGGCCTGTATGGTTCCCGCAGCAACTCCAGCAGATACATACAGCGCGCAGTAGCATGCCCCATAATCGTTCAGGTCAGAGTCACGGTAGTCACACGGGCAGATGATGTCAAGGTCCTCCCCCCTGTTCCCTGATGCAAGTCGGCAGGGGCAGGCAGCATACCCATAGCGCTGTTCATTGATGCATATCCCGGCAACCAGTGCCCTGACAAAGGCTGGATCGGGGTTCAGGATATATCCCCCATCCTCCGCGTCCTTTCGGATCTTCTCAACCCTCGCGTCGACCATCTCATCGGGGATGCCCTCGCCTGTCATTTCAGCGCCTCACGGATCTCGGCTTCCCTGAACCCGACAATAACCCTGGACCCGTCGATCACGAGGGTGGGAAATGACCCACTTGGGTTGTATTTCTCCACTTCCCGGATCGCGTCCTCCATCTCGGCCGGGGAGAGACGGTCGACGTATGTATAGGAATACTCGACCCCAAGCTCTCCGAGGAGGTTTTTTGTCTTCGCGCACCACCCACACGTCGAGAGGGCATACAGGATGATCTCTCCTCTCCTCCTGCCTTTCACATGTTCCATCTGCATTTATCCACACCCGGGGAGAACCGGCTCCTTATTAGTGAGATGGTGCACCCGGGATATAACCCTATCAGCAGGGGAACCATAAAAGAGCCCGCATGCACCGTGCGGCATCCACTAGATCAATTCAGAGAGTTTCTGTATCTGGATAATGATGTAGTTGACCCACTGCTGGATGTAATCGAAGACTGAGAGCATCTGCTCCTGTGCAAGAGTCACGAACTGCATGATAGGCCCCGTCTCTTCTCCGACAGTGCTCCCCGTTCCAAGCATCGCGGTGAGGCCAATGATCACAATGAGTGCAAGTACGATGATGATCATCAGGAGCACAATCATCAAGATCGTAAAGGAACTGGTCCTCATGCGCCCCTCAATGGGATGGTGGTGTTTCTGAATATTTAAAGACTGACATTTCCATTCCACTGGTGTATACGGGGAAATCCATCACTTCACCGTGTGTTTTGTGTCTCTTTAGTCTTCTTCAACTCGAGCACCAGCATCACGCACAGGATTGCAGAGAACCCGAGTACAATCAGGGTGAGAAAGAGACTGACAAAGATCATGACCCCCTGGGCAGTGAGAAATCCGACCCACAGGAGTGCCACAAAACAGATGAGGTAATAAAAGACCCAGCCCCTTGGGTCGCGCATCTCCATGTATCGCCATTTCTCCCAGCCTCCATTTAAATATTCCCATTTGCGAGTCAGGCATGCGGTTCGGGTAAAGATGTCTTTCCCCCTCTTTTCACCGATACTATTCTCATATGACCCGCCGATGCTCTTTTACATGACCAGACCATGCATGATGTGTATACTTCTCATCCTTCTGCTCCCATCTGCCGTCCATGCCCTGGTCACAGAGAGCGGAGACCATGTCGTGCTGAACCAACCGATAGACGATGATATCATTGCAGCAGGAGGAAAGGTGGCCGTGAATGCACCGGTCCACAGCCTCATCGCCGCGGGTGGCGAGATTGAGATCAATGCACCGGTTGAGGGCGATGTGATTGCCGCGGGGGGGACGGTCACTCTCAATGCCCCGGTATCTGGAAAAGTCCTCCTCGCCGGCGGGGCAGTCACCCTGAACAGCAGCGTGGGCAGGAACGTGCTCGTGCACGCAGGCGAGGTAAGTATCACCAGAAGTGTAACGGTAGGCGCCGATGCCCTGGTGTCTGCAAGCCGGGTCTCCCACCAGGGAGAGGTGAAAGGAAACCTCACGGTTTCAAGCGAGGAGTTCATCTCTGCCGGGACGGAACGGCACCTCGCGTACACGAGGGACAACACTTCTCTTGGAAGAGGTCTCCTTGGGATACTCTCACTCGCACTGATCCTCTTCTCACTCGGCATGGCCGTGCTTGGACTCCTTGCAATCTGGATCGCACCGGCGCCCTACATGGGTGTCGAAGCCCGGGTGAGGTCGCGACCACTGGTGAATATCCTTACCGGGCTTGGGGGCATCCTGGGAGGAATAGTCCTTGGAGTTCTCCTTGCGCTCACAGTCGTGGGACTTCCCCTCGCGATCTGCATCCTCATGGTACTGTTGGCCGGTCTCCTTTTTTCCACGCTCTTTGTATCCTCCTCAATTGGATGCATAATCGCGGAACGGCTTGGGTGGCACACGAAAGCCTGGCAGCAGTTCCTGATAGGCTTTGTAATCCTGCAGATAGCCTTCAGGATCCCGTATATCGGCCTGATACTCCTTGCCGTTTGCGTCTGCCTTGGTTTTGGGGCATTCATCTTCGGACTCTCAAGCTGCCGGCATCACTCGGCCGGGTGAGGGGGACATGAGACGAATGCGGGTTGTGGGATACCCTCACTTCCTGCCAGAAAAAAGTGCTTTATAACGCGGGGAATAACCGGAAAATGATGGCAAAAGGTGTAAATCGAAAGATATAAGCAGGTCAAGCATCCCATTCGGTACTATGTGTGCGCGTTTTTTTGACCGCTTTTTCAAGCCCAGGCCACATATCGTGGAGAGCCCTCCTCCGCCCTCCATCGCGCACGGTCCTGGCGTCTATGTTCCGGAATTCAAGATAAAACCTTATTTTATTGTTGCCTCGGTGGAGATGGGAAATACCACGACGAAGTGCATCCTCACCGGGGTGAACCTTGAGACCGGGATGAGCTACGTCATCCACAAGACCGTCAAGATGAGCCGGGATGTCCGGAAACCTAAGCCAGGAGAGGAGGTGTTCGGTGAGACTCTCGACGGAACCCAGCTGACAAGGGAGTCTGTCACCGAGCTCGTGAGGGATACCCTGGTCGAATGCCACAGGGATGTGCACCTTGACATCCAGAAGGACCTCGACTTTGTCGTGAGGAGTACCGGGGTGGTTGCGGCAATGGACTCCCCTGACCAGGTGGGAGAGTTCGTGCTGGCCCTTGCAAACGGATGCCTGCTTGCCGGAGTGCCGCCTAGAAAGATGACTCCCCCGATGTCAAAAGCCAACCAGGCCCAGAAGCTCCAGCCCTTCAGTTATGCCGACAAGGTGGTCTTCATCGGGGCGGTTGCAGGGGTGATTCCCCCTGTGGGGAGCACAGGGGTCGAGATGGTGGCAAACGAGATGGAGGGGGAGCTTGCCATGGCAGGCATAAAAGAAGGAGCGAAGTGGACTCCCGTTGATTTTCGTAACCCCTGCATCTCGATTGACTTCGGGACCACCCTCGACGGGCGAATCACAAGCGACGTTGCCCCCGACGAGAAGAACCCCTTTGCAAAGACCGTGGGCAACTTTTGTGGCCTTGCCGGGGCGATCCCTGATGCGATCGTCAAAGGCACCGGGCTCGTCGATCCCCAGACCGGGACCGCGCTTGACGTATTCGGAGACCGGAGCGTCATCAGCGATTTCTCCCTGAAAGGCCAGAGTGACATCGTGAAACGGTATGTTGACCGCGCCCACGAGTTGATCGATATCCGCCTGGTCCCCCCCGAGCGGCGCAGGTTCGGCAGGGTCCCGGTCTATGCGGACGTGGCGAAAGAGTCGGGTGTGGCCCTTATCGGCTGCGATGCAGGGGAGAACGGAAGTAACCTCCCTGCACTGGTGGATCTCGGCAGGGAGATCTATACGCAGCATGGTCTGAACGTTGTCAATGAAGTTATCGACCGCGTATGTGCACGGATGGCACTCCGCCTCGTCGACGTGGCAGCGGAACAGGGCCATGTATTGCAAAACTCCAGCATCGGGTTCACCGGGAGGGCAGCTATTTCCGGCAGGAAGCCTGATTATATCCTGGAAGGGATCGCCGAGAGGAAGTACTTCGAGAACCCAAACGACCGCCTTGTCTTTGTCGACGACGGACTCGCAAGGGGTGCGGCGCTGATGGGACGATGCATGAACTCGCTGGGAAAGCCGAAGACGCCAATTGGAGGGGTACGGGGTGGTCCCTGCATCATGGCAAGAAGAATAAAGATAGGCAAATGAGGAGATCCGGATGGCAGAAGAAGAGATGCATGAAAATGCGCCCAAAAAGGCCGGGAACAGTGCAGAAGCAGAGGAGGAGCTCTTCGATCTCCTGATACCTCCCGGGGTGCCGCGCTCGATCATCGCGGAAATCATACGGAAGTTCGATGTGGAGCTTGTCGAACGAAAACAGCGACTCCACTTCGCAAACATGGAAGGAGACGAGCGGGAAATCCTCGCATTCCGGGGGACACGCCCTGTCGTGGAGAAAGTCCAGGACTTTATGTTCACTGAGCTGAAAAAATTCATCGCGGGAGAATAGGCCACCTGTCCGGTTCAGGTCCTTATTCTGGCGCTCGCCTATGGTCACACACGCCGGAGAAGAGATTGATATTGGCATCATGAGCCCCATGTTTTTTTGCCATATTTACGCTCTCCAACCGCATATTTCTCTTTTTTTTTGGAAACAGGAATCATCCATCATTCTGCCGTAGGGCACGATATATGCCACCCGGATCTCCGGCGACTACAGGTCAGGCATCTGCCTTGCCCTGTGCCATGCATGGAACCCGAGGAGAAGGTATACCGGGAAGAGAAGAATAAACGAGATGAACTCCCCTGTTGCTGCGAAGGTCCAGATTGTCGCGTACACGTCGACCTGGAAGATCAGAACACCCCACCATAGTCCGATATACATGTATCCCATGCCGGGGAGCATGAAATTGAGGAAGCCGGCGACGATCGGGTTCTTCCTTGAACGGGGGCGACGTGCAAGGGCTCTTGGGAGAAAACGCATGGGAAGGCCGCACAGAGGAGCAGCCTGCACTGCTTCCCACCGGACCTCCTCGTCAGGATCCCGAATTGCACGATACAGTGTTGGGATGGCCTCTTTTACACGCAGTGCACCAAGTCCTTTCACCGCCTCAACCCGGACGTTGTTGTCGGGATCCCGCATGGCATTTCCAAGCGCTTCGACGGCGGAAGGTCCAAGTCCCACCAGGTTCTCCCAGTCCTGCAATCCAACAATCAAAAATGCTTGATCGCGTTCCGTGACGGGTTGCCAGGAGAGTTTCTGCAGGGAGAGGGCTGCGCCGTACCGGACATATTTATCCTCATCCTCAAGTGCGTTGCGCAATACAGGAATCGCATCCTGTTGTCCCGTCTCCCCAAGCGCTATCGCCGCCTCCCACCGGACCTCGTTGCTCCTGTCATCCATCTGGGCAGCGAGGGGGGCAATCACCCTTTGGCCCCCGATAAGACCGAGTGCTTCGATGATCCCAATCCTCGCTTCTCTGTTCCGGGTGATCTCAAGCGCACGGATGAGGTGATTAAGGCTCTCTTCTCCGAGTTCGCCGAGTGCCCGTGCAGCCTTCCATTGTATCCCCGGATCATGGTGGCTGAGGGCTTTCGTGAGGCCATTGTAATCCTTCCTCTCCTTCATGGTTTCCACATCAGGCCTTGTGATATCAAGAATCCATGCGGGTATCACCTTACTCACCCTTCCTGATGGATGCCAGCACTCTCATATATCCGGCATCCCCTTCATGATATGCCAGGTATGGACTGCGGCAATCGTGGTGAATGCGAGGGAGAGAGGATAGGGGAGGAACGTCTTATACATGAGAGAGAGAAGCATAACGGTGTTGAGATTTATTTGGTAAAGGAGGAAACCCCACCATTTGCCAAGGTAATTGTAGCCAAGTCCCAGGAAGAAGATATTGAGAAAGACTGCCACATACAGGTTCTTTCCGGTCCTTGGCCTTCGTGACATCGCGCCAGGAAGGTACATCTGGGCGACATGGCATTGTGGGAATGCAAGGCTTGCGGCCCAGCGGACGGAAGGGTCCGTGTCACGCATCGCCCTTTCACAATATTTTTCCGTAACCGGATCTCCACACATCCCCAGCACAGAGACTACTGCCTTCCTGATACGAGGGTCGGGGTCGTCGAGATACTCTATTAGCACAAGAGACGGTACGGCGCCGACACCAGGTATTGCGCTCCATTCCTGACGTGCCACGAGGAGCCTCACCTCCTCTTCGGTATCGTGTGGTCTCCAACCCAGCTGTGAAAGTGCCTGTGCTGCCCCAAAGCGTACATACTTGTCCCTGTCCTTCAGGGCCGCCCTGAGTGCCGGGATGGCCTCGTCACTCCCAATCTCGCCGAGCGCGATTGCCGCTATCCATCGCATCTCGCTTGCCTGATCCCTGGTGAGGATCCTCGAAAGAAACGGAATACTGGCCGGGTTCCGAATCCTTGCCAGCGCCTCAAGGATACCGATCCGTTCGCTGATCTTGCCCCTGGCAGCACGGGCATGGAGCACCTTGAGCGCAGGATCGCCGAGCCTGCCAAGGGCATCGGCGGCCGCATTCCTCACCGTATACTCCCTGCTCTGGAGGAGTGCCAGAAGTGCCCTGATGTCTCCCCGAGACTCAAGGACATGAACATCAGGAGGAACTGTCTGGCGAATCAACTCCGCCAGGCTCATCTGGGCTCATCCCATCCCCATTTCAGGATCACGATTCGTCTCCTCCTTTTCTCCACCGCAGGACGAGTATTGCTGCGACCAGGATCACCCCAAAGACGATAGCCACGTTCCTGACAAGGGCATATCCTATCACTGATGGGAAGACCATTGCAGGGTTATTGGGCATTTTATTTTCACCCGGGATTGGCGGGGAGGCAGAAGGAACAGGAGCAGCGGGGGAAGGAACTTCGGGCGGGGGCCCTGGGGGTGGTGGTTCGATGATCGGAGGGATCTCCTCAGGTGGAGCCTTCTCTGTCGGGATTGTAGTCGGGGCGGGGGCAACGGAGCCGACTGATCCTGAACCACCGTAACTGCCACCTCCACCAACCGAGGCGGTGATTCCACCGCCTGAGACTATCTTGTTGAGGATGAGGTAGAAGATCTGGATCGGGCTTCCCGCATGGCTGGTGGACACCACACCGAACGTGGAGAATCCATGTGGGGATTTGGTAGTGAAGAAGTCCAGGTCGCGGGTTTCATCATGGGAGAGGAACGCTACAGGAAGTATCTCATACGAACCATTCTCTGCCATTCGAATGACCCGGATACTCTCCCTCTTCTCCCCAAGTGTCACGTTACGCAGTTCTTCACCGTAACCAGATTTGTAGATCGTCAGCGTATGGTTCCCCGCGGGAAGATCGTCCGGGAGGTCCAGCGGAGTTAAACCGATGTACTGGCCTTCAAAGTACACTTGTGCACCTTCAGGGTCTGATCCCACGGATACCGGCCTTCTCCATCCGTACTTCTCAATCCATCCCGAATCTATCCCGAATACAAGTGTCCCCTCTGGAAAACCGCTGATATTGGATTGCAGGAACCTTGCAGTGAATGCGACCCCGCAAATCCCTGAATAATCTTCGAGTATCGAGATTGCCTTGAACTTCTGGTAGTCCAATGGAGTCGCATTCTTCCATACCTCCGCGTGGAATGTCCCCTCAGAGGGATAGTCATGCAGGTGCACCCAATACGAAAGGGTTGAGTTGTCATTGCTCCCGCCATAGAAGAGCGGAATACTTGAAATATCTATACCGGTAAGATTCCCTTCGAGCGAGAACTGGTCTATCCAGGAAAAACCTTCATCAGAAAAAAACTGTATCTTCTCTATCCCGGTTCCCGGATCGGGGATCGCTTCAATTGACGTGCTATTGATGATATTAATCTCGACAAGACTCGAATTCAGCGTCAGTCGACCTGGAGAAACGGAATCCTGAACCGTGATGCCAGGGATGTCCAGCAGTATTTCATTCCTCACACCGAATGGGACCACGATGCAGCCATCGACCGAACTGGTAGATTTCCCAAATTCGTTGCCGGTGGTCAGGGAAACCCTGTAGCTGCCCGGGGCAAGGTAGGTATGTGAAGGGTCCTTCTCGGATGACGTGGAACCGTCCCCGAAATCCCAGAGATAGGTTTCCGGCATCCCGGTTGACAGGTCGGTGAAGTTCACAGTCAGAGGAGCGAGCCCCTCTCCCCTGTCGAACGAAAAAGCCGGCGTCGGAGGACTTCCTGCGTAGATACATGCGGGGGTGCGGACGCCTGACCTCTGGTATGGAGTATTAACAATCAGCGAAACGTCATACACACCTGGTGCCGTATAGATGTGCGAAGGATTCTGCTCTGCCGAAGTGTTCCCATCCCCGAAATCCCAATGCCATCCTGACGGTTCCCCGATCGAGAGGTCAGTGAAATTGACCTGCAGGGGAACCCCTCCCCTGAAGATGTCAGTGGTGAAGTCTGCGGTGATCTGTTGCTCTTCAACACCAAGAGTCATCATAAAAATATCAAAATACCCAGTATCAGGATCCATCTGCTGCCAGACAATCCTGTCCTGAAAAATTGCCGGGAGACTCGGTTTCATCTCACCATTTTCTCTTTTAAGTATTCTCGTGATTCCGGTGTTGATGTCATAGAGATAGAGACCATAGGAAAAATCATCAGGGTCCTGACCAACCCAGACTACCTTTCCATTGTTGATGGCCGGTTCCTCTTCATCACATTCGTCAGTGCCTGGTGTCAGTAAAAGGGTTTCTCCGGATGAAATATTGTAGAGAAAAATATCATAGAACCAGGTTTCAGCATTCATACCCTGGAATACAATGTAATCACCATCGATAGCTGGATTTATTCCATCCAGGTCTTCTGTTGCAGGGGTTATGAGAGTGGGAGTGCTGGAGAGGAGGGAGAACAGGTAAATATCATTCATATATGTTTCAGGGTTGATGCTCTGCCACACAACATAATTGCCTGATATTTTCGGATTTGATTCATCAGTATCAGCGGTGTCAGATGAGAGGAGAATCTATGTTTGATTGGAAATGTAATATAAATAGATATCAAAACTGCCAATCCTGTTATCGGACCACACGATAACCCCTTGTGCCAGATCCTGATTCCATGCCATGGTCCCGTTCCTGTTTGCAATCCACATTTCTTCACCGGCGAACATATCATTCAGGAGGATTCCATATCCGGAATCTATTGGAGTGGTCCAGGAAATCAAGTGGCCGAAGATGTCGGGAATTTCTCCATCTGCTGGGATATGCGTGGAGTCAAGGGATGTCTCTTCTCCAGTGGATATAGTATAGAGGTGGATTTTCCCCTTTCCGGGAGAATCAACCCAAATTACCGAATCCTCGTAAATCCCAGGGTATTGTTGATGGGTCTCATCGGATAGAATCGTAAGGAGTGTGGTTGTGCTGTTATCAAGAGGAGGACTTCCGGATACGAAAGCCACAAGAGAAAAAGTTGATGATAAGAGAATGATGAAAAGAAGAAAGAGACCTGTATTTGGCTTGGCCTCCCCGACCCCTTTAGATACTATTTTCATTCCCTGTACTCCAGTGGGGATACGTGCATTTTATTGTGGTCCAGCATAGGTTACATTTGTAAAGTATGTATCCACATCGCCTGTCCTCATGGCAAAGAGACCGTTCCCCAGATTAACCGACAGAGTTAACATCGTTGCCACCCTGCTGTTAATAGTACAATCCCAGAGGAAATGGTTTGTAATAGTCCAACTCCCAATTTGCTCGGTATTTGGAGGAATGTTCTGGAGAGAGGGGTCACGAAGGATAATCTTCCCATCGCTTGATCTCTGCCCGAGGACGGTATAACAGTGATTTTGATTCCAGGCAACCGCGGGGTATTTTATTTTTCCATCAACACATCGACTTATTATCTCTGTCGAAAGATTTGCACTTTTTTGCCTGTAAGGGCACCCCGAAAGGTTCTGGAGCGCATTGTTAGGATTTCCGTCCCATTGTATTCCAGTGAAATCACATGAATCAGCTGATGCCTGATGGTATGCAATTGCATATGCTTTTTCATATAACCCGGGCCAGATCTCTGATAAGGTCCTGGAACGGGCACACTTGTAATAGAAAGGAGGATAATTAAAATCAAGGGATAGCTTGCCTGAAACATTTACTTCCTGGTTGTTGATCCATACAGTATAGGCCGCAGGATCTTCCTTCGAGGCTTTCTGATTATCCCTTATTCTAATCTTATTTTTACCCATCGTCCATGCGACAGCTGACAGCGCAGCAATGAAACAACAATTCGATGGTTGCCCCTGAACAGGGTCATCGAACAGTTCTTTGATGCTGCCCGCCAGAAGGCTTGCTCCAGGATAGACTTGACATGTGTAATTCGGCATCTTTTACACCTCTCCATGAGGAATGGAATGGATGGCTGAATTTAGAACGCCGCATACAATCTATTTGAGATTACACTCCTTCACTGGCTGTATGACCAACCCCCCCAGTTTGAGAATGTTGAACACTGCTTTTCCGGCGTTACATCATACTTATAGCGCATGTTAATAAAGTTTATTAGGGGATGTCACTCAAAAAACCTGATGACAGAGAAGTTATCCCGCTAAATTGGTGGAAGCAGGACGCGTGTAGTTCCACAAGGCAGGGATGCCATACACACATATATTTCCTTTTCCGGATCATTCAAAGCAATTATTAAATCTTCCATAACCCTTCCTTATGGTTCTGGTTGATATCGATAATACTTGTGCATGGGGAGGCACGATAGGCAGGCTGGTTCCGTCCCATCCCCAATTCATTCCACTCTATTATTTCAGTTGCGGGCATCACTAGTTGCCCGTTCTTCGTGCAATCGTAAATCCACTTTCAATCACATAATCAGAGCAAGGTAATCCAACATCAGGGTGGAAAGCAGGTCGTTGTTCCCGAGACCGTCCATTTCGTAAGCGGGGAAAGATCCTCAGTGATTGAATCAAGGGCACTGATCCCGGTTCTGCCAGGGGTATCCTGTGCCGCCATTGATGACTCGGGATTGAAATTCAGGGAGGACGCGAAAAGGGTGCGTTCTCTTCCAGGGGATAGATACACCCTTGCCGAGAGGAGTGTGATTGCCCCTGCCCGGTCCTGGCGGAAGCGGGGATCGCGTCATCGGGGCACTCTCGCAGAACCTGGCCTGCCTTCGTCCAGGAACGATGACAGGTACGTGATGACAGGGGTGCTGCGCGAGTTCACCTGGTCACCGGGAGTAGGTGATCTCTTCTTGATAGGTATGGATGGGGTTCATCAAACGGCTAACGAGCGAATGTGGTCCGGATTGCTCCTCATGAGAAAATACCCCTTGCCCATTCCCCGCAACCACAGGGCAATACGCCTTGTAGAGAAGGGAGGTACCACCACGGCAATGGAGTAAGGCTAGAGAACCATATGATCCATCGTTCGAGACACAAGGACCAAAAATAAAAGACTACGGAGTCATTTTCATACTAGTAAAGGGTACCAATTCTCTTAATGCCCCTTTTCATTCCGCATCCTTCATCAAAGACACGAGCAGGGCTTTCTGGGCATGGAGCCGGTTCTCCGCCTCGTCAAAGACCACGCTTTCCGGCCCCTCGATCACCTCGTCGGTGACCTCCTGGCCCCGGTGGGCAGGAAGGCAGTGCATGAAGATCGCGTCCGGAGAGGCCATCCTCATGAGCCTCTTGTCGATGGTAAATCCCCTGAATGCCTCAAGCCTTTTCTCCCGCTCCTTCTCGGTGCCCATCGAGACCCACGTGTCAGTCGCCACGACGTGGGCATCCCTGACCGCAGATTCAGGGTCCCGGACAAGGGTGACTTTTCCTCCCCTTTTTTTGGCCATCTCGATCACCTTTGCGGGGGGCTCAAAACCCCGGGGGGTGGCCACGGTGATCTCCATACCGGTGAGGACCGTCGAGAGTATCAGCGAGTTGCAGACGTTGTTCCCGTCTCCTGCCCATCCAAGGCGGACTTCCTCCAGGCGAGGGAAGTGCTCCCTGATGGTCATGATATCCGCGAGTATCTGGCACGGGTGTTCGAGATCGGAGAGGCCGTTGATCACGGGGACCGAGGAATACCGGGAGAATTCGGTGATGGTATCGTGCCGATAGGCACGGATCATCACCCCTGACACGTATCTTGATGCCACCCTCGCGGTATCGCGGATCTCCTCTCCCCTGCCGATCTGCATGTCCTGGGCATTGAGAAAGAGGGCAGAACCTCCAAGTTCCGCCATTCCCACCTCAAAAGAGATCCTGGTGCGGGTAGACGACTTCTCAAAGATCATTGCAAGGGTCTTCCCCGGGAGAAGGAGATGGGGTATCGCTGACTTCCGCATTCGCTTCAGCCGATCCGCCTCATCCAGCAGATCCCGGAGTTCCCCTTCTGTCAGGTCCAGAATGGAGAGAATATCCCGTTTCATCGAAGTTCCCTCATGTGATCCACCCGCCTCTTCAGCAGGGATGCGGAACCTATGTCCCTGCGGTGGCGCACTCTCCCCTTCACTCCCGCTGCGGCACGCTCCGCGATCTCTTCTGCTTCCCCGAGGGTGGCAGCCACCCCGACGAATGCCATGGTCCGTGAAGACTGCGTGAAGAGGACTCCGTCCTTCTCTTCCACGTTGGCATAATAGAGGAGTGCCGGTTCGTATGCCCCTGGAATTACCGGCTGGCCGGTGACAGGGGACTCGGGGTATCCTTCCGGCACGAGGTACTTGCAGACGGTGGCCTGTGCGGAGAAACGGACCCTGCCCCCAGAGAGGGTCCCCTCGACTGCCCGCTCGATGATATCCACGAGGTCAGTCTCGAGGAGCGAGAGGACGTTCATCGCTTCCGGGTCACCG
Organism: Methanolinea sp.; assembly: GCA_018263335.1. Lineage (GTDB taxonomy): Archaea > Halobacteriota > Methanomicrobia > Methanomicrobiales > Methanospirillaceae > Methanolinea_A. The sequence goes on along the minus strand of JADFCY010000003.1, from coordinate 11,146 downwards.
AACCTTGCGTTGAACTCAATTACCATCGGCCCGTCGCGGGTATTCATGAACTGGCCGTAAAGGATCCCACGGTACGGAGTGCCCGCCTCCCCCATTGCCGAAACCGCGGACTGCATGATGCCAAGCGCCCGGCGCCGATCCGACTCCGTCACGAAGGGAAGGCCGTGATCCGGCATGGAGTATGAACCCATCCCCCCGGTGTTCGGGCCTTCGTCACCTTCGTATGCCCGCTTGTGGTCCTGCACGAGGGGCATTGGGACAAGGTGGACGCCATCGGTGAATGCCTGGAGGGTGAACTCTTCCCCGACAAGCCTCTCCTCGAGCACAATATCTGACGAAAGACTCCTGATATACTCGATCGCACCGCTCCTGTCCAGGTGCTCACCCATGATGCGGACTCCCTTTCCGCCGGTGAGGCCTGCAGGCTTTACAGCCATGTCCCCGTCATGGGTTTCGAGGAACCGGACTGCATCCTCCGCCTCGCGGAAGATGCGGTAGCGGGGACACCCTGCAATGCCATGATGCGCCATCATCTCCCTGCAGAATGCCTTGTCGGTCTCGAGCCGGGCAGCTGCCCTCGAGGGGCCCATGCAGGGAATGCCATCTGCCTCGAGCCTGTCTACCACACCTGCCTCAAGGGGTGCCTCGGGCCCGATGATCGCGTAGTCTATCGATTCCTTCAGGGCAAATGCAGCGACTGAATCGACCCTGGTCTCTCTTTCCAGGAGATAGCGACTGCAGAGCCTCGCGATCCCCGGGTTTTGCCGGGCCATGACGGCATAGAGTTCTGTCTCTTTGTTGCGGGAGAGTGCCCGGGCGATGGCATGCTCCCTTCCTCCCCCTCCCACAACCAGGATCTTCATAGTCATGTATCTGAACCGGTGGTCTTCACCGTTGCTGTTCTCGTCTTTCCCGCGACAATTTCCGACGCCCTGACAAGTGCGTCCAATGACACCCCGTTCTCACGAAGGAGCGCAGCGGCACCCGATTCCCTGTCAACGACAGTCACGACGGTGTCAACAGTCGCTCCTTCATCCCTGAGCACTTGGATGCCAAACAGGGCGGACCCTCCCGAGGTGGTCACGTCCTCCACGAGGAGGACTTTTTTGCCCCTGACATCGCCGATGATCCTCCCCGATTTGCCGTGACTTTTCTCCTGGCTGCGGATGATCGCAAAGGGCTTGCCGCTCGCAAGGGAGACTGCGACCGCGAGGGGGACTCCTCCCACGGCGACTCCCGCAACCATGTCAAACGTGTAGCCCCGTGTGATGACATCTGCAATCTCCCGGAGAGCCCCTGGTTGAGTCACCACTCTCTTGATATTGAGGTAATAACTGCTCCGGGCACCCGATGCCAGGACAAAATCCCCAAATTCCAGGGCTCCGTGCTTTTCCAGCAGGTGTGCGATTCTTGTCACCATGGTACATCTTTCACTCCGGCAAGATAGCCAATCATGTTTGCGGTTTTATGGAGAATAGGGGTGAGGACGAGTATCCAGAAGAGCACCGGGAGTGTGACTGCGTCGATGAGCCAGGGGAGATCAAAGACGGCGAGCATCAGGAGCGCACCCGCCACCAGGTCATACTGGTCGGCGACAGGCCAGCGCTCTCCACTGGCCTTTCCAAGCCTCCGCTTGAAGAAGCTCTTGGCAAGGTCACCGAGGAGGGCCCCTGTCGCGAGGAGGATGATGGAGAGCAGGGTCTGGGCAGGGAGCATGGAGAGTGAGAACGCCCCCTGGAGCCATATCTGTAACACTCCCACGAGGATTCCTCCCGCCACACCTGCGAAGAATCCACGATACGTCTTTCCGTCCCCAAAGAGCCTCCTCCCATCCGAAAAACTCCTGCCGCCGTCGATTGGATGGCCACCGCCAAGGGCTGCTGCCACCGAGTTGGGCACATATGCCGGCAGCATGCACCATAACGCGGCTACCAATGCTATTATGATGGAATCAGGACTAATAATATGCTCTCCAGACAACTGTAATAAAGAGTAATTATAAACATTAAGATATCCCAGAAGATATCAATTCTTGGGTGGATTGGTGACATGGCCGTGATCTTGAAGAGAACCAGGAGTTTATGCCCGACCTGCAACGCGGTCCTCGAGGCGACCATCGTTGAAGAGGATGGAAAGGTCTGGCTGGAGCGCTCCTGCCCGGAACATGGTCATTTCCGGGATGTATACTGGTCTGATGCAGAGTTATGGAAGAGGTTCGAGCAGTATGAATCGCTGGGGAGGGGCATAGAGAACCCTCAACGGCTCGCACCACCCGATGGCTGTCCCCATTATTGCGGGATATGCAGCAACCACAAGTCAAGCACCCTCCTTGCAAATATTGACCTCACCAATCGCTGCAACCTGAATTGCGACTTCTGTTTTGCGAATGCACGGGCCTGCGGCTACATTTATGAACCCACGTTCGATCAGATCGTCGACATGATGAAACTGCTCAGGAATGAGATGCCTGTTCCTGCACCGGCAGTCCAGTTCTCGGGAGGGGAGCCCACGATGCGGGAGGATCTCCCCCTGATCATCCGCACCGCAAAGGAACTGGGGTTCCCCCAGGTCCAGGTGGCCACAAACGGCATCAAGATTGCGCAGGACCCATCGTATCTTGAAGAACTCCGCGAAGCGGGCCTCTCCACGCTGTACCTCCACTTCGACGGGGTGAGCAGGGAGACGAACCCAAAGCTTGCCAGCGATTCGAAAGTGGTAAAATACAGCGAGGAGAGAAAGGTCGGGATCGTCCTTGTTCCTACGGTAATCAAGGGCAGGAACGACCACGAGGTCGGCGCGATCATAAGGTTTGCCGCAGACCACATCCGCGCTGTCAGGGGTGTCAACTTCCAGCCAATCGCCTTCACCGGGGCTGCGTGCGAAGAGGACGTGCAGCGTGAACGGATCACCATCCCTGAACTGCTCGGGGACATTGAAGACCAGACAAACGGCGTGATCAAGAAGGCAGACTTCTACCCTGTGCCCTGCGTGGTGCCTTTCTCAGATTTTGTGGAGGCCTACACCGGCAAGCCGCAGATCCGGTTCACTGCCCACCAGCACTGCGGTGCGGCAACCTACGTTTTTGTGAACGACGACGGGCTGACGCCCGTGAACCGGATGGTAGACGTCGAGAGTCTCATGCATGCGCTCAGCGAGACTGCGGGAAAACTTCGGAGAGGCGGAACCTTTAACAAGTACAAGGCACTTATCGAGGCAATCGGAGAGATGAACGACTCTTTCAAGAAGAGCGAGCATGGGAGCAGCTCCGAGTTCTGGAAACTCTTTGGAAAGACGCTTCTCTTCCAGAACTTCGAAGCCCTGCGGGATTTCCACTGGAACGCCCTCTTTATTGGAACAATGCATTTCATGGACAGGTACAACTACGACCTCTCACGCGTGCAGCGTTGCTGCATACACTACGCAACGCCTGATGGCACCCTCATTCCTTTCTGCACCTATAACAGCGGCCCCGTATACAGGGAGACAGTATGGAAGAAGTGGAGCTCTCCCCTCCCCCGTTAGAGTGCTGCCACACATTTTTTTAGAGGTCCCGGCAATTGCGCAGCGTGCGGCCGGTTCAGGGGAACGCAAGCTCGATGCCGTCCTGGTCTTTTAGGGCAACCGATGCAATGGCGAGGTCCTGTATCGCCAGTCCTGTCGCGTCGAAGACCGTGATCTCGTCGCGGCTCATCCTCTTCTTCTCACCAATGACGACCTGGCCGAGGGTCCCTGCAATCATATCCATTGAATAAAGGCCACTTGAAATGGGAACATTCACCTCGCCGGAATGGGCTGCCTGCACGGGATCGTCAACAAAGACCCTGGCCCTCATGAGAATGGCCGGGTCAAGCTCCTCCTTCCCCGGGGCATCCGCACCGATCGCGTTGATGTGTGTGCCTTCCCGTATCCACTCGTCACGGACAAGGGGTTCCCTTGACGGGGTGGCCGTGACCAGGACATCGCAGTCGCATACTTTCGGGAGGCTCGAAGTCCTGCACTCGAGGTGGCTGAGCTGCGTGCATAGCGTATTCGCATTCTTCTCGCTCCTGCTCCAGACGAGGACCTCGCGGACGTCGAGTTCCTTCTCGATCGCCTGCACCTGGGATTTTGCCTGTTTGCCCGAACCCACCAACCCCAGACTGACTGACCTTGATGGGGAAAGATGCGCTGCCGCAACCGCACCTGCAGCACCGGTCCTCATGTCGGTCAGCTCCGTCGCGTTCAGGACGGCACGCGGGGCCCCGGTATCCACGTCGAGGATGATCGTGATCGCCATGACAGACGGGATACCTCTCGAGGGGTTCTCGGGGTGGACGTTCACGATCTTCACCCCCGCAATACCAAGTGAGGGTATATACGCAGGCATTGTCCGAAAATCGCCGCGTGGAAGGGTCACGTACATTTTTGGGGGCATCTGCACCCTGCCCCGGGCATGCTCCGCAAAGGACTCTTCTATTACCCTGTTCAGCCTGGAGAGATCGATGGCTTTTCCGGGGTCCGGATAATAACGCATACTGGTCTGTACTGCGCCGGAAAAGAAGAATGTGATGGCCCCCGTTCCCAAAAATGAGAGGTGTTTTCCTGGTTGCGGGGCCAAGTCACCATTATGCCCTCCCGACTCCAACGGGATATCAGATATTGGGGACCCTCACATGATCCACATCGTACGAAAGCCTACCGATACCGCTGGCGATGACTCGACCTCCATGGTCATACGCGAGATCGCGAGGCAGGGGGGCCGAAGCTCCTCTCTCGATCTTGACACCCTCGATCCTTTCTCGACTCCCTTATCAGGCGCCCTCATCTGGGTCTGCGGGCTCCGGCAGGACGAGCACCAGTTCGAGGTCGTCCATGCCCTCTCGGTCAGCAACCGCGTTATCAACACGCCGATTGCCATCTTCACCTGCGCAAGCAAAGTGCTCACGAGCACGCTCCTGGTCCGCCAGGGCATCCCGACTCCCAGGACTTTCTTTACTTCGTCGCGCGAGACCGCGGCTGATCTCCTCGCAAGGTTTGGAAAGATGGTGATCAAACCAGTCTACGGCTATGATGGGAACGGCATCTTCCTGATCGATTCTCCGACCCAACTCCGCACCCCTCCCTATTACCTCCAGGAGTATGTCCCAAACGACAGGGATTTCCGGGTGTTCGTCATCGATGGCGAGGCGGTGGGCGCCATATCGAGGGCCTCTGATTCTTTGACCCACAATATCCACCAGGGGGGAACAGGCAGACCCGTGGAGATAGATGACCGGATGGGAGAACTTGCAGGGGCCGCTGCGAGAGCCGTAGGGGTGGACTACGGCGGCGTCGATCTCCTGCCGTGCGGTGATGATTACTGTGTGCTCGAGGTGAACGGGACACCCAACTGGCACTGCATGGGGGTCAACATCCCCGGGCTCCTTGCCGGGTACCTCTTATCTCAGGAGAGACAGATGAGGAGCTGAGTGGGGGAGATCCGGGAAAACAGATTGCTTATTGGATAAATTCCATCTCTTTAAGGGTTTTTGCGGCAAGTTCCTTCATCCTCGCCGAGATTCTCCCCGAAGCAGAGAATTCCACGTCCTTCATGGCATTCGCAAGCTCGTTTCCCAGGATGAAGATGGCATATTTATGCTCCATCTTGCTTTTATGAAGCTGAGCGGGATTTATTTTAAGAGAGTAGTACTGGCTGAATTTCAGGTCGGAATTCGTGGACTCAAAATAGTCCTTGATCTCATAGAGCATCTGGTGAAGTGTGATCAGTTCCTCTTTATGCATCCTCCCACCTCCAAAAGAGGATTGTTGCAGAGGGGATAAATAGGTAACCCCTGCAATGAGATCAGGCTATTTTTAGGAGTTTTATCGATAACGGACGCTTTATTATGCCTTTATACTCACTGGCAGCCACGTACTCGAGACCTTTTCCCGCAAGTGTGTCAAGGAGCTTCTGGTTTACCTCCCCGTCAAGTAAAACCCCGACAGCATCCCCATTCATCTCTTCAAGCGCCCTTTCAATGTCCTGCGCATCGAAGTCACGGATGACGGTATAGTCCCGCGAGAGGAATCGCGCACTCCGGGACCCTCGCATTGCAGCGAGGTGTTCGGTCAGCGTGCGGGGCGCGGTCGGGGCGGGGGCCCCGGGAGATCTCTCGCTCCCCCGCTTTTTATGGGAGGGGACACTCTCCCTCGTCTTCCTGGATACTGTCTCCTGATCACTTGCCTGGGCAGTCACACCCGCAGGTTCACCCTCTTCCTCACCTGCGAGCTCCTCCCTTACGTACTCAACAGGTATCTTGTTTCGTAACGCCTTGGTGATCTCTTTTCGGCTGAGATCCTCCACGCTCTTCCCCCTTGGAGAGTACGCAACATAATCGATCTCCGCGACCTGCAGCAGTTCGCGAAGGATCAGGTCACCACCCCGATCCCCGTCAAAGAAGGCAGTCGCAGTCTTCTTCGCGCAAAGATCGACGATTGTCCGGGAGATGCGGGTGCCTTCCACCGCAACTGCATTCTTGATCCCGAAGCGAAGCAGGTTGAGGACATCTGCCCTTCCTTCGACCACTATTATGGCATCGGAATCGGCAACATTCGGACCGGCAGGCACCTTGTCGTCGCCAATAGTCCCGATCTTCTCCATCCTCATGCTCTCCCTGACCTCGTCGATCAGGACATTGCTGTCGATAGTGCCCTCCTCAAACGCGTCCATCAGGAGCTCGCGTGCCCGTGAGATGACCTGCCTTCGCTTTGTGACCCTGATGTCCTCGATCGATTCCACGCGGACCCTCGCAACGCAGGGTCCTACGCGGTCAATCGTCTCGAACGACGCGGCAAGGATGGCAGTCTCGGCGCGGTCGAGTGAGGACGCAATGTAGATCTCTCCCTTCGTCTCGCCTTTCTTGCTTGTCACCTGGACATCTATCCTGCCCAGGCGCCCTGTTCTCTGTAAATCGCGCAGGTCCAGGTCTTCGCCGAGTAACCCTTCAGTCTGGCCAAATACTGCCCCAACTACGTCAGGCTTCTCGACCACCCCCTCTGCCTCGAGGTGAATATGAATCATATACTTGGTAGTATCGCTGGAGTACATGCACCCCACTCCGTGAATCATGATCTGTCACCCAACCAATGCCATGCTGAACTGCTGCACCTGTCATGTGACAAATATATGTTAGATATTATAATATATCAATATATTTTTGAATGCCCTGCCTGGAGGGCGCGCATGTCTGTCTGACAACAGGAAGTGATCATGTCATGGGCCCCCTGAACGCGCGAGGATATCCAGGACTTCGGGCGGACCGAGCCCTTTGAGAAGCACCCGTTTTTGGTGCGATGTGCTTCCCGAAAGTATCAAGACCCTCTCTTCATGGATGGAAAAGAAGCCGGCCAAAAGCCTGACCACTGCGGCGTTGGCCTTTCCTCCGGTGGGTGGAGCACGCACGTTGCAGCCGATACTCTTTCTCCATGGATTGTATCCCGAGGGAAACCTGTTCTCCTTAGCCCCGGCAGCAACCTCGAGAGAGAGTATCGTCCCTTCCCTGCTCTCAGTCAGCGCTTCCTCCAATGCATCCACACATAGGAAAGGTAGTGTCGCCCGGCATTAACAACTGCGGATCACCGGTGGGCTGACCCCGTCCCTCACCCGTTTTTACCCATTGCCGGGCGGTGCCTGTCGCACAACCGGGTTGTCCCGTGGTTCATCTCCAGGCATCCGCCAATCGATCACCCGGGGACCTATGGCTGTGCTGTGTCGGCATTATTCCTGGGGGGTTCCTCTCCTATAAAGCCTCTCCCCGGGAACCACACGGGGTGACCGGGCGAAAAGGTGCCGTCGGAAAAGACCACCTCGCCGCCCATGATCACGGTGACAGGAAAGGCTGCCCTCTTTCCCTCAAACGGGGTCCAGGCGGCCCTGCTGTGGAGCATATCCGCATCGATTGTCACATCACCTTGAGGGTAGACTCCAAAATCCGCCCGGTCCCCAACCTGGAAGCCGGCTCTTGGGATCCCGAGGATCTCACAAGGCATTTGGGACGTCTTTTCGATGAGCGATGCGAGGGGTATCTTTTTCTCCCGGCAGAACGTGAGAGCCAGCGGCACCATGGTCTCCACCCCTGGGACCCCCGATGGTGCGTTGTCGAACGGCTGTCTCTTCTCTGCAAGGGTGTGAGGGGCATGGTCAGATGCCAGGACATCAATCCTGTCCCACAGGGAGACGAGTCTCCTCCTCACCGCTTCCGGCCGGATCGGGGGGTTCACCTTCCCCCTGGTATCGGAAGGATCGAACTCTTCGAGGGAGAGGAAGAGGTGGTGGGGAGTTGCCTCCACCGTGGAATTGCCGGCGTTGCTCACCGATTCCGCACAACTCATGTGGCAGAAATGAAGGCGGCATCCACGGTCGTTGAGGTCCCTGACCCTCCGCACTGAGGCGGCCTCCCCCTCTGGAGGCCGCAGTGCATGGTGGGAGGTCAGGTCCGTGTCGGGCCCCGCACCCGGCTCCTCGGCATGGATGGTGCAGAGGCCTCCCAGGGATGAGACAGTTGAGAGCACGTCGCCAAGTTCCGCGACAGTGAGCCCCTCGGCATAACTCGAGGCGGCCGCAAAGATCTCACCAAACGCCATCGCCCCCCTTCTCCAGAGAGCCGAAAGGTCACATCCAGGGATAAAACCGGCGTTGATCGCATAGTGGCACCATGATGCTTCCCTGGCCTCGGCTACTCGGCGCGTGAACGATTCAGGGGTGACGAGCGGAGGGACCGTGTTCGGCTGGTCAACGACGACGGTGACTCCGCCCGCAAGGGCACTCATGCTGCCGCTTGCCCAGTCCTCCTTGTGTCGCTGATCCCTTCCTCTCATGTGGACGTGCATGTCAACGGCACCCGGGAGAACGGTCATCCCGCGGCAGTCGATAATCTCGGGGCAGGCACGGGCTGCACCCACATGACAGACTTTTCCGCGAAAGACCGAGATATCCGCAACTCTTCCACTCGGGAGGAGAACATTTGAGAGGACGAGATCGCATCCGGCAGCCATGGACTCTGCTCACCCAAGGGGTTGACGCCGAATGCAGATGATACTTCGCCCTTCGCTCCTGTAAAAGCAGGATGAGGGAAAGCCACGTCCCCATTCCTTTCCAGGGGTCCCCGGGTGGCAGGACAGAGTGATATCCGGAATAATTTTCGAATTACTGTGTCAAAAAACAGGGGGAATTGTGGCACCTCGCCTCCTGATCTCCCGCGCTTATCACCAGACGGATTCTGGTGAATCGCCACGGTAGAGAAGCCTTAATGAGGGGATGGTCAGAAGACTCTAGTATCAGAAGGAGATGCTGAATCTTATGAGATCGACTGTCCTTATTTTCTGCCTGCTCTGCATAATGTCCCTTGGAGGGGGGCTTGCCACGGGCGCAGAAACCCCCTTTGAATCCCTGACCCCGGAACAGACACCCATGCCGCCGGAGGGGATGGCGTACCGTCAGCAGATCGGTGGAGATGTAGGGTATTATTCGATCAGTTCGGTCCCGAGTGGAGCCGATGTCATCTTCGACGGGAAATTCCTCGGAGAGACCCCCGTGGTCACCGAGGTGTATGTGACCGGGACTCCATCCCACTCCATCTCGATCAGCAAATACGGGTATAATACCTGGACCATGACGTATAACCAGAACCCGTCGCCGGGCCAGACCATCTACGTAAACGCAAACCTCCAGCCGGTTGTCCAGACAGGGACCATCCAGGTGAGCTCCTCGCCATCCGGGGCTATTGCCAGGCTTGACGGGGGCCTTACCATCACAACCCCCGGGAACTTCATGTATGTGACACCGGGATACCACACGGTCGAGATATCAATGGCCGGATACTTCCCCTACAGTACTTCTGTGAGCGTGAGTGCGGGCGGGACCTCCAGCGTCAGTGCATCGCTCTCCCCCATGCAGACTACCGGGTCGCTCCGTGTCACTTCTTCGCCATCCGGCGCAGAGGTCTATGTCGACGAGATTTACAGGGGATACACGCCACTCACCGTCGGATCCCTGAGCACGGGCAGGCATGCAGTCCGCCTCCACCTCTCGGGTTACCAGGACTACACCCAGAACGTGGATATTTCGACCGGGAGCCAGTCAACAGTCTCAGTCTCACTTACCCCTCTTTACCAGCCTACCACCGGTGACATCCTCGTCAGTTCTGTCCCTGACGGCGCCGCCATCTACTTCGATGGGAACTACCGTGGCAAGACCCTCCATGGAAACCCGTTCGATATTACGGGTGTCGCACCGGGGACCCATACCGTCACGCTGCTGAAGAGCGGGTACCAGGACTCTTCCACCACGGTCGTGGTCGCGGCCGGGCAGACGTCGACGGTATCCGTCTCGCTCACTCCTGGATCCGTCCCGCCCGCGACAGGGGACATCACCGCACAGTCCTCCCCTTCAGGCGCCGATGTCTACCTTGACAACGTGTACAAGGGATTCACCCCGCTCTCCCTGCATGATGTCCCGGCGGGATCGCACGTCGTGACGTTCAGGATGCCAGGGTATACCGATGCCCAGGTCTCCGCCCAGGTCGCTGCAGGGCAGACAACTCCCGTGATGGGGATGCTCTCCCCTGTTCCCACCACGGCACCCACCAGGTCCCCCCTTCCCATTACGATCGTCGCTGGTGCACTGGCGATCATTGGCGTGTATTTCCTGGGAAGAAAGCATTAGGGACCTCATTTTTTTATTCCTGATCTCCCCATCCGGGGGAGTGAAATTTTTTATACCCCCGTGGCGAGAACCTCTCATGGATCCAAAGATTATCAATATCCTCCTCCTCGTGGTCGGCTTTTTCCTCCTTCTGACCGGCATCATGCAGGTGATGGCCTCCCCCGGGATCATTGACTATTTCTCGATAATTTTTGGAATTATCCTGATAGTCACTGCCATCGTCGGTTTCTGGAAGGGGAAAGTGGTCTGAAATACCTTCATTTTAAAAAAGGCGCGAGTGAAAGCCAGCGGGGGATCGTCCGGTCAATTTCCCCGGCACCTTCTCCCTTTCAGATGTGTTCCTGTGATCTATCCCCAGTACCCCTGCCAGGATCCGCTGTATCTTCTGCAGGAAGTTCATCTCCTGCTTCCCTTCACCCGGGCTTCGAATCCCCTCGCGAATCCCATGGCCAGGATAAGGACAGG
>JADFCY010000039.1 GCA_018263335.1 Methanolinea sp. | reverse complement strand
ACATTGAGAGCTTACGATATCTTACGGATGGTCCTCGTGGAAGAGCTTGCCCGGACGGATGCAATCCTGAAAGGAGAGCTAGAGGCAGATGAAGCGTATTTCGGCGGAAAGAGGAAAGGGAAGAGAGGAAGAGGAGCCGGGGGTAAAACAATCGTGTTTGGGATCCTGGAACGAGGAGGAAAGGTTTCAGTAAGCATCGTCCAGGATGTCTCCGCCGAGAGTCTCATGACGGAAACGGTGAAGAGAGTGAGGAGAGGCTCAATCGTGTATACCGATAAATGGAAAGGATACGATTCTCTCATGTTCTGTGGGTATAAGCATCTCAACATCGACCATCGATACAAATTCAAACAAGGAAAGGTATATATCAACGGAATCGAGGGATTCTGGTCATTTGCGAAAGAGCGGTTAATTAAGCATCATGGAATCTCAAGACAGAAGTTCCTCTATTACATCAAGGAGATGGAGTGGCGATACAACCACAGAGGGAAAGATTTATTTGAGTACTTAATCGATTTGATGCTTGACGAAACAGGCTTGGTGGTGGAAGTTACCTAATCACCTAAATAAATATAGTAATATGCAGAAAAATGTTCTGGTTTGTGATCCTCTTGAAATAGTGTGAATAAATCTTTTATTTGTCTTCTATAAAAACCCCAATGGATTGAGAGCCGCACATTCATTCTGTAAGACTGTGTCTTCCAACTCCCTATTTCCTCGCAACCGTGACATACCCGCTATGGCACACACGGGTAGAAGGGCGCGAGCCCCTGGCACTCCGTGTCATCTCCCGCTCGATGCACTCGTGCGCCTGCACTTCGGTGAATACCTCTCCCGCGGCATCCATCACGGTGAAGAGGTGCTCGATGAACGGCGTATAGCAGGCGAGGTATCCGCCGGGGCGGAGGAGCGAATGGGCGTGGTGCACGTGTTCGGGAGTGATGGTGAGGTCGAGGTGAACGACATCGTAGAGCCCCTCTTCTCTCAAGAAATCCCCACATACCACTTCTACATTCTGGAGCCTCGCGTCCCGGATGTTCTTTTCGGCCAGGCGGGAGAATTCGGGCCGTATTTCGCAGGTCCTGACGCTCTTTGCAACCCCCCCGAAATAGATCGCGGCAATGCCGCTGCCGGTCCCGGCATCGAGCACGGCGTCCCTGTTATTCATTCCCGTGTAGGCGATGACGAGGCCGATGTCCTTTGGGAGCATGGGGGCCCCGCTCCGGCTGGCCCGCGAGAAGAAGTCAGTGGGGCGGGGGCTAAGCGCCCTGAAGTCCTGTCCCGTATGGGTGGTGATGATATCCCCCGGGGATGCCTGCAGCAGGGAGTCGAGGTCAAGGACGCCCCTGTCGGTGGAAAAAGACCCCGTCCCGGCCCGGACAAAGAAAGTCCTCCCCCCCCCGACCAGCAGGACACGCTCCCCGGGCTCAAACATGGCTGGTGAGATGGATAATCGCCTCGGCGATGTCCCCGCCTGTCTTCTGGAGGGCTTCTCGGGCGGCGTCGAGGCTGACCTGGGCCTGCTCGGCGACCATCTTCACGTCATCATCCGGGATCTCTGTTGCGGCAGCCTCGAACCTCGGCTCACCGGTGATCTGGTAGGTGGTGATCCCCTGCATGGTCATTGCCGCGACCTCCGCGGAATCGAAGACGTACCTCCCCTTTCCGGTCGTGATCACGATCTGCTGCACGTCCTCAAACTGCTCCACCTGCATCCCCAGCTGCTTCATCATCTGCTTCATCTTCCTGGGGTTGATATTTCCCGGCATCATGTGCTGACCTTCCCTGACGTACTTTTACCGCTACACCGTAATTAAATACCAGCATCTCCTCCCCCGACAGGACGGCGGCCCCCGTCGCGAGCAGTTCGTCGTCGCGTGTGACCACCAGCACCTCGTCTCCGCTCCGTATGGTGGGATCGGCCGCGACCACGTGCTTGCAGAACGCATTCTTTCCCTTCAGGATGAACTCGGCAACCTCCGGCACGATTGAGACACGGTAGGCCGGGGGGGGGAGGGCATGGTGGAGCCTTATGGCCCCGGCCATCCCGAGGGTGAGCCTCCCGTCCGATGCCCGCAAGGTGGCGAGGCGCGACCCGTTCCAGGTTATCTGGCGGACCCTCCCGGTCCGCGAGAAGATGAAATCGCAATCGTCGGGAAACAGCCCCTTCCCCGCGCCCCTCCCGAACTGGAAATCAGCGATGACCCTGGCCCTCTGCACACAGCTGTCCCGCGATGATCTGGTTGACTCTCTTGACAAAGTACTCCTCCGATTCCTTTGGTATGAATGCTCCTGCGGCGATGCGGTGCCCGCCACCAGCACCGCCGACCTCGGCAGAGGCGGTGGTGAGTGCCTGCTGCAGGTCGATTCCCCTTCCCACCGCCCGCTCCGTGGTCCGCATGGAGACCTTGGTAAGGCAGGGGTCTTCGGGCTGCTCCACCATCACGAGGATGGGCTTGTCCATGTTCAGGCGGGAGAGCGCCATCCCGGCGCCGATGCCGACGATGGTGTCCGGGTAGCGGTTTCCCACGTGTATCCACTGGAGGTGGGAGAGCTCCTCCACCCCGGTGTCAAGGATATACTCAAGGAGTTCCCGAATGACCGCCCGGTGGTTGTTCAGCATGTGCTCGGCCTCCCGGAACGCCGGTCCCCTGTCCCCCCGGCAGATAGCGCTTGCCACTGACGGACGTGTCCACCTCCCGCAGGCATTCAGGAGCGTGGCAAACTCCTGGGCGTTCCGAAGCGGCGTCCGTGCGACTTCGCCGGGGAAGAGGTAACTCTCTGAAAAGAGCCGGTCGGCCCGTTCGCCGCATGAGATGAGCTGCTGGACAAGGGAGCTTGTCACCAGGCGCTTGTCCTCGGGCAGGAGCTCCTCCCACACCCGCCAGCGCTTGTCGGGGGTCTGGAGCTCGATCCCGAGCTTCTGAAGGAAACGGAGCGCGCCATTCACGTTGTTGGTGATTCCCGCGATGTAGGGGTCGTCATTGTAGGCAAGGCAGACGTGGAGCGGCCGGGTTGACGTGCCGTAGCAGTTCAGGTCCCGGGATATGACCTCGATGCAGCCGGCCGCGGCCCCCTCCAGCGCAATCTCCCTTGCCGGCCCCACCAGCCCGCAGTCCTCCCTTGCCATCATGTCTCCCACGTTTCCCACCACCGCGAGACGGGAGAGATCGACGTTTCCAGGGTCCATCTCCCTCGCGACAAGGTACGCCACCCCCGCGGCGCTCATCTTGGAGAAACCGTGGTGGAGGCAGTTGACCTGGAGGTACGATCGCTCGGCAGGCTGACTGACATGGTGGTCCACGATCAGCACCTCGTCCTCGCGAAGTCCCCGCTCCACGAGGAGGTTCTGCTGGCCTGCCCCAAGGTCGCAGAATACCTTGAAGGTGTCATCCTGCGGGACCTGCCGCATGGTCATGGGCTCAAGCTGCCTGACATACACGGATCTCGGGCGGATCCCCGCACGGGAGAGGGCTTCTGAGAGGATGGCCTCGCTGGCGATGCCATCGGCATCGATATGGGAGACAATGGTCACCTCGTCATGTGAGAGAACCTCCCGTGCCGCAGACCGGGCATCATCGCAGAGACTCATTGCGATAGTAATGGGGTATGCAGGAGAAAAAGGGTAGGGATGGGACAATTGCCGGGCGGGCCGGATCCCTGTGTCTGGCAGCGGGTGGGATATTTCATATCTCAAGGGGGTGATATCCTGGTAGAATACGGTCGCAGGGCCGGGGGTCGGGATCAATGGTCGGGAGAGAATGCCGGGAGTTCCTGGAGCAGGGGGTCATATCCGCCGCAAGGATGCGGGCGGTGGATGGGAACGCCATGGCCCTCGGGGTCTCGTCTCTGCAGTTGATGGAGTCGGCCGGAAAGGCCCTTGCTGACCTTGTGCGGTCGTTTCGCGCAGACCCGGTCCTGATCCTCTGCGGGAAGGGAAACAACGGTGGAGACGGGATGGTCGCCGCCCGCCACCTGCAGGATCTCGAGGTCTGCGTGATATACCTCGAGCAAGGCGGCAGGAGCCCTGACTGCGAACACCAGCTGAAGGCACTTTCCTCATGTCCCGTGGACCTCGTACCTGTCCGGTGCCCTGAAGACGTCGACGCTCTCGGGACGCAACTCGAGGACGCAGGCTGCATCGTCGATGCGCTGCTTGGCACTGGCAGCACCGGGTCGCCGCGAGAGCCGATCAGGTCACTCGTAGAGGCTGCACAGAGTTCATCAGCCGTGAAAGTCTCTGCGGACGTTCCCACACCAGGGTTTGTCCCCGGCCACATCCTCGCGTTCCACCGCCCCAAGGTAAAAGGATCTCTCGTTGCGGATATCGGCATACCGCTCGAGGCCGAGATCACTGTCGGCCCCGGCGACCTCACTCTCCTCCAACGAAAGGACCCCGGTGCGCACAAGGGAGCCGGGGGGGAGGTGCTCGTTGTCGGCGGGGGCCCCTACCAGGGGGCTCCCTATCTTGCCGGTCTCGGGGCGCTCCGGGCCGGGGCGGACATCGTGAGGATCGCCTCCCCCGTCTTTGAGCCTGTCCCCGATCTCATCTACGAGCGGCTGGAGGGGAAACGGATCGGGCCCAGGCACCTCGACACCTTGAAGGCCCTCGCGGAAAGGGCAGACGTGGTGGTGATGGGAAACGGCCTTGGTGACAGGAGCCACGGGGTTATGGTCGAGCTTGCCCGGTGCTGCAGGAGGGCGGTGGTGGATGCAGACGCGATCAGGAGACCGCTCCCCCGGGCAGAGGATACCATTTATACTCCCCATGCAGGAGAATTTGCGCGCATGACAGGCGTATCGCCGCCCGGAGAGCCCGTCCCCAGGGCAAAGGCGGTCAGGGATGCGGCACAGACCGGGACCATCCTGCTGAAGGGGAAGACCGATATCATTTCTGACGGGGCGAGGGTGAGGTTCAACCGGACCGGCTCGCCCCTGATGACGGTCGGGGGAACGGGGGACGTCCTCGCGGGGGTGGCCGCAGCACTCTTCTGCCACCTGCCCGCATTCGAGTCTGCGTGCCTGGCCGCGTACGTGAACGGGAGAGCAGGAATGGCAGTCGAGAAGGCGTTCGGAGGGGGAATGCTCCCGACTGACCTGGTCGACCGCATCCCGCTTGAGCTCTTCAGGAGGAGTGAACCCACATGACGGAATTTACGCATATCGGAGATGACAGGGCCCGGATGGTGGACATCGGGGGGAAAGGAGAGATATACCGCGAGGCGCGGGCATCAGGGAGGATCCTCCTCCGCCAGGAGACGCTCTCTGCCATCCGGGAAGGGACCGTGGTGAAGGGCAACGTCCTTGCGACCGCGAGGGTCGCCGCCACCCTTGCAGTGAAGGAGACCCCCCGCCTTATCCCCATGTGCCACCCCATTCCCATCAGCAGCGTGGACGTGGAGTTTGGTATCCTGGAAGACTCGGTTGAGGCGGTGGTCAGGGTCCGATCCCATGGGAAGACGGGTGTCGAGATGGAGGCAATCACGGGGGTATCGGTTGCGCTCCTCACCGTATGGGACATGGTGAAGTCCGCGGAGAAGGACGCAGGCGGCCAGTACCCGGTCACCCGCATCACTGACATCCGGGTGCTCGAGAAGCGGAAAGGGGAGATCGGTGTTCGGTGAGTGGCGGTGGGTGCGCGGGTATCGGTGACCGCGCAGTTTAATATCCCTGCAACCGATTCCTATAGGTCTTACGGGATGCGTCCCGTGAAGGAATGTGGCTCGTTCTGCGAGCTGAACCTGATAGGTGCAAGAACCATGGCAAAATCAATGTACGCCTACGTAAGGGAGGCGTGGAAGAGACCGAGCGAGAGCGAGGTCAAGGCGCTGCTCTGGAACCGCATGCAGCAGTGGCGCCGCGAGGGGAGCGTCGTCCGGATAGAGCGCCCTACGCGCATCGACCGTGCCAGGAACCTTGGCTACAAGGCCAAGCAGGGCATCGTGATGGTGAGGGTGAAGGTCCGCCGCGGCGGCAGGCGCAAGTCCCGGTACGTGCGGGCACGCAGGTCCATCAGGATGGGGGTCAACCGCATCACTGCCGGGAAGAGCCTGCAGCGCATCGCAGAGGAGCGCGCCTCGCGCAAGTACCCGAACATGGAAGCGCTCAACTCCTACTGGGTGGGGCAGGACGGCCGCCAGAAATGGTACGAGGTCATCCTGGTCGACGGGAACCACCCGGCCATCCGGAGCGACTCGCAGCTTGCGTGGATGAGCGACCACGTCCACCGTGGACGTGCAGAACGCGGCAAGACCAGCGCGGGGATGAAGGGCCGCGGCATGGGGACCCGCGGGAAAGGGACCGAGAAGACCAGGCCGAGCATCCGCTCGCACGGGAACCTGGGCAAATAACTTATCCTTTTTCCCCCGATCTCTTTTGATATGCGATGCACTGACGCCTGCGTGTACCCCTTTCCCCTGGGGGATTCATCGGTCCGCCGGATGGCACAGGAAGCAGGGGAGCTTGGGCTTGACAGCATCGTGGCAGTCGGCGCGAAAAGATGCATCTTCAGGGGAGTGGAGGTGGTGGGTGGAACCGTTATCCAGGGGACAAACCCGGGAGAGGTCCAGGCAGCGTTGCGAAAACTGGGAGGAGATCCCGGGATCCTGATGGCCAATGCGGGGGATTATGCCTTTAACAAGGCCCTCCTTCATATGAGCCGGGTCAGGGTTTTGAGGGGGATCCATGCCACACCAAGGAACTCGTTTGACCACATCCTCTCGAGAATGGCCGCAGAACGCCAGGTGGCAGTGGACCTTGACCTCTCTTTGCTGGTCAGCGGGAGGGACTATGCCCGGCAGAAGGCGCTCCAGAGGTACGCGGACCTGGCCAGGCTCCAGTCGCGCACTGGGTTTCCGCTCACCCTCTCATCGGGTGCAAGGTCGATCCTCCAGATGAAGTCCACCCGTGACATGATCTCGCTGTGCAGGCTCTTTGGCCTGGATGAAGACGGGGTGGAAGAGGCATTCCTCGGCATCGCGAATATTCTCCGGCCGGAGAAGGCAGTCGAGGTGGTGGAATGAAACCGCGCCCACCCACGATGAGGGGAAAGCAGCGCTACGTCCTGGCAAGGCTCGACCCGCCATCTCTTGCCGTCAGCGGCCGCGACCTCTACTATGCCATCGCAGAATCGCTCACCTCGCTCTACGGCGATTCCGGCATGGCCTGCATGGAGCCTTCTGTCGTCTCCTGCACAGGGGGGTATGCGATCATCCGATGCACGCGCTCGAGCGAGGGCAGGGTTGTTGCGGGGCTTGCCGCGGTGCACCAGGTGCAGGAGGTGAGCGTGGCAGTGCGGAGCATCCGCACGTCGGGGACCATGCGCTCCCTGCGCCGGCACCTCGCGGGGATGACACCCAGGGCACCACTCGGAGAGCAGGATGCATATTTCCAGGGCAGATCCTGGACCGGTGTGAAGTATCCGGGTGGGAAGGTTGATTTATTTGAAAAGGGATTTAAAAACCAGCAACCATTGTTCCTCACAGAGGAAGATCTGGAGGAGTAACGAACCATGCAGCCACAAGCGTATCAGATGGGGTATGATCGGGCAATCACAGTGTTTTCCCCAGACGGCCGGCTTTATCAGGTCGAATATGCCCGGGAAGCAGTGAAGAGAGGGACCACGGCGGTGGGAATAAAATGCAGGGAAGGTGTCGTGCTGATCGTGGACAAGCGGGTCACCTCCCGCCTCCTCGAAGCCTCGTCGATCGAGAAGATCTTCAAGATCGATGAGCACATCGGTGTCGCCTCATCCGGCCTCGTGGGGGACGCCAGGGCGCTTGTCGACCGGGCCCGGATCGAATGCCAGATAAACCGCGTCACATACGACGAGAAGATTGACGTGGAGGCGCTTGCGAAGAAGCTTGGCGACCACATGCAGACCTATACCCAGTTCGGCGGTGCAAGGCCCTACGGGACCGCGCTCCTGATCGCGGGAGTGAGCGACGGGGAAGGCCGCCTCTTTGAGACCGACCCGAGCGGGACACTCCTCGAATACAAGGCCACCGGCATCGGGATCGGGAGGAACGCAGTGATGAAGATCTTCGAGGAGGAGTATGACTTTGACTCGACCATCAACGACTGCATACAGCTGGGAATCAGGGCCCTCCACGACGCCACCGAGGGCAAATTCGACGTGAACATGGTGGAGATCGGCATCATCGAGATGGACAACCCCACATTCCGGAAGATGAGCAAGGAAGAGGTCGCGGCCTTCGTCGACAAGTTCGAGAAATAAGAGGGAGGGACGCTCGTGATACCCCTGGAGAAGGCGGTCACGGCCAGGCTGGAGAGCCACGGGGAGAAGTTTGAGATCCTGGTCGACCCCGACCTGTCAGTCAGGTACCGGCAGGGAGAGAAGATCGAACTGGAAGAGATGGTCGCAGCCCTCAATGTCTTCTCAAACGCCTCGAGAGGGACACGGGCGTCGGAGGAGGCGCTCCAGAAAGTCTTCCAGACCACGGATTTTCCGCAGATTGCCGCAAAAATCATCCAGAAGGGCGAGATACACCTCACCGCGGAGCAGCGCAAGCACCTGATCGCCGAGAAGCGGCGGCAGGTGATCAATTTCATCGCCCGGAATGCCATCAACCCCCAGACCGGGCTCCCCCATCCCCCTCAGAGGGTGGAGTTGGCGATGGAGGAGGCGAGAGTCAGCATCGACCTCTACAAGCACCTCGACGAACTTGTGAAGGAGACCGTAAAGGCGCTTCGCCCTATTCTTCCCATCAAGTTCGACGAACTCCGGATCGCGGTGAAGATACCGGCGGATTTCGCTCCCCGGGCGTTTGGGGACATCCAGTCCGCGGCCACCATCGAGCGCGAGGAATGGCAGAAAGACGGGTCCTGGATATGCCTCGTCCGCATCCCGGCCGGGATCCAGGGGGATTTCTACAACCTGGTGAACCGGCTCACCAAGGGCCAGGGAGAGGTGAAGATCCTCGATTAACTATATGAAGGCATACGGTGAATAATAAAAGACACAAGAGAAAGGGATGAAGCTATGAGCAGGGGACAACAGAAGGCAAAAGGAAGGGTAACCGGGAGCGCAGGGCGCTTTGGGCCGCGGTATGGAAGGTTTATTCGTAAAAGGGTCGTGGAGACCGAGCGGATCTCCCGCGCTGCGCACCGCTGCCCGAGGTGCGACATGGTGTCGGTGAAGAGGGAGGGGACAGGGATCTGGGCCTGCCGCAAGTGCGGGTTCAAGTTTGCGGGAGGGGCATATACGCCGCAGACGCCTGCACTCCGCATTGCGCTCCGCGCAATCGACCGCACGATGGAAGGAAAGGAGTGATCCTGCAATGGCGGGAGCGTACAAGTGCGCCCGGTGCAAGCAGAAGGTGGAGATTGACGTCAACGTGCGCTGCCCTTACTGCGGACACCGCATCCTTTTCAAGGAGCGCGGCGCAGCAATAAAGGAACTGAAAGCACGCTGATTGCGCCTTCCTTGAAAATACCCCCGTTTTTTTATCAGCCGGATGGGGCAACCATCCCTTTGGCCCCTTCCGGGGCCCCTTTTCGCGGGACAGGAATGCAAATACTCTTTCCCCCGGACATTTCCCAAAAAATGCACGCATCTCCCCCCCGACCAATCGGTTTATGTGGACCAATGTCCAAATAAAGAGGTCAGGCAGACACGAGGGGGTACCCGTTGTCCGAAGGGAGCGAAGGGTCCTTCAGGGACGAGATGATGGGCAATGGAGCATGAAGCGATCTTTTGGTTCCGGTGTCCCCATGCAGAGACCCTGTACCGGTCGCTGTCCCCCGAGATGGCCGAAGAACTGCATCCCCGCTCTCGGGCGGAATGCTTCATGGAAGGCCGGGACGTCCTGGTCCTGAAGGTGCACGCCCGGGATTGCGCCGCGCTCCGGGCCTCCCTGAACATGTGGCTCCGACTCGTGAACGTGGCAGACGAGATGCAGGCGCTGGCATCCCCTGGAGGGGAGGAGAGATCATGAGCAGTATATCACCAAAAGTGCAGAACCAGATTGCCCAGCTGCAGCAGATGCAGCAGCAGATGCAGACGATCGGGGCACAGAAGAACCAGTACGAGATGGCGGTCAGGGAGGCGAGGCGCGCCACGGAGGAGTTAAAAGACGTCCCGGACGAGAACGCGGTATTCATGAGCGTGGGCTCGGTGATGATGCAGAAGAAGAAGGAAGACGTGCTGGCAAAGCTCAACGACAAGATCGAGACCCTGGAGATACGGATAAAGTCTCTTGAGAAGCAGGAGACCATGCTGCAGGGAAAGTTTGAGCAGCTCCAGGCCCAGATAAAGCAGGCGCTCGAGGGGAAATCATCCCCCGGAGCAGCCTAAGCGATCGTTTCCATTCACTCTTTTTTGGGCTGCGGATCCAGCCGGTGCAGCATGTTCAGGGCATTGATCATCGCCTCAGCTGATGCAAGGACGATATCGTCCCCTGATGCGCTGGCATCGAAGATCCTCCCCTGCTCGTCCTCGACGGCGATGGTGACATGGCCGATGGCATCGGACCCGCCGGAGATGGCCTCGATGGAGAAATCCTTGAGGTGGACCTTCATCGGCAGCATCCCGAGCACGGCTTTCAGGGCAGCATCCACCGGCCCGGTCCCCGTGGCACTGTAGACTGCCTCTTTTCCCCCGATCTTTGCCTTCACGCTCGCAGTGGGAATGACGTGGTTGCCGGTCATCACTGCCAGTTCTTCCATCTCAATCACGCGGCCGCCATTGCCGATCCCCATCTCGCTCTCGGCGATCTCGTAGAGGTCGGCGTCCGTGACCCGCTTTCCTTTGACGGAGATGAACTTGATCTTCTCCACGATCCTGTCGAGCTGGCTGTCGGTTGGGTGCAGGTGGACCTCTTCGAGCATCTGGCGCACGGCGTGCCTCCCGACGTGCTTGCCGAGCGTCAGCTTCCGGCGGTGGCCCACCATCTCGGGGGTCATGATGCCGGGCTCAAACGTGGCGGCACACGCGATCACGCCGTGGGAGTGGATCCCGCTCTCGTGGGAGAAGGCGTTCTCCCCGACGATCGGGTAGGTGGGCGGGATCGCTATCCCGGAATACCGGGAGATCAAACGCGAGGTCTCCACCAGTCTCTCCTTCCTGATCCCGGTCTGCATCCCGAAGATGGACTCGAGGATCATCACTGTCGAGGAGAGGTCCGCGTTTCCGGCACGCTCACCAAGCCCGTTCACCGTCACCTGCACCTGGGAGGCGCCGGCCTCGACTGCAGTGATGGTGTTGGCGACCGCAAGGCCGAAGTCGTTGTGACAGTGCACGTCGAGCGGACACCTGATCTCGGCTGCCAGATGCGAGATGAGGGCCTTCATTGCGGTCGGGGTGTAGACCCCCACGGTGTCAGGGACGTTGAGGATGGTTGCCCCGGCATCCGCGGCGGTGCGAAAGACCTGCACCAGATAGTCAAGGTCTGTCCTTGTTGCGTCCATCGCCGAGAACATGCACAGGTCGCAATGGTCGCGGACGTAGGAGACTATCTCGCCGGTGATCTCAAGCACCTCTTCGCAGCTCTTCTTGATGGTATGAACCCGCTGCACCTCGGAGGTAGGAATGAAGACATGCACCATGTTCACCCCGCAGTCAAGGCAGGCGTCCACGTCCTCTTTCCTTGACCGGGCCAGGCCGCAGACCACAGAATCGAGATCGAGGTCCGCGATTGCTTTTACCGTCTCCATCTCTCCTTTCGATGAGGCCGGGAACCCTGCCTCGATGGCATGGACCCCGATGGAGGAGAGCTGGCGGGCTATCTCAAGTTTCTGCTCGAATTTGAAGGAGATACCGGGTGTCTGTTCACCATCCCGAAGGGTGGTATCGAAAACAGTGACTCTTCTGGTCGATGGCTTATCGACAAAGAAGACAATTCCCCACATCAGTGGTTCTGGAGGTCATAC
>JADFCY010000038.1 GCA_018263335.1 Methanolinea sp. | reverse complement strand
TCACCGAATGACCAGTTCCAGGAGGTTGGACCGTTGAGTGAGGTGTCGGTGAACTGGACGAGGAGTGGGGCCGGGCACCCTGAAGTGGGTTCGGCAAAGAAGTCAGCGATGGGCGGGACGAAGGGGCAGACGTAGATGTACTCGGACCTGGTGAGGGAGTCTGAACCTGCGTCGTTGGTGACGGTGAGGGTGACGTTGTAAGTCCCGGGTGCGGTGTAGGTGTGGTTGGGGTGCTGCAGGGAGGAGAAGGACCCATCACCGAATGACCAGTTCCAGGAGGTTGGACCGTTGAGTGAGGTGTCGGTGAACTGGACGAGGAGTGGGGCCGGGCATCCTGAAGTGGGTTCTGCAAAGAAGTCTGCGATGGGCGGGACGAAGGGACAGACGTAGATGTACTCGGACCTGGTGAGGGAGTCTGACCCCGCGTCGTTGGTCACGGTAAGGGTGACGTTGTAGGTCCCGGGCGCGGTATAGGTATGGTTGGGATGCTGCAGGGAGGAGAAGGATCCATCACCAAAGGACCAGTTCCAGGAGGTTGGACCGTTGAGGGAGGTATCGGTGAACTGGACGAGGAGCGGGGCCGGGCATCCTGAAGTAGGTTCGGCGAAGAAGTCTGCCACCGGGGGATAAATCGGGCATATTGAGATGTACTCATATTTCGTGAGAGAATCAGATCCGCACACATTGGTGACAGTGAGGGTGACGTTGTAAGTCCCGGGTGCGGTGTAGGTATGGTTGGGATGCTGCAGGGAAGAGAAGGATCCATCACCAAAGGACCAGTTCCAGGAGGTGGGGACACCAGTCGAGAGGTCAGTGAACTGGACGAGGAGTGGGGCCGGGCACCCTGAAGTGGGTTCTGCAGAGAAGTCCGCGACCGGCATTCCAGGTGATTCAGAATCGTCACACAGGGTGAAGAGAAAACCGCCCCTGCCCTTTGGTTCGAATGCGATGGGGTAGGGAGTACTCGAAGGGAAGTTGGTGGAGTCGGTGAATCCCGTAATGGAGGCACAGGTCCGATTGTCGGCACAGTCGGTGCAGTCCTTTCGATTGATTGCGATCCCGCGGCCCACATCGTTCCCGTTTCCTCCAAGGAACGTTACGTAATCAGGTGTCGTGTCCCAGGGGACGAATTTTGCCACAAAGGCATCGGATACTTCGACATTGTAGGGGGCACCACCGCCGAAGAAACGCTGGTAGGGGTTGATCAATGGGAGATCCGGGGAGAACGTGAACCCTGTCACGTATGCGACGCCGCAGTCGTCGACGGTGACACCCATCCCTTCGTCGTTGTTGACTCCTCCAATATAAGTCGAGTATTCAAGCGTTCTGCCGTCGGGAGAGAGCCTGCTGTAGAATGCATCGGCACATCCGCCTGCACCCTGGTAGGGATTTTTCACCGGGAAAACGCCGAGAATGGTCGCTCCCGTGAGATGGGCACGGCCTTTTGCATCAACGGCGATAGACCTTCCAGAGTCTGCCTGCCTTCCTCCAAGGTACGTCGAGTAGACGAATTCACTTCCATCAGGGCTGATCTTGGTGATGAATGCATCAGACAGCCTGCCCCCGCCAAGGGCGTCCTGCATCGCATTGACCACCGGGAAGTCGAGTGAGTAGGTCTCCCCGGTGACATAGGAGTTCCCCTCGTGGTCTACCGCAACCCCGTTCCCTGCATCAATTCCGCGCCCGCCAATGAATTCAAAGAAGTCTATCTCTGATCCGTCATTCTTCATTTTAAGAATATAGGCGTCCTGGCTTCCCCTGTATGTAGTCTCGTGGGGGATCCTGATGCCCGGGAAATCAGAAGACATGGTGTTGCCAGTGATATAGATATCCCCCCATTTGTCAAGCGCGATTGCGTTCCCTGTATCATTTTCCACACCGCCAAGATACGTCGAGAAGAGGAGAGTAGAGCCATCAGGGGAAAGTTTGGTGACGAATGCGTCGTTCTTTCCTGTCAGGGAGTCTTTTATTGCAGATGCAGTGGGAAAATCGGTTGAGTTTGTCTGCCCGGTAATATATACATTGCCTTGTGCATCGACGCTGATCCCCCGCCCGGTATCATCGCCATTTCCCCCGATGTAGGTGACGAAGAGTGGCGCGGTCCCTTGAGGATTGATCTTTGCGACGACCACATCAATTCCTTCACCGCTCATGTCATGCGAGCCTGGACTCATCGTGTATGGGGCAGGGAATGATTCACCTGTCAGGTATGCATTTCCTGCATCATCGAGGGCGACGGACCTCCCGTATGCGACCCCTATCCCCCGCAGGTAGAGCCCGTATTTCATGACAGGGTCGATGAACAGGGGATGTCTCGTGTCATAGGGCCCGACAGAAAACCCTGCCCTGTTGCTCCCCTTCAAAACGTAAGAGGAAGCGACAGGGACGATATTACCATCAATCTCCTGGTAACACACAGGCGCGGATTCAACAAGTGCTCCAGCGGCTGTATGGACGTAAAGCGATCCATCTTCACCGATCGTCAGCCCCTCTATTCCCGAATAGTCGAAGGTGACATCCTGCGGCGAGGCGCCGGGTGCCACAATGAAGGTACTCTTTATTCCTTCCGGGGTTCCCTGATAGAGCAGGTCGATTCCATCGTAGAGTTCATGATATCTGATAGCCCTGTAGGTTGATACGCCCGTGCGCCATTTTGCAGGCTCGTTCCCCACGAGAAAGTGAACTCTGCCCTCCAGGGGGTCAAGACCCACGATCGTGGGGGAGGGTGAGGCACCTGCAAACCTGTACCCAATCAGGGTCGCAGTAGGAGTGCCCTCCAGCAATGTCGCGAGTTTGATCTTCATTCCTTCCCTGGAAAAGAAGATGGATCCTCCGTCAGAGATGACCACGAACTCGACATCCTCGTCGCTCTGCCCTGCATTCTCGATGAAGTGCAGGGGGATTGCCATTCCCGTTTCCTCTAGCCCTCTCTCTCCCCCGCCAATACCGGAGGGGGGAATACCCAGCAGTGAGTCTCCAAAACCAGCACCACCGATGTGCAGGTCAACCAGTGGGAAACCGGCTGTGCCGGATACAACTGTAATGAAGAGAGAGACAAGTATGACTAGCCACCTTAGCCTTTCTGTCCTCATGTAAAACCCTTGTATTGTGATCTGGAGTAAGTCACACTATATAAACATAGCGGTAAAATTTTCATGAAAAAGACGTATTTTTCCGATCTGGGAATAATTACCGGCAGGGTTCGATACGAAAAATATTTCAAGTGGTACCTGGCAGTCAACCACTGAAAGGGACGGGTGATTCCGGTATCAGAATGGATATCTGCATTCGACTCATCATACTATTCAACAGGATTGCGGAGGCGTGCTCCATGCGCCAACTTCCGCAGGGAACGCATGACCAGGAATTTCCAGAGGGTTTTTGCCAGGGAATACAATAGGTCCACAGTGACATATACTGAAAGTGGAACCCATTCGCAGACGGTTGTCCTCACGCCGGGGGGAGCAGCCTGCACAAATCTCTTCTGTGCCGGCGCACTCCTGGAGCGGCAGGGGCGCAGCGGGGATTTCATGTATGCACGTCTCGCGGACCCGACCTCGGCGTTCGAGCTGGTCATTGACCGTTCCGATTCGGTCACTGCCCAAATACTGGAATCGATGGAGATTCCATGCTTTGCCACGGTCATCGGGGAGGCAAGGATCACCGGGGCGGGACCATCGGCAAGGTGTAGCGTTCGCGTCCGGGAATTGCGCATGATTGACCGGTACGCGAGAGATGCGTGGGTATTGCGTACCGCAGATCTCACCATCAGGCGTATCGAGAAGATCGCCGCAGCGATGCGCGGGGGGAAGGGAAATTCCCTGGCAGGCATTGCTGCCGGGGACTTTTGCCCTGACCCCGCGGAGTTGAGAACTCTTGCCCTCATGGTGAGGGAGGCGCTCAAGGGAGTTCAGGTGGCCATGCCTGCACCCGCGGAAACAGGCGACCCCTCTGCAATAGTGCGTGAAATTATCCGGGACCAGGGTGGAAAGACAGGGATTACGATTGAGGAGGTTATCCGGCAGGCTGCAAAGCAGGGGCTTTCGCAAAAGGAAGTAAAAATGGCGGTGGAATCTCTCCTGCAGAACGATGAATGCTACCAGCCCGCCAGGGGCGTTCTCAAATTCCTATGAGACTTGACTTCCTCGAGACCGGTCCTGCACTCCTGGTCGAGGAGAACCTCCGTGTCCTTGTCGCAGGGGACCTTCACCTCGGCATCGAGTCAGATCTCTCGAGGCATGGCCTTCATATCAGGAGCCGGAGCAGGCAGAGGAAGGAGCGACTCCTCTCATGCATCGAATCATCGTCGCCAGACCTCCTTGTTCTTCTCGGCGACGTGAAGCACAATGTCCCCCTCACCAGCAGGCAGGAGTTCCAGGAACTTCCCGGCATACTGGATGCGCTCCGTTCAAGGGTGCCGATCACCCTGGTCCCGGGAAACCATGACCCGGGGATCGAGAAGTTCTTCCATGAAGGAGAGATTCTCTCAAAAACTGGGGCATTGATTGACGGAGTGGGGTATATCCATGGCCATACATACCCTGACCCCTCGCTACAGGGACACCTCATCATTGCAGGGCATCACCACCCAATGATATCCATCCGCGACGAAGTGGGGTGCGCACTCCGTGCACCTGGGTACCTCCTGGCAGGGGTGGACGATGTCTGCCTGCAGTTTCCTGCATCCTCTGAAAGGGAGACCGGAGAGACCCGGGTGCTCTTTATCCCCGCATTAAACGAGCTTGCCGGCTATGACATCATACGCACGGCAAAAGAGCCTTTCAGCCCCCTCTCCCGGTGCATGAAAACGGAGCAGTCCGAGGTATTCCTCGCAGACGGGACGTTCATTGGTCCTCTTGGGTCCCTGGAAGACCATGGAGACGCAGACGGCGCTTGACCGCCGGGTGCAGGACTGCATCCGGGCCCGCGGCTTCTCCAGGCTCTCCGAGATCCAGGAGAAGGCCATTCCCCTGGTGAGGGAGGGCAGAAACCTCCTCCTGGTAGCCCCCACCGGGACGGGGAAGACCGAGAGTGCCATGATCCCGGTCTTTGACGCGATGATGTCCAAGACCGGTGGCGGGTTCTGCACGCTCTACATCACCCCCCTCCGATCGCTGAACAGGGACATGCTGCAGCGCCTTGAGTGGTGGTGCAGGGAGCTTGGGCTCCGGGTGGGTGTCAGGCATGGGGACACGACGCAGACTGAGCGAAGGAAGCAGGCGCTCCACCCGCCGGACCTCCTGATTACCACTCCCGAGACTCTCCAGGCGCTCTTCATGGGCAAGGTGCTGCGAAAGCACCTTGCGAACGTGCGGTATGTAGTAATTGATGAGATCCACGAGCTTGCGGGGAGCAAGCGTGGTGCCCAGCTCGCCGTTGCACTCGAGAGGCTGAGGGAGTATTCAGGAGAGTTCCAGCGGATCGGGCTCTCGGCCACGGTGGGAAACCCCGAAGAGGTGGGCCGGTTCCTCTGCGGGGCACGCGACTTCTCGATAGTCTGTGTCCCGGTCACGAAGCACCTTGAAATATCCGTCGATTTTGCCGGGGATTCATTCGAGAAGCAGGCCGCGTGGGTCTCCCGGGCCGTCGGGAGGCATGAGTCCACGCTGGTCTTCGTGAACACCAGGGTGACCGCCGAGGCCCTCGGCCACAAGCTCTACCACAGGGGGGACGTGGAGGTACACCACGGTTCGCTCTCGAAGGATGTGAGGATAGAGGCCGAGGAGCGGTTCAGGTCGGGTTCGGTCCGTGCCCTGATCTCCACCTCATCGATGGAACTTGGGATCGACATCGGGCGGATAGAGCACGTGGTCCAGTTTGGGTCTCCTCGAGAGGTCGCAAGGCTCGTGCAGCGCGTGGGCCGTGCCGGGCACCAGATGGACGCGGTCTCCCGGGGAACGGTGCTTGCGACCGGCTTTGACGACCTGCTTGAGTCCCTCGTCATTGCCAGGCGGGCGAAGGCCGGCCAGGTTGAGGACGTGAATATCCCCCTCAATGCGGCCGACGTCCTCGCGAACCAGGTGGCCGCGCTGGCGGTGGAATACCGGGAGCTCTCCCGCCAGAGGATCCGGGACATCGTCGGGAGGAGCTACCCGTTTGCCGTGGCCGGAAACCTCGTCGACGAGGTCTGCACCCAGATGGCCGAACACGGTCTCATCCGCATTGAGGGCGACATGGTGAGGTCGGGAGGGAGGTCCCGGCGCTACCTCTCGTCCAACCTCTCCATGATCCACGACGAGCGGAAGGTGGTCGTCTTCGACATGGTGGCAAGGAAGACCGTTGGAACCCTCGACGAATCCTTCGTGGTCGGGTTCGTGCATACCGGGGCGGTCTTCATCACGAAGGGGCAGCTCTGGCGGGTGCTTGACATAGAAGAGGGAAGGATCATTGTCGAACCGGCGAAAAAGGCGAAAGGTGAGCTCCCTTCATGGGAGGGCGAGCAGATCCCCGTCCCCTTCTCTGTCGCCCGGGAGGTGGGATCTCTCCGGAGATCAAGGGATTTCTCGCCGTACCACCCGGGCGAGCGCCCGCTCGAGTTTGCATCGAGGTTCCTGGTGGAGATGGACAGGAACCGCACAAAGGTGCCCCACGATACTCTTATCACCCTCGAGAACGCGCCCGAAGGAGTGGTCTGCAACGTCTGCGCAGGGCACAAGGCCAACGAGGCCCTGGCAAGAGTCCTCTCAATTCTCCTCTCGGCCCGGTATGGGACAACCGTGGGGATCGAGATCGATGCCTACCGGATTTACCTGAGGCTCCCCTCTTCGGTGAAGGCCGCGGACGTGCGTGAGATCCTGTGCTCTCTTGACCCGGCGCACCTCGAGGGAATCCTGCAACTTGCGATGAAGCGGACGGCGCTCTTCAAGTGGAAGATGGTCCAGGTGGCTAAGAAGTTCGGGGCGATCGATCCGGATGCGGACTACGAGCGGATAAGCACCCACAGGCTTGTCGAGATCTTCGACGGGACCGTCGTCCAGAAAGAGGCCTACCGCGAGCTCTTCTCGGTATACATGGACGTTCCGGCTGCGGCACGGATAGTCTCGCTGGTGAGGGACGGGGCAATCGATGTGGTCGTCTCCCCGCTGAGCATCCTTGGCGCCGAGGGGCTGTTTGCGTCCAGGGACCAGATATCTCCTCCCGCCGCGGACCAGGCGGTGATCGGCACCCTGAAGCGCCGCCTCGAACAGCAGGAGATCATCCTCGCATGCATGCACTGCAGGAACTGGAAGAGCCGCACAACTGTTTCCAGGGTGCCGGAACCCCTCCGTTGCCCGTTCTGCGGCGCAGGGCTGGTCGCGGTCTTAAAGCCGTGGGAGGAGCCACTCATCGCAATTGCAAAGAAGAAGGGAAAGAACGACGAGGAACGGGCAGTCGCGCAGCGTCTCCTCCGGAATGCAAACATTGTGCTTTCGGGAGGAAAGAAGGCGGTGACAGCCCTTGCCGCGAGGGGAGTCGGCCCGGAGAACGCCTCGCGGATCCTCTCCACCCTCGCGGAGGGCGACGGGTTTTACCGGGAGATCATCCGGGCTGAGCGGAACTACATCCGCACCAGGCGGTTCTGGTGATCAGAGGATCCCGCCAATCTTCTGCTCCAGGAAATCGAGCCCCCGCTTGATCTCGTCGAGGGTCTTTCCCCCCGTCAGGATGATCTTTCCTGATGAGAAGAGGAGCGCCACGATCTTCGGATCCTTTATCCTGTAGACGAGGCCAGGGAACTGTTCGGGCTCGTACTCGATATTCTCGAGGTTCAGGGTGATGACCACCTTGTTCAGGTTGATGTTCTTCCCGATGTCGTAGGAGCAGACGATATTGGTGATCCCCACACGGGGCTCCGGGTATGTCTCCACCCCTGCCGCCTTCATGGCTGAAATGATCAGGGAGAGCCCTTTTTTCAGGGAATCCTGGTCTCGGATGCCGGTGAGCACCACCTTGCCCGAGGAGAAGATAAGAGACGCGATCTTTGGGTTCTCCATCCGGAATACCGCGCCCGGGAACCTTTTCTGGTTGAGCTCGCAGTGCTCGATCTTCTTCGAGACGTCTGCGAGGTCGATTGCATCTGCAATTGCCCCGGAGGCCACGATATTCTCGATCTTCAAAGAGTCGTACCTCGAATCGGACATTGCTAATAGATCCCTTTTCCCGCAGCATAATACTAATCGGATACCTTTATGTCACCGCATCTGGGCGTTTTTCTGGCAAAAATGGACAGATTCAAATCAGGGAATTGAGAAATAGTATAGGTTTTTTATGGAGGGAACAACCGAGTCGCAGGGATCATATGAGGATCTCTGCAGGAACTTTGAGATCCACGTCCCAAAATATTACAATTTTGGCTTTGACGTCATTGATTCGTGGGCGGAGAAGGACCGGAACAAGCTGGCAATGATCTGGGTGAACCAGGAGAAGGAGGAGAAGAAGTTCTCGTTCCGGGACCTAAAGAACCTCTCCAACCAGGCCGCAAACATCCTGATCAAGTACGGCATCCAGAAGGGAGACCGGGTGCTCCTTATCCTGCCGAGGGTTCCGGAGTGGTGGGTTTTCGTGATTGCGCTGATAAAGCTCGGCGCGGTGGTCTGTCCCTGCCCGACGATGCTCACCCCAAAGGACATCAGGTACCGCCTGAACGAGGGGAAGTTCAAGATGGTCATCACCAGCCTTGAACATACCGGGAAAGTCGACGAGATCGCAGAGGAGTGCCCTGCCCTCTCCTGCCGGTTCCTCCTGGACGGCGATCGTTCGGGATGGATCAGCTACCCCCACGAGCTCTTGTACCCTGCGCCGGTCTCGCATCACTCTGTGAGCATGCCGGTCGAAAAGAAGACGCTCGCTTCCGACCCGATGCTCATCTATTTCACTTCAGGGACGACTGGCGAGCCGAAGATGGTCCTGCACAACCACTCCTACCCCCTCGGCCACCTCGTGACTGCAGGGCTCTGGCAGGATCTCACCCAAAATGACCTCCACTTCACCTACTCGGACACAGGCTGGGCGAAGTGCGCCTGGGGCAAGATCTTCGGGCAGTGGATCCAGGGCGCATGCCTCTTCGTATATGATGTCCGTGGCAAGTTCAAGGCAACCGAGCTCCTCCCGCTGATGGAGAAATACGAGCTCACCACCTTCTGCGTCCCCCCGACGATCTACCGGATGCTGATCCTCGCCGACCTCGAGAAGTTCGACCTCCGTGAACTCAGGCGCTGCGTGAGTGCCGGCGAGCCCCTCAACCCCGAGGTGGTCCGGGTATGGCAGGAGGGGACCGGTCTTCCCATTGCCGAGGGCTACGGACAGACCGAGACAGTCTGCTGCATCGGCACATTCCGGGGCATGAAGATCAAGCCTGGGTCGATGGGCAGGCCTGCCCCGGGCTGGCACATCGAGCTCCACGACGAGGAGGGGAATCCTGTTCCCGAGGGAGAGGAGGGGAGGATCGCGGTCAAGCTCGATCCGAGGCCCGTGGGACTCTTCGTCGAATATCTCAATAACCCCGAGGCGAATGCAGAGTCATTCGTGAACGGGTTCTACTACACCGGCGACAAGGCATACAGGGATGGCGACGGCTACTTCTGGTTCGTGGGCCGCGATGACGACATCATCAAGAGTTCGGGCTACCGCATCGGCCCCTTCGAGGTGGAGTCGGCGCTGCTCGAGCACCCCGCGGTCGCGGAGTCGGCGGTGGTCGGATCGCCAGATCTCATACGCGGGACCATCGTGAAGGCGTTCGTTGTCCTGAAACCAGGGTATGAACCCTCCGAGCGCCTGATAAAGGATATCCAGTCCCACGTACGGAAGAACACCGCTCCATACAAGTATCCCAGGGCAATCGAGTTTGTCAGCGAGCTGCCAAAGACGCTCTCAGGGAAGATCAGGCGGAGCGAGCTCAGGAGAAAGGAGCTCGAGAGGTTCAACAACTCGCAGTGAGTCCCTCCCCTTTTTTCCTCATTTTTTCCTGTCTAACGTTATTTTTGCAGGGTTAATCTCTCAATTCAACTGCCTGATGCAAAAAAAGACACCTTTTTGTCGATTCTCGCACAACATGTCAGTTCATATGGTTGCCGCAGGGCACAACATGCACAATTACCAGGAAGTCTACGATCACTTCTCTTGCGAGGTGCCGGAATACTACAACTTCGGGTTCGACCAGATCGACCGGCTTGCCGCAAAGGACCGGAACAGGCTCGCGATGATCTGGGTCGACCAGGAGGGCCACGAGAAGACCTTCACCTTCCGTCACATGATGAACCTCTCGAACTCTGCGGCGAACATGCTCCTCAAGTACGGCATCAAGAAGGGAGACCGGGTGATCATCATGCTGACGAGGGTCCCGGAGTGGTGGATATTCGCGCTCGCCTGCATCAAGCTCGGGGCGGTCTTCTGCCCTTGCCCGACGATGCTGACCGGAAAGGACCTCAAGTACCGGATCAACGCGGCCAAGATCCGCATGATCATCACGGATAACGAGAACGCACCAAAGGTCGAGGAGATCTGCTCCGATTGCCCGAGCCTGCGCTCCCGCCTGGTGATCGACGCCGACCTGCCGGGCTGGATCAGCTATCGCGAGGAGCAGGAATACCCGGCCCCCGTATCCCGTCGCCTCGTCACCATGAGCGGGATGGAGCGGACACGCTCGAAGGACCCGCTGGTCATTTATTTCACCTCAGGGACGACAGGAGAGCCCAAGATGGTCGTGCACAACCATGCCCTGCCGCTCGGCCACGTCACGACCGGGAAGTTCTGGCTCGACCTCCGGGAGAACGACCTCCACTTCACCCTTGCAGATACCGGCTGGGCCAAGTCGTCGTGGGGAAAGTTCTTCGGGCCATGGATGCAGGGTGCCTGCATCCTCGTGTATGACATCAGGGGGAGGTTCAAGGCGACGGAACTCCTGCCGATACTCGAGAAGTACGAGGTCACGGTCTTCTGTGCCCCTCCGACCGTGTACCGCATGCTGATCCTCGCCGACCTGAAGAAGTACGACTTAAAGGAGCTCCGCCACTGCGTGAGTGCTGGGGAACCCCTCAACCCGGAGGTCATACGGGTGTGGAAGGAGGGGACCGGGCTCACCATCTACGAAGGCTATGGCCAGACTGAGCTCGTGCTCGTCATCGGGACCTTCCCATGCATGGAGGCGCGCCCCGGCTCGATGGGAAAGCCCGCTCCCGGGTGGCACATCGAACTCCATGACGACGAGGGGAAGCCGGTTCCCGCAGGAGAGGTGGGGAGGATCGCGATCAGGGTGAAGCCAAAGCCAGTCGGCCTCTTCGACGGTTACCTCTATGACCCCGAGGCCAACGAGCAGGCGTTTGTGGGAGATTTCTATTATACCGGGGATAAGGCCTACGTCGACAAAGACGGCTACTTCTGGTTCGTGGGCCGCGACGACGACGTGATCAAGAGCTCGGGTTACCGCATCGGCCCCTTCGAAGTGGAGTCTGCGCTGCTCGAGCACCCGGCGGTAAAGGAGGCAGCGGTAGTAGGATCTCCCGATGTGATCAGGGGAATGGTCGTCAAGGCCTTCATCGTCTTAAAGGAGGGCTTCCAGCCGAGCGAGCAGCTCGTAAAGGACATCCAGAAGTTTGTGAAAAAGACCACCGCACCCTACAAGTACCCGAGGGCGATCGAGTTCGTCGACGACCTCCCCAAGACAATCTCGGGAAAGATCCGGAGAAACGTCCTCCGCGAGAAGGAGATGCAGTCAGGCTCTCCCGGCGGGAACCTGTGAGAGGGGCGAAACACGGGCTCACCTCTCAAATTTCTGCCATTGAATCCACATCTTTATTTTCCCCGACAACCTACGAGTAGGAGGAGCGAGGGTAGCCAAGCCAGGTCAAAGGCGCTAGATTCAGGGTCTAGTCTCGCAGGAGTTCTTGGGTTCAAATCCCATCCCTCGCATCCAGACATGAGGTCCGATTCCCTTCAAAATCTTTATCAGCTCTTCCTCTGACCTTTTCTCATGGAACCTACCACATCCATTAACGAAGTTTTCCATTCGATCAGGTATGAATATCAAATTCGTGCCATAGATACCGCTCTTTTCCGTGAAAAAATCACGCCACGCGACGCCCAGCTCATACGCGAATTCATTGCCGAACGTCAGTCATGTGTGGGTATCAGCGTCGGCAGGTCAAACAAACTCGTCTTCACGTTGCTTGGGTGGCGCCGGTTTATCGGCGAATTTTCTGAGAACACCATCGCCGATCTCTATGCAGGAATACCCGCCCTGAAGAATGCGGCAAGCTGCCGCGGCAAGCCCTTCAAACAGAACACCATCAGCGATTACGTGGC
>JADFCY010000037.1 GCA_018263335.1 Methanolinea sp. | reverse complement strand
TAATTTGCATTGCCATCATTGCAGCCCTCGCCATCTCTCTCCTCACCGCCCCTGCTCCCCGCATCACCACCCAGTTTAATTTCACCTTATCCGGCGACCAGATCCTCATCACCCATACCGGCGGCGAATCGCTTGATTGCAGGCACCTTGCAGTCCTACTGGATGATACCGCAGTTGATCTGCCGGGTGAGGGCACTATCGATTGCCCCTGGTCAATAGGAGAGGCATTGACGATCCCTTACACTCCGTCCGGGAAGACCGGGGTAATCCGGCTCGTGTACGATGCAGGGAAAGGGCCGCAGGAACTCATGGTTGCCGACATTCCAGGCCGGATAGAGGAACACGGGACACTTCCCCCACCCACAGTCCACCCGACCACGCTTCCCCAGACGCCTCCTGCCACTCCAACGACAACTCCCGGCATTCCCGTCGCCTCCTTCAACGCCACCCCGAGATCAGGCCCCGTCCCCCTCCCTGTCCAGTTCCGCGACACCTCCACCGGGATCCCGGACGAATGGTTCTGGACGTTTGGAGATGGAGGGGTCTCGACGGTGCAGGACCCCCTCCACACCTACCTCGAAGTGGGAAGCTATCAGGTGGGCCTGGCGGTGAAGAACGAGTTCGGCGGTCATACCAGGATTGGACAGGGGTTCATCACGGTCACCCCCGCGGAGGAACGGGACATTTTCCTTGAGGCATCGAGGGGGGCAGTGATCCCCCGCGGGGGATTCATCGAGTTCTCGGTCAATGGGCCCGGTGCGAGGGTCAAGATCGGCGGGACAACAGTCGACCTCCCCGACGGATCGCGGGTCCGCCTGACTCTTGATGGGCCGTCAAGGGGGAAGATCGCCATCAGGGACGGGTCCATCTCTCTCTTCATGTTTGACAAGGTAGTACTCTCAATTGATGGAATAGAGAGGGCGGCTGGATCCGCACAGGAGATCGTGGTTCCCGGATACGAGCGCCTCATCTCGAGCCTCAACCTCGAGGTTGACAGCGGAAAAGGACCGGTCCGCATCCTCGAAGGCGGCCTGCCCGCTCCAGTCCACCCGGGCGATTCGCCACTCCTCCTGGTCTCGCTTCGCCCGGATCCGGCCGGCGTCCTGACCCTTGACTGCTACCGGGAGGAGAGATCGGTCTTCCAGGGAGCAGTCAGCTCGTATTCCGTCCTTTGATCCTCCCTCATCATGGCCGGATTTCTCGCACCGGGACGATCGTTTTGGAGAGTGGCGGTGCCGTAAAAAAGATGCGGGCGATGCGTGGGCATCCCTGCCACTTCTCAAGGCACTGGCCCCGTTGATACCCGCTTTCACCCATTCACGCCAAAAAATGCTGGTTTTTCGGGGATAGATTGATATAGGGTCAGGAGAGATGAAATTTAAATACCTGATCTGAAAGGCCAGTCAGCCAATCGGCCTGTTTGGAGAAGGGAGAGCAAATTTCGAGTGGAGCAGCATGGATCGGGAATCGGCAATCTCTAAGAATATCATACTTGCGCTCGTTGCAGCGGTGGTGATCATCATGGCGGTGATGGTGATAGTGATGATCTTCTTCCCCCCGCAGCCGGACATCGTCCCATCGTTCAATGCGAATATAGAGCGGTCAGGAAACATCGTCTATCTCTACCATGACGGAGGGGACCCCCTCCAGAAGGGGAGGACCATCGTGAGGATAAACGGCCAGGATGTCCCGGAGTCATCCATCGCATTCCTCCATGCCCAGGACTGGCCATGGACTCCCGGAAAGACCATGCGGATCCAGTACGATGGCCCCGGGACCCCGGACCTCGTACAGGTCATTTATTCAGGCGGGGCAGGTGAGATGCTGGTATTTTCGGACCAGGCAGCCCCTGTCCAGGTTACTCCCATCCCTGTCTCGACTATCCCGACCCCGGTGGCCACCGCCCCGACAGGCGTTGTTCAGACGCCGACAGGGACTGCCGCACCTCCCGCCTCTCCCCCTGCAACCGGCATAACTCCATCCGCGCCTCAGCCCCCCCAGGCAGGGTTCACTGCTGACCCCCTGGCCGGGCAGCTCCCGCTGGTCGTCCAGTTCACTGATACGAGCACCGGAGCTCCCACATCGTGGCTCTGGAACTTCGGAGACGGCTCATCATCAGACCAGAGGAACCCGACGTACACCTACAGGAGCCCGGGAGTATATTCCGTCTCCCTGACGGTACGAAACCAATACGGGACCAGCCAGAAGACAGAGACCGGCTTCATCTCCGCCGGGACACTCCCCGCGGCCCAGTTCACCGCACTCCCCGCGACAGGGCCACTCCCGCTGGTCGTCCAGTTCACCGATCTCTCTTCGGGCATGCCAACCGCATATGCATGGGACTTTGGTGACGGGTCCACATCGAGCGAGAAGAACCCGATCCATACCTACACGAAGGCAGGGAACTATGACGTGACACTCACTGTCGGAAACGAGTATGGATACAACACACGTATCCAGAGCGGGGCAGTCCAGGTCACGGCTCCTAAAAGGGTGGAGGTCTACCTCTCCGGGAGCAGGATGGGGACACTTTCTCCCGGGTATGTCCAGTTCCTCGTTACTGGTGAAGGCGGCTGGATCAAGATCGCCGGCTCGATGTACCAATTCTCCAGGGGGGACAACGTGCAGCTGTTCGTCGATAACAGCCAGAACGGGATGATCGACGTGAATACACACGGAATAGGTGGTTTCCGCTTCGACCAGGTGCGCATGTTCGTCAACGGCAACCTCGTCCGGAGTGGTATTGCGACCGATATCTCTGTGCCCTCGTATGCGGGCCTCCAGACCACGCTCACCATCTCGATCCCGCCGGGAGATTCGAATATGGTCCTCTTCATCAATAGCGGCAGGATCATCCCCGGCCCCGCCCAGCAGGTCACGATTGCGAACCTTGCAGAGAACAGCCTCGGCCAGATGAGCCTGGCAGTGAAACCCGGAGCAATCGATTACAGGGGTGGCGCAGCGTCCTACACGGTATCCTGAACCTTTTTTTCTGAAGAAAGGGAAAAATCCCCTGCTCTTTTTTTCAAATGACTCTTGAAAATTGCGGTGTATGAGAGTTGAGCGCTAGAGATCGCGCAGCCTCTGCGAGACGAAATCCACCAGTTCCTTAGACTCCTGGCGGGCATACCGAAGGAACCCTTCGTATGCAGTGCGGGCCTCCGCGATGCGGGAGAGTTTCTCGCAGGCAAGGGCCTTGTTCAGGTAAGCCCGGGCATACCCGCGCTGGATGGAGAGTGCCCGGTCGAACTCCCGTATCGCTTCCTCATTCTGGTTACGGTTGTAATGGATGTTGCCCATGTTGTAATAGGCCTCGGCAAGGTCTGGTTTCAGTTCAACGGCGCGGGTGAAATCCGATATCGCCTCGTCGTTTAACCCTTTCTTCCCAAACTCGATCCCCCGGTTGTAATATGCGGTCGGATTCTCGGGATTTATCTCGATCGCACGGGTGAAATCCGATATCGCCTCGTTGTACATCCCAAGCCCCGCATGTGCGTTGCCGCGGTTGTTCCAGGCCTTCTCATTTTCGGGGGCAAGCGCTATTGTCCTCGTGTAATCGGCAATCGCCTCTTTCAGCCTCTCAACCCTCTGGTATGCGACCCCGCGATTGTAGTATGCCTCTGCAAGGTCGGGCTTGATCTGGATGGCCCGGGAGAAATCTTCCATTGCCTGGTCTATTAACCCCTTCCTCCCATATTCGATCCCGCGGTTGTAAAACGCAGTAGGGTTCCCGGGGTTGATCTCGATGGCTCGGGAAAAGTCCGCGATCGCCTCGTCGTAGAGTCCCTTCGCCGCATATGCGTTCCCACGGTTGTTGTAGGCCTTCTCGTTGCCGGGCTGCAACTCCATCGCACGGCCATAATCGGCGATCGCCTCGTCGAGCATCCCCTTCTTGTGATATGCGACTCCCCGGTTATAGTATGCCTCGCCGAGATCCGGCCGAAGGACAATCGCCTCGCTCAGATCCGCGATCGCTTCCTCAAGCAGCCCGTGCTCGCCGTACTCGATTCCCCGGTTGTAAAACGCCGTGGCATTTCGTGGGTTTTGCTCGATTGCCCGTGAGAAATCCGAGATGGCCTCGTTGAAGAGGCCCATTGTGGCATAGGCGTTTCCACGGTTGTTGTATGCCATCTCGTTCCCGGGATTGATCTCAATGGCGCGGGTGAAATCCGCAATCGCCTCTTCCATTCTCCCGAGCCGGTCATACAGGAGGCCGCGTGCAAGGAATGTGCTGTCATCCTCAGGGGATATCTCGATCGCCCGGGTGAGGTCAGAGACTGCCTCTTCGTGCCTCCCCAAATCGCTATATTCAGCGGCCCTCGCGAGGTATACCTCACGGGCCCCCGGGTTCAGCGAGAGAGCCCTCGTGAAGTCTTCAAGAGCTTCCTCTTTCTTCCCGCACCCGCTGTATTGTTGCCCCCGGCGGAAGAAGGCCTCGGAACAGCCGGGGTCCAATTCGATGGCGCGGGTGAAATCCGCAATGGACTGAGGCACGCTGCCGATGCCCGAATAGTCCATGCCACGCTGGAAGTATGCCTGCGCATTCAGGGGATTGATCTCGATGACCCTAGTGGAATCCTTGATCGCTTCCTCGCGCCGTCCTGCCTGGCGATACGCACGGGCCCGCATGAGGTATGCTTCTGCCCATTCAGGGTCTTTCGCAATGGCAAGGGAGAGATCGGCGATCGCCTCATCAAGCCTCTCCCCGTTCAGGTGTTCCACGGCCCTGCGCAGGTACGCCTCTTTCTTCGAAGGGTCGTTCGCAATGACAGATGTGTAATCGGCAACCGCCTTTTCAGAAAAACCCTTCCTTGCATATTCCACACCGCGGCACAGCAGCGCCTCGCTATATCCCGGACGGATCTCGAGCGCACGTGAGAAGTCCCTAATTGCCATGTCGGAGAGGCCGATGCGTGAGAATTCCCTTCCTCTCCGGTAAAGCGCATCCACGAACCCGGGATTGATCTCCAGCGCCTTCGTATACTCTGATATTGCCTTGTCTGAAAGCCCGGACTTCTGATACTCGTTCCCGCGCCTGAAGCAGGCATCGGCATACTGGGGATTGATCTTCAAGGCACGGGTATAATCGTCGATGGCCTCTTCGATTCTGCCGATGCGGTCAAACTCGTTTCCCCTGTTATAATACGCCTCGATGTAGCCGGGGTCTATCTCTAAAGCGCGGGTAAAGTCATCGATCGCATGCACAGAAGACCCTATGCGTGAATATTCCATGCCTCTCCGGTTGTAGAGTTCGGGGTCATCGGGGAAATGACTGATCTCCCGGGTGAGCTCAATGATTGCGGGATCCTGGACTTCTTCCCCGGTCCCGCCGTGGACAAGTTCTCCCCCGCCCGGGTGATCTTCGGCCATGGCCACGCCGGGGACCCCGGCGACTGCCGCGGGGGCGGGCTCAAAGGCTGGTTCCGTCGGCTGGGTGGTGACCGGCTCATCGACCTGACCGGGAACATGCCCGCCTGCGGGCTCTTGGTCCTGTATAATCACGTGATCAGACTTCTCTTCCGTCCCGGCGTTGATCCCGGGAACGTCCTGGTCGAAGATCTCGATGGCATGGGAGAAATCCGCGATTGCCTCGTCATATCTTCCCATTCGGTTGAACAGCACCCCTCTGTTATTGTATGCCTCGACGAACCGCGGGTTGATCGCGATGGCCTTTGTATAGTGCTCAAGTGATGTATCAAAGAGGCCCAGCCTGCTGTATTCGACGCCAAGGTTGTTGTGCGCCTCTGCAGACCGGGGATTCTTCTCAAGGCAGGCGAGGTAATCCGCGATCGCCCCTTCTGCCTGCCCCATCTTTCCGAGTACAATGCCCCGGTTGTAGAGGATGTCAGGATTCCCGGGATCGATCTCCAGGGCACGGGAATAGTCATCTGCCGCCTCCTGCAGGCGACCCATGCGCGAGTATTCGATCCCCCTGTTAAAGAGCGTCTCGATAAATTGCGGATTTATCTCGAGCGCCCTGGTATAATCGGCGATCGCCTCCCTGTGCATCCCTTTCCGACCGAAAATCACGCCCCGGTTGTTGTAGGCAGCAACGTACTCGTGGTCGAGTTCAAGCGCTCGGGAGAAATCTGCGAGCGCAAGATCATCCTCTCCAATGTGCGCATACTCGATTCCCCTGTTATAATATGCCTCAATAAAATTCGGATCAGTCTCAATCGCGGTGGAAAATTCAGCGATGGCCTCGTCGGACCGGCCCAGGAGAGAGTACGCCACCCCCCGGTTGTAATATGCCTCGGTGAAGTGGGGGTTGAGCCTGATGGCAGAGTTATAGTCGTCTATTGCACCCTTATAATCCCTCTTTCCGGCTTTTGCAACCCCACGGTTGTGATACGCCTCCGCATCGGCCGGATTGATCTCGATGGAACGTGTATAATCAGAGATTGCCTCATCAAACATCCCCTTCTTATGGAAGGCAATCCCGCGGTTATAGTATATCTGGCCGTCCATCAGTATCCCCGTTCATCCTCAGCATGCATAAAGATGCAAAAAATTTGCCCCTCATACTCCATGTGTACCAGGAATAATAAACTATATCGCTTTTTCTCCCGGATCCCCGGATATCCGGGAGAAAAGGATACCTGGACAGGAAGCGGGAGAGAACCCGCACCCCCGTGAAGCCGGGATTTCGAAATTGTTATAGAGATCAGGGCCAAAAATTTACTAAAACCAAAGTCCAATCCGCGGCCACGTGCCCACTATCCTTTGACCGCGGGACCAGCCCGCCCCCCCCCGGCTGTCACGGACTGGAATGCAGATGGGGACGATTTCAAGAGGAGATGTGACAATGGCAGGAAGAAGAATCATCGTGCTCATTCTGCTGCTCACCTGCGGCGTGGGGTTTATCCTCCCTTCCCTGGCAGCAGAGACCATCCAGAAGGCAATACTGTATCAGTCGGATTTCTCCCAGGACCCGGGATGGACCACGAACAGCCCGACCCGGTACTACTGGGACCCGTCCCTTGAGATGTATCACTTCAAGGCAGAGGGTGGAACGAACGGCTATGCGTTTGTCCCGGTGAAATATAACGGGCAGTCGTTCACCCTCGATTACGACGTGATCATTCTCACCTCACAGAAGGACAGCGCCTTTCGGTTTGGCATGATAAGTTCAGAGATGGACTTTACAAGGGGAACCAATGTCCTCTCCTCCTTTGAGAACGGGAAATACGGCCAGCTGATCACATTACGGGTCATAGACCAGAACAACCAGCTCCGGGAGACGACAAGTTATTTTGACTCTTATTGCGGGAATCTCCCCAGCTGCAAGACCATCTTTTTTGAAACCAATGTCACCTACCATGTCACGGTCAGGTATAACAAGGAACTCGGAAACGCTGACATCAAGGTGAGTGAGAAGGATACGGGCAACCTCCTGTGGGGGTATTTTGTCCCTGTCGGGAAGGACCTCTTCTTCATGGACCGCCTCGCCATTACGACGAGGGGAGATTATTCCTTCGGGCCATTCTCCGAGGGGTATATCGACAACGTGGAACTCGTGTCTTATATTCCCGTCGAGGCCGCGCCCACCACTGCGGCACCAACGGAAGTGACCACTCCGGTGATTCCCTCTCCCACAACGGTTCCCCCAACCACCGGATCAACTCCCGAACCGACGCCCACCGCGCCACTCGGGATCTCCGATGCTCTGGTCGCGCTGGCGATTGCAGGTCTCGTGTTAGGGCTCGGTATCAGGAGAAAGGGCTGACACAGTCCCTCTCGAATCGACTCATTTTTCGAGATATACCCCGCTTTTTCTCCTTTCATTCTCATGACATTGAGAAGATCCGGACCGGATATTTGTCCGACAGGCCTTTGAATTTGAGGAGGAGTTTTTCAGGTTCAGGATATCCGTCTCTTGAAAAACTCGCCATACTTTCCATGCGGAAGCAGGACCGCATTTACACACTCTATGCCGATTCGGTCACTGGATCCCCCCGTTTTTCCGATATAAGCCGGTAGCGGAGAACTCATTTTCGCCATATTGAAGACTCTATCGGCGGTCGTTGTGCCGTCTCCGGCATTGATTGGCCGAACCTTGGCAGTAATTTCAGGCCGCGGCGGCGTTCATCGCAGAAGCGGTATGGGATGAAAGGCTCTCAAAGGATGCATGCAGTTCGCCAATCCTGCATATTCCAGGTAAATAAAGCGAAGGTATGATTCGAAAAATGTGAAAATTGACAAAATGGCAGGAATGGAACGATTAGCCCCTTCCGCTCCCCACCACGATTCCGTTCTCGATGATGTAGAATCCCTTGGAATGCCTGACCTGGTAGTGTCGAAGCCCCGCGGCCTCGGCCTCGTCTCCCTGCGTTCTCATGATCCTCTGTTCATCAGGAGAGTGGTTGTGCACCATGTTCCCAAACCTCGTCTCGGGCATCTTGAGCCCGCGCACGTAGTTCTCATTGGCGTCGTATCCTGCCTCTTCGGCTACGTGCGTTCTCGGATCAAAGTCTCCCATGAGGACTCCTGTATTGCAATAGAATATAATTCCTCCCACCAGGAGAAGAGTCCATTCATACTCCCGAAGTGAGGCCAAATTTCTGGTGCACTCCTGTACAGCCGGCACGCATTCCCTGGATACTGGCGGGATCTCACTGCTGGCCCACGGAGTCCGGAAATTTACGGAAAACAGACAGTCAGGTTCGTATGCGAGGGATGGGATTTGAACCCAAGAACTCCTGCGAGACCAGCCCCTCAAGCTGGCGCCTTTGACCTGGCTCGGCAACCCTCGCTCCGTGCCATATTACATGGATGCCGCTTCGAAATAAGGTTATCCATATCAGGGGACGAAGGGAAGGGCGCCTTCCCCTGGTGTTCCTGCACCGCGTGATCTCCATTATTCGTCGTTGCCCAGATCTGACCAGGGATGTATATTTATTACAAGGGTGCAGATCTTCACTATGTGGTCGGAGATCATTGGGGAATTTGCTGATTCCCCCTCGCAGACCCGGGTACTGCGGTTCCTTCTTGAGAACGGTTTCGGCGTCAATGCCGATGGAAGGGTCACCTGCAACGGGATAGAGATACCTGCAACACAGGTGGCAAAGGCACTCGATACAGACCGAAGGGTGGTGGATACCACCGCACAGCGCATACTCTCTCTTCCCCTTCACCGCAGTATCTTCATGCACATGCGGGTCGCACCTGACCTCTCGCGCGTGGCAGGGCACCTGGG
This sequence comes from Methanolinea sp., assembly GCA_018263335.1. Classification (GTDB taxonomy): domain Archaea; phylum Halobacteriota; class Methanomicrobia; order Methanomicrobiales; family Methanospirillaceae; genus Methanolinea_A. Next base: position 3,366 of record JADFCY010000037.1, on the reverse strand, counting down.
CCTCTCGGTGATGACCATATATCCTAAAGATGCGAGCGAGAAAGGAATTGTCAGCGCCGCGGTCAGGGTCATCGCAGAAGAAGGGCTCTCGATACGACAGATCTACGTGACAGACCCTGTCCTCTCAGAAGACCCGAGGCTCGTGGTGATCATCGATGGGGACTTTCCTCCCGCAGTGATCGAGGGGATCCGGCGCCTCCCCCAGGTGCGCCAGGTCATGTTCCAGGGCGCTGCCTGAACATCTCCATCTCCAGCCAGAGACGGTAAAGTCGCCGTTTCAGCCTCCGTGGAAGGTGCGCTGCGCGCATCATCCTCTCTTCCAGGGATATGACGCGCGTTCCCGCCACCCTGTTGTCTGCATGTGCGACCACCCGCTCCTCTGGGGTGAGTGGCATGCAACCGATGGGAAGGAGCCGAAGGAGTGTGCACTCGTCCGCGGTAAGACCGGCTCCAATGTGGCACTCGACCACCCTGGCAACTCTCTCTGGCAATCCCTTTCGGCGGCAGAGATCCGCTCCGGCCTGGGCGTGGGCTAATCCATGGGTGATACCCCTCCCGATATCATGGAGGAAGGCGCCCTCCTCCAGGACTTCACGGTCCATCAGGTCTTCGTGCCAGTACTCGACTGAGAGGTCGTGAACGGATCTGCAGTGCGCGATGACCCTTTTGCTGCAGCCGGCTTCCCTGAGCAGGGCCTCCCACCGTTCTGCCGACTCAGGCATGCCCAAGGGACTCTTTCATGCTCCTGATCCGCCGCTTCAATGCCCGCAGGAGGATCTCGTTATCAAAGTGCTCAAGGCCCATATCACATGAGGGGCACTGGAACTGGCAGTCCATCGCCTGGCTGAAGGTGAACATAAACCCGCACGATTTGCAGATGTAGAAGTCATTCTCCTCCTCGAACTTCTCCCTTGCCTCAAGCTTCTCCAGTATCACCTCCATGTCCTCGGCGATCACATCGTATACCCTGTCGATGCGGAGGTGCCACAGGTACGTGAGCCATCCCGTTTCGTTGTTCTTGATCCTGCGGTACTCGGCGAGCCGTTTCTCATAGAGGGTGTAGAGGGTGTGCCTGACCGAGTTTAAATTGATCCCGGTCTGGGCGGCCAGCTCCTCGTCGGAGTACTCGCCCTCCCGGGGGAAACTCTCCAGGAGAGAGATGCCCTCCTCTCCTATCAGCCGGGCGAGGTATGCACGTACCGGGGTATTTGCGAGGATCTCTTCCATAGGGCGATCAACCCATATATTGTCGGACCCTCTTCATATGTGTATCCAGCAGATCCATGGCGTCACCCACGCTCCTGCCCCAGCCATACACGCTGACTACCGCCTGTCCCTCTTCAAAAAAGGTCCCTGGCCATGGGATATCGGCAACTGCAGGCGAGAGGGAAGAGAGGTCATGCTTCACCACGATGTCCCGGTCCGCAAAGAGGATCCTGCGTGCCGCATATCCTGACTGGAAAGGCCGGCGGGATGGAATCTCCCCCCTGCATGCCCGGGCATGGAGAGAGAAGAGGTTTTGCCCGGTCGCAGCCTCGACCGTATCAAGGGTCGCCTGGAACCGCGGGTTCACCTCGATCGCCCAGGGCTCGTCTCCGAGAACAAAGTCGATGCCGATGGTGCCGCTGCAACCAGATTCGGCCGCAATCCTCTCGGCAGTCTCCATCATGCGGGTTACACCGGGGTGCTCGAGCGGGGTTACCGACCCCGAGAACCCGTAATGAAGCCCCTCTTCCTCGCGGAGGATCTGGCGGTTCGCAGCGATCGCCCGTGCTCCGCCAATCCCGTCGGCAACACAGCAGACCGAGGCGGCAACTCCTGCGACCACCTCCTGAGAAAGGAACGGCTGATCCCCAAATTCACCGAGCCATGATGCCAGTTCCCCGTCGTTGTGGACCACCCTGTTCCGCCACCCGCCGGACCCCACTCTTGGCTTTATCATTGCAGGATACAGCCCCGGCTCAAGGATGCTCGGGGCAGGGATCGAGAGCGACTCAAAAAATTCCTGGGTGAGGAGCTTGTCCATGAACCTCGCGGCCCTGGCGGGGGACGTCCCAAGGACCGGGACCCTCGCGGGGAGCATTTCTGCGCCCGAAGTGGGGACCAGCCACTCCACCTCGTGTCGGCTGCAGATCTCCTCGATCGCGCGAGGAATATCTGCAAGATCGTCGAAACGCTCCCTGTCAGCGGTGTACCATGAGAGGTCCTGGTCGCAGAAGTGATCCACCGCATAGACCGTGTACCCTGCGGCATGCGCAGACTTTGCCACGTGCCGGGTGGCAAAACCACAGACGAGGACTGCGCCGTTCATCCTTCCTCGGTGACCTTTCCATCCGGGGAAGGGACGACCCGTATCCTGGCCCCGGGAAATTCCCGCTCGAGTTCACTTCCCTGGAAGAGGCGGTCGAGGAATACGGCGAGGCTCCCGATCTCAGAGTGGGGCTGCCCGGTCACCGAGATGTTGTAATCGGCCATGCCGTAAATCTCTCCCGGGACTTTCTCTGCTCCGACAACCACAAGGATGCGGTCGCATCCCCTCAATGCCTCCTCGTTGCTCCTGATACCCTCACCGTACATCGTGAGATGTACCACGCACCCTCCCGTGGCCTTCCAGTCCCTGATGCACTTCTTCCAGGAGACCTTGTCCTCGACAATAAAATCCCCTCCCCACCTCGATACCACATCGCGAATGCTCTCAACCACCCCCGAGTCTCGTGTTGCAAGGTACATCCCCCGGGCTCCTAGCGCACGTGCGGTCAGCCCGACGTGGGTGGTCACCCTCTGGTCGCGTTCCGGCCGATGCCCAATCCGGAGCACGAAGACCTCAGTCATCCTTCTCCTCACTGCCCGACCTCAAGCGGATGACTCCTCCCTCGATCGAGAATGGACAGCCCCTGTCGTAGCGGGCCTGGCAACGAAGCATCATCTCCTGCATAGAGAGGATGCGGACGCCGGCAGGGGTGCATTCAAGGAGCATGGCGTTCTCAAGCCGCTTCACCGACCTCTCAATTTCAACCGCGGAGCATCCGAGGAGCCCAGCAAGAACTCCTGCGTCCCTTCCGGCGTCCTCCACGAGCAGGTGGTAAACCGCCCAGTCAAGCTCTTCTTCCTTCATCTGCTGTCGCGTGCGTAAGGTATGGAGAAAAGAGGAGATAATGCTCATGCATGAATCTTCCGTGCATGGCGTTTTCGAGCCGCACCAAATGGCCTCTGGCCGGCACTCTCCCGGGATTCCGTGCCATTCTTCTCAATGGCAGGCGAAATGGAGCGCGGTACCGATTCACTAACTTAGGACTTACGCGGTTGAGTTAACCAGGAAAAGTTGTAACACCTGACATAAGGAACTAGGAAAAGAAATTACCCTAA
>JADFCY010000036.1 GCA_018263335.1 Methanolinea sp. | reverse complement strand
CACACCGGGTGCCTCCTGGCAAAATCGATGCAATCATCAATTGGCATTTCATGTTCTCCTGAATGAAGTTAGGGTTTTGGAGAGAATAAAGGGTTTCTCAAGAGGGACTCCGGAAATCTGACCTCGATTTGACCGTGAATGGCTGAAAAAAACGTGATTCGCCAAAAAAAACAAGATGCCCCGCAGGGGACAGTTCATTTGATGGGGTTTTCAATTGCTTCCCTTTGGGGTGTCCTCGTCCGGAACTGGCTCTGCATGTCTTCCCAGATGATCTCTTTTATCTGTGCAACAAGCCTCATGCTTACCTCCCCGGGATCTTCGCCCGTCTTCATCGCAATCTCCTGCGATAAACGGGGGATGATGTGTTCATTGTAAGGAATGGAGAGTCCTGTTATCTTCCAGATTGCAAATTCGAGTTCATCCTTGAGTCCTGGTCGCATGGTATCACACTTTGGGCGGTGAAGGAAAATTCTTAATTATGTACTCATTTCATTTTGATAAACCTGATGAATGGAGCACATGCTTCCCACACGGGGACTCTCCGAACCCTCCCGCCAATTGGCAAACACTAAAACCCACCCGTCGTCAAGGGGTGGCTGGACGAGTCGGCCTTCGGTATTCGTGCCGAAATCCAAAAAAAACTCGAGTGAATGCCGTCTATCTGGCGACATGCAGAATTCAGGGGATTATACTTCGAGGCATCACCCAGGCCCTCTTTTTCTCATACCTGCTGCTCGGTTCGCATAATGGCCGGAGAATGATACTCGTATAACCTAATTTCGTTCCGTTTCAGCTACCTTTTTTTGTGCTGCCTGCAACCTTGGTCCTGACTGAATTCCTCGGAAAACCAGTCATGATGGCCCGACCGCAGCCCTGCAGGGAGAGAGACCCATTCTTCCGCGTCTATATGAAAGGATAACGGATGCCGGGGCCCTTCTGCATCGCGTGTGCCGTTCTCCTGATTCTTCTCTTCTGCCCGGCTTCAGGGGAGATCGCCCCTGATACTCAACGAAAGGAAATGCTCTACCTCAACTCCTACCACCGGGGCCAGGAATATTAGGATACCATCTCTGACGCCATTGAAGAAGTCCTCCTCAATTCAGGGACTCCCGTGAATCTCCATGTTGAATATATGGATTCCAAGCGTTTCACAGAAGAAGAGTATGTGATGACACTCCATTCCCTGTATGCCCGCAAATACCGCGATACAAGGTTCGATGTCATCATCTGCTCGGACGACAACGCATTTAAGTTCATCCATGACCATCGCGACACCCTCTTTCCGGGAACACCGGTCATTTTTTGCGGGGTAAACTATTTCTCACCTGACATGATCCAGGACATGACGGGAATTACTGGCGTTGTGGAGACATTTGATATCAAGGGCACCCTTGATGCCGCCCTCATGCTTCTGCCGGATACAAAGGAAGTCTATGTGATCAACGACGCCTCGCTCACAGGCGAGGCAAATAAGATGGTGATCAATCAGGTCGCCGCAGGGTATGCGGGGAGGCTGAACTTCACCTTTCTGGAAGACTATACCATGGAGGAACTCCAGGCGGAAGTCTCCACCCTTTCGGAAGAGAGCATCATCCTGCTGATGACGTTCAACCAGGACCGCACGGGAAGAGATTATTCCTGCCTTGAGTGCCTGAATTGCATCTATCCCAATGCGAATTGTGCCCATATTTGCCATCTGGGAGCTCTATATCGGCCATGGCATAGTCGGTGGCATGCTCACCAGCGGGCATGACCAGGGGCGAATCGCCACATCGATCGCTCTTGATGTGATGAATGGTACCAATACCTCCGATATCCCAGTCATGATGGGGGCAGAAAACAGGTATGTATTCGACTACCGGGAGCTGCAACGGTTCGGTCCTGACCTCTCGTCCCTTCCTGCCGGCTCACGCCTCGTCAATTTGCCGTACGACCTCGTCATCGTGGATCTCACCATCCCCGGCGGCATGGGTGGCCTTGCAGCTTTTCAGCAGATGCGGGAAGTGGAGCCAGAGGTGACAGGGATTGTCTCAAGCGGGTATTCCACTGACCCGGTGAATGCAGAGTACCGTTCATACGGGTTTTCCGGGGTTATCCGCAAACCCTACCGCCTTGAAGATATCCCGCGCATTGTCGGGAAACTTTTAAAAGAACGTCGGAAACGCCAGATAGGAGAGGGTGGGGGGCAATACCCCGACGGCAATCTGCAGGATTGAGATGACAATTCCATCCCAGGTGAGTTTCTGCGGAAGTACCTGAATAAAGGATCTCATGCCTCTTTCGTCTCTTAAAAAAACACTCAGTCAGGAAAGGTCACAAGTGAGTCTCTGCCGATTTTTACTCGCAATTCCCCCCAACCATTCTTAACCGGAAAAGCAAGCATGAAATAACGGGAACCTGCATCACTTACCAGTGGGAACATGTCGATGATCTGGGTTGCCTGGTTCACCATACTCCTGGCTTTCCTGTTTACCTTCACGAATGGCTTCCAGGACGCAAGCAGTATCGCCGCCACGTTCATCTCTTCCCGCTCGGCAACACCCCGGCAGGGGATCATCTTTGTTGCTGCAATGGACTTCATTGGAGCCCTCTTCGGGGGGAGCGCCGTGGCATTCACCATATCCGGCCTCCTAGCCCTCGATACTCACGCCCATCTTGTCCCCGTCTTGCTGGCAGGAGTGCTTGCGGCACTGACCTGGAACCTCCTGACCTGGTGGATGGGGCTGCCATCATCATCTACCCACGGGCTCATCGGCGGTCTGGTGGGTGCGGGACTCGCTGCAGGCGGCGTACATGGTGTCCACTGGGGAATCACGGGGTTCCTGGAACCACCCCATGAGATAACCGGCCTTGCCAAGATCATCGTGTTCCTGGCAGTGTCCGTGTTGCTTGGATTCATGGCGGGATACCTTATGCGGAAGACCACAAGGATCCTTCTCAGAAATGCAAAACGTTCGGTGAACAGGGATATCGTCAGGCTCAACTGGCTTGCCGCGGCAGTGATGGCCTTCACCAACGGCGCGAATGATTCCCAGAAACAACTCGGGATTATTGCCCTCGTCCTCCTTGCCGCGGGCCTCTCTCCCTCTCTCGATATCCCGCTCTGGGCACGCCTTGGGTGTGCGTTCCTGCTCGGTGCAGGGACTCTCAGCGGGGGCTGGCGTATCATGGCCACCCTCGGGAGGAAGATCTTCAGTATCGATCCCATCCATTCATTCGATTCGCAGGTGTCATCCGGCTCTGTCCTGGCAGTATCCACACTTGCAGGGGCTCCGGTATCATCAAGCCACATCATCTCCACCTCGGTGATCGGGGTCGGGGCGGCAGAGAATATCCGAAAGGTGCAATGGTCGGTCGGAAGAGATATAGTGCTCGTGATGATCGTGACCATCCCTTCAACCATTGTCCTGGCGTTCGGGATCTCTCTCGTCCTCATGCCACTCACGGGGAGTATATCATGAATGAAGAAAAAAGGAATAGAAACAAGGGGAAAAAAGGGCTCTTCGAATTCATATTCCCCGTAGAGCATGATTTCGAGGCAATGCTCGCTCTGCAGGCGGAAAAGACTCTCGAGTGCGTACATACTCTTGTCCAGTGGCTGAAAAAGACGCCGCTCGATGAACCGCAACAGCTGATGCAGCTGGAGATACAGGTGGATGCCATGAGATATGACCTTGAGGAGAAACTCATGGCATCATTCTCCACTCCATTCGACCGGCAGGATATCTACAGCCTCTCACGCCAGATGGACTACATCGTGAATTATTCCTGCGAGACCGCAAGGGAGATATTTGCATTTGAGGTGCAGCCTGACGATGCAGTCCTGGGGATGGCCGAGTCGCTCTTCAAGGGGACAAAGTGCATGGCCGCAGGTGTGCGAACGATGGGAAGGGATAAAAAGAGGGTGGAAGAACTCATTCATTCAGCAAGGAGCGCCATGCGGACAATTGACGATATCTACATCCAGAGCATGGCAAAACTTCTTCGCACCGACGACCCGATGGATGCCATCAGGAAGAGGGAAGTGTATCACCACCTGCGGGACGCGGGGCGGGCATTAAGGACCACAGTCGATATCCTGCACCATGCAGTGGTGGGACTGAGCTGAGTGGGATCTCTATTGCCGGAGACAGGAATACCTCCCGGGGATGAGAAAAAAATCCCCCGGTCTTCATGAAACCCACGAAAAGGGATCTTTCTGCTTTGACTTTTGTGAGTGCCCATGCCGCCATATTCAGGCCGGGTTTCCCGCACAGGATGTCCCAAGCGATGGGCAATATACCCATGCTTTTTAATAGCTCCATCGCCTTCCCACACGGAGAGTAACGTACCAATTTGAGTGGTTGGATGTTGTGCTCAATTGAGACGGTTTTGAACTTGTCTTATCATCAATATTTTTATACTTCTTTTTCAATCCCCCAGTGAGGCGCGAATGATGCCAAAAAAAGCGAAGAACGCACCTGCAAAGAAGAGCGCAAAGGCAGCCCGCAGCAGTGCTTTTGAGTTGCCAATCGCCCCGGTTATAAGGATAGCCAAGAACAACGGAGCGAAGAGATTAAGCATCCAGGGGACCAGGGCAATTGTGGCAAGGACCGAGGAATACATCGCCAACGTAGCCAGAATTGCTTCAAATGCCGCTGCAGCAGAAGGGAGAAAGACTATCAGAGCAGAAGACGTCGAGAAATGCGAAAAAAATCACCTTTTTCTCCCGATTTGATCCTTTCTTACCAATACACAGGGATTGTTCTCTCATATTTGGGTTCTGTGTTTTTGAGGGGCGCTTATTATCGTGCATTCATCCAGGAACTGGAAAATTTGATTGGTCCCTTTTTTTAAGATTCCCTGCCACAGGATTCATCCTGCCTTCTTGTTCAGGACAACCGGTACTTCTTACCTGGTTTACGAGGGGTTGTCGGCCGGGATAAAGGAATGGGCCCGCGACTTTCTCAAACGGGCCTGTATTCCCTCTCGACGATGAATTCTTTGATCATCTTCTCAACATCGGGCTTGTTCCTGCTGTACACATTCTCTGCAGTGGAGTAGGGACCGCTGTAAGTAAGGATATACACCTTCTTGTCGAGGATTGTGAAATACTGCATGAAGGTCTTTGATGGGTTGCCTCTTGAGTCGCGGGTATAGTATTCTATCCAGTATGCCTTGTTTCCGGAGAGCGTGGTCGGTGCGCTCTTGCTTGTCGCGGTAATTGCCAGGTCCTTCTGGAGTTTGGAGACCTTCTTGTTGAAATAATCCTCGAGCACGATAGTTTCAGGTTTCTGGTCAATGGATACGGTCAGTGATGCAATGTACTGGTAGCACTCTGTTGTCTGGGTACTGCATTCGGTCTCGGCGGGAGCGCTCAACGTAACCGCCGGGCTTGACGCTGACCCCTCCTTCACCTCCCACGTCGGCGGATACGGGATGGAGAACCGCCATTTGGTGCTGGAATACTCCTTCCATGCATTGGGATCAGGAGTGGGTTCCGGCTCCGGGGCCACCTCCACTTGTTCAACACTCATGTTCCATTCTCTTTCTGCAAGGAGCATCAAGAGGTGTTCCTCGTCAAGTATCCCCTCGTCATCCATCCTCAAAAGAATGTCACGGAGAGAGAGGTTCTCTCCGCTATAGTCTGCCTCTCCCTCCGCCGCACTCACCCCGTAGGGGGACGTGGTACTCCCGTTTTCTACGAGATCTTCCGTGGTGTTCTCCAGCGGAGGGAACGCCTGGTGATAGGCATACATGAGAGGCCTGCCGACTCCACTCGTGAACTGGTTCTCGCTTCCGCTCATGATGAGGAAAATATTCCCCCCAAGGGAGAGTGCAAGCAGCACCACGAGAACCTTGACTTTGTCCATTCACGCACCTTTAATGAGGAGCGCGAGAAACACTCCTCCTTTACCTATATTGAGAGCCATTACACCTTATAGGTTCATATCTGGCCAGAAAGGAGACGGGGGAGGGAATGACTCTCCCGGAAAGAACGTGTCCGTATTCGCAAATCCTTCTAGTCTTTGACCAGGATAGCCCCGAATATGAGCAGGAATATCCCTATCAGGATCGCAAGAATACCGATCACGCCTTTGAGAAACACGATGACGTCGGGGAGAAAAATCCATACCCCGTATGCACCCAGGACAAGAAGGATGATCCCCGCAATAAGACTCGCAACACCTGTTTTATCCATTTTGACTACGTCCTATCCTCTTTTTCAACAGTTTTCGATCTCCAAGAAGATAAGCATATTGATGCGCGGGGATGGAAGCGGGCTCCGGCTTTCCACAGAGGTCGCATCGCGTCAAATTTCAAAAACGAGTGCCTTGATTATTCTGATTCCTGCATGGCCGCGTAGACCTGCCTGAATATCTCGCGGGTTTCGAGTCCTTCCTCGCGGGAGAGCTTCTGAATCGCAAATCCCACATGCACCAGGACAAACTCTCCCACTTTTACATCGACGAGGTCAAGCCTGACCTCCTGCTTCAAATCGCCGTAATCAACGACCCCGACGTTCCCTTCCTTTATCTCCACCACTTCAGCAGGAACTGCGATGCACATGACCCTCACCCAAATTTACAACGAAATATAGGTATTTCAAAGGGATAAATGGTGCTCTTGAGTACCCGGCGTGATCTCATGATCCCCCATACGCCCTGACATGATCCCACGCTTGGGCGAGGTCTCGGGGGGTATTTCCTTTTTCATAGATATCAGGGTCCTTCCGGCCGAATGCAGCCCGGTCGGCTCCTACAGGGCATACCTTGATGCATATGCCACAGGGGGAGATCGACCTTCGGAATAACCCTGCGCTGTATTGTGTGCAGGCGCCCTTCATTGTGATTCCCTCCGGATACGCTTCTCCTGGCAATGCCCTCGATGGGCACATCGTGACACATCGCATGCACCGGATACAGAGATCCTCCTCCATGATGGGATCGGGCGGCAGTACTGCAGAGGTAAAGACCGTGCCAAAACGTATCCTCGGGCCATAGCCCGGTGTCAGGATCATGTTGTTCACCCCGAATGTGCCGAGTCCTGAAAGGTAGGCGGCATGGCGATGAGAGAAGAATGCAACCGGATTCTTCAGCAACACCTCTATGCTCCCATACCCATCCCTTGGAACGAAGATTGATGGATGCCCCGCCTGGTTGAGCCATTCTGCAATCTGGTATGAACGTTCATCCAGGAGACGGTTCAGTGTCTGGTAAAGCTCGTGGTAATAAATGGATGGAGTGGTCTCGATTACCGGCAGGTGCACGGGAAGGCCGATGACGATGACCGACCTGGCTTCCGGGTAAATGGAATGGGGATAGAACGGTTCCGGAACCCAGGGCGTAAATGGCGGCTTCTCCCAGCGTGAAGTTTCGGCCACGCCAATCACCGGGATCCCCGCTCTCCTGCACCATTCCTTGAGCGCAGTCTTCAATTTGCGGGTCATGTGATCAGGATAATTGGGCCGCTTACTCAAGATAAAAGGATGGGACGGGTCATAGTCCGTTTGATCTGGCGTGTATCCATCGCCACAACCAATAATTCTCTGCCCCCTCTCGGCGTAATACGAGAGTTGGTTCCTATTGACTCCAGGGGCAGAATGAAAACTTCCTGCACGAAAGGTGCGCCACACGCCCTGTTACCGGTGTTACTGAGAGACCTGACAATGGGTGAAGGGACTTTTTCCCTCCATGCCTTGCATGTTTGATGAGATTTCTCCCCCCGGAATTACCGGGATGAATACCCCTTTTGCCGAGAGGACAGAGGAAAAGATTTGCGAAAAAAGTGATGCCGGGAGAGCTGAATGAACCTTCCCTTCCCCCCCCCGGAATGCATGATCCTCATTCAGACGCCAAGCTCGAGATCCACTCCCCTGCTCATGCACCTGAAGGCCTCATCCTCTTTCCCGATTTTCTTCAGGGTCAATCCCTTGTCAAACCACGTCTCAGAGTCGCCCGGATCGATCTGGATGGCCTGGTCATAGCACCTGATGGCTTCCTCGCACCTGCCCATCGCATCCAGGCAGTTGGCCTTCTCACGCCATGCCGCCGCATAGCCTGGCATCTCTTTTAACGCCTGTTCGAAGTAACCGAGTGCCACGGCATAATTCCCTGATCCTGCTGTTTCCATTCCAATCCTGGCATAATATCCAGCTTTCTCCCCGATCTGAAGAACTGTCCTGTTCATGGTATATTACCCCCTTTCTTCCCGGTCAGGGAATGCATATCCCGCACCCCCCTGACACACAACCCTGCCATTCCTGTAATAGTATATTTTTGCCGATCAACTCTGCAGGTATGCAGTGCATAGCACCTGTGCAGCACTCTATGAACCTACAAGTGCGTGGCAATGATGAAAACGGCAATATCGACTTATTTTCACCAATTGCGCAGGAATATCGGCAGAAATGGGCATCTCTTTCACGCACAGAAACAACCCTGGTGGATGCCAGGGGGGTCGAACAAAAACCTTTTGGACGCCGGGGAAGAGATTTGAACTCTTGAGGTGCTGGGCACCAGTGGCTTTCAAGGCCACCGCCTTTCCGGACTAGACTACCCCGGCCCGGATATATCAGTTGGGCCTGGATTCTCAAAAATGTATCCGGGCCCGCAGTCCCACAAGAGAGGGATGGATAAATTACCAAAACGCCTTCTTCATCCCCAGTGCCAAAAGCGCAAGCAGGGCGAGGAAAACCGGAAGAGCTGACTTTGGCGTAGGGGTTGCAGTCGCCGCAAACACAGGAGGGATATCTGTTGCAACGCCGATCCTTTCCGCACCTTCAGCAAAGATTGTGACATCCCCCTCATCAGAGAACCTGTAAGGGTACACCTTCAGGTAGATGGTCGCCGCTCCGGAATCAATGGTTACCTCTTCCGGGTCGATCTGGCCCTTGTTGTTGACCTTCAGGATAACGCCCTTATCGTCCGGGTATTCGATAACCCAGTCGACCCCTGCCGAGGTGGATATTTTCACCTTCGCCTGTGCTCCCGTCACTGTGAAGTACGCCGGCCTGTCATAGCTTGAATGGGCGGTCGCGGTGACTGCCGTGATTCGTGGCTCCTGAGTGGTGGGAACTGTCGTTGGCTCGTATTTCGGCGTGACCACGAACGGGAAGGTCCCAATGTATCCCTTGTTGTCAGTGAAGCTCACCTCGTACGTTCCGGGAACGTCAATCCTAATCTCCTTTGAGAATGACCCATCATACAAGGTCGCGATAAATTCGGGTCCGAAAACCACCTCGTTGTCGGGGCCGATCACCTGAACCTGGACACCCGCATTTCGGAGACCCGGGATGATCCCCCTCAATTCGAGGGTGCCATCCATCTCCTGGGTCCTTGGCGACTTCATAGTCAGTTCATCTGTCCGGTCAATGATCCGGACCACACGGATCGTGGTCGAGTTCCCGAGGAACGCGTATCCCTGTATCCCGGGGACCTCAACTTTGTACTGTCCTTTCGTGAGATCCTGCGTATCGAACACGACCGTGAACTCCTTTGGCCCCTGAAGGGTGACTGTCTCGCGGGCTATCTCTTCTGTCACATACTCTGAACGATAGAGGACGACATCCACGGATATCCCCGCCGGCAGGTTGCTCGTTCCATTCACCACCAGCGGCATCCCTCTCTGGACGTCCATCGGCGCATAGATGGAGAGTTCGTACGCTGCAGAAACCCCTGCGAGAGACAGCAGGATCACTGCCATTAAAGTCATCGACCGGAGCCTCACCCGGTAAGTGTGTGGGAAGCCTGTCATTCTCTTGCACCTGTTTTTTGCAGGGAATCTGTCCTGCGATGTGTCGGGGAAGGGCACGAAAAAACGCTCCCTGAACACAGTGAATAAGATAAATATGCCCTTGCTGCATTCAATAGTCTTCTGGTGAGATTGTCCCCACAAATACCTAAAAAATCCTCTCCAATAAAAAATCGGGGAGATGACTGGGTCCTGCTCGTGCAGCGCCGGAAACCTGTATACACGCATTCCCGCAAGTGCAAAGACGGCCCTGTTCACCTGTGCGCAACGCTTCGTCCGGTCGTGAATACACGGTGTTAAGAGTCGGGCGCGCCAATGATAACCCAGTGTTTCCCGAGAGAGAATCTGACCGGCCGCTGGCAGCCTGGGCGGGGCGTGACCGCATCGAGGGGCAGGTGATGTCGGCACTCACCATCATCCTGAAGACCGGAGGGTGCGCACATGACCGATGCCGGATGTGCAGTTACCGGCACGAACGATATAATAGGCTCACACACGGGGAGCTCGAGGCAGGGCTGCGCGCCCAGCTGGCCTGGATCGAAAACAATTTCACGCTTGAGGATTTCGATGCGGTAAAGATCTATACCTCTGGCAGTCTTTTTGATCCTCTCGAGGTCCCGGTGCAGGCAAGAGATGCCCTTGCAAAAATGATGCGGGGAAAGATTGTCATTGCAGAGACACGCCCGGAATACGTCACTGTCGACCATCTCAATCAGTTCGTAACTCTGATAGATAACGGCACCCATGAGACACCCCTTTTCGTTGCAATCGGGGTTGAGACCAGCAACGATACCATCAGGGAGAAATGCATCGACAAGGGCTTCTCGTGGGACGACTTCGTCAAGGCGACGGAAATCGCCCGGTCCGCAGGTGCAGGAGTAAAAGCGTACCTCCTTGCAAAGCCACTTTTCCTCACCGAACGCGAAGCAATAGACGACATGATCTCATCGATCCGTGACCTCTCCGGGACAGCAGACATGATCTCCCTCAACCCCTGCACTGTGCAGAGGAACACAGAACTTGAGTATTACTGGAAACAGGGAGCATACCGGCCGCCATATCTATGGAGTATCCTCACCATCCTCTCGGAATCACCCGTTCACCTCACGTGTGATCCCCTTGGGGGAGGGCAGGAGAGGGGCCCGCATAACTGCGGGGTGTGTGACGGTCCCCTCGTCAAAGGAATAAGGGATTATTCTCTCTCTGCCGACAGGGAGCTCCTCTCTGCACTTCTTGCCATCCCCTGCGCCTGTAAAGAAGAATGGGATTTTGTACTGCGGGAGGAGCGTTCCTACTGCATGCCCCTGACACGCTAAAGGGAACCTCCCTGCAGCTCAAGCTGTTTGTCGAGGAGGGGTAGGAATGTTCCTGCGTCGCTGACCACCCCGATGGCCTGGAGGGTCCCCCTGTCCATCAGTTTCGTGACCGATGATGGATTGATGTCCACGCAGATGGTCTTGACATACGAGGGGAGGAGATTTCCTACCGCGACAGAATGGAGAAGGGTTGCAATCATCAGGACCATGTTGCACTCTTTCACATGCTCGCGCATACATTCCTGCGCCTCCATGGAGTCAGTGATGACATCAGGGAGTGGTCCGTCATCCCTTATCGACCCGGCGAGGACGAAGGGAACCCCGCGCTGGATACACTCGAACATGATACCCCCGGTGATAACCCCCTTTCTCACCGCATTCTGTATCGATCCCGCCCGCATCACCTCAGATATTGCATAAAAATGATTCTTGTGGCCTCCGGTGACAGGTTTCCCGGTTGAGAGGTCCATCCCAAGCGAAGTGCCAAAGAGGTTGTATTCGATATCATGGGTTGCCAGGGCATTGCCTGCGAAGAGCACATCCACGTATCCCTTCCTAATGATGGATGCGAGTGCGAGCGCCGCACCGGTATGGATTATCGCGGGTCCCCCCACGACAGCTATCTTTCCTCCCTTCTTCTTCTGATCGATGATCTCTGCGGCGATGCGGGCAATGATCGTCTCGCTTGGCCGCTCGGGTGAGACCGTGCCCTGCATGAACTCGAAGGTTGAGATATGACGGGGTCTTTCCGGGGGGCTTACCCGCACTCCCTCCTCTCCCACTACCACAAGGTCTCCCTTTTTCAGTTTCGAGATGGGCGTGCAGGTTGCACTGGTGGTCGCGGGGTTGATTACCACGAGACAGTCCATCTCGATATTCTGCACGGGTATCCAGTTGCCCCCGAACTTGATGGAAGTCGGGTGGTGGGTGGTGGAATAAAATCCCTTGGGAACTATCCTATCCCCTTCGGCAGGGACAATGGTGACATCGCGTATCTCGCGGAGGCGGACTCCGTACCGGTGTATCTCAGAAAGGATGGCATGCAGCTGTTCCTCACTCTCCGCGTTCACCTGCAGGTGCGCATAACTCGGGTCTGATTTACGTTTTCCCACGTTAAAAACGATAATCTCAAAATTTCCGCCCATATCCATTATTTTATCAAAAACCCTGGTCATGATCCCAGAATCAATGATATGACCCTCGAGTTCGACTTCCCGCGAGACCTGCATATATGTACATCTCCGCCACGATCATTTAAATTACTTCTCAAGAAAAAGGCTGAAATTATCTGTAAAATTCAAAGGGGACTCGGAATCCGGTTTAATTGTTCAGGAACGGCAGGGACCTTCGTCTCGATTCAGTCGGGAATGCATGATGCCCGTGACGAATTCAAGGGCCTCGCGGGTGTTGATATTATATGCAAGGCGCGGATCCGCGAGCAGAACACGGATTTCATCCTGGGGGCAATCGATCAGGTTTCCGCAAATGATGTTGATCCCTGCCGGGCATGCCTCCACTCCATCGATTATCTCGGTGTATGCGACTCGCGAACCGTATTTTTCTGCCATATCCTTGGGGATCCAGCAAGAGAGGGCATCCCTTCCGCTCTCAAAGTACAATGCTTGGAGAGTCCCGATGATATCCTCCTCAAGGCAGGGAATGTCCGCAACTGAGGTGAACAGCGGACCCTCAATCCCCAGGGCCTCCACTGCCTCTGCAATGTCCTCGACATATCCCCGGCCCCCTGCAGTGTAATGGGGAATCGCGTGCGCACGGCACCAGTTGTGTGTATAGGGGGTCTTCCTGGAGAGCACCACGAGAATCTCGAACCCTGCGGAAGTGAATGCCTCGATCACATACCTGATCATCGGCACTCCTTTGATGGTCACGAGGGGTTTTTCCCCGAGTCCGAGGCGGCTCCCCAGGCCTCCGGCAAGGATCAGCGCAAACATTCGGAGAGGGCCTCCACGAGGAGGTTGTTCTCTTCTCTCTTTCGGACTGCAACCCGTATCGAAAAGGGAAGCCCAAACGAATGGCAGTCCCTGACGAGGATGCCATACCGGAGAAGGGAGGCACAGAGTGGACCTGCATCGCGATCCATGTTGAGAAGGAGGAAGTTAGTCCTGGAAGGGACGACTTCCAGCGGGAGGCATGAGAGTTTGGCAGAGAGTCTTTCGCGCTCTTCCCTTATCCGATCGCGGGATATCGCCAGCTCATCGTACCGTAAAAAAGCCTCGGTTGCCATCTGCTCCGCAACCGCATTGACGCTCCAGGGGAGGCGCCGGGCCTCGATCTTTGCGACCAGTTCAGGGTCTCCGAACCCATAACCGAAGCGGATCCCTGCCATCCCAAAACTCTTGGTCAGTGAACGAATCACAAAGAGAGACGGGTGCCGCATCCCCGAGAGAGTCTGCGCAGGATCGTCTGATACCTCAATGAAGGCCTCGTCAACCGCCAGGATCGAGCCTTCATCCTCGCAACATTCGAGGATCGGGAGGATCTCACCTCTTTCCAACAAATGCCCGGTTGGATTATTGGGATTGCAGAGGAAGCGTATTTTGGTTCCGGGCCCTCCCCCGGTCAAAGCCCCTGCAAGTCGCGCAGAGTATTCATACTCCCCGAAAGTGGGGGGATACGTGGCCACCCTGTCACCGGGATTGAGGACTGCTGCACAGAGGACGCGTATGATCTCGATTGATCCATTTCCCACTGCTATCTCGGATACTTCCCGATCGAACCGGCCTCCAATCACCTCCTTCAAATCCAGGTAGGTATCATCCGGGTAGTGTTCAAGGCGATAGGGATCGAGTGTGGGGACCAGGTGCGGCGGGTAGGGATTGATACTGGCTGAAAAGTCAAGGATTGGTGCGCCCGTCTCTCTCCTTTTCCTGATCCCTGTCCCACCATGCACGACTTTTGAGATATCCTGCCCGTTCATTTAAAAACCCAGAGATGCGAACGTACATTTGTGGCCAGGATTATGATAAATCAATGGGAGCACCGGTTCGGTTTATCAACTCCAAATAGAAATATTTATATACTATTTTGATAAAGTAGGTTTCATCTGCATAGTCAGACATTAGCAAGCTAAATGACTGACAAATGTCTGACAATTGTCGGACAATTGTCATATCAGGAGAAAAAAGAAATGAAACGCATCACCCTCAGGCTGCCGGACCAGCAGATAGAGATGCTTGAGCAGATGGTGGCGGCAGGGGAGTTCCCCACTGTCTCGGAAGCAGTCCGGGATGCGGTTCGCCAGTTGATCGAGAGACGTGGCGGACGTATCCTCAAGGAGAGTGACCAGGTTTCATTCAAGGTTTAGGAGGGTCAACAATGCAGAGTATCATCAATGATGCCCAGAAGAACTTCGAAATTGAACGGGAGATGGCAAATTCCTCCAGCTCAATAGATGACGAGTTCATAGGGCAACCCCGTATCGTGATCATTGGCTGTGGCGGCGCCGGGAACAACACCATCAACAGGCTGCACCACATGGGTGTCTCGGGCGCTGAGACCATCGCCATCAACACTGACAAGCAGCACCTGGATATGATCCAGTCTGACAAGAGGGTCCTCATCGGGAAATCCCTGACAAAAGGTCTTGGTGCCGGCGGCTACCCGGACGTCGGCAAGAGGGCCGCAGAGATGGCCCGGCCCACCCTCGAGGCGCTCCTGGAAAACGCTGACCTCTGTTTCATCACCGCCGGAATGGGTGGCGGGACTGGAACGGGATCTGCGCCCGTAGTGGCACAGATTGCCAAGGAGCAGGGAGCGATAGTGGTTGGGATGGTCAGCTACCCCTTCCAGGTCGAGAAAGCCCGGTTGATCCGGGCTGAAGAAGGGCTCGAAGCCCTTGCCTCAGCCGCTGATTCGGTGATAGTCCTCGACAACAACAGGCTGAAAAATTTTGTACCCAACCTCCCGCTCGGACAGGCGTTCTCAGTGATGGACCAGCTCATCGGTGAGACCGTGAAAGG
>JADFCY010000035.1:4319-15326 GCA_018263335.1 Methanolinea sp. | reverse complement strand
CCCGAAGAGATCGCGGCCCTCCGTGAGCCGCTCCGGCAACGCTACCGCAGGGCAGTGGAAGAGCTCCCTTCTGCCCGGCCGGGAGAGCTGGCAATCAGCAGGAGGATCAGCACCCTCCGCTACCGTCACGCGTGCCCCGAGGCATCGGCAGTGCGGGCCTGCGCGGCGGAGGGGATCGCCCTCTCCCCCGGGATGGAGGTGAGCTACGTTGTCACCGATTCACGCACCTGGGCCGTTGACCTTGACTGGAAGGCCGCACGCTTCGATGTGGGTTACTACCGCAAGCTGCTCGGGAAGGCCTGGGAGGAGGTAATCTTTGCTGCAGAGGAGGCAGCGATGCAGGAAGAGCGCAGGCAGCAGGGGACCTGATGCCGGATCAAGGATGAGCGGGGCTCTCTGATCTCCCCCGGAGATCCGGAGGGGTGGGGCGGCTGGAGGTATGACGGAGGCAGGGTGCAGAATCCCAGGGGGCTTGGGCGGTCTTTGCGGGGGTGGACACACGCATTCACACCCCTGCGGGATCGACTGTGGCGCTCCTTTTGGCTCACCAGTGCGAGATGGCCTCCTCGACTGAAGGATAGACCTGGAGGATGTTCAGGAACCCCGCAAGGTCGAATATCTCCCTCACCTCGCCTGACAACCCGCAGATGACGCACCGTTCGCCATGCTTTTGCTGGTTTTTTGCAGCCGCGAGGACCGCACGCAGACCGGCACTGTTGATGTAAGGGACGGCGCCCATGTCAATGAGCAGGTGGTGGTTGCCGCCCCCGCTCATGTCCCTGAGAGCCAGGCCGAATGCATCTGCATTGCTGCCGTCGATCCTGCCGGCCACGTGGACTACCCTGATATCTCCCCTGTTCTCGCACTTCAGTTCCATGGTTCACACTCCTGCGGGGTACTCCTTTCAGGTGAGAAACTCTGGAATGCGTCACACGATAAAAGTTGGCGGGCGGGAACGGTCGATCAGCCGGATTTTGGGGGCATGGCGGCAGTGATATTCCTGCACCCCCACCACGCATCCATTCTGCGGGTATTTTCTCCCCTCAGCGCATACGAAGAGGAAAGGACTGCGGATGAGCCACGCGACAGGGATGGGGGACGTATCGGCTCTCGATGCGTCGACCCTTGCAAAGAAGGAGAAGACGGTCTTTGCCAGTCTGGTCGTGGACTTCATCCTCTGGATACCGGATATCATCGCCGCCATCCTTGCCGGTTCGATCACCATGTTCGCCGACGTGGTGAAGTGCGGAAACGAGCTCCTTGCCACGTTCTTTGCCTATCTTACCATCCGAAAGCTTGCAAGGGGCGGGCAGGGGGCCTATGACTACGGGATGGGCAAGTTCGAGACGGTGACAAGCATCATCACCGGCGCGGTGATGCTCATCTCCCTGGTCCTGGTCTTTTACACCGCGATCACGAGGATCCTCGAACCCGAGGCCCTGCACATCAGCGGGGTGGCGCTCGCGCTTGTCATGATGAGCATCGGCGTTACGGTAAATACCTGGCTCTGGCGCAAGAACTACCGCATTGCCCAGAAGGAGTACTCTCCCATCATGGAGTCGCAGTGGCGACTCTTCCGGACCAAGGCATTCTCGGACCTCTCGGTGCTGCTCGCCCTCATCTTCTCAATCGTCCTGCACCAGTTCTGGTGGGCGGTCTATATCGACCCCTTCGCATCGATGATCATCGTCGGCTTCCTCTTTACGACCGGCTACCGTGTGATCTCCGCGTCGCTCCCGGACCTCCTCGACAAGACGCTCGACGAGTCGCTCCAGATCACGATCATCAGGGAACTCACCGAGTTCTTCTCCGAGTACGACGCATTTCACGGTGTCCGCTCCCGCAGGAGCGGGAGCAACGTGTATATCGAGATCTTCCTCGAGTTCGACGGCGACCGGCGCATGTGCGAGGTCCAGGAGGCGATCGACCGGATGAAGGCGTCGCTTGAATCAAGGATCCCGAAGAGCTCGGTCACCATCGTCCCGAGCAGCGGCCCCTGCACGATCGCGTCGAAAAAGGGGCCGGAATCGTCTCCGGATGAGAAGGGGAAGTGACGAGCGAAAAGCCCGCGGGCCTGTCGTGCAGGTCGCGCGGAATACTCAATTCGGTCTCCCTTTTAAAAATCACATGATCCTGTCGGGATACACGCATACAAACTGAAATCAAGAATGAGGCGTCATGCCACAGGCAGGGCGCATGAAAAAACCTGTGGCATTGTGAGAGGGAATCGCGGAGGCGAACTCCACAGGAAAGAGTTACTTGCCCCACCGGTAGACCGCGACTGCCTTCCCGTCAGGGCTCCTGAGCGTGACGGCATCGGCATCATTTCCAAGCAGTGGGGCGGAGAGGTTCCAGTAGAATGTGGTGCCGGTCGGGGTGCCTGGCCCGATGTGGAGCGTCACGCGGTCGCCGGGGTGTATGACCACGTTGCCGAACCTGTAGATCGTCCCGCTGTTATCTGCGATCGTCCATCCCGAGAGGTTCACCTGTTCATCGGAAGCAAGCACGATATATTCACCGTTTAAGTTCTCCCTGTCGTCGCCGGGGGCATCGTACTGGACAAAAGCGATCGATACCGGGCTTTTTTGAGAACTCTCAGCGGTCTTTGCAGCACTCCAGAGCCCGGCCCCCGCAGCCTGTGCCCCGGACTGGAGCATGAGGTACTGCGGTTTCTTCTCAAACGATTCTTCGGTGTAGACCCTTGCGTACCCTCCCCCGAGAAGCAGAGACCCCAAGTCAGATCCGTCGACCCCGACGTATGCAAGGAGCCTGCCGTACCGATCGCGCTCGCCGGTCATGCAGTCGGTCATGAGTGTCACAGTCTTCCCTTTCAACAGGTCCTTTGTCTGGTTGCCCGCCAGGTGTCCCCACGTAGTCAGGTACGCGGGGTCGCTGATCCCCTCGTATTCATTTCCCCAGTTCCCGTGCTCCTCGGTCTCTGGAGTGTCGATACCGAGTATGCGCACGGTCTCCTCCCTCCCCGCGCCAGTCTTCACTGCGATGGTGTCCCCGTCGATGACCCTTGTGACCCGCGCATCAATAGGTATCCCGCACGAATATGCCGGGTGTCCCTGGGGATCCAGCGTGACATTCACCGGCACAATGCATCCTGCGGTGGCGAGCAGAGCGCCGAGTGCGACGGCGAGGGGCATGAAGCGAAGGAGGGAGCTCCCTGACATAGCCATTCTGGTCGTCGTGCATCCCGATAAGTGTTGGCAGGCTGCCAGGGTTTGAATGGGCGTTGAGGAGAGTGGGGAGAGCCGGGTTTTATGTGATACGGCGACCTTGGTGGAATCATGGACCAGGAAGAGGACCGCACTGCGATCTACCGCGAGGCGCTGGCGCTCCACGAAACACACCACGGAAAGCTGGAGATACGATCAAAGGTGCCGCTGGAGAGCCGCCACGACCTCTCACGTGCCTACACCCCCGGGGTGGCCGAGGTCTGCCGGGCGATCCATAAGGACAGGAACCTTGCGTACCGCTACACCCTCAAGCGGAACTCGGTGGCGATCGTCACTGACGGGACTGCGGTCCTTGGCCTCGGGAACATCGGCGGGTATGCGGCCATCCCGGTGATGGAAGGAAAGGCCATCCTCTTCAAGAAGTTCGCCGGCATCGACGCCTTCCCCATCTGTTTCGACGGTCCCCAGTCTGACTTCGTGGAACAGGTCAGAAACATCGCCCCGGTCTTTGGCGGGATCAACCTCGAGGATATCGCCGCCCCCCGTTGCTTCGAGGTGGAGGAGGGCCTCCAGGACCTTGGCATCCCGGTGATGCACGACGACCAGCACGGCACCGCCATCACGGTCCTCGCGGCCCTCCTCAACGCCTGCCGGGCCACGAAGAAGCAGTTCGAGGACCTCCATATCGTGGTCTGCGGGGCCGGTGCCGCAGGGTATGCCATCACGAGGCTCCTCCGCTGCATCGGGTACAGCCCGGACGTCTGCCAGAGCGTCCGGGAGATCGTGGTCTGCGATACCCAGGGGATCATCCACCGTGCCCGAAAAGGCCTCTATAGCAACAAGTACAAGTTCATCCTTGCCGAAGAGACCAACCGCTCCGGGCGGACGGGATCGCTCTCTGACGCGATGGAGGGAGCAGACGTCTTCATAGGTGTCTCCGGACCCGGGGTGCTCAGCGAAGAGATGGTCCGGAGGATGAATGACCAGCCGATTGTCTTTGCGATGGCCAACCCGGTGCCCGAGATCATGCCTGACGCCGCCCGGCGTGCCGGTGCCGCGGTGGTGGGGACGGGGCGAAGCGACTTTCCGAACCAGATCAACAATGCGCTTGCCTTCCCAGGGGTATTCCGGGGTGCGCTCGATGCCTTTGCCACGGGCATTGGCGACGAGATGAAAGTGGCGGCGGCACACGCCATCGCAGAATGCGTCCCGCATCCCACCCGGGAGCACATCCTTCCCACGATCCTCGACCGCGAGGTGACGCGGGCGATTGCGCGTGCGGTCAGGGAGGCCGCGGTCCAGTCAGGCTATGCAAGGGACCTGTGAGTGGCGAGGGCCACACTTTTCCCCACGCGACCCGGAGGGGCGAGTGAGGGGTGTCCCGGCAGGCCGGCGGATTCGGCATCCCTTGCCGGGGGGCATCCCATCGGGCAGACGTGCGAAGAGGGGAGGGGGTTATGTCTTCGACCCGGATCAGCCGTGTTTATCCGGCGGGTTTCCACATAGGTAATGGTATGCCGGTTGTCACCATCACCATGGCAAAGGGGCGGTCAGTTGCACAAAAGAAGCAGATGGCAGAGGAGATCGCGGGGACGATCACGCGGGTGCTCGACGTCCCCATAGAGCGGGTCACCATCCTGATCCACGAGCTGGAGAAGGAGAACATCGCGCTATCCGGGGTCCTTCTTTCCGAAAAGCAGAAGTAGGTGTCCTCCTTTTTTCCGGTACCAGGAGAGGGAAATGAACAGTGGAGGAAAAATTGCACGTCCGGAGGGGAGGTGCGGATCGCTTACGTTTCGGGAACGCGGGCCAGACCAGAGAGTCCCAGGGGGAGATATCGTGAATGAACACCTCAGGAGGCCACCCCTTCCGGGCCGGGGACCAGGGACCCTCACGCAGATGATCAGAGGCATCATCCGCTCGATCAAGGCGTTTCTTTCCCCTCGTTCCCGCCACCGGGGCAAGATCTTTCTCATATCTGATCTTCATCTCAACCACGCAAAGATCATCTTCCACTGCCACCGCCCCTTCACCACCCTCAACCAGATGAATTCGCACCTCGTAGAGCGGTGGAACCGCGAGGTAGGCCCGGACGACACGGTCTACCACATCGGGGACTTGTGCATCAGGGGGAGCCCCCGCCGGTGGATACGCGAACTGAACGGGAGGAAGGTCTTCATCAGGGGAAACCATGACCAGCACCTCATCGGTGCGAAGCACCACACGGTGCTGACCTACGGCGGCTATGAATTTTATCTTGTCCATAACCCGCGGGACGCCCCTCCCTCGTGGAGAGGGTGGGTGGTCCACGGGCACACCCACAACAAGGTGCCGGACTACCCCTTCATCAACGGGGAGGCAAAGACCATCAATGTCTCATGCGAGTGCACGGGGTACGCCCCGCTCACTCTTGATCACCTCGTATCCCTTGATCTCGAGAGCATCAGCCGCATGGAGACTGTCCACAGCCAGCCGGTCAGGAAGGCCCGGTGAGTCCTTCTCGATCATATCCTGGTGTTGCCGGGCAGATGCACGTTTTGTGGCCCTGATCACCTGTCTTCTTAAAAAAATGGGACAGGCGATATTTTTAGAGCTTCAGTCTCTGGAGGAAGAAGACCCCAATACAGATCGCGGCAATGGAGAGCGCCATGAATAGCATGTCGGTCCCGCTCGTCATCTGGAGGGCAAGGACCCGCTGGAAGAAGCTCACGATCAGTACCATTATGATCACCTTGATGATCTTGTTCTTGAGGTCATCAAGGCTCGAGATCTCAAGGATATTATGGAAGACGCTCCCCTGACGGGCGATGTCAATTTTTGAGATGAAGAGCTCGTAGATGCCGAAAGAGAAGATGAGCAGGACCATCCCTATCAGGTAAAAATCGACCGCCCCGATGATCCCGATCAGTATCTCGGTGTGCTCGACCTCCATGTGGGTGAAGTCAATCGAGTAAAGGAGGGTGTTCAGAATCTCAAGCGATCCGGATACAAAGAGGACTATCGCGGAAAATGTCCCGAATGCGACGGCGAGCAGGACAATGAGCCGGGAGTTCCAGAGCGCCCCTTCGAAGAGGTGCTCAAGGATGTGCTGTTCGTCTCGGGACTTGAAGGAGCCATCAGTTTCCTGCTGATCCATTGGGAGTAAGGTGAGACTGCCAGGACGATAAGGTGGAGGGGTGGGTACTCCGCCCGGGGAAGGCAGCGAATCTGTCTTCACTCGACCTTCAGCACCATGAGGGTGATGTCATCGAACTGCGGCCGCGAGCCCGCAAACGCGGTGACGTCTCTGACGATCGCGTTGATGATCTCTTTTGCCGGGAGTCCCCTCGACTCGGACACGAGGGATGAGAGGCGCGCAAGACCGTACTCCTCGTCGCGTTCGTTCGTCGCCTCCGTCACCCCGTCAGTGTAGAGGACCACCACGTCGCCCGGGGAGAGCGCGACTTCGACTGGCTCGAGATCGACCTCGTCGATCACCCCGAGTGCAATCCCCCTTGCCTTCAGGAGTGCCACGCCCTCGCTTCCTGAAGCAAGGAGAAGCGGGGGATTATGCCCGGCATTCACAAAGGTGAGGGTCTTTTTCCTGATATCGAGGATTGCATAAAAGAGCGTGACGAACATACTGGTCTTTGAGTCAAGGTATATCGAGTGGTTTGCCTCGCGTATGGAGGCCACAGGGTCCGGGTTCCGTGATGCGCTCGCCCGGATCAGCGTGCGGGAGAGTGCCATGAAGAGGGCAGCGGGCACGCCCTTTCCGGAGACGTCCGCGATCACGAGCCCCCAGCTCGTGCTCCCGACGGGGATGAAGTCATAGAAGTCGCCACCCACCTCCGCGGCGGGAAGGTTGAGCCCTTCGAGATCAATGCCGGGGATCCGGGGTGCGGTCTCTGGCAGGAAGCTCTGCTGGATCCCCCTCGCGATCTCGAGCTCCTTCTGTATCCGTTCCTTCTCGGCAGTAGTGAGGCGCAGAGACCTGATGTGCTCTGTCAGGTCACCTGCCATCCGGTTGAAGGAGGCCGCAAGGTCCTCGAACTCGTCGCCCGTGTGCACCTCCACCCGGTAATCGAGGTCCCCTTTCCCGACGGCTTCTGATCCCTTCTTCAGATCTTCAAGAGGCCTTGTGAGGTACCGTGAAAAGACGAGGGAGAGGACGATTACCACCGCGACGAGGATGAGGAATACCGCAGTAAAGGTGGTCCTCAGCTGCTCCTGCTGCCGGGTGATGTGCGATGCCGTCTCCTCTGAGGCACCAAGTATGCGCTGCCGTGTGGCGATCGCAGGCGCGATCACTTCGTCGACCGGCATCACCACGCCCACGCTCCAGTTCACGCTCTGCACGGGTGCATAGGCGATGAACCGGTCGCCTCCCTCGAAACTGACACGTGCAACGCCCTCCCTGCCGGCGGTCATCTCCCTGGCGACCTCGACGAGACCGGCATTTCCGCTCTCAAGGAGGTTCTCGGTCACGAATGACTCGTCCCAGCGCATGTCACCCGAGGAGAGACCGGGCCTCGTGATGACGTTTCCGTGCTGGTCGATGAGCATGGCATATCCTGAATCGCCCACCTGGGTCCCGATGATGTTCTGGTTGATGGTCTCGATGGTCACGTCCGCCCCTATCACCCAGAACCATCCCTTCACGGGGTCTGAGACCGGGATCGAGCAGGTCATCATCAGGCCATGGCCGAGGAGGTCGACGTAGGGCTCTGACCAGGTCTTTGCGCCAGTCTCCTTTGCCTGGCGGAACCATCCCCTCAGCCGTGGATCGAATGCGGCATCCATCCCGGTGAACCATGGATAGATGAATGACATCCCGCTGTCGGTCCCCACGTAGACCGCGGCAAGGTTCCTGTCGGACGAGAAGAGCGGGATGAAGATATCGGTCATCATCCCTGCGGCGTTACGCTCTTCTACGGGGATGTCCTTCTCCACCCCCGGTGAGAGGAAGAGGACAGCGGTCGAGGCAGGGTCTTCCGGCTCCTCGTCCTGGAGGAAGAAGTGTCGGGGCCGCACCCGCCCGGGATCTGCCTGGATCTCCCTTGCATAGTGCGCCATCATCTCTATCTCGCCGGAGACGCGGTCAAAGATGATGTTGCTGATATATGCCTGGTCCCGTGCCAGCCTGAGCAGGGATTCCCGCGCATCCCGCTCCATGGCTGCAGTGCTGTCCTCTACAGCCCGGTCCCCGAGGGCGCTGCTACTCTCCACGGCGTACCTGCTCACGTCACCGATCTGGATGAATGCGAGGATGCCGGCCAGAAGGAGTGCGCTTACAGAGAGGGCAAGGAATACGAGGAGTATCTTTGTCTTAACAGACAGGCGGATCCGCCTTCCCGTTGATTCCTCGCCAGCCATCAGGATCCCGTCTGTCCCGGGAGGGAATAAGCAAGCCGGTTTGAGCGGGCACCGCGTTCTTTCCCGGGATACGCACCCGCCTGGGAGGCCCGGCTTTAAAAGCGCGGGGAGCCGGCAATCTTTTTTTTGAACATGGCACCCATCACACAACCTGATCACACATGTCTGGCGATATCTCGTTCGTGCGCGTAAGACTGGAGAAACCCGAAGACGTGAACATCGTCCTTGGCCAATCCCACTTCATCAAGACTGTCGAAGACCTGTACGAGGCGATGGCAGGATCTGTCCCGGGAGCGCATTTTGGCATTGCGTTCTGCGAGGCCTCCGCAGAGTGCCTGGTGCGCCGGGACGGCAACGACGAGGGGCTCGTGGCCCTGGCAGAGAAGGGTGCACTCGCGATAGGGGCGGGACACTCGTTCCTCATCTGCATGCGGGACTGCTATCCCATAAACGTCCTGAACGCGGTAAAGGCGATACAGGAGGTGTGCACGATCTTCTGTGCAACGGCGAATCCCGTCGACGTGATCGTCGCGGAGAGTCCCCTTGGGAGGGGGATCATGGGAGTCATCGACGGGTCCCCGCCGAGGGGGGTTGAGTCCCGGGATGACGTGCGGGAACGCGTGGATCTCCTCCGGAGGTTCGGATACAAGAGGGGATAAAGGGACTCCCGGCGGCAGATATTTCATCTCCTCCCATGGCCCGGACGAGGGTCACGGGGAGCGTCCCTTCGCGGTTCCCCACGGTGCACGAGAGAGAAATGGACAAGTACAAATACTCACGCTCCCGTCTCTTTGTGAGTATGGGCAGAACAGACAGGGACGACGCGGTGGGCACCTGGCACGGTCCTCGTTTGGTGCGTAGCAATCAAATAACCCGCAGTCATGAGACTGCCACCAGGGGGGATCGGACCTGAGGGCGCCGCATATCTTTGATGGCCAGGACGGCGCCTGGAACGCGGCCCTCATTGCCACCACGGCAGGAGCCCTCCTCCTCAACCTTGTCGGCCTCTTCGTCGGTATCACCATCGTCGTCCCCCACCTCCTCTACATCCCGGTGGTCATCGGGGCCTACCGTTTCCCAAGACAGGGTGTCGCAATCTCGGCAGGGATTGGAGGAGGGTATCTCCTCCTCGTGCTGCTCATCAGCGGGATTGGGAGCCCTCTCTTCATCGAGGCCCTGATCAGGGCGTGCGTCATGGTCCTGATCGGCTGGCTGATCGCCATGCTCTCCGGGAGGCTCCGGGAGCAGGAAGACCTTTACCGCGGTCTCTTCGACAACTCTGAAGCGGGAAGCATCCTCGCCCGCGAAATGGAAGGGAGGTGGATCGTTGAAGAGGTGAACTGGAACGCCGCCCGGCTCCTGGGAAGGGAGATTGCATCTCTCAGGGGGGCACCACTCTCGACGTTTCTCTCCGAAGACGTGGAGCGGGCCCTCTTCCGGCGCCTCTCTGCAGAGGGGAGGATATACGCCGAGCAGGCGGTGGTGACTACCCCCGAGGGGAGTGAGCATCATATCCTTGTCTCGATTGCCGCGCTTCCCGGCAACCGCGCCATCATCACGGGAGTGGACATTACCGGCATGGTGAACGCAGAAGAGGCGCTCCGGACGGCCAACGAGAAGCTCTCCCTCCTCGCCAGGATCTCATCCGATCACCTCCACCGGACGGTGAATGAGATCATCGAGACGGTGGATGAGGCGTCGGCGAAGTGCGAGGACTCAAGGACGATCGGCTTTCTCGAAAAGGTCCGGGGAATGGCATGGACCCTTGCGCGGCAGATCTTCCTCACCGAGACCTACCAGGACCTCGGGGCGTCACCCCCGGAATGGATCCGGGTCCAGGAGGCGCTCCGCCAGGCAGACATCACTGGGGCCGGGGACAATATCTCTGTACGGTTCTGGGCAGAACGCCTCGAGGTATATGCCGACCCGCTCTTCCGCGATGTGATGTCCCACCTGGTGGAGAATGCCATCCGCCACGGCGCGACGGTCAGAAACATCATCGTTTCCTACCGCGAGGCTCAAGGCGACCTCGAGGTCTTTGTGGAGGACGACGGCTGCGGCATACCGGATGAGAAGAAGGAATCGATATTCGAGTATGACGCCGGCCGGCACGCAGGCCTCGGACTCTTCATCTGCCGCCAGATCCTCTCGGTGACAGGGATGAGCATCTCCGAGGTGGGCAGGCCAGGGAAGGGAGCACGCTTCGCAATCCGGATACCGGACGGGAACTGGCGCATCGAGGGGGCATCAGAAGACGCGCCTCCGTTTCCCCTCCCTGCACCGGACGCTCATCCGCGGGGAAAAGGGGCATTTGCGAGGGAACTCCTCTCGGCCGAGTTTCCAGTGGCAAACGAACTGTGGGTGGATTACCACCAGACAAAGGGAGACCCCGCAACGGACAGGATATTCGCGGCGTTTGCGGGGGGAGCCGCGGTCTCCCTTGCCCGGTGTCGGCGCCATCCCGATG
>JADFCY010000035.1:0-3629 GCA_018263335.1 Methanolinea sp. | reverse complement strand
GCGCTTCCCTGACGAGCGGGATGGTCTCGCCGGGTTGTCCCCCGCACGTGGCAAATACCAGGGCGTTCTTCCCTTCGGCGCCTTTCAGTGCCGCAATTGCCGCATTGATGGAAGGGGTTGCCCGAAACGCCCATACGGGGGTGCCGATTACGATGAGGTCATACCCTGAGACATCGATGACCTCCGGGTCGATCGGGTCGCATTCCCGGTTCCTTGCCCTCATGCATCCCAGAGTGTAGGCGGTGAGCGCGTGGTAACTCCGACGCGGCACTACTTCGATGCAGTCTCCCCCGCAGGCTGCCTGCATGCGTTCGGCGACTCTTCTTGTGGTGCCCGAATAGGAATGGTAAATGTAACAGACATTCATCACATCATCTCTCCTGTTCCCTGCTCTTGTTGATCGTCTCGTGGTCCCGGGTTCACACAGTTCTTTCGCGTCATCACAGGCATTCAATCGTCTCCCCTCTCATTTTCGTGGATAATATCGGGTCGAGACTTTCCGGGCTCTCATTTGTACGCCTTTATCAAGCGCAGGAGGGAGTCTCGCGTGGAACAGGGGGGCACTTTTACCCCGAGGTACACGGGACAGCGCCTTGGGGGGCAGTTGTCAGGGTAGTGCGGGCATTCAAGACACATTTGCAGCATCTTCTTTTTATACTGGTCAATGCCCTTTTCCACGAGCGGGGTGAGATCCTTCATTTCCTGAAAGGACACATCAGTGGAGAACGAGATAAAGGTACATATCAAAGAATGCCGGGAACGTGCGTGCAGGCTCGGGGTATTGGAACTCATTCCTGCCTCACCGGATCGCATTGTGGGAGCATACCTGAAGAGCACCAGCCTTAAGAGGTGCCCTGTCCTATCCACTCTGTCATACCCAATGTCGCGCGATATCCGCTGGTGGCTGAAGGCCGCGTGTGTCCTGGTCCTGATCACAGGATCTCTCCTGACGGTGTGGAACGTCCAGAAGGAGGACCATATCCAGCGGGAGAACCTCCTCATAAAAGCGAAAATTGCAGCAAATTCCGTGACATCCGACGATATCAGGTCACTCTCAGGGTCCGAGGCGGACCTTGTCTCTCCCGTATACATGCACATGAAGCGCACGATGGAGGGGGTGGTTGCGGCCGATAGAGAGGTGCGGTTTGCGTACCTCATGGGGATGAATGACGAGGGCGAGATCTTCTTCTTTGTCGATTCCGAGCCTCCCGACTCTGCAGACTATTCTCCCCCGGGACAGATCTACGAGGAGGCAACGGCTCCCACCAGGGTCGCATTTGCATCGGCAATGGAGTCCACTGCCGGTCCGGATTCTGACCGGTGGGGAACATGGATCACTGCATTTATCCCGGTCAAGGATCGCAAGACAGGTGATCTCGTCGGGATTTTCGGACTTGACGTCGATGCGAAAGACTGGGGGCTGATCCTTCTCGGCGCGGCAATCCCCCCCATTCTCGGGACAGGGTTGGTCCTCATCCTGCTCCTCTCCTTCATCGTTGTGATTGATCGAACGCGAAAGGAGCATGAATTGCTCGCCTCGTCCCAGCGGGCAATCCAGGAGAGCGAAGAGCGGTACCGGCTCCTCTTCACGCGGTCGCCAGTCGGCATTGTCCAGAGTGACAGGAACGGAAGGATTGTCATGGCCAACCAGAAGTGCGCGGAGATACTGGGACTGCCTCCCGAGTCGCTCATCGGGTTTGATGTCCGTTCCAATCTGCAGAATCCCCGGCTCGCTGCTGCAATGACGGAGGTCCCCAAGGGCACACCCGCGTATTACGAGGGAGAGTACAAATCGCCCGGTTCAGGAAAAGAGCTGTACGTGCGGATCCTTGCGCACCCTCTCCTCTTCGAAGCGGAGGGATATTCCGGCGTGATTGCCATTATTGAAGATATTTCAGACCAGAAGAACGCGGAAAGAGCGCTCCTGCAGGCAAACAGGAAACTCAACCTCCTGAGCAGCATCACCCGGCATGATATCCTCAACCAGTTGCTGGCGTTGAAAGGGTACCTCGAACTCGCAGGGGACCCCGACGCAGACACACTCCAGCAGCACAATTTCCTCGAGAAGGCAAAGAGGGTGACCACAAACATCGAGCGTCATATCAACTTCACAAAGGACTACCAGGACATGGGAGTGAAGAGTGCCACATGGCAGGATATCGGGATGGGGATTACCCGGGCACGGGGCGCTCTCCCGCTTGAACACCTCACGATCAGGGCAGAGGGAATTGGGTACGAGGTATTTGCCGATCCGCTCTTCGAAAAAGTCTTTTACAACCTTTTCGAGAACTCTCTCAAGCATGGCGGGGAGGGACTGACAACCATCAGGGTCTCGGCAAAAGAGACAGAGATGGGACTGATGATCCTCTATGAGGACGACGGCGCAGGAATTCCGGCCGATCAGAAGGGGCATCTCTTTGACCACGAGATAACGCCTCAGAGAGGCCTTGGGATGTTCCTTACCGGCCAGATCCTCTCGATCACCGGCATCAGCATCGTCGAGACCGGCGTCCCCGGCAGGGGTGTCCGCTTCGAGATGCTTGTCCCTGAAGGGGGCTACAGGAAGATACCGGCTACCCTGTGAAGGGTGGCGGGCGAGTGGCGGACGAGACCGGGTACAGGTCCTGCATCACTCCCAGTACCTTGCGGACGCACAATACCCCCGGCCGCACTTCTCGTAATACTGCTGGTGATACTCCTCTGCTTTCCAGAACCGGCTGGCCGGGACGATCTCGGTTGCGATCACCCGCCGCCCAAACCTCCCGGAGCGCTGCAGCCGTTCACGCGATGCCTCGGCCGTGGCCTTCTGCGAAGCCGAGTGGTAGAAGATGGCAGAACGGTAATTGGTCCCGATGTCGGGTCCCTGGCGGTTCACCTGGGTAGGGTCGTGAATCTCCCAGAAGATATCGAGGAGGTGATCATAGCTGACGACTTCCGGGTCAAAGATCACTCTCACCGCCTCCGCGTGGCCTGTCTTTCCGGAACAGACCTGCGGGTAAGTCGGATCGGGGACCGTCCCACCGGTATAGCCGACCTCTGTTGCAACCACCCCTTTCACCTGCCTGAACGCGGCCTCGACCCCCCAGAAGCAGCCGGCTGCAAACGTTGCCTGTTCAAGGCCCTGGTACTCTTCCATGCAGTGTGATTGCGCGTGAGAGGGAGAAGGAGGTTTTGGTGGGGGAACACCGGCAATCGCTGGCAGGGAGCCTCACCCCGCGGGGCCCGGACCTTCGGAAGACCGCGTTCCTGCTACCAGTTCCTCCTGCCCTTCAGGAACCCCTCTATCCCCTTTTCATGGAGGATGGCAAAGTTCTTGCGGGGGGCATTGCCGTGGTTTGCCGCCAGGAATTCGAGTTTTTCGCAGGTTGCCTGCGCATCGCACTCCCAGCACCCAAAAAGGCCCTTCTCCTGGCAGCATCTCCTGATCTGGCAGAATGGAGGCCCTCCGCCTCTCCTGCACCCCTTTTTGCAGCGGAATTTCATCATCAGGCCAAGGACATCATAGCATGCCTGGTAATCTCCAAAGGCGCGTGCAAACGGCATGGTCGAGAGGGTAGCGGCGAACTTTTCGTAATGCTCCTTGCGAAGTTCCTTTCTGAGATCGCGTGCGAGATCCGGTATCTTCTGGG
>JADFCY010000034.1 GCA_018263335.1 Methanolinea sp. | reverse complement strand
TGAATCTGGCGGAATAAGGACATTGGTAATTACACTTATACAGATAAATCCGGAGAAGCCCCTTTCAACGTCAGGGATCAGTACCGTCCAGATGAAAATGGAACCTCTAATCATAAGTGATCCTGATGGTAATCCAAATTCAGGTGATGAAAGTACTTATTTCGATAACGCGCCAGCTGGGAATATTGTCAGAATTTCTATACCAATAACAGATAGATATTTTAAAGGATGGGCAAATTATGTTTATTTTGACCTTATAAAAAAATCTATGCCCGAACCAACACCCCCGATTTGGGATATTGATAATATTGATCGTCTCATCATTAAGGGGTATAGTATCACTGTCCTTGGACTTTGACATTTATTTTCCCCTCCCCCTCCCCACCACAACCCACATCTCCCCTCCCGCCAACCAATCCTCCATGGTCCTCGAAGAGTCCCTCCTGTTCAACTCGGCGGATGACGCCGACACGTTCATCAAGTTCCTCCGGAAGAAGCGGTGCAAGGCGCACCGGAAGACCGTGATGTACTCGTTTGAAGAAGAAGAGGTATCCGGCCCGCTGGACGGCATGATTTCATATCTCCAATCCCTGGAGAACCGCGAGTCTCCCGATGGTGAAGAAGGTCCTGTAAAAACAATTGTCCTTCAGCGCGTGGACAAGCTTTTGCTCGGCCGCGGGATGCTGGAGAGACTTCTTTCTTCCCACGAAGTGGGGGATGTCCTCTTCACCGAGGATGAGGTCAGGAGATACTCACAACAATTCTTCAGGTACATTGCGGAAGCAGCCTACCCTCTGATGAAAAAGGAGATGGAGGAGAGGGGGTATGAACTCCCGCCGAGAGATCCCGGCCCTGTCGTATCCGAAGAGGAGGCGAGAGAGGCAGGAGCTATTGTCTTTGCCGATGACACCCTGAGGGAGAACAGGATGGTATCGGTAGAGGGGGGCAATGTCCGGCTTCTGAAGAAGGGTGAGGCAGGGGGATGCCGGGTGAGCATGAACACGATGGGCCTTGGCCCCATCGATGCAGATGAGATAGCTGGCCATGGCATATCATCTTCGGTCAACCTCTACTTTGATGCCCAGTTCGAGGTCATCATGGACGGTTCAGTCCTGGTGGAGTGCTCGGTCAACGATATCGAGGAGGGGTTGAAGGACCTCGAGGTGGACGAGGAGAGCCTGGAAGAATTTTTTGCGCAATACGAGCTGAAACGGCTTGCAATCATGGGGGTCTTGGGGGTGGTGCAGGATGCGGGAAGGATTTCCTTCTCCGGGCTCGAGGAGCGCCTCGTCGATTACCCCATGAACCTTGAGGAGTTGGCAGAGCCTGTCCGCCTGACGCTTGAGCCCGCGTTCCTCTCCTCGCTTGTCTCCGGGATGCGAAAACTCGGGTACCTCACGGGCTCGCAGGAGAATATCCGGCTGGGAAAGTAACCGGTAATCCGCCCTCTGGTTACTCTAAAATGGAGGGATCACCCCGGGCCTGATGAGATGGAGCCGGGCAGTGAAGATTCGCCCCCCCCATGTTGCTTCCCGGTGCCAGGTGAATCAGGGCGGTCAGAGTAATTCGCTCTCTCGTATGGGCAGGATTGAGTTCACGGATCCCTTTCATGGCAGATGTGTGCCCCCACCAGCGATGACCTTGGCAGCCCCCGGAATTACTGCGAAGGTACCACCAATCAATACTGGATGCGGCACTTCGGCAGCCTAATGGTGACTTTCAGGAGGTGAGAAAGAGTTCGGAACCATGATTCGGATCGTGGGAACGGCTGCGGTTCCGTTTCTGAATCGGGAAGAAGATCTCGATCGGGTCTCCCTGCAAAAGACATCGATGAGGCAAAAAAGAAGGGAAAAAGATGGCCGATTGGATGCGAACTCACAGATACCCGTTTCGGCGGAGCCACTCCACCTGGGGACCGGTATAGCGGTAGACGATGTCACACTTGTCGTCCTGGAAGCTCCAGGGGATCACGACAAGGATGTCTCCCTCCCGGATCCAGACTTTCTTCTTGATCTTTCCCTTGATCCTCCCCATCCGGGTAACCCCGTCGTAGCACTTCACCCGGATATGGTTTGCGCCCATCATCAGCTCGGCCTGGGCAAACATCTCCTTGTTCCGCTTCTGGGGAAGGCGGACCCGGATGATCTCCCCGGACTCGTTCTTCTCCTCGTCGGTCTTTCTCTGGATCAGCGAATCAACTCCTCGGCTCCTGCCCTCGTATCCGCGATAAACATTCAAAATTTGAGGTGTGAGCTTATAGAATTTTCCCGGGTTTTCCTGCCTGGGCGGGACGGGATCCAGGCGAGGACGAGAACGCATCGCCCGCTGCGTGCCGAAAAGAAAAGGCTTGAAAGACAGGGGCAGGGCGGGGTTTAGAGAAGGAAACTTCCATCCAATAATATATATTGTTTCCCCACACATACGTACACAGGATGACTGGTACCCGTGCAGATGCCGATTCGGTCGGCGCCATCGTAAAAGACCTCTACAGCCATGACTGGAGCACACGGCAGGCCGCAGTGCAGCGCATCGGGAGCATTGGGAGCCCGGATGACCTCTCCGCCCTCTTTTCCCTTCTGCGCCGCGAGAAGTGGTACATCCGTGAAGCTGCGGCTGCGGGCATCCGGGTCCTCAGCTCTCCCGCGGTGATCCCGGTGCTTCGCGCCGTGATGCGTGACGGCGACGACATCCTTCGGAATGCCGCGACCTGCGCACTCGGGAACATGCGCTCGCGGGAGGCCGAGGCAATCCTCGAGAAGGCGGCAGACGACCCCGACTGCCGGGTGAGGAAGAACGCCAGGGTCTCGCTCCAGCGGATCAGGGCCCCCCTGACCTGAACCCTTCACAAGGGTATCCATAACGCTGGTTCAGCCGGGTTCACCAGGACACACGGCATATGGGGATTCCCGGTAGTGAATTCATGCCCAGTAGAAGTGACTCACCCTTTTTCCCAATCTTCCCATTCAAAAACGAGGCGTTATTGGCCTGGATCTTCCCGCCTGCGATGAAGCATATCGAGGATCTTCACCCCATTGCCCTCAACTGCGTAGACAATCCGAAAATTCCCCACTCCTAACCGGTATTTCTGGGGATGCGTCTTTTTGAATGGCTTGGTATCGGCATGGGCGCGGGGTGCATATGGGTCTTTCTCCAGGCATCTCAGGCCTTTTTGGATCGTGGTTTGAGAATTTAACGGGATTTTTTGAAACTCCCTCTGGAATGTCCTGGATACCAATACTCTGAACTTCAAAGCTCATCCAGGGGGATGAATTCATCGTTCTCGAGAATTTCGTTCCAGGGTGTGTCAAGGTGTTTCCAGCCCGCCTCCATCAGGAGACGGAGGATGATATCATCGTATGTCTCCCCCTTATTCCCCAGGTCTCTGAGGAGATCTCGTGTTTCCGGGGATAGCGCGATGGTCGTCTTCACCATGGTATTCATTGTTATAATGGCTCTCACGTTGGCGTAATGTTTCGTTCCCGGATGAACCCCCACGCTCCAGGGCCTTTCTGGTGCCCCCACCCTACACCTCTTTCCCTGACCAAAAGGTCACACTTTTTCCTTGCCGGCACCAAGTACCTGTAGAATCAGGGGAATTATGCCATACCGATTCGCCCACCGGATGCGCTGTGTACCGCCATCGTTTCTTGGAAAGTTGTTTGCGGTCTCCACTGACCCCCGCATCATCTCCTTTGCCGGGGGCCTGCCGAGCTCCTCCTTTATCGATGTCGACGGCCTCGCGGACGCATCCAGGCATGTCTTTGAGGAGGAGGGGAAGGAGGCCCTCCAGTACTCCACCACCGACGGCTACCTCCCCCTGCGGGAGTTCATCTCCCACAGATACCGGAAACGTCTCGGCCTTGACATCCCCCCCGGTGAAATCCAGATCGTGAACGGCTCCCAGCAGTGCCTCGACCTGGTGGCAAAGATCTTTCTTGACAGGGGCGACCCGGTGGCGATGGAGCGGCCGGGGTACCTCGGTGCGATCGAGGCCTTCTCCCTCTATGAACCCTCGTTCCACGATGTCGCGTTCGGGGCCGACGGCCCGGACATAGAGGAGTTCGGCCGGGTCATTCGCAAGGTCCGCCCGAAGTTCTTCTACGGCATCCCCAACTCCCAGAACCCTTCCGGCCAGACCTACTCGTATGAGAAGAGGAAGGCCGTCGTCGAGGTCCTGGAAGGATCAGACACGGTCTTTTACGAGGACGATGCGTTCGGGGAGCTCTTCTTTGACGGCCGGCCCAGGAAGCCCGTGAAGGCACTCGCCCCCGGCCAGTGCATCCTCTCGGGCTCCTTCTCGAAGATCATCGCACCCGGCATGCGCATCGGCTGGATATGCGCACCGGCAGAGATCCTCTCGCAGTTCAACTGCGCCAAGCAGGCCGCAGACCTCCACTCGAACTTCCTCTGCCAGAAGGTCCTCTCGCGCTACCTCGAGACGTGCGACCTCGACGGGCATGTCCGCCGCATCTCGGCCGCTTACGGGCAGAACTGCCGTCTCATGTGCGACCTCCTGGACGATATGTTCCCGGCAGGGATGGCCCACACGCAGCCCGAAGGCGGGATGTTCCTGCTCGCCACCCTCCCGGAAGGGCTCGACTCGATGAGGGTCTTTGAGGAGGGGCTCAAAGGCGGGGTCGCGGTCCTCCCCGGAACCCCCTTCTATGTCTCGGGTGGGGGCGAGTCCACCATCCGCCTCAACTTCTCGAGCATGGACGATGAGCGGATCAAGGAGGGCATGGGCCGCCTCGCCCGCGTGGTCCGGGCCCTCGTCTGACCTCACTCGAGGGGGGCAGCCCACCTCTCGGGAAGCGCGGCAATCACCGCCGATGTCACGAGAAGGGTACACACCATCTCGGGGAGGACGCCTTCCGCCGTCTCCAAAAAGAGCGATAAAAACGGGACCCCGAGGGTGGCAGATGCGATCGCGATATGCAGCGGGAGCAAGAGGACGTAATAATAGACCGGGACGCTCGCCGCCCAGAGGGCCGCCCTCGCCCACCTCCCCTTCCCAAGGCTCCACCGGTACAGCACCACGTACCACGCCCCCCACAGGAAGCCGGCCAGCACGTGCGAGGGGATGTTCCGCTCAGGGGCATACACCACTCCCTGCAGGAGGCCGACGATGATCCCCCCGATCGGGCCGGAGAAGGCGGCCCCGAGCGTGACGAAGACCTCGCTCGGCTCGGCCATGAGACCGTGGCCCAGGGGGACCGCAAGCCCCGAGAAGAGCGTCAGGGCGGCGAGCGTCCCGAAAGAGAGCGCCGCAAGGAACTGGCGGAGGGAGAGGCGCAGGGAGAAGATGCGTGAGGGGTCCTTGCGCATGCAGGAAACGTTCGCGAGATGATGAAAAATAGTTTGGGGAGACCGGGGAATGAATCCCGAACGGCCTCTCTTGGCGATTATAAAGGATATCCCTCCCCCTTTCGCGGGTGAATGCCAGGTTATCACAACCAGGTTCGCACCGGTGATATCCCCGCACTCACTTGGGCCTGTAGTACCCCCACTTCTCCAGGGACTGCGCAAGTTCAGGCGATGACCGGGCCTTCTCGTCGAGGCTCACTCCCTCTCTCCACGCTTCGATGGCCTGCATGGTCGCGGTTGCACCTGCGCGGGTGCCCTTCGGGTGTCCGTGGATCCCGCCACTCACAAGGAGCACGAGGTCTGTGCCGTAGATGTCGAGGACGTCAGGGACGAGGCCTGGGTGCAGGCCCCCCGAGGAGACAGGGAATGCACTCCGGATGGAGCCCCAGTCCTGGGATAGCAGGGCGTGCCGGACCTCCTTCACGCGGCGCTCCCTGAGCACGTCGGCGAGGATCCGGGCCTCCTTCTTTGACCCGGTGAGCTTTCCTACCGCGGTCCCGGTATGGATCTGGGAGACCCCAATCATCCGCATCACCTTCGCGAGGAACTGCATCGTGATCCCGTGCTTTGGGTTCCTGTCGAATGCTGCGTGCATCGCACGGTGCGCGTGGATCGCGAGACCCAGGTCGGAACAGTAGTCCCGGAGCGTCGAGACCGCCGCGGTCCCGGCAACCACCACGTCGATCATCGCGTAGTTCCAGCCGCTCTCCGCGAGCATCTTTGCCCGCTCCTTCATCGTCTCTGTATCTGCGGTGATGTTGATGAAGGCTGACTTCACCTCGCCGGTTGCCTGCTCGGCCCGATCGCGCATCCTCGTCAATTCACGGACGCGGTCATCGAACCGGTTGAAAGAGGTGGACGTCAGGTTCTCGTCGTCTTTCACGAAGTCAAAGCCGCCCATCCAGGTCTCAAACCCGATTTTGGCATGTTCACGTGCGGAAAAACCCACCTTGGGCTTGGGGACAGCGCCCGTGAGCGGGCGGCCCTCCACCCGCATCATCTTCCGGATACCCTCCATCCCGAAGTGCGGGCCCCGGAAGTGGCGGAGGTACCCGGGAGGAAGGCTCACATCGATGAGGCGGAGGTTCCGTATTGCCTTCATCCCGAAGATGTTTCCCGCAATCCCGCTCAGGAGCTGCGCGGCGTTCCCTTCCTCCCAGAGGCCGGCGGGATAGGCGATCCGGACATACTTCCCATCGATATCGTAAACCGTGGCCTGGAGGTCCCTCATCCTGGGAGGGAGCGTATGGAGCGTCGTCCAGGTCCCGGTCGAGCTCTCGGAAGCGATCCTCCCTGCTGCTTCCTCGCTGCTGATCCCATCTGCCGGCTCAAAGTAAAAGAGTGCGTCCAGTTCGTCCTTCCCCGGCACGTACCCGGTGTCAACGAAGTCCATGTACCAGTCGATTGCCATCTGAGTCTCCCTGTAGAGTAAGGTGACGGGAGGGATAATAAGGGTGCGAATGGTGCAGATGCACCTCTCCGGAAGGCAAGGACCCCGGCGAAACACATAAGTTCCGCCGGTTTTTTATTCCTGGTGATGAACAGCCCCAAACGACCCACGACGCGCCTGAGGAACCTCATCCTCGCAGACCCCATCCTTGTCATCCCTGTCGTCCATGACCCGCTCTGCGCGAGGATCGCCGAGCAGGCAGGGTTCTCCGCGATCTTCTCGGCTGGCTACGCGAACTCCGCCGCGCTCCTGGGAAGGCCCGATGTCGGCCTGCTGACCCTCACCGAGATGGTCGACTGTGCTGCGAGGATCGTGGACGCAACCACAATCCCTGTCTTTGCGGACGGCGACACGGGGTATGGCAACGTGACCAACGTGGGCAGGACCATCTCCCTCTACGAGAAAGCTGGTGTCGGCGGAGTCTTCATCGAGGACCAGGTCTCGCCGAAGCGGTGCGGGCACATGGAGGGAAAAGCACTCATCCAGGCAGAAGAGATGGTGGCAAAGGTGAGGGCTGCAGTCGACGCGAGGAAGGACCCGGACCTCGTGATCATGGCGAGGACCGATGCCATCGCCGTGAACGGCATCGATGATGCGATCGAGAGGGCAAACCTCTACTTCGAGGCAGGTGCAGACCTGACATTCGTCGAAGCCCCCGAGTCCGTCGAGCAGATGCGCCGTATTTGCCGCGAGGTCGAGGGGCCGGCGTTTGCAAACATCCTCCCCGGGGGAAAGACCCCGGTCCTCTCTGCATCCGCGCTTGAAGCGATTGGGTACGCCGTTGTCGCCGACCCCGTCTCCTGCACGTATGCGATCGCAAAGGCAGTGCAGTGTGTCCTGTCGGAGTTGAAAAGGACCGGATCTCCCGCATCGTATACAGACATGCTGATGGGGTTCGACGAGTTCAACCGACTGGTCGGCCTTGAAGAGATACGGGAGAGGGAGCGGTCGTATTACGGGGGATAACCTTCATCTTTCCCCGGCATAATCGTGGTTCGACGCGGGGGAGAGAGGGGGCATTGTATAGCCACGAGGATGTGTGGTTAATGAACCCAGGGGGTGCCCTGAAACCCGGTTACCCTGGTCAGGGGATTACTGTCCGACCTTTTTTAAAAAACGCGGCGCAGATCACGAGCCGATCTAAGAATATTACCCCCGGGGAAAAAGGGTTTCTTAAGTGGACGACCGCCTGATGCGCACCGACTCGGCGTGGGCGGATAGCCCCTCTGCGTCAGCAATGGTCTCGATGGTATCTCCAATTGCCTCAAGGCCACTCCTGTCGATGATCTGGACCGTCGAGGTCTTGCAGAAGTGCGAGACGTTCAGGCCCGAGTAGGTCTTCGCGTACCCTGCCGTGGGCAGGACGTGGTTTGTCCCGGATGCATAATCCCCCGCAGCAACGGGGGTGTACGGCCCGACAAAGATGGACCCGGCGTGCCTGACCGCGTTGAGGACCGTGAGCGCATCGGCGACCTGGATCGAGAGGTGCTCGGGCGCGATCTCGTTCATGCCGGCGATCGCCTCCTCCATGGTGGGCAAAACGACGTATCCCGAATGTCCAAGGGCCTTCTCGATGATGTCTTTTCGTGGCGACGCGGGGAGCAGTCTCCCAAGCTCGGCCTTCACCCGGTCGACAAGCGCTTCATCGGTGGTGATGAGGACGCAGGCGGCGTCAGGGTCATGCTCTGCCTGGGCGAGGATGTCGATCGCGATGAACGCCGGGTTTGCCGTCCCGTCCGCGATGATCCCAATCTCGCTTGGGCCCGCGGGAAAGTCGATCTCGGCGTACTCCCGGAGCATCATCTTTGCGGCCGTCACGTACACGTTGCCCGGCCCGACAATCTTCTGGACCGGGCGGATGCTCTCTGTCCCAAGCGCCATCGCCGCGACCGCCTGGGCGCCGCCGATCCGGTAGACCTCGTCCACGCCTGCGATGTCGAGCGCAACCAGCGTCAGCGGGAGAATGGGAGGGGGAGTGCAGGCGCACATCTCGGGGACCCCGGCGACTTTTGCCGGGACCGCGTTCATCAGGGCAGTCGAGGGATATGCTGCTCTCCTGCCCGGCACATAGAGGCCGACCCGGTCGAGGGGCGTGGTCTTGACGCCGAGCACGATGCCTGGCTCCACCTCCTCCAGCCAGAGGCTCCGCTCCTTCTGGAGTTCATGGAACCTCGTGATACGCGCCTCGGCCTCGATAAGGCTCTCCAGGAGCCGGTCGTCCACTTCGCCGTAGGCCGCCTCGACCTCGTCTTCGGTAACCCGCACCGAGGTGACCTCCGGTTCATGCTTCCTTGCCATGGCAAGCAGCGCCCCGTCACCTCCTTCCCGGACCGCCTGGATGATCCCTGCCACGGAGACCTTCGCCTCGTCGAGGCTCGACCGCCGTTCCGCCACCCAGCGGTCCACATCAAGCGCGTTGAACATGCGGTCTAATTGGTTTCTCTTCGGGCCAGATAAGGGTGTGTCCGGGGAGAGGGTCCAGAAGGATACGGTGTGGGTGCTTCGAGTTCATTCCGTGTTCCCTTTCACCCACCAATCCCCGCATCCAGGTATCTCGCGTTTCCAGAATGAAGCGTGCTCCTTTATCCTTTCGAAAATATACTCGCAACCGGCAAATGCATATCTTTGGTGACCTGCAGAGACAACAATGAGGAGGATATCGTCGCCGACCTTGAGGGTTCCCGTCCGATGGATGAGAATGACCTCCTGTAGTTTTCGCTCCGGGAGCCCGCGCGACCGATGCACAGGCGATGGAGGGGAGAGATGAGGGATTCCCGACAATCTGCCGGAGGAACGGGACCATCGCATGCAATAATGAGGGGTTGTCTGGGGCAGTTGCGGCATGGACCATCCAGATAGCCCGCGAGGAGGGGAGCGTATCAGTCCGCCACGCGAAGACCACGGGGACGCAAACGACATAGTATCCTGCCACTTCCACATGACGGGAAGGGTTGCCATTTTCTCCCGCCGGGGGTGTGATTCACAGTTGTGGAAAAATACCAGAATGTTGTGCATGCGTTTGAACATACCAGTGAGTGCACCTCGGCCACCCATGGGGACGACACGTTGAAGCACAGTGTAAGAGACGCGGATATTATCAGGCCTGGGCGTGCACCTGATCCCTGATGCGGGAACCCCCGGTAAAAAAGACCCTCTACTGGTGCGACCACTGCGATGTTCCCCTGGTCGCGAGGCACTGCGGATGCGGCAGCGAGGGGCGGGCAATCGCCCTCCTGCAGCCCTACGATGTCCGTCCTGCCCTCGCCTATGACAGGGAGCTTCTTGAGAGGCTCATCCGGGAGAGGTTCGGAGACGCCAGACTTCCAAGAGTCATCCTCCTGAACAAGACAGGAGGAGTCGACCGCAATGACCTCGTGATTGTTCACGGGGAACGACTTGGCTGGCTCTCGTTTGATCCGGTCAGCAGGCAGTTTCGTTTTGACCTGGCAATCGAAGGCGTACCGTATGTCCTGCCGTGGGCATCACGCGGGATTCTCGACATCCCGGCTGTCGTTTCCCGCGAGGGACAGCTCCCTTCAGGCAGGATTGGCGGCAAGCGGTTCAGGGTGACAACCCCGGAACCTGACGGCACCGTCATTGTGAAATACCGCACACAATGGGGTACCGGCATCCTGAAGGAAGGGTTCCTGAGGGTGAAGGAGATTGGCGCGATACCAGAGCGGCACCCCAAAGACCCGGGGTGGGATGTGGTGGTGGACCGGAACCGACACCACTTAAAGAACCTCGAGAGAAACGCGGTTCGTGCGATCCGTCAGCACCTGCATGACCGCCCGACGATAAACGTCTCGTTCTCGGGCGGAAAAGACAGCACTGCGGTTCTCGCGCTCGCCAGGAAAGCCGGGGTAACAGAGGCTTTCTTCATCGATACCGGTATCGAATTCCCCGAGACCGTTGCATTCGTGGAGTCCCAGGGAGTCACGATTGTACGCAGGGGCGGGGATTTCTGGAGTGCAGTGCAGAAGGCCGGGCCGCCGGCAAAAGACCGGAGGTGGTGCTGCAAACTCCTGAAATTGAACCCCCTGAAACTCCACCTTTCCGGGATAGGGCCCTGTGTCACGGTCCAGGGAAACCGGTGGTACGAGTCCTGGAACAGGGCAGACCTGGCGATTACCAGCCAGAACCCGGCCAACCCTCTCCAGCTGAATATCTCTCCGATCAGGAACTGGCGGGCGCTCGAGGTATACCTCTATCTGTGGTGGCAGCACATACCCATCAACCCCCTGTATGACCTCGGGCTCGAGCGGATCGGCTGCTACCTCTGCCCTGCCATGCTCGAGAGCGAAGCAGAGCGACTTGAAGAGATACATCCCGAATATGCCGCGAGGTGGAACGAATTCCTGAAAGATTGGGCGAAGTCCCGGGGTCTTCCTCCCGAGTATTCCCTGTGGGGGCTCTGGCGCTGGAAGGACCTCCCTCCCAAGATGAAGGAGCTCTGCCAGACCCACGGTATCACACTCAGGGAGGAGGCCCCTCCTCCTGGGCATTCTCCCACCCCAGTTCGTGCACCCGGCATCAAAGTCGTGGAAAATGTGCAGGAAGAACATACCATGAAGAATGAAGAGACCCGCAAAGACTTCCCGCTGACAGCGGACATCATCTATCTCGACAGCGCTGCGACCAGCCTCTCGCCAGAGCCGGTGCTGGATGCCGTTCTCGAATTCGAACGGCATTACCGTGCGAATGTCGGCCGCGGCGTGCACAGGCTCGCGCAGATAGCCACCCAGCGGTACTGGCACGCCCATGAGAAGGTCGCGCGGTTCATCGGAGGCGAACATGGAACCACCGTCTTTACCAAAAATACGACAGAGGCCATCAACATGGTCGCAAGGGGGCTTGGCATCCGGAAGGGGGACCACATTGTCACCACCATCCTTGAGCACCACTCGAACTTTGTTCCCTGGTTGCGCCTGCGGGAGGAGGGCGTTACCCTTGATATCGTCGGGATCAACGCGGATTACACCCTCGACCTTTCCGCACTCGAAGCCGCGGTCAGGGACAATACAAGACTCGTTGCACTCA
This sequence comes from Methanolinea sp., assembly GCA_018263335.1. Classification (GTDB taxonomy): domain Archaea; phylum Halobacteriota; class Methanomicrobia; order Methanomicrobiales; family Methanospirillaceae; genus Methanolinea_A. The sequence goes on along the minus strand of JADFCY010000034.1, from coordinate 5,777 downwards.
CGCATGCCTCAAATGCCCTCGGTGTGATCACGCCTGTCGGGGAGGTCGCCAGGATCTGCAAGGAACACGGGGCGTTTCTCCTCGTCGACGGGTCGCAGTCCGTGCCTCACCTGCCAATCGATGTGAAACGGCTGGGTGCCGACTTCCTCTGTTTCTCGGGGCACAAGATGCTCGGGCCGACAGGGACAGGGGTGCTCTGGATGAGGGAGCCGTGCCTGGAACCGGTTGACCTTGGGGGAGGGATGATCGAGACTGTGACTGAAGAAGGGTATACCCTCGCCGAAGGCTACCAGCGATACGAAGCCGGCACCCCGAATATCAGCGGTGGCATCGGCCTTGGTGCGGCGGTAGATTACCTGCACCGGATAGGGATGGACAGGGTTCGGGGAGCCGAAGAACGCCTGACTGCCCGGCTCATCGACGGGCTGCGTGGCATTGAGGGCGTCAGGGTCTATGCACATACCGACCCGGCACGCCGGATAGGAGTCGTCTCGTTCACCGTCATGGGCTATCACCCCCACGAGGTCGCCAAGGCACTCGATGAACAGGCGGATATCATGGTCCGTTCGGGACACCACTGCTGCATGCCTCTCATGCATCGGCTCGGCCTGCCGGAAGGCACGGTCCGGGCAAGCCTCTATCTCTATACCGCAGAACACGAGGTCGATACCCTCATCGCGACAGTGCAGGAGGTTGCAAAAAGCTGCTGAAATGGCGGCAGGGGATCTGAAAACGTCTTCTCGTGCTCCGCGACTCCCTACGGGATTTTCTCCCGTAAATTGTCTCCGGGAAGATCGCTTTCGCCATGCCGGGAATGCGGTGAGCTGTCGAGTGAAGAGAGCTCCCAGGCGTACAGGATTGAGCATTCAGTCCGGGAGTGGCGGGGCCTCTCTCTTCTCCAGAATGATCCGACCGGGATGCGTGTAGATATTCATCTTCGATCCCCGGACAAAGCCCACTACGGTCAAGCCGTTCTTTTCGGCGATTTCAAGCGAGAGGCTCGTGGTCGCTCCCCGGGATACGATGAGGGGGATGTGTGCAACAAGGCACTTGCGCGCCATCTCTGACGAAATTCTGCCGGAGGCGATGACGAAGGTGTGTGAGAGGTCGATCCCCTTCCTGAGCGCATACCCGATGACCCTGTCAAGAGCATTGTGCCTCCCGATATCCTCTGCAATCGTGATGATCTGCTGCGATCCGGCGAGAGCGACGACATGGATCCCCCCGGTGATCCTGTGGATATCGGAGCTGAGGGTGCTCTTCAGCATATCGGAGATAAATGTGTTCGTAGTCTGAAAATCGGACTGGATTATTGGGAGCTTTTCAGGATCGATATAGGATGCGGCCCCCCCGCATCCCGAGAGAATCGTCTTCTTTGGCCCAAGGACCTTGAAGAGGTTCGTCGTGATCACGCTGATCCTGTTTTTTTCGATCTTTATCGATTCGATCTCTTCTGCGCCCTTTATCACCTGCTCGGTGAAGAGGAAGCCCGTCACAAAGTCCTCAAGGCCTGCGGGGCTCAACATCGCCGTCGTCATGTGCCGGCCGTTCACAAAGAGCGCGTATGGGATCTCTTCGATGACATCGTGAAGGATCTCTTCCGGCGTGCCTTCGCTGACACGGATGCAGGGGACTTTTCGGAACATTCGCGGGGACTTCCTTCCCCGGGGTCCCTCTCCTTCTGAATCTTTTATTGTCATCTCTTCAGACATGAAGTATCACCTCGTCCATGCTCCCGCTCCGGTATCCCTCCAGGTCCAGAGCAACATATGAAAACCCGAGTTCCCTGAATCTTCGCACGATCTGGTCCTTAATCGCGAGTACGACCGGAATATCTCCCGCTTCCACTTCTATCCTCCCGACACCTGCATGCATCCTCACCCTCACCTGGGATATCCCTTTCTGATGGAGATACTCCTCGGCCTCCTCTATCATCCGGAGTTTCACTTCGGTGATCTCCTCGCCGTAAGGAATCCTCGACGAGAGACATGCCGCCGAAGGCTTGTCCCAGAAATCGTATCCGAGTTCGCGGGCGATTTCCCGGATGTCCTCCTTGGTGATCCCGGCATCGACATAGGGGTGGCAAATACCCTCCTCTGTGCTCGCCGCAATCCCGGGCCTGTGTTCTTTCATGTCGGACAGGTTCGCCCCATCGATGATGCAGGACAGTCCGCGTTCGCGGGCCTTCCTCTTCAGGACCTCGGCATCCCTCTTCTTGCAGTGGTAGCACCGGTCCGGGCTGTTCCTCCTCACGGCTTCGTCGAGTGCTCCTTCCCTGATTATTTCAAGGGAAACGCCAAGATTTTCGGCGATTCGCACCGCATCCTTTACCGCCGACCGCGGGACAAGAGCGCTGTCGATGAAGACGCAATGGGAGTCTTTTCCCAAGGCTTCGTGTGCGATCGCCGCGAGGAGGGCGCTGTCAACCCCGCCGGAATACGCAACGAGCACCGACCCCAGGCCTGCGACCTGCCGCCTCAACGCCTCATATTTCGCGTTTTCTCTCTTAATATCCATGACAAAGCCCTGTTCCGGAAGCGGGGGGAATCGAGGAGGCATGGCATTGGGTCAGGGGCCGCACCCGGCCGTATCTCCCTCGCACCGGTCGTCGCCTCCCCTTGAGCTGTCTGTATATGTCGCAAATCCGGGCAACGAGGTTCTCCACGTTTTCTTCCCTGAGGTCCTGCGCCAGGCGTTCGATCGAATCCTTCACCCTGTCATCGAATTCGATCCGGTACCCTCTTTTTCCGGACATGTATTGTGATACCGCGGAGGGAGCGATCTCGCGCATCTTTGAAGCCTCGACCTGTGACACCCCTGACCTGACCAGCTCGACCGCAATCGCGGCCCGGATCGCGGGCAGGACATCCCAGACTCTCTTCTGACAGGGTGCATGCATATCTTCACTCTCTCTTCCCATCCATAGATGTGTGGATATCACAATTGTGAATGGCCCTGGACATAAAAAAAATGGTTTGCGCCCCGGCCTTCCCTTATCCCGGGCTCTCTTGTGAAATACCCCCCCAATAACAGGATTGAACGTGTAAATTCCCCCATTCACGCGTGAAGATCTACGGGAAATACCCATGCGGGTGCTTTTCACCGGGCCCCTGATGCGGATGAAGAGGGTGAATGCCGGCACCGCCTCGCCCAGATGAGAGTTCCACCCTATCCAGAACCCGCCTGACCACCCCGACTATTCACCGTATCACCCCTTTCTGCCGGGATCCACGGATAGAATTTCTCAATTCAATCAGGCGATCGCAGAACTCCCCGAGATACACGTCCATCGAGAGGCTTCCTTCCTGGAACGTGCATTCCTCCTCCTCAATCACTCTCGTGATCCGTTCGCGAGTGGGAAGGAGGAGATCGATTGGGACTCCCGATTCCCGTGAGCCCATGAGAAGCGCTTCCCTGAAGAGACCGAGGCAGTAGCCGACACGATACCGGTAGGTACCCTCCGTTTTCCGGAGGTACCCCGACACCCTTTCGGTCTCGATGCGGAGAAAATCCCTTCGGATCGCGTCGTCATTGCATCTCCCAAGCACGTACCGGTAGTGTGCATAGGGGTACATCTCCTCAAGTTCCGAAGGGACGATCCCGCAGGTTCCGAATACCACGATATGGTACTGGTCCGGGTCAAGGACCTGGGAGATGATCATCCTGATCAGCTGGTGGCTTGGACTGGAACTATAGGGTTTCCTGACTGCGCATGGGATGAAAATTCCGATCTCCTTTGGTTCCACTTCGTATTCATCGATTATGTACCGGTATGACTTCTCGAACTCAGGGAGGTAGAAAGGGGGGCCTGTCAGCATTTCATGATGATTGGTGACCCCGTTTCCCGACCGCCTCTCTTCCATGCAGACCTCTGTGATATTCTCCCTTTTACTCAAAGAATCATCCGACTGTGCTGCCACCAGATGTGGGACTGATCATGCGCACACTCCTCCCGATTCCCCTCGTTATCCCGGCCCATTCTCATGAAATAGGGCATATTTTTGAGGGTGGTGAGAGGGCATTTCTCTGAAAGGTACATTCTCGCTCCTCTTCCTGCGAGGTCCCAGTGATGAATTGATCATAGGCATAGATCCTGTAAAGTCTTTAACCGAAACCAGGTGGCCTCCATTACTCCTGGACAGTCAATTCATTCTCTGCGCAGCCATGACGAGCGCGACACATTGTTGCTCTTCCGACTTTACAATACAGGGGTGTCTCTGGTATGATCGGGGGAATAACAATTGTGAATATATCTGTGCCATGCATATCGTATTGGTATCACGGTGAGAGAGATTGAGCGATGCCGGGCGATGTACATGTATGATCTCAACAGTTTACGCAAGGAATTTCCCGTTCTGTCAAAATGCGTCTATCTGGACAGTGCATCGACGAGCCAGACTCCACGGTGCTCTGTCGATGCGATGTGTGAATATTTCTTTGAGTATGCCGCGAATCACGGGAGAGGCGCCCACCACCTTGCCAGGAAGACCACGGAAAAGTATGAAGAGACCAGGGCACGCCTGGGACGATTCCTGAATGTATCACCGGACCATCTCATCTTCACCAAGAATACCACTGATTCCGTGAACACGGTCGCAAACGGTCTTTCGTGGAAGAGAGGGGACGAGATCATTACGACGTGGCTCGAGCACCACTCGAACCTCCTCCCCTGGATGATGCTCAAAAAAAAGGGGGTCAGGGTGAAGATCGTCTCCCACGAGCATGGCTATCTCAACCCCCGGACTATAGACGAGGCAATCACGAAAAAAACGAGGTTGATTGCGGTGACCCACATGCCAAACATCCTTGGCACCGTCCAGCCGGTCGACGAGATTGGCCGCATCGCGCATGATGCAGGGGTCCCCCTTCTCGTCGATGGAGCGCAGTCGGTCGGCCATTTCCCTGTCGATGTCACCCATATCGACTATCTCGCCATCCCCGGGCACAAGGGGCTTCTTGGTCCGCAGGGAACCGGTGCACTCTACATGAAAGATCCCGAGTCCCTCGAGTGCTCGGTTTATGGAGGGGGGATGGTCGGGTCGGTATCGCACAAGAGGGTGGAATTCCTTCCGCCCCCTTCGCGATTCGAACCGGGAACTCCCAATATTCCGGGAGTGATAGGGTTAGGGCCCGCGATTGACCTGGTCTGTTCCCTGGGCGTCAGGAACATCCATCTGCACGAGAGGGATCTTGGCAACCGGATGCACAAAGGACTTGAAGAGATCCCGGGTGTGACCGTATACAGTCCTCCCGGGACCGGAGTCGTGTCCTTCAATATCGCAGGGCAGAACCCAAACGAGTGTGCACGTATGCTTGACGAGCACAGGAGAATCTGCGTGAGGAGCGGGATGCACTGTGCAGAGCCCCTTGCGAGCAGTTATCATTGCGAAGGGACGATCCGGGCTTCTGTCGGATGTTATACTGTTCCCGCCGAAGTCGATGCCCTCATCGAGAGTGTCCGTGCTCTCACTGAAAGGGAGAAGGCGGTGGAGTCCCGATGACGCCCCACCTTATGGTCCGGGTTATGCAGGAGCGCAAGGACATATATGAGGGTATTAGCCCCCTCCCGGGATCACCACTCGGAAAGCCGTTGTAATCCAATCTTTTCACCAAATCCAAGAGAAGACGAATCCGAGTAAAAGTACATTCAAACAGACCGTTTTTTTCACAGATTTCATGGTATATTTGTGCATTCTCGCAAAACCGAATGCATTCTTCGCCGCTTTGAATACGTCCTCTATAAGAGATCTCTTCTCTGGAAATGGTGTCTGGTCACG
>JADFCY010000033.1 GCA_018263335.1 Methanolinea sp. | reverse complement strand
GAGTCCATCTTTATTTTCTGAACATCTTCAGGCAATTGAGAATAACCGGAAAAGAAAGAGTGGTGACCGGAGGTCGCCGTGGTTTCGAAAGGCAAAGCCTTCGGTCTGCAAAAGGAGAGGCCACGGGTTCGAATCCCGTCGAGTCCATCTTTATTTTCTGAACATCTTCAGCCAATTGAGGATAACCGGAAAAGATAGAGTGGTGACCGGAGGTCGCGGCGGGGTCGAGGGGCGGGAGCCCCCGGGAAGCCCTCGATATGATATAACCCTGGCGCGATCCTTTTAGTCAATCCATTCCAGGAGTTTCGTGCCAGGATCCGTTGCCTGTGTCTTCTTGACCCTCACAGGCGGTTCTTTTCCCATTCCGGGGTCACCTTCGATATCTGCGAAATGTCCAAGGTCCCGGTAGCCTGGAAGGATATCCTGATCCCTGCGGAAGGGAATCTCGTTGGCAAGGATGATGGGATTCGGGGGGGTAGTTGCCGGCTGAGGCGAGAGAAAAGCCGGGACCTGCTCCTCTGCAGGGGGGAGGGGATTTCGTCTGATCAGAAAATCGATGTAATCCTCAACCTCTCTCTGCAGTTCCGGCGGGAGCCTGGAGATCTTCTCTTCAATCCCTGTCATGGCTTTCTCATGCCCCGTTCAGCCTAACATTCTGCATTCACAGGTCTTATCTTCTTTGATTCCTCGTTCAGGATACGAAAAAGCGTATCTCACTTCACCCGCGAGAGCAGCAGCACACGGCAGCTGTGCTCGACAATTGAGGTGAGGACGTAGCCTTCTTCGAGCGATCGTGCGCCGCAGAACGTCCCATGCCCCCTGACGATGACGGCTCCCCCGTCTTTCAGGGTGGATGCCACCCGCTTTGCCATCTCCATGCTTCCCGGCGGGCCAGTGACAACCGGAATGGTGGGGCAGAACATCTCGCCCTCGCTGTCGATGGGATTGATGCAATCCCTGTGCAGTGATATTGCGACCGCGTGCGGGGGATGGGCGTGGACTACCGCGAGGTGCCGGCTGAGACGGTATACTTCCCTGTGGACGCGGTATTCGCTTGATGCCTCCGGCGGAACTGCACCGTCAAGGGGAACGTAGACCAGATTTTTTGGGCAGTCGAGGAACGCGCCGTTTCGGGTGATCAGGAACCCTGTTCCATCCCTGACACTCATGTTCCCGAAATTTGCGCCGACAAGCCCCTCCTGGCGGAGCCGCTTTCCAATCCTCTGGAACTCTTCTGCCTGGTTCATTGGGAAGTGCGCAGGAAAAAGTGATTATTTGAACTGTATCCCGACGTCCCGCATCTTGTTGAAGCGAGCGATGTTGAGGAGCAGGGGAGTCAGGCATTCGACCATGCAGGAGGCGGCAAGGGGGCCGGCGTTGTACGCCCTGACGCGGGGGACGCTGTTGATCAGCTCCATGACCACCGCCTTTGCGTCCGGGTCATCTCCACAGACCGGGATGGCCAGATCAAGTTCCTCATCGAGCGCCCGCCACTTGTTCGCGGCAACGGTGTTGAAGGCCGTGCAGAGGCGTGCATCGGGAGGGATCAGCCTCCTGATCATCATCGCCGCAGAGCCTTCAGGGGGCGGCACGAAGATGAAATACTCACGCTTCTCCATCGGGTTGACCGGGGAGATTACGATCTTTCCTGACAGTCCCTTCAGAGTCGCGAGAGTGGGCTCAACGTGTTTGAAGGGTATCGCGAGGATGATGACGTCTGACCTGTCCACCGCCTCCTGGTTTGTATGGCCCTGGCAGCTGCAGGGAAGCCCCCGCTTCTTGAGCGTGTCCAGGCAACAGGCGCTGCTCTGGGCAGCCTTCTCCTCCTCCCTGGACCCGATTATCACATCGTGGCGGGACGAGAGGCGCATCGCGATCCCCTCGCCGATATCACCGGTTCCCCCAACGATTCCAACCTTCATCTAATCCACCAGGCGGGAGAGCATGGACTCAAGCGTTTCGGCACTGGTGACACCTTCAAGGCTGTGCATCACCTTCCCGTCCTTCTCGATGATCAGGGTCGGGACCACCCGGATGCCGTATTTGTTTGCCATTTCCATGTGCTGGTCGACATCGATCTTCCTGATGTCCACCCTGTCGCCCATCTTCTTCTTCAGCTCCTCGAGGATAGGCCCCTGCCGCCTGCACGGCCCGCACCAGTCCGCATAAAAGTCGAGTAATACCGGTCTGCTCATGTGAATTCCCAAGAGACTAAGTGGAGAAAAAAGGGTGATAAAGGTTGTTATCGGTTATTTTGAGAGGATCTCCTTGATTATCTCTCCATATGCGGGTCGCGTGATCGCGACGCCGATTACGACACCGATGATCGTGATGAGGGCAAAGCCGCGGAGGCTCGAGAGGTCCATCAACGCCAGCGGGATCATCGCGATGATCACGGTAAATGCCGAGACCAGGATAATCCCAAGTGCCCTCGAAAGGCGCTTCTTGTAGAGCGTGGGTGACGGGACCTTCCCTTCGTGGAGGATCTCGTCCGTGATGATTACGAGCTGGTCGATCCCGGTTCCCATCACCGCGATCAGTGCGGCTATCGCGGCAAGGTCCAGTTGCTGGATGAGCGTGGCAATCCCGAGGAGGATGACGATCTCAGTGAGGTTGGTCCCGATCATGGGAAGGACGATGCTCGGTTCCCTGTACCGGTAGAATATGACGACTCCCACCGCTATTGCTGCGGCGATGAACGCCACCACGCACATCATCCTGAAGTAGTCGGACAGGGCTGCGGGCACATAGCCGGAACCCGCGACGGTCACGTCCACCGGAAGCGCCCCCGCCCTTAAGTGGATCTCGAGATTCTTTGCCGCTTCGAGCCCGGCGGCGCCGGTCCCGGTTGATGCATAGAGCTGCCGGATAGGTTCTATGGCAAGTTTTGCGGCAAGATCGCCGGAGAGCGGCGCACTGTAGACCACGTTTCCGTCAAGTACCATGTCAAGGTAGTGCGCATCAGGATTGCTCACCGCTCCGGTGGCAATTGCGCCCTGCTGGAACTTCCTTGCACCCTCGTCTGAGAGGGTGAACGATACTCCCCAGACCGGGCTCCCGGGAGGCTCGTGGCTCGGGACGCCTACAGTGGTGATCGTGTCCCCGTAGAGCACGTGCTCAGTCTGGTTTCCTGTCGTGTGAATCCGGATCTCGAACTTGCCCTGGGTCCCGACGATCTCCTTTGCCTGCGAGAGGCTCACCCCTGCGAGCTCGACGCGGATGTAGTGGGAGACACCGGAGAGGCCGGTCAGTGGGTTGACCCTCGCGTCCTTTGTGCCGAGAGCATTTAACTTATTCTCGAGGATCCGCTTGACATCATCTGCGGTCTCACGCGATACCCCCTGTTCGTAGGTGGTGAGCCGTCCTCCCGCCGCCGAAAATATCGTCCTGAGTGTCTCTTCAGGGTAATAACTCCTGATCTCCAGCTTATTCTCGTCAATCAGGTAGATCTCAGCATCGAGTTGCTTCTGGAGGTCTGCGACGAAGTCTTCGACTGCCCTGTCGGTCTCGAACCCGACCACCTCGGCCTTGAACTCCATCTGGAGCCAGGTCCCTTCCTGGAGGTCGAGGCCGTACTGGAGATTGGTGGTGAATTTCCCGTCTTCGAACCTTGGGCCGATTGCAATTGCAGACGCCACCAGGAGGAGCACCATGAGTGCAACCTGCCAGTGCTTCAGGCAGGCCACCAGTTTGCTGTCGCTCATCTTCCACCCCGCTTCAGGACGAACCACTTGATTATCCCCGCGTTCGTCAGCCAGGTGTTCATCATGTCCAGGACAAGCCCGATCAGGAGCACCGTCGCAATCTCCCAGATGACGGTGATCTGGCCTGCAAACGCGACGACCCACATTGCCGCGACCGCGGCAAGCGTCGTGGTGGTCATGATGATCCCCGTCTGGAATGCCCCGGAGAGCTTCTCTTCGAGTTTGCCCTGGCGTTTGAGGACCCGCATGGTGAGGAGGATGTCAGAGTCCACCGAGTACCCGATCAGCATGAGGAGCGCGGCAACCGTGGGGAGCGAGAGGTCGATTCCCACCAGGCTCATGCCCGCGGCAGTCATCGCAATATCGGTGAATGCACAAAAGATCACCGCAACAGCAGGAACGAGCGTGCGGAAGGCCAAAAACACCACGATCGCCATACCGGTAAATGAGATGATCAGGGCAATCAGTGCCTGTTCCTGGAGTGTCTTCCCGAATGATGCGCCTATCTGGTCGATCTTTGCGTCCGGGTACTCCGCCCCGATGAGTGAGGCAAGCGCCTGGAGACTCGCATCATCCATGGGTCCGAACTTGAGGTATTTCCCGTTGTTCACCCCTTCACCTATCGAGAGGAGGGGGTAGCCCTGGAACTTCTGCTCCAGCTGCCCTGGCGTATCGGTCGTAAAAAGGGTGACCGCGGTACCTCCCGAGAAATCGATTCCCGGTCGCACCGGCATCCCGGTGGTGGCCATGTTGAACCCAAGAATGGCCAGCGAGAGGATGAGGATGACCATGGGGATCATCACCATCTGCCGGGGTGTGTATTTGTTCACATCATACCCGATGAGTCCCATAGCCCAGTACTTTGGCTACTCAGGAGTAAAATCCTTCGGGACGCCGAAAATGAACGCCCTTTTCCGGCACCGGCAAAAACCGCCGTTTTGGCCATAACGGCCTCAGGGTGAGGGTTATCCCACGGGGACTTTGTACCCCCTTTATGAAGGGGAGAAAAGAAAATCCTTATATAAATCTTATGGTGAGTACCAATCCATGAGATCTCCGCATGAGATCAAGGCAGTCATCGAAGGCCGGCTGCGGATGTACCTTTCCAGGGACCATACCGGGATCAGGCGTGCCATGCTCCAACTCTTTCTCAAAATAAAATCCCTCACCATCGCGAAGATCTGCGAATACCTCAACAGGAGTTTTACGATCAGCTACCACTCGGTTGCCGCGATGGTGGGAATCATCGCATCCCGAATAGGCATCCTTCACGTGATCAAGAACCGTGAGGGCACTCATAGCGTATACCAGCTCAAGGAGCAATATACAGATCTGGTCGCAAAGATCGTGGGGACGACCTGATCCGTCTCATCATAATTTTTTTACCGTTTCCGGTCTAATTGGTGAGAATCATGTATGTAAGACCAAATACACGCACTCTCCCTGAAGAGATCAGCGTCAATGAGGATGTGGCAGAATATATCGACCGCAGGGGGTGTGACTTCAGGATATGCACCTCCTGTGGAGGCCCGCTCCTCCTTCCCGTCAGCATGAAGCCCCCGAAGGCGACTGATCTCCAGGTCAGGGCCGGGGATCATACCATTTTTATCTCTATCCACCAGGCCCGCTACCTCCAGTCGATTCACCGGGGGATGCTGCCAATGTTCCTGGACCAGATCGAGGACAGTTCGCCGGGACATGAGTATTGAGGAACTTGACCACACCGCGGACGCAAAAATCAGGGTGAAGGCCGGGACGCTTGAGGATCTCTTCTCCGAGGCGGGCCGTGCCCTGATGCAGGTGATGTACGGCCGTCCGGGCAAAGACGGCCGGACATACCCCCTCGCGGTCAGGGGAGATGACCTTGAATCGCTCATGCACGCATATCTCTCCGAGCTCCTCTTCATCACCGAGGTGGAGGGGCTCGTGATATCGGGGGCTGATCTCCGCATCGGGGAGGGATTTGTCGAGGGGGTGGTCAGGGGTGAGCCTTTCTCTATGGAGGCCCATAACGCAGGCCGCGGCGTGAAGGGGATCTCCTACTCTGGTCTCTCCATAGTCCATGATCAGGAGTCTTATATACTGGATGTCATCTTTGATGTGTGAATGACCATGCTGCCTGGAATACAGAGGATGAGTGAATTCGAATGGCAGGTTCCGGTCGGATATGTCCCGGGAATGCGGGTGCCCGGGCTGTTTTTCCTCTCAGAGTCCCTTGCCGGGACCCTCGAGGAAGGAGCAGTCACGCAGCTGGCGAATGTTGCCACCATGCCCGGTATTGTGCGCCAGTCCCTCGCCATGCCAGACATTCACTGGGGATACGGGTTTCCCATCGGGGGGGTCGCAGCCTTCTCGCGTGATGAGGGGGTCATTTCCCCGGGAGGAGTGGGTTTTGACATCAACTGCGGAGTTCGGCTGCTCGCCATCCCTCTGCGCGAAGCGGAGCTTGGAAAGCGGCGGGAGCTGGTGGAACGCCTGTTCGCTGCAATTCCTACCGGGGTCGGGGGAAAGAGCGCGCTCCGTCTCTCCAACCGGGAACTCGACCGCATGCTCCTTGAGGGGGCTTCCTGGGCGGTCAGTGAGGGGTACGGCATTGACGAGGACACACGGGTGTGCGAGCAGGAAGGGTGCATGAAGGAAGCCGACCCTGCCGCCGTCTCCCAGAAAGCCCGCCAGAGGGGGATGCCGCAGAGCGGCACCCTTGGATCGGGGAATCATTTCCTCGAGGTTCAGGTCGTCAGGGAGGTGTATCACCCGGAGGCCGCACGGGCATTCGGCATCTCTTCGGGGCAGGTCTGCATCATGATCCATTGCGGGTCCCGGGGCCTTGGGCACCAGGTCTGCACTGACCACCTGAGGACCCTTGAGGCAGCCACGAAAAAATATCGTATCACGCTTCCTGACCGCCAGCTTGCCTGTGCACCGATCGACTCACCCGAAGGGAGGGCCTACTTCGGCGCGATGGCAGCCTCGGCCAACTATGCCTGGGCCAACCGCCAGGTGATCATGCACTATACCCGGAAAGTGCTGGAGGAACTCTATGGCGTTGCCTACAAGGACATGCACATGGTATACGACGTTGCCCACAACGTGGCCAAGATGGAGGAGCACGTCGTCGGGGGGACGAAATTGAAGGTCTGCGTGCACAGGAAGGGGGCGACCAGGGCATTTGGGCCCGGTGCACCGGACCTTCCCGCTGCATACTCATCGGTCGGCCAGCCGGTCATCATCCCCGGGAGCATGGGGAGCCCCTCATTCCTCCTCCACGGGACGAGTGGCGCGATGGAGAAGACCTTCGGGAGCACGTGCCATGGTGCGGGGAGGGTCATGAGCCGCACGCAGGCAAAGAAGCGGCTCACCGGAAAAGAGATCAGGGACACCCTCGGAAAGGAGGGAATCATAGTGAAGGCGCCGAGCGATGCGGCCATTGCAGACGAGGCACCTGAAGTCTACAAACCGAGCATTGAGGTGGTCCGCGTCGTGCACGAAGTCGGCATCTCCCGACTTGTTGCCCGTCTCGAACCCCTGGGAGTGATCAAGGGATGACCAACCGCTGTGCGTTGCTCTGGGACGAGAAGATCGTCTTCTCCCGCCTCATCGAAGAATGCGGGCTCTCCTGCGAGCATGTCACTCCCCACCTCCTGGCGGCGCCATTCTACCGGGGACGCTACGCTACCCTGATAATCCCAGCGGGGTTTGCGAACCCCGCGTATTCACAGCTCCTTCCGGCTTTGCGGGCGTCTTCCGGCCGCATAAGGAGGTACGTTGAATCCGGGGGAAAACTCGTTGTCTTCGGGCCGGGAATCGACCGGCCAGATGCGTATGACTGGCTGCCGTTCGACGTCACCTACCGCCACCTTCACCAGAGAGGGGGCCTCGAATGCGTGTCGTCTCACCTGTGTGCCTCGCTCTTTGCAGGGTATGATCCCGCGTCCATCGAGAGCGACGGGTACTTCTCCTCCCATGCAGGAGAGGTCATTGCAAAGATGGGTGAAGGGGCGGTGCTGATAAGAAGCGGCGTAGGAGAGGGAGAGGTGGTTGCCACCACAATCCACGAATACCCCTCGAGGGCATTTCTCGGAGAATTCTGCAGGGGTTCAGTGGAAACATTCTTGTGACTGGAAATCAGGGATTTAGTGTAGTGATCACGCATGAACCGCTTCATCCTCTCAGCAGATTCCGGGCCGGAGGATCTCGAACCATTGGGACGGGCACTCCATGAACTCTTACACAGGCTCCCCATAACAGCACGATCCCTCGAGCGGCCGGGCATAAGGATCGAGGACGGGCGGGTGATCGATTCAAATTATACTGGCCCTATCCTGGAACGCGTCCTGCAAGAGAACCGGACACTCAAGGTCACCCCTGACAGGGGGGCTTACCGGGGCGTCCCCGTCGTTGTCGGGCCCATCAGGGACACGGAGGGGGCTCCGATTGCGGCAATCGGGATCGTGGATATCACCGGGATATTTGACCTGGCCACTCTCATGGAGCACCACTCCGAGATCATGAAGCAGGTATGCGGGAAGGATCCATGCCCTCTCCCTGGAGAGCAGGTCGTGGCAAAAAGGTAGGCACCATGTACCACGCAGCGTTCAGGGTCCTTGAGGTGCTCGAGAAGAGCGAGGGGCCCGTTTCCGGTGAAGCGATCAGCAATACCCTTGGAATATCCCGCTCTGCGGTATGGAAGCACATCAAGGAGCTCATCGACATGGGCTACGAGATCACCGCGTCCCACCGGCAGGGCTATCGCCTCAAGAAGAGCAGCAACCGGCTGCTCCCCTACGAGGTCCACAAGCGGCTCCGTACCAGCTTCATGGGCAAGAAGATGCGCTACTTCGAGAGCACCACATCCACGAACTGGGTCGGCCGGCAGATGGCCGAAGAGCAGGACCCCGGGTCGCTGCACGGGATGGTGATCATCGCCGAGCAACAGACCGGGGGGATCGGGAGGCTGGGGAGGTCATGGGTCTCTCCACGGGGAGGGATCTGGGCCACCGTGGTGGTCAAGCCGAAGATCCCCATCGAGAGGGTCTTTATGATCACGATGGCCGGGGCGATCGCGATCGCCAGGGCGCTCCGGAAGGAGTACGACCTTGGTGCGCTGATCAAGTGGCCAAACGACATCTATATCGGCGACAGCAAGGTTGCAGGGCTCCTCCTTGAGATCTCCGCTGAGGCAGACCAGATCAACTACGCAGTCCTGGGCCTTGGGGTGGACGCGAACGTCTCGCCGAAGGATCTCTTGGGCCTGCCAAATGCCGTCACCTCCGTCAGCCTCGAAGTGGGCCACGACGTGGACCGTCCCGCGCTCCTCGCCCGCATCTTAAAGGAGTTCGAGAGCCGATACCTCCTGCTTGAAGCAGGGGAGTACGAGTCGATCGTTAGGGAATGGAAGAGCCTCTCCTGCACCCTTGAGCACCGGGTCCGTGTCAATACCCTCAAGACCTGTGTCGAGGGTGAGGCGATCGATATTGACGAGTATGGCGCACTCCTCATCCGCAAGGACAACGGGAAGATCGAGCGCGTGATAGCCGGCGACTGCACTCAGCAGTAACCTTCTTCTCGTCAACCACGAATTTATTTCGGGTTGACAATGAACCTCCGCCGGTATCGTGCGCTCTCCATTGCCCATACGGGGGCCTTTACTGCGCTTCTTGCGGCCGGCTCGTGGATCTCTATTCCATTTGTCCCCGTTCCCTTCACCCTCCAGACGCTCTTTCTCTTCCTCGCCGCAGGGATCATGGGGAGGTATGCAGTGGTCCCGGTATCCCTGTATCTCCTGATGGGAGCCATGAACCTCCCGGTATTTCACAGCGGCACTGCAGGAATAGGGGTGTTCCTTGGGCCGACGGGCGGATACCTGGCGGGGTTCATTCCTGCGGCACTCCTCGCGGGTATCGGGTACGAGTGCAGGCCCCGCGTCGCGAGGTACGCCGGGATGGCAGCAGGCCTTTGCGCACTCTATGCCTGCGGGGTGGGATGGCTCTCCCTCTCCACAGGCTTGTCACTGGAGATGGCGCTCCTGCTCGGGGCAGTACCCTTCATTCCCGGCGATATCATGAAGGCAGCGGTTGCATCCCTCGTCACCGATCGCATCGCCCGGCTGAGGGCAGGGAAGCATGCGGACACCGAGGGGGAGGAGCGGAGGCCGGCATGATGATCCATATCAATGGACTTCGCCACGGGATCCTCGACATTCCTTCCCTCCTCATCCCGGCCGGGTACATTGCGGTCATCGGTCCGAACGGAAGCGGCAAGACCACGCTTCTGCGGCTCCTCGCCGGGATGGAGGAACCGTTCCAGGGATCCGTCACAATCGGGGGACAGCGAGCGGGTTCCCTGACTGTGGGGTGGGTCCACGAGTTCCCCGGCAGGAATGCCCTCTTCTCCCGTGTCAGGGATGAGATCGCCTCCCCCCTCCAGTTCCGGCACCTGGCGTGCGAAAAGATCTTGGAGAAAGTGGAGGAGATATCCGGGCGGATAGGGATATCCTCCCTCCTGGACCGTGAACCAGAGTCCCTCTCGGGGGGAGAGCAGGTGCTCGTTGCACTGGCAACGGCCATGGTGTCTGATCCCGAAATCCTGGTCCTCGATGAATGGGACTCCCACGTAGACGTCCACACTGCAGCGGTGCTGCAGGAGCATCTGCTCCACACGGGGGTCCGGTGGAAGGTCCAGTGCACGCAGGACATGGACCTTGCGTCATCCGCAGATTTGGTGATCTCTCTCTCGGGAGGGAGGGTCCTGGCATGCGGCACTCCTCAGGAGGTCTTTTCGGCGCATTCTGGGTCCTGCTGGTATCCCCCCTCGTGGAGGTGGAGGGAATGGAACTCTTCTTTGACGGGGTAGCAATCAGCCGCGGCGGCCCCGTCATCAGGGCATCGGGCCGGTTCGGTCCCGGGATCAACCTGGTGAGCGGGAGGGTGGGGGCAGGAAAGTCGACTCTGGCCGCGATGGCTGCAGGGCTCCTCGCCCCAGGTGAGGGTGCGATTATCCGCGATGGCATCAGGAGCACGATGATCTCCTTCCAGTTCCCGGAATGGCAGCTTTCAGGGAACACAATCAGGGAGGAGATCCGGTCATGGGGTGCCGATGAAGGGGAGATCCTCCCCCTGGCAGGCCTCGTCGGCAGGGAAGGTGACGACCCCCTCTCGCTCAGCAGGGGCGAACTCAAGAAGCTTGTCCTCTCCTGTATCTTTGAAAAGGCATGGGACCTTCTTATCCTCGACGAACCGTTCAGCGCCCTAGACTGTTCAGGAAAGAGGGAGATATGCCGCTTGATCGAGGCCAGGCGTTCATCCATTGTGATACTCTGCACCCATGAACAGCATTTTCTCCCCCGGGTCGACTCTCTCTGGGAGTTCCAGGGCCACGAGCTGGTATGCCGCGGCACGGTACCTGACGCACTTACCCGGTGGGAACTTGCCCCCCCATCGGTGAAGGCGCTTCTTTCACGCGGGATTGTCCCCCACAACATATCAGAAGGCGACCTCGCGGAGGCGGCATGCAGGATCCACGGCTGAGGCTCCTTGCGGTGGTGGCGATCTCCCTCACCGCGTTCTCGGGTGTCGCGGGGGCGTTTTTTTCGTCTCTCTGGTACTTCGCCTGCACCAGGGGCCCCGTGATGTTGAAGCGTTCCCCCTGGCCACTGGTTGCCTTTGTTCCGCTCTTCCTTGTCACAGCGGCGCTCTGGATCACCGGGGGCGAATGGCTCTCGTACCTGGTGCGTCTGGGGATGGTGGTCCTGATTGCAATATACGCCTACCAGGACCAGAAGCCGGGAGAATTCATCCAGGTCTCCACCTGGGCGTTTGGCCCAGGGGTGGGATTTGACCTGGGCCTTGCGGGGGAGTTGGGTGTCTCCTCGATCCGTTTCCTGGGAGGAGAGGTGCAGAGGGTGCGGCAGGCATACCGGCTGAAGAATATCCCCATACGTGTGAGGGCGCTCACATCGATTGCGACGGGATTGGTCTTTGGACTCCTTCGGAGGGCGGAAGACCAGGCCGATCTCCTTCTCGTACGGGGATACGAGAGGGGAGGGGTGTCCTGTGTGAAGTTTTCATCCCCCCTATGGGATCGGATCGCCGCAGGCGTAGCGGTTCTCCTTTTCCTGCTCTGTTTCTTCCCAGTGAGAGGATTTTTTATACTTGCACAATGAAGGATTTAGAGGTTTAGCTCTTTGTTCGCCGCTGGAGCGTGGGCCAAGCCCGGAGGAGCCCGATGTGTGCTGCCAGTCATAAGAAGATTTCCATCACCGACACCACACTCAGAGATGCCCACCAGTCACTGATAGCGACGCGGCTTCGGACCGAGGACATGATCCCCCTGGCCCGGGAGATAGACCGGGCGGGTTTCTTCTCGGTCGAGGCATGGGGTGGGGCGACGTTCGACACGAGTATCCGGTTCCTTGCAGAGGATCCCTGGGAGCGTCTACGAGCACTCAAGGGGGAGCTGAAGCGGACACCCATCCAGATGCTCTTACGCGGGCAGAACCTGGTGGGCTACCGCCATTACCCGGATGATGTCGTCGATCGCTTCGTGGAGCGGGCGCATGCCAACGGCGTGGACATCTTCAGGGTATTTGATGCCCTCAACGATATCCGGAACATGAAGCGGTCCATGCAGATGGTCAAGCAGGTGGGTGCGCACCTCCAGGGGGCCATATGCTACACGACGAGCCCCGTCCACTCGATAAAGGGGTTCGTGGAGATGGCAAAGGAACTCCATTCCATGGACTGCGATTCGATATGCATCAAGGACATGGCAGGGCTGATCATGCCGGATGCCGCCGCCGAGCTCGTGTCCGGGATCAAGGATGAGGTTGACACCCTCGTCGACCTCCACTCCCACTCGACGAGCGGGATCGCCCTCATGAGCTACGAGGCCGCGATCAAGGCAGGAGTCGACATCGTCGACACGGCAATGTCGCCGTTTGCACTCGGGACCTCCCAGCCCCCGACCGAGAGCGTGGTGGCGGCGCTTGCAGGGACACCAAGGGATACAGGCATCGATCTCCGCGTCCTTAAGGATGTCCGGAATGCCTGTATGAAGGTCCGCGAGAAGTATGAAGGGCTCGTCGACCCCATCTCAGAGCGTGTGGACAGCGATGTCCTCCTCTACCAGCTCCCGGGGGGGATGATCTCAAACCTCGTCTCGCAGCTCAAAGAACAGGACGCGCTCGATAAGGTGAACGCCATGTTCGAGGAGGTCCCGAAGGTGAGGAAGGATCTCGGCTACCCCCCTCTCGTCACCCCCACCTCCCAGATCGTAGGGACGCAGGCAGTATTCAACGTCCTGATAGGCGGGGACCGGTACAGGAATGTCACGAACGAAGTGAAGGACTACGTCCGCGGACTCTACGGGAAACCGCCGGGCCCCATCAGCGACGAGATACGGAGGCTGATCATCGGCGACGAGCCGCCCATCACGGTCCGCCCTGCCGACCTCCTGGAGCCGATCTACGAGAAGATGAAGGCACAGGCAACGGCTGAGGGACTGATCAAAAAGGAGGAGGATGTCCTGACCTACATCCTCTACCCGGCGATCGCACCTGCGTTCCTTCGGGGAGAGAAGAAACCCGAGGAGATACCGCAGAAGAAGGCAAAAGTCCCGGACATGCCCTCGATTCCCCCCTCGATGGAGGTCGAGGTGGACGGGGAGGTCTTCTCCGTGAGGATCATCTCGGTCGGGGGGAGTGCTGTCGTTTCTTCCGCGCCTGCACAGGAGAAGATCCCGAGGGGGGAGATCCAGGGCGGCGTCAAGTCGAACATGCAGGGGATGGTCCTGAAGATCCTGGTGAACCGCGGGGCAGAGGTGAAGAAAGGGGACACGCTGCTCGTGCTCGAGGCCATGAAGATGGAGAACCCCATCCACAGCCCGGCTGACGGGCGTGTTGCGGATATTTTTGTGGATACCGGGGACACCGTCAAGAGCGGTGACGTGCTCCTGGTGGTGGAATGAAATTCTTTGAGAAAGTCCTCATCGCCAACCGCGGGGAGATCGCCATCCGGGTGATGAGGGCCTGCCGGGAGCTCGATATCGAGACGGTGGCCATCTACTCCACCGCCGATTCTGATGCACTGCACGTAAAGTATGCAGACGAAGCGTTCCTCGTCGGGGAGGCGCCTCCTGCGAAGAGCTACCTCAATATGGAGCGGATCCTCGATATTGCGAAAAAGTCGGGGGCCGAGGCGATCCACCCGGGGTACGGCTTCCTCGCAGAGAACTACCGGTTCTCAAAACTCTGCCATGAAGAGGGGGTGGTCTTCATCGGGCCCTCTTGGAAGACGATACGGGCCATGGGATCGAAGATCGAGAGCAAGCAGATGATGAGGGATGCCGATGTCCCGGTCCTTCCCGGCACCCCTGGGGGAATACAGGGCCCGGAGGAGGCGAAATCAATCGCTGATGAGGTGGGCTACCCGGTGATCGTCAAGGCAAGCGCAGGGGGCGGGGGGATCGGCATGCACATCGTGCATGACGAGAAGGGTCTCGAAGAGGCAATCGAGGCCGGTCGCCGCATCGCCCAGTCTGCATTCGGGGATGCGACGGTCTTCATCGAGAAGTACCTTGAGAAGCCACGGCACATCGAGTTCCAGGTGCTCGCCGACGAGCATGGGAACGTGATCCACCTCTTTGATCGCGAGTGTTCCATCCAGCGGCGGCACCAGAAGCTCGTCGAGGAGGCGCCCTGCCCGATCATGACGCCAGAACTCCGGGAGCGGATGGCGGCATCCGCCATCGCGGTGGCAAAAGCCTCTGACTACACCAATGCGGGGACAGTCGAGTTCCTCTACGCGGATGGCAACTACTACTTCATGGAGATGAACACCCGTCTCCAGGTTGAGCACACGGTGACCGAGATGATCACCGGCAGGGATATCGTCAAGCACCAGATCGCGATCGCTGCCGGCGAGTCTCTCTCACTCGACCAGGATGACGTGACGATCAGGGGTCATGCGATCGAGTGCCGCATCAATGCAGAGGACCCCCTGAACAATTTTGCCGCCGATCCGGGGAAGATCCTCCGGTACCGCTCGCCGGGAGGCCCGGGGATGCGGGTAGACTCAGGGATCCACATGGGGTATTCCATCCCCCCCACGTACGACTCCATGATCTCGAAGCTGTGTGCCTGGGGTGCCGACCGGAGCGAGGCAATCTCGCGGATGCGCAGGGCCATCTACGAGTACGTCATCATCGGCGTCAAGACGACCCTTCCCCTGCACCATGCCATCATGCACAACCGGCATTACATCAACGGGGATACCCACACCCACTTCCTGCAGGAGGAGCACATGCAGAAGACCCTGGCCCGGTACGTGCGCGAGGAGGAGACCCGGATGCAGACCCTCGCGGCATCCCTTCGGCAGGGAAAGCAGATCGCAGCAATCACCGGTGCCGTGAACGTCTACATCAACAGCCAGAAGAAGTGAAGGGAAATACCTCCTCTCCCCGTTTTCTTGCAAAACAGAACCTTTAATAGCGTGGAATGCGTTCTAATTATGCACTTTTGTGCGCTGCGGTGGCCTAGCTGGTTAGGGCGCCAGACTCATAGGGTTTTGAGCAGAAAGAAACGCGCCCATCATCTGAGACATCTGGAGGTCGTGGGTTCGGATCCCACCCGCAGCATTCGAACACCATGTTACGTGCTCAAGGTTCCCCCTTTATATAGGGTGGCCTGAAACTCTCTTTTGTATGCCTTCCACAACTGTGACAGCTGAGACGTTCGGTTGTATCAAATCTGAATATGCCGATGCCGCCATCAACCGGGGGCTCACGACCGGACAGATCAATAACAGAGACCTGCAACTCATACGAGAATACCTTGCCGAAAAGCGGGCGACCGCAGGAATAAGCATCACCCGCTGCAACAAAATCACCTGCACACTCATTAGCTGGCGACGTTTTATCCCACCCTTCCAGGACCTCACCAAAGGCTCGATTTACTCCGGCATCGAATCGCTCCGGTCCGGCCATAGCATAAGGGGAAGGCCATTCAAACAGAACACCATTGCCGATCACGTCGTCATCCTCAAAGGGTTCCTTTTCTGGATGATCGAGAACGAATATCTCGATCTGCCGGAGAAGAAGATCCGGAGGATAAAG
This sequence comes from Methanolinea sp., assembly GCA_018263335.1. Taxonomy (GTDB): domain Archaea; phylum Halobacteriota; class Methanomicrobia; order Methanomicrobiales; family Methanospirillaceae; genus Methanolinea_A. The sequence continues at coordinate 1,900 of JADFCY010000033.1, read as the reverse complement.
AGCCCGCCCAGGGATACGATGACCAAGAGGGCCGCCGACCTGCTGACTCCCAAAGAGATCCAGACACTCCTTGACGCCTGCATATGGAGCAGGGACCGGGCTTTGCTGATGACCCTGTACGAAGGAGGATTCAGGGTCGGCGAGATCGCTCAGCTTACCTGGGGAGATCTCAAAGCGGACTCGAAGGGGATTGCCGTCAATGTCAAGTTCAAGACATCATATCCCCGCTATATCAGGCTTGTCATGGCGAAGGAATACCTCGCGGAATGGAAGGCAGATTATCCCGGTGAAGTGGCGCTCGACTCGCCTGTGTTTCTTAACGAACGCCGGGGTCCACTAACACGGGCCGGGGTGGCCATGCAAATTAAACGAATTGCAAAAAGAGCACAGATAACCAAGAAAATCACACCACACCTCTTCCGTCATTCCCGGATCACTCACCTCCTCCAGGAAGGAGTGCCGGAGAGCACGGTCAAATTGATGATGTGGGGAACACTCAGCACCGATATGCTCAGTACCTACGGGCACCTTACTGGCCGGGACATCGACACGGAGATAGGGAAACTGTATGGGATAGAGGTTGAAAGCAAGGACACAATACAGAACCGCCTCACTCCTATTATCTGTCCGTCCTGCGCACAGATCATGCCCCCCGGCGAGGAGTACTGCCGGAACTGCATGGAGCCTCTCACTCCCGAAGCAATCGCAGAGGAGGCGACTGTGCAGCGGTTCGTGTTGAAGAATTTTTCAACATTCAGGAATTACCTGGACAAGGTTGAGAGGGAACAAATGGCCACCTCGACCAGAAACTCTTTAGGGGTGGATAAATAGTATCCCTAGCGGAAAGAACAGAGGGTAATAATTATATTTTCTGAGTACTAGCTGGACAATTACATGAAATACAACACCCTTATTTTTGTTAATTCGGTCATCTTGATTGCGGTCCTTATGGCTGGCTGCACATCTTCTTCCTCATCAGATGATTTGAAATTCCTCGATAAAGTCCAGGAAAGCAGTAATAATATCCAAGAAAACAATGAAAAGATCCAAACGGCGCTTACTGCAAAAGATTGGTCTACAATAAAAGAATTTTCTGATATGCAACTGATTCAAGCGGACCAGGCGATATTTTCAATCCAGTTATTAGAGGTTACAGGGAAACGCATTCCCGCAAGAGAAGCATGGATCCAAGTCCTCGAGAGTACAAAATCAGTAGCAGTCCATACTGGGAGAGCGGCGACCGCCTATGAAAAGGGTCAGATCTCTGAAGGAAATAATGAGATGTTTATCGCACTTGATTTGATGGATGTTGCCAGTGAGAAACTTGACCAATTTAATGCGTTAGATCTCACATAAACCCCTTCTTCTCTCTTTTTTCGATTACAACTTTATCTATCACCAAGCCTTGCGAATAATTTCAGTCATCATGGTTTTCATGACTACCCGTTATCTCAATTCCTCCTCGTTTTCTCCCGTTCGGTTTGCGACGGATCTCCAGGGTCACATTCAGTCCCCCTAGTAAAAATTTTTAAACACCATCATCCTCTTCTCTCTTGTATGCCGCCGACTCCCTCTTTGATTCATCCTCGATAATGGCTGGCATACAGGTGATATATTGCATAACAACGTGCTTCGCACTCGACGCAGGGCTATTGAAGCCTATGAGCGCCACACCGGGTTTACCGGCCTTGGCGATTACTTTGCAGAGCAGGGACTGATCACAATCATCGACGAGGAGAGAGTATGCGCAGAATAGTGGGCTCCCCCATAAATGACACCGCCTTCCACAGCTATGACATCACGAGGGAGCTTAGCTTATCCTTCCCCCCAGGGACTAAAAAGGTTACGTCCACGGTACTGGGGTGAAAGGAAATGCGTGCCCGAATTTTCATTTTCCCCG
>JADFCY010000032.1 GCA_018263335.1 Methanolinea sp. | reverse complement strand
GAATGCATAATTCTGCCCGAACTTATTCGATGTGTAGATGGTACTGTCTGCATTCGCCCGGCCGGTCAGTGTCATGACGGAATTGCTTACGCTCACTGTCGAGCCGGTGACAATTGTCCAGTCGGTACCAAGTTTTGTCCCTGTGAAATCGTCGAAGAAGGAGAACGTGGATCCTCCGTTGCTTACCCCAGCCGCCCCGGCATTCCCGTAATACACATACATCTGCGTCCCTGTCACCGGGATCGACGGGACCTTCACCCACACAACCGCTGAATTCGTATCCGACGACTCGATCCAATACGAAAGAACTGTATTGTCCATCGTCGTGAACCTCAAATCCGAATAGTCCGTCTTCACATTCGTACCCACATATACGTTCCCGCCACTGTCCGTCCCTTCACTCCGATGAACCACAAACCGCATCTGGTAGTCGGTCAGATCCCCATCCGGTGATCCTCCGATTGTCACCAGTTTTCGATACATCCATGACTCCAGAAACGCCGGAGCTTCCACAACCGTGATGTAATCCGTCTTGGTAACGCTGTCCGACTCATACGAATTCCACACTGTCAGGTTCACGCTGTACGTCCCAACCCCCTCATACACATGCACAGGGTTCCGCTCGCTCGACGTATTCCCATCCCCAAATTCCCATTGCCAGGATGTGGGGGAGTTCGTCGATGTATCATTGAATTGAATACGAGCGGGCGCTATCGCCGTAGCAGGTGTCGCGGTGAAATTCGCAACAGGGGGCGGCATCAATTTATTAGTGTACCCCTTAATGCACACATTTGAATTAGCCTGCCAGTTTGTGATATCCAGCCACGTCCCTGAACCGCCTGAAGAACTGATATAACTTTGCCCTGGGAGGGAAGTCGCCTTGCTTGAATATCCAGGATAAGGGTACTCATAAGGTATTGGATAATTATACCCAGGGGTGGTTATCTTCACGACAACAGAAAAAGTATCGCCTGATTTGAGCGGGACTGGATTGGAAAGTGGGATAGTATGGTATCCCGGCACGTTGATTGTTCCTGTTTTGGAGGCCGCGGACCCTGTAGTATTGAGTGGACCGTTCGTCGGATTTTTATGGATGTACACTTCATATGCCGTATTTGGGGACGCGGTATAGAATCCGACTGCTTCGAGTTGTTCATCCCTGGCTGAAGTGAATTTATTCGCACCCCAGGCGGTATTCGTCCCATATCCTACTGATGATACCCACCCAAGCGGGTCATACTGGTAGATATAATCGTAATTCGTCAAGGGTTCGGTAAAAAATACTGCATTTGAAAAATACCTGGCGAGCCTCGTGTCGTAGTAGGAAATCCAGAAATAGCCCCCATCGCCCCAAGAACTCCCCCAGCTGTTTTTTGCCAGGAATGCCCCGTTTCCAGTTGGTTTGTATTTGAAATTGTTCCGATCATAGTTGTCGTTCCAGCCAATCAGCGTGATTCCGTGGTTATCCTGTGAACTACTCGCGGAATAGTAATAATTCTTGTTCGTTGTTGAGTAATAGGAATCACTCCAGAAGAAGGCAGTGGCAACTCCGCCATAGGTCATTATGGCATTTTTGATATTATCGTTATCCAAAGAACTGTTCCGTCCTGGAATATACAATACATCCTGCACATGCTTCACAGGAGATAATCCCGGAGGTGAATAATTTGAACCTGCATTGTATGGGTCGACTGCTTCCGTGATAGGCCCACTCCACCGGGTCAGATATGCCGTAGACATGTCATAATTGCCGCCGGCGCAAGACCCATAATCAAATCCATGCGTATTTTTCAGGTTGTTCTCGGAGAAGTCCCAAGTCTCCCCAGTCTTCAGCACCGATTCTGTCGATCCATACGTCGCAAATGCCCAGCACGATCCGCAGCTTCCCTGGTTCCTGACTGACGTCACACGATTGTAATTCCTGAGATCATACGACGAAGGAAGGGAGAGAATAGTGTGTTCAGAAAACTGTAAGACCTGTCCCTGCATCCAGGACCTGTCGACCGGGGATGGGACGACACCAAGTCCATACCCCTCCTCAGTAGTGAATGAGGTGTTGGTTGACTGTGCCTGAATATACGACACAAACTCCGGGTTCAACGGCGCAATTTGAGGTTCCCCGTCCGGCACCACGGATGTAACCGTAGGCGTCGGCATCACCGTGGGAGTGGGCGTCGGCGTGATAATAGTCTCCCCCCTCGCGAGGCCAATCGCACCCTCCGCATTGACCCGCCCGGAAGACGAGACCTTTCCTTCCAGGGAACTCAATCTGTCAGCACTTGAAATGAGGATATCCGCGAGTTCGGCACCGTCGATATTTCCCTGCTCTGACAGCACAAGCCCAGCCACGCCCGCAACGAATGGTGTGGCCATGGATGTCCCGGACCGCATATCATATCCGGATCCAGGAACCGTGCTGTAAATACCGACACCCGGAGCAGCGATATCCACGGTTCCCATGCCGTAGTTCGCAAACGATGCGAGGTTGTCCTGATCGTCTGTCGCCGTCACGGAGATGATGTTCCCGGAAGGATACGATGCCGGATAGAGGGGATACAGGTCATTATCCTGGGCACTGTTCCCTGCCGCGCAGACAACCAGGCCAGGATACCCTTCGAGCGCATCCTTCAGTGCAAGACTCTCCCCGTAACTGCCCCAGGAGATTGAGATGACCTGCGCTCCCTGTGCCTGTGCGTAAAGGACAGCCTCGATCGCATCGCTCTCGTAGCCGTATCCAGATGCCCCTATCACCTTGAGAGGAAGGATCTTCGTCCCCCACATTACTCCTGTTATCCCAAAGCCGTTGTTCCCGACCGCCCCGGCAATGCCGGCGACGTGCGTCCCGTGCCCGTTATCGTCCAATGGAGACGAGTCGTCGTTAAAGAAGTCCCAGCCGTTCACATCGTCTATGTACCCGTTCCCGTCATCGTCAATCCCGTTTCCGGGGATTTCCCGGGAATTGGTCCAGATGTTTCCTGCGAGATCGGGATGGGAGATGTCGATCCCGGTGTCAGGAATTGCAATCAGGACCGCTGAACTGCCAGTTGAGTGGTCCCATGCGGGGACCACATGGATATCTGCACCAGGAACGCCGGTGTTCAGGAGACCCCACTGGATGGAAAAATCCGGATCATCGGGGACATCCAGGAGTTCGATTTGGTAATTTGGCTGTACAGAAAGGACATCGGGGTTCTCTGCATACAGGGCTATCGCCTCCTCAATAGAGAGCCCCACAGGAACCTTTACGACCTGGGTGCCGGGAAGACCCTTTTTGTTGAAGTCGTTCTTTACCTTGAAGTCGTCCTTCACCTTTGAGTCCTTCCTGGCTTTGAGACTCGCATTCTTGTGGGCCTTCTCGGCCGTTCCGGCGCTCATATCCTTGCCGGGCTCAACCCTGAACCTGATGATAATTTCGTCATCGGATGAGGGCGCCTTTTCTTTCTCCTTCTCATCCTTTCCATTTGTCAGGTTGTCGTGGCCGGAACCTTCCTCTTCCACAGCTTCTTTTGGAACAGTTCCACCCAGGCCCTCCTCATTGTCCGTTGAGATAACGGAGATATTGACAGGAGGGGGATTGCCTTCATCTTCGTAATCCTCGTCCCCGGTATCGTAACCCTGAAAAGCAGCAGAATTGGGAATAAACGGATCGAACTGAAGAGAATTATTCGTCTCATTTTCCATAAAAACGAGAGAAGTGTTATTCTGTGCCAGTGTCCCTGAAATTCCGGTCGCAAGAAAGACACAGAGCAGAATGAACGCTGCCTTACCCTGCATGGCTACACACTCCACTCCTTTTGCCTTCGTGTCTCTCTCATTTGTGTAAATCCCGTGAAACGCTGTGCAGCTGTCCCTGAATAGGAGGAGGGATATAAATAAGCTGACGAAGTGAATACCGGCGCATCGATAGAACAGGCAATTACCTGGCCACAAAACCGAGGGGGGGCAATATCTAGAAAGGATGGATGGATGTCACTCTGGCCAGTCATGTGGTACTATACAGGTAAAGACTAAAAAATGATTTCTCTTGCGGCAGGACGATCGAAAAAAAGGGTGTGTATTATCGGAAATCCCACTCTATTCCTGCGAAAGATTCGCCGGTGCGGTATTTTCCGGAAATGGCGAATTTAAAGTACAACCAGAAGGTTCACCGGATTTACTCACGTCCGTCCTCAAGGATAACCATACGAACAGAAACATCCTCTTAAATAAATACACAATGGTGCTCTGGGACAAATTCATGGAGAGGCCCCCTTTAAGAGACCAATAATACTCGTTCCGGACGATAAAAAAAATGGATTGATGCAGTACGGTGTCAATTGGCGCTATTTTTTCAGATGTTTGACTCTCTTCTTCGTTTGAAGGGAGGTGAGAAACCCGAGTATTTCGTCATTGAACTCTTCCCGCTCCAGGCAGAACTCGAGGTTTGCCTTCAGCCACCCGAGCTTGTCCCCGATGTCGTATCGCGTGCACCGTGTCACCAGGCCCATCTTCGCGGGGAGTTGCTGGATGGCATCAGTCAGCTGGATCTCCCCGCCATACCCGGGTTGAGTCCCATGCAGGATATCGAAGATGTCAGGGGTAAGGACATAGCGGCCGATAGAGGCAAGGTTTGAAGGCGCCTCCGCAGGTTTTGGCTTCTCCACGATTGAATTAATCTTGTACAGCCCGCTCCTGACTGCTGTCCCGTCGATTATTCCGTAGTCCTGTATCTTCTCCATCCGAACCTCCTCGATAGCGATAATCGAACTGTTGCATTCAGCAAACGCCTCCAACATCTGCTCTGTGCACGGTTTCTCTCCGGGATAGGGCACGGTGATGGTATCCCCGAGCAGCACGGCAAACGGTTCTCCGTTGCAGTGCCTCTCGGCACAGAGGATCGCATGGCCAAGACCTTTCGGCTCCTTCTGCCTGATGTAGTGGATTTCAGCGAGTTGGGAGAGTTCTTCCGTCTCTGAGTGAAGCTCCAGGTTTCCCGACTCCTTGAGCCGGTACTCCAGCTCAAACGAACGGTCAAAGTGATCTTCGATCGCACGCTTTCCCCGCCCCGTGATGATCAGGATATCGTCGATACCGGATGCCACTGCCTCTTCCACCACGTACTGGATGACCGGTTTGTCAACGACAGGGAGCATCTCTTTTGGCTGGGCCTTTGTCATCGGGAGGAAGCGCGTTCCGAGGCCTGCTGCGGGGATCACCACTTTGGAGACAAGTTGACCTTTCATTGAGAAGACCTCTTGATATATTCTCTGACCGTACTACGCAAAAAGCGTTGCATTGATTCCTTTTTCCTCATCGCTGCAACGGAATATCCGCAGCAAAAAGTCCGATCACCTTTCAAATCTCTCATCTCCCACCCCTCACAGTTCACACCTGCACCTCGGAACCCTCACCAGCAGATACCCTCTTTTTCCTTGCAGGTGAGAATCCGCCTCCCCTCGATGATCACCCGGGATTTCATCCTGTCGAACTCGTCTTCGAGTTGCGCGAACTCAGGCCATTCTGTCATCACGAGGCAGGCATCAGCACCGGTGAGCGCCTCCTCTGCAGACCCGTAGTAATTGATGCCCGGAAAAATCCTGGCCATCGCAGTATTCGCAAGGGGATCAAAGGCCCGGACAACCGCACCCCGGTCAACAAGCGCAGAAATGACGGGGATTGCACGTGAATCACGCACGTCATCCGTGTTGTCCTTGAATGCAAGGCCAAGTACTGCAACCTGTTTCCCACAGAGGTCCCCAATCCGGGATTCAAGCATTGTAATCATGCGGAAGGCCTGATGCTCGTTGACCTCCATGACGGATTTGAGTATCCGCGGTTCCTCTCCAATCGACTCGGCGAGATGGATGAGGGCCGATACATCTTTTGGGAAGCAGCTTCCGCCGAACCCGGCCCCTGCATTCAGGAACTGCGGAGAGATCCGGGTATCGAGGCCGACTCCCCGCATCACCTCGTACACGTCGATCCCGAGTCTCTTACAGATGTTTCCGATCTCGTTCGAGAACGAGATCTTTGCGGCGAGAAACGCATTCGAGGCATACTTGATCATCTCGGCTGCCTCGAGCCCCGACGTCACAATGGGTGCATCGATACCATCGTAAAGAGCCGCCACCTTCCTGCACGCAATATCTTCACTGTATCCGATGACGATTCGATCCGGATGGAAGAAGTCCTCGACGGCCCTTCCCTCCCGCAAGAATTCGGGGTTCATGGCAAAGGTGATCAACCCGTCCTGCCTTCCAAATGCCTCCATTACCGCAGGCGCCACTACAGTCCTTGTGGTCCCGGGTGGCACCGTGCTCTTGACCACCACGGTGTGTGGATCCCCCTCTCCTTTCAGAGCATCGCCAATGGAATGAGCGGCACTGCGGATAAAACAGAGATCGGCGCTGCCATCAGGGGACGAAGGAGTTCCGACGCATATGAATGTACACTCTGATCCGGCGATTTCCTGGTATTCGCATGTGATTTCAAGGTTCCGGAGAAGGTGTTTTTTTAAAAGAGCCTCCAGGCCCGGCTCATGGAATGGTGCAATGCCCCTGTCGATTGCCCCTGCCTTTTCCCTGTCGATCTCTACCAGGTGAACTTCATGGCCGAGTTCGGAAAAACATGCCGCAGTGACAAGGCCGACGTACCCTGCACCAATTATACTTATTCTCATGAGCCGGGACCCTTTTCCCAGACGTACACTTTGCAGGTTCTCACAATGAACCTTTTGCCGCGCGTTCTTCCGATATCCGCGAAAATTCTTCGACCATCCTGAGCCACAAGCCGGAAACTGCATCCCAGTCCCATGCCCCTTCAATATCCGGAATAAGGGGAGGGGAACGAGACTCGAGGATTTCCCGTATTTCAACCGCAAAGTCCTTTTCGGTGAGCGGCACCGCGCGGACTCCTCCTATCTCTGCAAGGTCGCGTATCGCGTTTCCCGGATGATCGGCGGTCAGAACCGGGACGCCGCATGCAAGCGCCTCAAGCGCAACCATCCCAAACCCCTCCCTCGTTGAAGGGAGCACGCAAAGCCTGGACGCTTTCAGGAGCGCAAGAATCTCATCCTGGTCCCTGACAAACCCGGTGAACCTGATGTTCTTATCAAGTCCGGACGATGAAACCTCCTCTTTTAACCTCTCTTCTTCCGGTCCCCTTCCCACAATAGTGCAGCGAATCGAAGGGATAGATTCCTTCAACAGCGCGACTGCCCCGATCAACACATCGACGTGCTTGTCTGGAATCAGCCGGGCAATACATATGAGGTCCGACCCTTCAGGAGATGGGCGGACTTTGCGGACCTTCTCTATGTCCACTCCGTTCGGAACAATGGCAACCGGCTCCTCAACCCCAAGATCGAGCAGCATCGCCTTCGTCGTGGGGGAGACTGCAACATGGTACCGGGTGAGACTTTTCACGAGCCTCTCGATGAAAATTCCGACGGATCCCGCACTCCCCATGTATTGGAGCCAGTACCTTCCCCACACCTCGTGCCAGGTGACAAGGAAGAGAGACTTCCGGAGCGCTGAGACCAGCGCGGACGGAAAACAGGGAAGATATGGGAAGTTCTGGCAGTCGATCACATCAAATCTCATTTTTCGCAGGAGGGGGAGGAACAGGAAGAACGAGAGCCAGAGGGCAGGAAAGATCGTCCTCCTCCCGCTTTCACCTGTATGGAACGGCATCGGGCGACATACTCCATGCAGGTGAACTCCTTCCTGAAGAATGTCCGGCGGCCCGTCCCACATCTTCAATCCAAACACATGCACGTCGTGGCCTCCTGCCGAAAGCCTCTTTGAGATCTCCCAGATCCGTTTCTCTACCCCGCCAATCTTGAATGGGTAGATCATATCGTATACAAAGGCAATTTTCATGCAGGGTTCTTTGTATCACCGTTCTCTTCACGGAGCAGCATCATGCTGGAAAAAATTGCCATGAAGATGATCTGGAGGCCAATGGTACCCAGGCAGAGGGATGCAACCGCGTTCACAATCTCGGCGATCTGACCGAACCCCGACTGGACCCAGGCAATAATCACGCTCATGCCGGAAAAGAATCCCAGGACAAGGATGAGCCCCCCAGCGAACAGGAGCCTCTCCAGGCTATGGTAATCCATGATCGATACGATGATCCCTGCTCTCTCCTCGTACCTGTGCGTGACCGAGTAAATTTTCATCAATATCCCGATTACCACCACCTGGACCCCGCCACAGAGGAGGAACGCTCCGAGAATGAATGAATGCAGGTGTGAGGTGGCGACCTGCCCCTTTACCGCAAAGAGGATCATCAACACAAACCCGACCAGCGCAAAGATTGCACCGGGTATGGCGATGAAGGGGAGGGGGTTTAAGAGGAGGACGAACCTGACGTGCCGCCAGCCATCGGCGAAACTGTGGAGCTTTGAGGGGGCCTGCCTCGGGTAATAGGTGATCGGGACTTCCTCCACGACAAGGCCCTTCTGCCTGGCCCTCACCATCATCTCGGACGCAAACTCCATCCCGGGACTCCTGAGATCGAGTCGTTCCAGTGCTTCTTTCTTAATCGCGCGAAAACCGCTGTGCACGTCGGAAAAATCTGCGTCGAACAGCACGTTTACCATCCAGGTAAGGATTGGATTGCCGATATACCGATGGAGCGGCGTCATTGCACCAGGGAGTATCTCTCCGTTGAAGCGCGAACCGATCACCATGTCTGCGCCATGCTTCAGCGGCTCGATCAATGCCGGAATCTGGCGAAAATCATACGTATCGTCGCCATCCCCAATCACGACGTACTTCCCCCTTGCGTGGCGAAACCCCGCGAGGTACGCCGCACCGTAGCCTCTCTGTTTGGGTCGGATGACCTTTGCACCAAGGGAGGCTGCAATCTCCGGGGTGCGGTCGGTGGAAGAATCCGAGACAATGATCTCCCCCTCCAGGCCATTATCCCGGAATACGGCTAATATCTTGGAGATGCAATGCGAAATGGAGATCTCTTCATTTAATGTCGGAATGATAACAGTGATTTCCGGCTCAATCTCCATTCGCAGGTCCCCTGGATACTCCTCTCAACCATACTATTTGCGCAATAACGCATATAGTATTCGAAAATAGGGATATCCACGGCAGACTCTTCATAAACGGAACATTCGATCAAGAGAGAAGATCCGGCATTTTATGGTGCCGCATTCTGGCAATTATTCTCTTTTTCCAGCGATACCCTTTGAACAGAGGAATCCGGGCAATTTCACCCCAGGAAAAATACCCTCGGACCCTTCTCAACACTTCCCGAAGGTTCGCAACTCATGACAGGTGAATTGCCATGACAAAAGCACCCCATTTGCCAGGAATATCCTCTCTATCCCCCATCGTGAAAACTGGCGTGATGGATCACGTGTTATCCACGCTGATGAATTCACGAAAGGCAACATCCATCTCTCTCTCCGCACCATTGTATTGATCAGATGACCCTGATTCGCTACGGCATTCTGATCGTGCTCCTCCTGACCCTCGCGATCACGGCCATTATCTACCCTGCTCTCCCCGAACAGGTCGCATCGCACTGGAACGCCGCGGGCGAGGTGGACGGGTATCTCCCGAGACTCTGGGGTGCCGCGATAGTCCCCCTGATCATCATCCCTCTCACGGGATTCTTCTTCCTGATACCGCGAATCGACCCCCTGCGTGAGAATTACAAGAGGTTCCAGCCTTATTACGAAGGGTTCATTCTCGTCTTTGCCCTGTTCTTTGCGATCATCCAGGTGCAGATACTTCTCTGGGGTATCGGGATCAAGATAAGCCCCAATATCGTCATCCCACCTCTCTTCGGCGCGCTCTTCATTTACATTGGGTTTATGCTCGACCACGCAGAGCCGAACTGGTTCGTGGGGATCCGCACTCCCTGGACCATGAGCAGCGAAAAGGTCTGGAAAAAGACTCACGCCCTGGGTGGCAGGCTCTTCAAGGTCGCCGGCATCGTATCCATCGCAGGAGTGTTCTTCGGTTCCTATGCACTGTGGTTCTGCCTTGTCCCGGTTCTGCTTGTCGCAGGGTATACCGTGGTATACTCGTACATTCAATTCCAGGGGGAGCGGAGAAGCACCGGATGATGCGGAGATCCTATGATACCTGGGAAAAGGCAGTGGTGTGGAAAAGGAATTCCCCTGGTCACCACGAGAGAACAGGGGTAACGCCACCCATCACGCATCCAGTCCCGCAAAGGTGGATGCCACGTGATCATCGCGCTCATCCTCTTCTCGGTTGGTCTTGTCCTGCTCCTCAAGGGAGCCGACCTCACCGTGGAAGGAGCCGAGGGGATCGCGTCCCGCATGGGGATCTCGGCAACCTTCATCGGTCTGACTATCGTTGCGTTCGGGACCTCACTGCCGGAACTGGTGGTCACCTCCGAAGCGTTCAGGGAAGGGAATTTCGGGATCGGGACCGGGAACATCATCGGGAGCAACATCTCAAACATCGCCCTCGTGCTCGGCCTCTACGCGGTCCTTGCACCTTACGCCTTCCGCACGCAGCCCCCGGGGCAGCGGTTCCTGCTTCACATCGCACTCATGCTCATCGCCACGGCAACCTTTGCTCTCCTGTGCTGGAGAAGCGTCCTGGACCTCCTCTCGGGTATCGTGATGCTGGCACTCTTTACAGCCCTCCTGGTGATTTTATGGAGGTCGGGCCAGGCGATGGAGAGGACTGCCGGGAAAGACTCGCCTTATTTCCTCCTCTTCACCATCGGCGGCCTTGCGGCAGTCATCATCGGCGCCCATCTGCTGCTGACCGGTGCAGTGGAGATCGCCGCCCTCTTTGCCATCCCGCCGGTAGTCATCGGCCTCTCGATGGTCGCAGTGGGGACTTCGCTCCCGGAACTGGCAACGACCGTGGTCGCGGCATACCGCAACAGGCCTGGAATCGCAATCGGGAATATCATTGGAAGCAACATCTTCAACCTCCTCTTCGTAATGGGGTTGAACGCACTTTTCAACCCCATCCCCTCCCCGGACATGGTGACTGTCGCGCCCATGCTTCTCTTTTCCTTGGCAATCCTCCCTCTATTTTCAGGGAGAATTGCCGTCACCAGGGCTTGGGGCACACTGCTCGTGATGGGGTATCTTGCGTACATCCTTGCGCTTTACTGGATGTGATGAGGACTCTCCTCGGGGGATTCTTCCGCAACTGAGAGAACCATGGCAGGGTTTGTAACCTGGTCACAGCAGATAGGGGATTCCCGAGGTCTATGTGCGTGAGGCAATATCCCGTTTCTGAACCCAAGAATCCCTTGCGTGGAGACCAAGAATAATAACACAGGGGGCAGGGGATATCAAAGGAGAGAGGTGAGGTGGAGATCCACGCCGGGATCCTCACCCCACTGTCTGGAAAAGCAGAGTGATATGTGAACGGATGATCTGTGCGACACTTTACTTCTTCATGACGATCCGGTGATTTGCAGTATCGACTGCATAATTCTTTGGATCATCCAGCAGGTCAAGGGCATTGATCTTCTGGTCAATCAGTTCACTGTAATTGAAGCTCTCGAATTTCTCTTTCCCGCTCTCACCATAGTAGCAGGCAATGCCGTTCTCCATCTTCCTGGTCTTTACAATGTCATGCATAGTCTCAATTCCCTCAGCCGCCCTTAAGAAACTTTGTGTCAGGAAAATTTGACTTTCCGATGCTCCTGCATTCGCGGAATGTCTCCCTACCCTCCGGTCATTCAAGTACCTTTCTCCCGTATGCAATGACCGTTTGAATCGCCTTCAGCCTTGCATAGTACTTGTCGTCTGACTCGATCACGGTCCACGGCGCGATGCCTGTGCTGGTGCGGGCGAGCATCTCGTCGACAGCCTTCTCGTACTCTTTCCATTTCTCCCGGTTGCGCCAGTCCTCCTCGGTCATCTTCCATTCCTTGAGGACGTCGTTCTGCCGGGCGATGAACCGCCTGTACTGCTCCTCCTTGCTCACTTCGAGCCAGAACTTGATCAGCCCTCCGCCACCTTCCACGTATGCCTCCTCCATCTCGTTGATCTCGTGGTAAGCACGTTTCCACTCCTTCTCTTCGCAGAACCCCTCGATCCTCTCCACCAGCACCCTTCCGTACCAGCTCCGGTCGAAGATGGTGATGTGGCCTGCTGCGGGGAACCTCCGGTAGAACCTCCAGAGATAATGGTGCTCGAGCTCGGTCTGGTCCGGGCGAGCGATGGGAACCACATCATACCCGCGGGGATTCATCGCGCGCACCAGCCGCATGATGTTTCCCCCTTTCCCCGCAGCGTCCCACCCCTCGTAGACGATGATAAGCGGGATCCTGCGCTTGAAGAGGAGGTACTGGATATTGTGGACTTGTTCCTGGCATTCCCGGAGGATCTTTTCATATTCAGCGCGGGTGTACTGCCTTGGTGCCTCTGCAACCCGTCTTATCCTGTTCCTGGGTGGTTTTGGAAGCGCAGGTCCACATTTATCCTGCCGCTTCTTCTCCAGGACCTTCTGTTTCTCTTCAAGGGTCCTGATCACTGTCGAATATACCTTAAAACGCGTGTAATTCCCATCCGTTGCACCTACCACGGTCCATGGACAATGGCGGGTATCGGTACCAGAGATGTAGTCCTCGATGATCGGGAGATAGTCATCATAGTGTGCATGAAAGTCCCAGTCGCCCTGGGTGATCATCCACGAGGTAAGGGCATCCTTCTCCCTCTCGTTGAGCCGCCTCTTCTGCTCTTCCTTGCTGATGTGGAGGAAAAACTTGATAATGACGACCCCATCGTCGGTGAGCTGCCGCTCGAAGGTGTTGATATCGAAGATGGCGCGTTTAATTCGGGATTTCCAGTCAATGCCCGATACCTGCTCGGCGAGCGACCTGGAATACCAGCTCCGTGCAAAGATGGCCATCCTCCCCCTTGCAGGAGTCCTCGTCCAGAACCTCCAGAGGAGAGGGCGTGCACGCTCTTCGTCTTTTGGTGAGCCAATCGAATGGAGGACGAATCCACGGGGATCGAGGTACTGGATCAGCTCGCCGATCACCGAGGTGATACCCGATGCATTCCATCCCTCGACAACGATGATGATGGGAACCCTGAGATCCCAATGCACCCTCTGGAGGACGCCGAGTCTCTGGTACAGGGGGGCAATCTTCTTTGCGTAGGTGTGATCATCGATATGCTTCCCAAGGTCGATCTTCTCGAGCATGCCCACTCCCACTGAATGAAAGGGACTGTCGCAGACAGAAGCATTAAGATTGGGATTTGTATCCGGGAGGAATGGACCAATAACCACTCTCAGCATTTCTGTTCGGCGTTGAACCTTCAGGGTGATTCAGGCTTCATGGGAGGGTTTTTCCACGGTTTTTCCCCCCTCATTCCCGCGACCAGGCATCACAGGCGATCAGTTTCGCTGCGATCTCCCACATGCGCTCCTGCACCGACCTGCTCCGTGAGAGGTCAGATGGCAGCGTCGGTTGAACGCTCTCTTCAAAATACTCTCCCGTGACCCCCTCAACATCAGGAGATAGCGCAAGGTATACCGGGAGTTTTGCCCCTTCTCTGGGTGCGTTCCCGCGTATCCCCGGGAACCCGGCCCGGAGCATCCTGGTGGCAACGACCCCCGGGTGAAGGCAGTTGACCGAAACACCGCTGCCCGCGATTCTCCGGGCTGTCCCGAAGGTGAGAACCACCTGTGCGAGCGCGGAGAGGGCATATGCCTCGAATGCGTCATACCGCTTCTCTCCATGGAGGTTCTCCCAGTCAACCTGCCTTACTTCCCGGTGTGCGATTGAGGTGATGTTCACCACCCTTGGGACATGGCCTTTTCGAAGAAGGGGCAGAAGTTCATGTGTGAGAAGGAACGGAGCGAGAGAGTTGACTGCAAATGTGGTCTCGTTGCCGTCCGGAGTCAGGCTTCTCTGCTTCTCGTAGGTCCCGGCGTTGTTGACCAGCACGTCCAGGTGGGAATACCGCGACGAGACCTCGGCTGCCATCCTCCTCACCTGCTCAAGTGAGGTAAAATCCGCAGTGACGAGGTCGAGGTCGCGATTCCAGACCTGGCCTTTCAGGTCCCTGATCACCTGCCGTCCCTTCTCGGGGTCCCTCCCGTGGACAATCACCGCGGCACCGCCTGCTGCAAGCTGACGGGCAGTCGCCTTCCCTATCCCATCGGTTGAACCGGTTACGAGAATGACCCGGCCTGACATGGGGTGGAGTTTGGCGAGTGTGGGGATGAATGTTATGGCTTCACCGTGGTGGCTTCTTCACGCATGCAAAATCCACAAATCCCCGAGGAGGATCGGTCGAGAGCAGCCTGACTGAGACCTTGTTGCCCACACGGAGACCGCGTTCCCCTTCCACCACCCTCCCCTCCGCAGGGGGGTCGAGCAGGCGCACGTAGGTCCCTTTTTCTGCTGCACCCGTCACAATCGCATCGAATGTTTCGCCGATACGCCTCTCGAGGAGCAACGCGGCAGCAACCTTCCTCATGAACCGCTCTGCCTTCTGGGAGGCCTTCTCGCGATCCGAGAGCCACTCTGCGAGACGGCCAAGTTCGTGGCCCGGGTAGGGCACTGCCTCTTCATCAAGCACTGCTTTCAGGATGCGCTGGTTGACGATGTCCACGTAGCGGCGGTTCGGGGCGGTGGAGTGCGTGTAGTCCACCACTGCAAGCGCAAAGTGCCCGATCGGCGTATCGCCTGGAACAAAGGGGACATATTCACCCGGCCCCATCAGCTTCACAATCGTGAGCGAGAGGTCGGGGAACCGCTCGGGATCTGCCGCCCTTTGCCTGTCAAGAAACTTTGCGAGCGCTTTTGAGTCCGGCTCTTTTGGCAGGGTGTACCGGTATGCTGCGGCAGTCTCCACGATCCCATCCCAGTGTTTCGGGACCCTGACCACCCGCTGGATCATGGGGATCTTCGCAGCCCCGAGGACATGCACCATCGTGCCGTTTGCGGCCACCATGAACTCCTCGATTATCTGGCGGGCTGCATTCTGCTCCTGGATCGCGAGGGAATGGACCGTTTCGCCCTTCATGACCGGCTCAGCCTCCAGGGTCTCCAGGTCAAGGGCCCCCTCCTTCATGCGGCGGCTCCTCAACCGGCGGGTCACCTCCGCCTGGAGCCGGATCTGGTCCTCGAGGCCCGGGATACTGCTCACAGATACAGGAACAGGGGCGGCACCCTCAAGCCAGTCACCGACCTCCTCGTACACGAGCTTTGCCTTGTTGTTGACCAGCGCGCGGTAGATCCCACCGTTCCGAACACTTCCCCCCGGGAGAACCGTGTATTCCACCACCATCGCACGCCGGTCCTCGCCGGGGAGAAGCGAGGAGATCCCCTTGGAGAGCCGGTCGGGAAGCATCGGAAACGTCTCGACTCCCAGGTAGACAGATGTGCCGTTATGGGCAGCGTGCCGGTCGGTATGCGAGCCCTTTTTGACAAAGTGGTCCACGTCCGCGATGGCAACCCTGACCAGGACCTCTCCACTCTTTCCGACTTCGCAGTACTCCAGCTGGTCGAGATCTTCCGAATCGTAATTGTCTAAGGAAGACCAGAGCAGGGACCTCATGTCCCTGATATCGTACTGCCGTGGCGAAGAGAGATCAGGGGACATGGCATTGACCTCTGTTATCACTGATCTGGGGAATTCCGGTTCGAATCCATACTTTACCATCGCCTCGCGGGCGAGAGCTTTCAGGTCAATGCGTCGCCGGTCTTTCATGCGGGAATGAGAGTGGTTTCTTTCAGTGCTTAAATGGTGTGGGAAAGGAACCTTGCCAGAAAAGGAGGGTAAACAGCGGAGGGCAGGGCCTCACTGCACCCGCACAAACGTCCCGTTTCGCCTGTTGAAGTTGAGCATGCCTACGAGAACCGAGCTCGCATTCCCATCAGCCCCCACCGTGAAATTGACTGCCGTGTATGATGACTCTTCGCGGAAGGTGTTGCCCTCCCAGGGGGAGAGAGTGAAGGGGACCGGGTTTGCGCCGGTGTAAAGGTGGAGTCCCTCACCCGACTGTTCAACCCAGATGCGACCATAGTAATCCGAGTGATATGCTCCTTCATACTGCCGCAGGGGGAGAGGGGGAAGGGCTCCCTCATGGGGGTCAGGCAGCGCATCAAGGGGCTGTATCTCGTCAAAAGATGGATCGATTGTTGTCCTGAATGCCTCGTAGAGGTCGACCCGCGGGGCTCCGTGCAGGTATGTCTCCCTGAATGTGTAACAGACCGCCATCGGGAGGGAATGGGATATTCCCTTGTTACAGAGGACGACGATGCCAATCTTCTCCTTTGGCATGATCATGACGTAGCTTGTCGAAGAGGTCGCTGACCCGCCGTGGTCAAGGATCAGCCCGTCATCGAGGAACGAGTAAAACCATCCCAGCGTATACCCGCTCACGTAGGTATCCGAGGAGGAGATCACGGTCTGGAGCGCGTGCGTCTCGGCGAACACTCCGGATGAGAGCAGCAGATCTCCCTCCATCCCGCCGCCCCCGACCTGGAACCGGACCCAACGCGCCATGTCCCGGAGGGTGGAACTCACACCGCCTGCAGGTGACATTGCATCGTAGTCCAGTGGATCGATCTCTTCGAACGTACCGTTGTTGTCCCAGTAATTCCACGCCCTGTTCTTCGCCGATATAAAGTCCACGAAGCGTGCACTGGTCGAGTGCATGCCGAGAGGGATGAAAATCTCTTCTGCGGCAAGATCCGGCCAGTTCTTCCCGGCTGCCTTTGCTGCCGCCTCTCCCGCAAGCAGGTACATCACGTTCTGGTATTCATACGTGGTGCGGAACTCGGTCGCCGGTTCGAGGTACCGTATCCTGTAGAGGATCTCGGGGGCTTCGTAGCCGAACGGGACCATCAGCTCGCCGCCCGCATGCGAGGGGAGGCCGCTCCTGTGGGAGAGTGCGTCTCGGAAAGTGAGGTGCTCCCCGGCATAGGTGTCGTGGAGCGCAAAACCAGGGTAGTAAAGGGCCACCCGGTTATCCCAGTCAACGACACCCCTGTCGACGAGCCGTGCAATGACCGCCCCGGTGATGGGTTTTGAATTTGACCCGATCTGGAAGACCGTATCTTCGTCGATGGGATCGGGATACCCCACCCTCTTTTTTCCAATGCACCGGGTATATACCGTGTCATTCCCATGCACGACGGCAACTGCCATACCAGGCGTGAGGTTCCGAAGGGCAATTCCGTCGAGATACCGGTCGAACTCGTCGAGGACCACCTCAAGGGGGCGGGCATCATCCATCCCTGTCTTGACAGGACTGCCAGGTATCTCAATGCTCCTGATCGAAGGGTGCGTTGCAGTGAAGAAATCTGAGAAGTAACTTCCTGAGTGCACAGCGTATCCAGGGTCATTCCCAGGGATTGCAATGACAGACTGGGAGAAGAATATAAAGAGGATGAGAAAGAGGAAAAATGCTCTCTTTGGGATGGGGGGAAAAGACGCAGAGTATTTCATGGAGGATCTCTCGTTCTGACGGGTATATGAGTGTATTCTTCTCCTGCCGACTCACCAAAACCAGGCATCCCTGGTGTTTTTATTGACCGCAAAAAAGGGTTTTTTTGGAAAAGGAGAGAGAACCAGGATCAGACAGGGTTACTCACCCTTCCCATGAACAGGATATTCCCTGTCTCGTTCTCCTGGATGAAAAAGATGAAGGGATGATCTGCCCGGAACACCGGCACACCTTCCACAACCGCAACTCCC
Organism: Methanolinea sp.; assembly: GCA_018263335.1. Taxonomy (GTDB): domain Archaea; phylum Halobacteriota; class Methanomicrobia; order Methanomicrobiales; family Methanospirillaceae; genus Methanolinea_A. The sequence continues at coordinate 659 of JADFCY010000032.1, read as the reverse complement.
TTGCCCATGATCACTGCAGTCGCCGCTGCCGCCTCTGTCCCCTCCTCGTTCACGTCGACGAACGCCTGGTGGATGACATCCGTGATGAAGAGATCCCTGCCCCCGTCCATCCCGGAGAAGTCAGCCGCAGTGGTGAACGCGGTCGGCATCCCCATCTCCGAAAGAGTCCGGGGCAGGAAATATTTTGATCGTGTCCAAAAATCGGCTAAGATAATCCCTCATGGGATGATCTCACTGGTGACAAAACCAAAAGGAGATCACCCCAGATGGATATCGTGCACTCAATTGAAGTAAAGGTATGCATTTCTGAAGAGAGCCAGCCGATACCAATCGAGAGTCTTGTAGCATCGGTGAAGAAACTTCAAATCGAAGCCAAGCTCCTTGAACATATACTTAAGGCAATGAACGAATATCTCGTCAATTCCTATTGCGGCAAGAGATATTCAAGGCGTAATCCCGAAGAGCGATATATTCGCGCCGGGACATCAGAGAAGAAGATAGTGACATCAGTGGGATCCATACTCCTGAAGTTGAATAAAGTCCGGGACATTCAGGAGAACCGTATCTGGAAACCCCTGGCAGAAGTTGTACGGTTTGCAGGAAAACAGGTGTATCAACCAGATATCGCCATGGTCAGTATTGATTTCGTTCAGAAACTC
>JADFCY010000031.1 GCA_018263335.1 Methanolinea sp. | reverse complement strand
AGATCGAGAATGATGATCTAATCGCAAGCATCACTGATACCGAGCGGCAACTGGGCCGGGAGATCAATTACACGCTCCTAAGAAGGGATGAGCTCATGGAGAGAATTCGCAAAAGAGATCCCTTCATCTTGAACGTATTCAGAGAACCAAAAATCGTCATAGCAGGGAACCATGAGCTTGAAAAACTTGGAGAGCCAGGGAAAGATTAAGCGAGTCCCGGTGGACCCGGACACTGTCTGCCGGCTCATGGAGATTGCCGACCGGGACCTCTCTTCGGCGAAACGAAATTTTCAGGAACACGATGACGAATGGGCGTATCACATCGCCTACAACGCACTGCTCCAGGCAGGGACATGCCTGATGCATACACAGGGATATCGCCCGGAAGGAAGAGAACACCATTATTCTGTCGAATTGTTTTTGAGCCATTTTCTTGACAGAAATGAGATCACGATCTTTTCCCGGATGAGGAAACAGCGCCACAATTCGGTGTATGATCGAGTCGGGGCAATCTCTCACACTGATGCAGAATCTGCATTGCGCAATGCTGAGGTGATCATCAACCGGATTAAAACACTCGTCAGGGATATGGGATTTGTCATTTCCTGATAATACAGGGGTGTATCCACTCTCATGAAAGAGCAACGGGGGTGTCGCAGGCAATTTCCCAAGATCTCCCTCCAGGGAGATATGAAGCACATGATATTCACCCCTCCCCCTCCTCCCTCCCCATAAACACCGCCGCCTTCCTCGCGCTCCCCTCCACCACATCCATCACCCTCGCCAGCGGCGACGTGTACAGGAAAGGCTCAATTACGAAATTCATCGCCTTCCCCGACGCCGACCGCTTCGCCACTCCAACCTGAGTATGATTTGACAGCAGCAGGACCGGCTGTGGCTCACCATCCAGCACGGCAACCAAATCGACGAGCGGGATGCAGAAGCCGCGAGCGTCCAGGTCTGAGCATACGATAAAGAGGAGGGAGTGATAATTGAGGTTACCGCATACGAACCAAACCCTGATCGCTGGGAAGAACACTACACAAGGAGAAAATCATGAAGTGCGTAGTATGCAAGAGTGGAGAGACACGACCTGGGACCACGACGGTCACATTCGAGCGGGAAGGACTCACCCTTGTGATGAAAGAGGTGCCCGCAGAGATCTGCGCGAACTGCGGCGAGGATTACGTGGATGAGACCGTTGCCCGCGAGATCATGGCACTGGCCGAGAAAATGTCACAAAGCGGAGCCCAGGTGGATGTGCGCCGGTATGTGCCTGGATCCGTGACGTGCTGAAACACCATGGCTGTATCCACTTTGACAATACAACCGCCCTATGATCTATCGTCGTAATACTTCCAACAAAGATATCTCCAGACAGAAGATACAGCCGGAGCATTCACAGGGGCATCTGGCTGAAAAATTATCAGGCGTTCTGAAACTCCCAAATCCTGAAATTATCGAGGAAATCGCAGAATCCGATTTTCCCGATTGATTCACCCCCCCCTCCTCCCTCCCCACAAACACCGCCGCCTTCCTCGCCCTCCCCTCCAGCACATCCATCACCCTGCTCAACGGCGACGTATACAAGAGCGGATCAATCCAGACGTTCATCGCCTTCCCCGACGTCGACCGCTTCGCCACTCCCACCTGAGTACGATTTTCCAGCAGCAGGACCGGTACGGTCTCACCGTCCAGGACATCGACCACATCAACAAGCGGGATGCAGAAGCCGCGGTCGTCCAGGTCGGATCGGATCACCAGGTCGTCGCCCTCGATGAAGATCCGGCCGCACTTCTCGAAGGGTGACTCTGCGTATTCCGACACTTTCCACCGGGAGAGGTCCGGCTGCTCCCCCTGTAATTCCGGCTCGCTCTCCGACGTGGTGGAGAGGGGTTAGACCAGGATCCGGGATGGGGAGCTTTCCACCAGGACCGGGGCGGTCCCAGTCACCTCCTCGCCGCCGGAAAAGGACCGGACGAGCCGGTCCCACCCATCGCGGATCACATCGAGCACTTCGCCGCCTCCTGGACAAGCACGGCCTGGCCTGGTGCAGCGGTCCTCCGCTGCTTCCTGCTGCGGTGGTAATGCCGGTTGTATTCCCTCACCTCTTCCCGGTGGGTTGCCCGGTACGCCTTCTGCCGGGCAAGTTCCCGCTCACGGTGGGCGAGATAGTATCGCCTCCATTTTGACCCGGTCTGCCGTTGTGCCTGGGTGATCATCCCGATTAGCTCGGCGATAGAGACGACTCGCCGGGGTCGGTCCTCGCTTCCGGCCGGCAGGGAGAAGTGGACCGCGAGGGCCTGCATGTCGTAGACGAGCATCACGGCCCCTCCCCGGTGGTGGTGGCAATCTCCGCATCGACCAAGGAGAGCTGGTCCTGGAGCTGCCCGATCTTCTCCCTGATGATCTCCCGCCGCTTCAAGAGCTTGTCCCGCCGGGTCGCCGGGTCCGAGATGCAGAGCCGGCACCGCCTCGGCGTCATCCTTCCACCACCCCGAGGGCGACCAGGTCGAGAGGCCGCTGCGCCAGCCGCCGGCGGGCGGTATCGTAGATATCCGGGTCGATCTCAAAGCCGATGTACTCCATGCCGAGCAACTGGGCCGCGAGGAGGTTGGTGCCGGACCCGGCGAACGGGTCCAGGACCACATCACCAGGCTCCGCAAGCCGGGAGAGGAGGGATAATCCCTTATGCCGCAGGCGTTACGTCACCAGAGAGGGGTCAAGCCTCTTTTCGCATGGTATATCGAAGGTCTCATAAATGATGAATCAGCACGTTTCGAGAAATGATGGAGGAATCGGAATGCAAGTACATCTTGTCCTGGGATGTTCTTTCCTCCCATATAGGATAAGTCCACTCTCCCAGAATATCGTCTCTCTTATCCCCAAACCTTGATATCCCTACCCTGCAGATCTTTTTGATCAACGTCCAATGGCGGATTTCTTCCTTCTGCTTCCTCTTATCGTCCTTGTTGCCCGCATAGTGGAGACAAGCCTCGATACGATACGGACTATCTACATCAACCGGGGTCACACAAACCTTGCTGCAGGTATCGGCGTTGTAAAAGTTGCTATCTGGCTCCTCTCTACCGGGCTTGTACTTACCAACCTCCAGAATGTTCTCGGGATCATCGCCTATATCGCAGGGTATGCCATAGGAACCATCATCGGCATGCATCTTGAGGAGAAGATCAGCCTCGGGAGCGTCGTTGTGAGGGTGTTTGTCCCGATGGATCCCCTGCCTCTGATGAAGAAGTTCGGCGAGAAGGGATACGGGATTACCCGTATCGAGGGAACGGGATACCTCTCCTCCCCCGTCTCGATCCTCTTCATGGTGGTACCGCGTCGAGAACTGAACGCATTGCTCGAGATTCTCCGGGGAGAATATCCCCACCTGCTCTACACAGTGGAAGACATCAGGAAAGGGAGCGAGGAGAGCCGCATATTCCACGGGACTCGAAGCCGATGGTGGCTCCGATTCTTTGGGATGTGAGGTCATCTGGGTGAGAACCGGAAAAAAACAAAAATGCGAATGTCCCCTCGCGATCTCACTCGAGGGGGAAGTCCCTGGTCTCTTTTTCAAGGAAGTAGCCAAGCACAGTCCTGATGATAACCACTACGGCAAGGAGGATGAGTTCTTCCTGTGTCGGTGCGATAAGGGTGGTCAGGATATCTGCGGCAATAAAAAACTCGAGTCCGAAGACTATCTTGCTGGTGAAGTCCCTCCGAATGAGGTTATAAGAGATCTCCTTTTTCAATATCTCCCGGCCGAGCACCCTGATAACTGCTTTCAGGCCGCCATAGATGATCAGTGCCGAACCTGCCACACCGAAGAGGAAGGCGCATACCTCGATTATCCTGGTATATGCCTCAACATCCATCATGTCTTTCCTCTCCAGGAATGAAAGGACGGCTCATTGCCGTCATATCATCCCATTTCACTCTTCTCAAGGAAATACGTGCCGGCCGGGGTGTGGGGGACACCTTCCATTTCGACCGGCCTTTCGCGGGATGGCAGGGAAAACCTAGAGATGGCGCCTGCCACGAGGTTTCTTCCATGCAGGTATTTTCAGTCTCCGGGAAAGAGAAATGGCACTTGCCATTTATTCCTGCACGATGCGAAAGGCCTCCCCCGGCCCATGTATCTCAAACCTGGCCCCTTCTCCCGCAACACCGGTCTCCCTGATCTCAAGTCCCGTGATCGAGAGGATCTCGCGGCTGAGAAAAAGGCCAAACCCTGTATTCTTGTATGATTCGCGCCGGAATATCTTCTCTTTCTCTGAATCAGGGATACCAATACCGTTGTCGGCGTAGACGAGGGTTATCCCGCGGGGATCATGCCGGTAACTGACGCGAATTTCTGTCACTCTCTCCCCGTGCCGCATTGAGTTCTCCATCAGGTTGTAGAAGACCTTTGAGAGGAGGGGGTCTGCATAGACCTCGAGATCTTTTACCCTGCACTCCAGCCTGAACCCGGCTCCTTCCAGCTGCTCCCTCGCCTGATTCACTATGGACTGCACGTTCTGCCACTGCGGGGACTTTACGCCTACGTCCTGGTAGTTCTTCGTAAAATCTATCTGCCGCTTGATGGTCCATCCTATTGATTCGATCTTCTCAAATCCCTCCCTGGAACCCTCGTCTTTTGCCTCTTCTTTCATCATGGATGCACACATCAGCAATGCGGTCAGGGAGTTCAGGATGTCATGCCGCGTGATGCTCGAGAGGAGGTTCAGTTTCCTGTTTGAGACCTGCAGGGCATTCTCGGCCCTGGTCCTCTCCTCCAGTTCCTGGAGGGCCCTGTCCCTCACTGCCCGGTATGCCTTGACCTGGCGGACTATCTCCGTCACATCATGGATGATGAGGAGAAGGGTACTCTCTCCGGGCAGAGGGCCTCTTTGTGGCTGGATGATGGTCTGCTGTATGCGAAGCCCTCCGTTTGGATACGGTGCCGGGATGAAATGGGGATGAAGCTGGGGCGAGAGATAGACTGCGCCTCCGCCTTCCATCACCTGTGTGAGGATGAGAGAGAGAACACGTTGCTGGTCATAATGGATGAATTCCGAGATATCTCTTCCCCGCGCCGATTCCGGGGATATCCCCGTCCATTCGGTGAGGATGGCATTCCAGTATACCACTCTGCGGTTGCCGTCAAGGATGCATGCGCCGTCAGGAATGCTGTCAAGGAATGCCCCGATCCCCGAACGCTGCATGGCCTCTTTCACCCCCATCACTCCTGGTCCATGACAGCGTGTATTTTCTTCACCAGGGGCTGGAGGGATCCCATTTCAAGGACGATGAGCATGTCCCCGTGTACACTCCTTTGCTTGACCTGGAACCTTGTGGAGGCAAAGAGGAAATGGTCTTTTTCCCCAAACGGAGTCGCAAGATACGCGGCACGGTTCTGGGCATAGACCGGGAGCGCATAAGTGAGGGGCTGGCCAAGGAAATTACTGATGGTTCCCATCACGCCGTTGATCAGGATATTTCCAACCTCAGTCAGGGTCTCAGCGCGGATCATGTCCATCTCCGCAGTCGTGTCGGCTTCGTTTGTGAGGAGGATCACAAGGTTGGCTGCACTCTCCGGCGAGAACATGATGGCCATTCTCCCCCTCATCGGCCCGGAAAAATCAATGAACACCATGGAGAGAGGAGCATTCCCGAGGACTTCTCCGGGTCCCCCTGCATTCCCCACTTCCCCGATGGAAAGGGTGGGGACCTCGAGGATGACGTGCGAACTGGTAAGTTCCCCAAGGATTCCCGCAGCCTTCCCCACCCCAATATTAATGAGCTCCCTGATCCCGTCCAGAACCACAGGGTCTTCAGTCATAGCCGCTCACTCCATCACGTACGGGGAGATGCAGCGGGCGAGTTCATCCCTCTTCAGTGGCTTGTTCAGAAAGCCGGTTGCACCAAGGTCCATGCAGATGGTTCGGGTCGCAGTCTGGATATCCGATGTGAATACAAAGACAGGGATATGGATCCCTTTCTGCTGCCATTCTTTCAGAAATGTGAAGCCATCCATCTCCGGCATCAGGAGATCAAGAATGATGAGATCGGGCCGCTCACGGACACCAATCTCGAGTCCCTCCCTCCCGTTCTTTGCCTCGAGCACCCCGAGCCCTTCGGCAAGGAGGGTCGCGGAGAGGAGCTTTCTCTGGAATGCCGAATCATCTATGATCAGGACTCTCTTCATTAAAAAGAATGGAGGAGGTGATTGCCTATCAACCTTCGCCAATCTGCTATTCACGTGTGGAATGCACAAAAAATCTCTGAACAGCGCGATATTTGCGATGGTTCAAGGGAGATATACGGGAATTCTTCGTAATTTTTTATTGAAGCATCCCCTGATTGTGGGGAAGATGCGAAAAAATTGGCCGGGAATCAATACCGGATCCTATCTTTCCGACCTCCCCGGTTCTCACGTATTTGGGTGTCGGGCAAACTCATCCGGGCCATGCCAGAGCCGGGACGGCGCGGATCAAGATGGCGTCTGTGCCGATATAATCTTATCATTACTGACCTCCAGCGGAACAGGAATACCTGGGCCGGCCCGGGTATCATGGCTGAATATCTGCACATGCAGAACAGGCTACTTCCTGGGACCCGTTCCCTGAATCCCAGATCGTTTTCACCCCTTATGGTTTTTCACCATGGGGGAATTCCTTGAGATAACCGACACGTTCATTGACGGAGCTTCCTGGTGAATGATTCGTGTAATCCCTCCCATGATAAAGAACCAGCCCGCTCCGATTTGCAAGCGGGGCAAAAATACAGGAAATTTTTTTGATTGTATCCTAAAATACACGCAGAATATTTCCTTTTATACATAAAGGGACCTTACTTCTTATCAAGATTCACGGTTCAAAATGGGGCCAATTGACCTAATCCTCCTGTGCCTGCTTGGTGTCGTGATAGGCGCTGTCTCTGCGCTCCTGGGAGTAGGCGGCGGGTTCTTCTATGTACCCGCGCTCGTCCTCTTCTTTGGCCTTGACCCCCGCATCGCGGTCGGGACCAGCCTCGCCATCATCACGTGCACCACCCTTTCGGCATCGATAGGGTATGGGCTCAGGGGGCAGGTACTGGTGAAGAGTGCCGCATACCTGGCCATTCCTGGGATGGTCTTTGCCGGGATCGGGGCGCTCATCACCGTGTTCCTCCCTTCACATCTCCTGGTCGCCATTTTCTGTGTGGTGCTTCTCTTTATGGGTATAAAGATGATATACCGCAGGTTCCCCCTGGTGTTCCCGTTGCTGATAGGCCCCTGCCGGAATGAGAGTTACGGCAGACCCCCTGCAGAACGAAGCACACTCTGTATCTATCCCGTGCACCTCGTCTCATGGGGTTCCCTTGCAGGGTTCATGAGCGGTCTGACCGGGATTGGCGGGGGTATCGTGAACGTGCCGGCACTCACCATTGCGGGAATTCCCATCCATTTCGCCGTGGCCACTTCGGCTGCGGTCATCCTCATCACTTCTCTTTTTGCAACCGGGACTCACCTTGCACTGGGACATGTATCCGTTGGGATCTTCATTGCAATTGCCATCGGTGCGATCCTGGGGGCGCAGGCAGGTGTCCGTCTCTCTCCCAGGACTCCCCCAAGGACACTGGAACTTGCCGTGGGAACACTGCTGATCCTCGTGGTTGCAGCGCTCGTGATAAGTAATTCCCTCCCCTGAAGAAGGATGCCTGGATACACAGTGCCCACAATGGGGTCATTCAAACGGGATTCTCAACCGCGAGGAGGGAGATCGATTACTACAAATTCCCCCATCTCCAAACTGACACGAGGACTATGACAGCCCACGATCGCTCCCTCACTGCAATCGCAGTGGACCTTGGTGCCACGAATATGCGGGCGGGCCTGGTCCGACAGGACGGGGAGATACTCTCACTCGTCACTGCCCCGACACCCACGAACCCCGAGAATGCGGATGTCATTGTGAGGGCACTCGGGAGCCTCATCCTCCGTGCTGCGTCTTCCACTGCCATCTCTTCTGCTGCAGGGATAGGTATCTCAACCGCAGGACCCGTTGACCAAAAAAAGGGCGCGGTGATCAACCCTCCGAACATCCCTCTTCCTTTCATCCCTGTGGCAACGCCACTTGGCGAACGGTTCGGCCTCCCGGTCCGGTTCATGAACGATTGCCATGCGGGTGCACGGGGCGAGGCGGCGTTTGGGGGAGGAAGGGGGGTATCGAATTTTGTGTACCTGACGATCTCGACCGGGATCGGGGCGGGAGTGTACGAGCAGGGAAGGCTGCTTTCAGGCGAGGAGGGGAATTTTGCAGAGGTCGGTCACTTCATCGTTGAGACAACGTGGAACCTTCCCTGCGGGTGTGGCGGGAAAGGGCACTGGGAAGGATGCGGTTCAGGGAGGTTCATCCCCGCGTTCTTCTCCGAGTGGTGCCGTTCGATGAACAGGCGGTCACCTTTCCGCAACCCCCCTGATGCCGCGACCATCTTTGAGGCGGCAGCCGGCGGAGACCCGGTTGCAGGAGAGTTCATTTCCGTCCTTGGAAAGGTGGAGGCACGGGGGATTTCGCTTCTCATTGCCGCCTATGATCCACGCGTCATCATCATTGACGGGAGCGTGGCGAGGAAGAACTGGCAGACCTTTGAAGCATGCGTCCTCCCCCATGTTCGCTCCGTTTCAGGGAAGGTCCCTCATATGTGCATGAGTTCCCTCAACGGAAACGCACCGCTCCTTGGCGCTGCATGGAGCGTGTTTGCTGAGGACACGTCCCCCTGATATTTTCAGGCTGCATGGTTCGTGGGGGATAGCATAAATCTCAACAGGCGGGGGTACACAGGGTGTATTGTCCTTTGGGTCGCTTCCGCGAAAAAATATCTGGAATCCTGAACCGATTGAATAGGGGGAAGCCTTACACGAACCCCGTGGTTCAAGCCAGGTACCGCTCGTTCCCTATGCAGATACCAATACTTCTCTGCATGATCCTTCACCAATGTGACAATCTATTACCGGGTGCGGGCGAGTGAAGTGACTGCGACTATGAACCATCATTCACGCAGGATATGCGAAAAGCTCCTCACCTGCTGCTTTCTCACATTGTTATTGCTTGGTGCTGCAATGGCAGCATCCAGGGGACTGTGAAGTTGAAGAGGGGTGCCAGGTGGTTGGGGCCACGCAGCGGCAACCAGGAACACTCATCCCCATGATGAGAGATCAGGGTCAGGCTCTCCTTCCACCACCTCGTGATACCAGCGCTCAAGGACTTCCCAGATACTCTCGCTCAGGCTTTTGAGCCGCTTCAGATCAACGAGGGATCCGTGCGCGGGGCTTGACCCTTCTTCTTCATACAGCGAGCGGTTCACCTCGATCTGAACCCAGGGGATACCCTTGTGCCAGTAATGGGCATTCGAGATGAATCCACCGGAGAAAGGGTGGTTGATGGCGACGCTGCGTTCTCCAGGGAAATGCTCCCGGAACATCTCTGCCAGCACGCTGATCCACCTGGGCGGGCACGTGCAGAGCACTCCGCTCCTTGGATTCCCGACACTGTCTCCGTTGTTGCTGAGGCATATCAGGGGGCGCGCTTTCCCTTCGTCCGGCTGACCCGGCAATCCGACGGGGACCATACTGTGGCAGTCAAGAGCGACTGCGATCTTCTCGCTCTCCAGCAGCATGTCGATCTCCGCATGGTATGGGAAATAATGATGCATGAGGAGCCTGTGGATGACCTGGATATCAGGCTGCATCCCATCTTTCCAGACAGGGTCACCAAGTGACGTGCGGAACTTGACGACACCGTCACGCCGCCTTGGGGGAAGATGGTAGGGAGGGCGGTTCAGGTCAACGATCACCCGGGATACTGATGCGCCCATGACGGCCCGCACCTTCTCTTCGAACCCAAAGAGCCGGCCCGAGAAAGGGTCGCTGTAATACGAGAGCGCAGTAATTCCAAGGGCGACCCTTTCTCTCGCTTCATCAGGGATGCCGATTCCTCCGTGAGGGATCGAAATGAGCATCGGCAACACGGGAGGCATCAGTTCCGCCCCCCCTTGCGATGAATCACGCCGGGACTCCGCTCGACATAACGCCGGTAAAAATCAGGGGACTGGATACCAAAAAAGTGCACGTCGTGAAACGAACCCCACTTCCATGCGTGCCCCCTCATTGTACCCTCGTAGCGCATCCCGATACGGGTGAGGACGTTCGATGAGGCGGTGTTCCATGCGAGAAGTCTTCCATAGATCCGATGGAGTCCGAGACCGAGAAACCCGAACTCCAGGAGTGCTTCTGCGGCCTCAGTTGCGTATCCCCTTCCCCGGAACGCCTCCCCTATCCAGTACCCGAGTTCCGCATGCGCATGCGTACTGTTCACCCTGAGACTTGCAGCACCCACAAGGGCAGTCGCCTCACGCTCCGTAATCGCAAAGATATACTGTTCCCCACGCTGCCAGAGGGAATTGTGCTCCCCTATCCACTCCCTGGCGTCCTCGAGCATGTAAGGGTGTGGAATCTCGAGGACTCCGGCGGCGATGCAGATGTCATCTGCAAGTTTCTGCACAGATGGTGCATCGTCTGGAGAGAAACTTCGGAGTAACAACCTGGGTGTGGTCAGGGTGTCCGGAATGCACATGTACAATTCACGTAAGATCAGGTTAGGACCGGGTACGATATGAGTGTGTAGTTCCTGGAATAGCCGGCAGTGCCCTCAACGGAGTCCCACGGAATGGGCGGTTGCTGGATTGGCAGGGATATGTTTTAAGTTGCACATCGCCTGAATTGTGTACAGGAGAGCCGATGAACATCGCCAGACCCGCCCGCAAGACAGGGGTGGTTGCCGCTCTTGGAGCCGCAGCCCTCATAAGCGGGTACTTCTCCCTTGCACTCTCCATCGGAACTTCCCCTGTCTTGGATCCGCGGGATATCATTGTCGTGTGTGCCGGGGTCCTGGCGGGCCCTGCAGGTGGCGCAGTGGTGGGACTCCTTGCAGGAATTAGCGGGCCGGATCCGCTCTCAGAAGTGTCCCTTTACATGGTCGGTGGCTTTGCCACCGGGATTATCGCAAGGTATTGCATGAAGAACCGGGTGTGGATCCCCACTGCTGCCCTCGGTCTGGGGTGCGGGTATATAGTGGCAGGAGCCGTCCTGATGCTCACCTCCTGGTACGACGCGGTTGCAGCCCTTGCATTCAGGTCTCTTATCATGCTGAACGTGTGCATCCTGGTCCTGTACATCATAGACTCCCTGGACCCCCGGGTCTTCTTGTGGGAACATCAATATGATGCTGATGATTCGTCAGGGTAGGGGAGCAGCGGCTTTTTCTTTCCTCCTGTTTCCCGGTTCAACAATTGGGAATCCGCGTTGTTCGTGATATCCGGCCAAATATCTCTCCCCAGATATGGAGACCTCACATGGGGGGGGTCATTGATGCGCGGGAATGAGGATGGGTGCGCGTTCTTGTTTTTGAAATGGGAGGAGTACAGAAGAATAGCAGTGAAAGAATTCGCACACCAGGAGATTTCCACATGAAGGACCGAAGGTCATCCAGGCATCTGACCGCGAGGTACCCGGTGCGGTCATGTTGGGGAGTTGATACCGCGGATGACCAGGCCATTCAAGGTGTGGAGGGCTGCAGACCGTCCACATGGAGGGTGCCAGACAACAAATCAGAGATCATCTCAAACGATCCCTGTCTAGCATGGGACATATGGTTTTCACTGACCATAAAGATTATCTTGGACCACTTGTGACCTGAGGACCAGAGAATCTTCAATATCTTTTAATCAGGGTTAATTTGGCAAAAAAACTTTATATCTTCGTTAAAATCATCCAGAGATCTGTGGAATGCAGGGGAATGTCGTATCACTCGAGAGCGCATGGCTGATGGAAAAAGGCGGGATCCTGTCGCATCACCCGGGCATTGAAGAACCGATGGATTGACGATATGCCAAACCCTCACCTATACTTCATTCATGAACGCGGGCGAAAAGAGGACCTGTGATGTATGCGGAGGAAAGGCAATCGGCATCCAGATCCTCGGCTGCTGCGGGTCAACAGTCTGCGAAGTGCACGCCGAGGACCGGCTGAAACGGATGCGTCCGGGTGAGAAGATGGAATGGGGTGCTTGTTTCTTTCACCGGTTTGAAGAGATCTAAAAAGGATCACTGGACATCTATCCTTTTTTCCCCTTTCTCCTGGTCGGGGGATGATATCCTTCAGAAGATGAGGGATTTTACGCTGCGTCCGTTCCTGAATACCGACAGGCGCCCACCGGTCTCGGAGACGACGATTCCCACCGCTCCCGTCACCACTGTCATCGCTGCGACTGAGCGGTGGCGTGTGCCATATCCTGAGGGGAGGTCAAGGGGGATGTCACCAGGGAGGAATTGCCGGCCTGAGGCCTCGATGAACCCGTCACCCCTGATGACGAAGCCCCCGTCGAGCATCGCGAAGTTCTTGATGCAGTTCCTGTTCTCTTGGTTGCCGACATACCGCTTATCCTTCTCCATGGCCTCAAACGGGTTGATGATAAGTTGCTGCGACCGGGCCATCACTGCAGGAGCGTCACCCACCAAAAACGAGGTCCCGACCCTTTTCCCTTCCCATCCTTCACGCGAGATCTCGACGCAGATGGAGAAGACGTCGTCAAAGACATCCCGCTTGATGTCGGTCCCCTTTAAAAGCCTCGTCCTCCATGGGTCGGTCCTGATTCCACCCCTGTCCGGCCGGGAATAGTCAGTGATGTCCTCGCCCACGCAGACGATATCGAAAACAGTCCCATCCCTTTCTACCCCTACCATCTTCCACGCGATGCAGGCCCTCTTCGTGCCGGGCAGTACATGGTCAACAGCGATGACAGAAGATTCGTCAGCGTTCCCTGAACATCCCGAGAGCATCGTCATGAAGTCACGCGCTGACCTGGAGCCTGCCGGGACCAGCGTGCCTATCACGTTCTTCCCTGCGGCATCTTCCGAACGTATTCCGAACACCATCTCTGCGGCAGGATTGCAGTACTTGATGGAGCCATCGGCGTCTGTCCGGACGACGATTGCCCCCATGCTCTCCAGGACTGCCCTGTACCTGGTCTCGATCTCCTCGACCTTCTGGTCAAATGAACGCTGCAGATTAAGGAGCAATCGCTGGCACCGGATATCTTCGCAGACACAGATGTACATATTCACGCCCTCTTTTCCTGTAGTCCTCCTGTATTTGAACCTCAGGGGAACCGATTCCCCATCCCTCTTCCTGAGCGCGATGTCTCTCTGGCCCCATCCTACACTGGTTTTCGATTGCCGCCCGAGTCCCCCAAACCACCTCCTGTCACCTTCGAGGGAGAGGAGTGAGTCAAACGGCCTGCCAACGAGCGATGAGGGTGCATACCCCAAAATGTGCGCCATCTCCTCGTTCATCCATGCAATATCCGGATATGAAAGGATACAGATTGGGACCGGTGCTGAGCTGATGACATCATAGGGGTGCCCGAACGCTTCGGCAAATCCCTGCCTGGCCCGCCTGCCTTTTGTCAGCTGCTGGAGGTTCCGGGCCAGGTCCAGGAAGAGCGCCGGGAGGCCCGAAGATCCCAGGACCGGAAACTCCATCCTCTGGTGCGAGTCCTCAATGACAATGGTATCCCCTGCCTGGAGGGTGAACTTGGACGAGCCGCTGCGTCTCCTCTCGTTCTTCACCCTGACGAGAGGGATGTCGCGCGAGGATGCAACGGCTTCCAGTGAGAGCGCGTCCCGTCCAGTATCATTCGAGATGATCAGGGAAAAAGACCTGGTGGAGAGGAGTTCAGTCCCCTCCTTTGCGGAGGAGACGTGTTCGACGGCAAATTCTTCTCTCGAGGAGAGGAACTCTCCAAACATCGCGATAAGGTCCGTCCTGTCATCCACTATCAGGATTTCGACGTGTTCTGCCGGCATCTCTTGACCTGTACTGATCTGATGTGTAATCCTGGATTGGCAGACAGGTAAAACCTTCCCTGCCTTCAGATATGGTGTTTCCAGACCCTCTCTCCCGAGATGTCATGGGTGATGCCGTACCAGTCAAGAAACACTTCCTGGAAGAACCATGCAGAGAGCTCGAAGTCCCCTCCTCCATAGAGATCGCTCTTCTCCATGAGGGGAAGGATGAGTGTCAGGACCGAGTCCCGTGCAAGAGGGGAAGAGGCGATGGCAATGACAGCGATGCATCGGGCACGAGCGTTCCGGGAAGTCTCGAGGAAGCTGATCACTTCGCTCCGGTCACCCGACTTTGAGAAGAGGATGACAAGGTCATCCTGCCGAATAGGGTCACGGACCTGGTCCCCGAGCCAGAAGACCTGTTGACCGGGGGCAAGAAAATGCCGGAGCCGAATCGCCATGGCAAGCGCTGCAGTCCCACTCCGCCCGAATCCAAAGAGGTGGACGGCGGGTGCCGAATCGATCAGGCCGGCCAGTGCATTCAGCCGCTCTGCGTCCGCCGCAAGAACAGCGGCGACACGCTGGAGGTATGCCCCATACTCGCCGGCAACAGTAGTGATATCCTGCATGGAGAGATCCTCTTGTATCCTGATATATGGTAGGGGCTGCGAGGAGTAATCAATTTCGGGAAAAAAAGGAACGCCCCAGCCGGGATTCGAACCCGGGTCGGAAGCTCCGGAGGCTCCCAGGATATCCACTACCCTACCGGGGCGCGTGAGAGAAGATACCGCCGTTCCGGGAATTGCTGCGGTTCATAATTATGGCGTGTCTTATGGTAAATACATTTGTCATCGGCAATCGGAAGATTGGATTGAACGCCCGGTTCTGGCAATGCACCGGGCTGCGCCTACTTTTGCCTGACACGGAACATGTGCCATATCCTGCAGGCTCCTTCGTGGCTGACCATGCACGGCCCGACGGGCGTCCTAGGATTGCAGACCTTTCCAAAGAGCCTGCAGTCGGTAGGCTCCGCGATTCCCCGGAGCACCCTGTCGCAGATACATGCAGAGTGCTTCTCTACGTGGCGGATGGGGATATCAAACTTCTTCTGGGCATCGTATTCCTCGAACCCGGATTTGAGCTGCAGGCCTGATCTTGGGATGACAGGAAAGCCTCGCCACTCTGCATCAACAGGGGCAAAGACCTCGTACATCAGCTGGCGTGCCCTCACGTTCCCCTCCCTTGTCACTGCCCGGGGGTACGCGTTCTCGACCTTGGCCTCTCCGGATTTCACCTGCTCGACAAGCATCAGGAGGCCAAGAAGGATATCTTCCGGCTCAAACCCTGCGACCACCTGGGGGACCGGGAACTGTTCGTAGTCCTGGTACCCGACCACCGTGCAGACGTGGCCCGGAAGGAGGAACCCGTGGAGTTTTGCCTCCCCCTGTTCAAGGAGCCATTTCATGGCCGGCGGGACCAGGCGGTGGCACGAGAGGATGCTGAAATTTTCCGGAGGTCTGGTGAGCAGGGTTGCTGCAACAGTCGGGGCAGTCGTCTCGAACCCGACGGATATGAATGCGACTTCTTTATTGGTACTTCTCGCAATCTCCACGGCCTTGTGCACTCCCTGCACGACCCTGACATCCCCACCGCTCGATTCGAGAGAGCCCCTGCTTCCCGGGACCCGGAGGAGGTCCCCGTATGTTGCGACGATGCAGCCTCTCTCCACGAGGTCGAGTGCGGCATCGATCTCACCCTGCGGGGTGATGCACACCGGGCAGCCCGGCCCCATCACGATCTTGAGGCCCGGGGGGAGCACGCTCCTCAGCCCTGCCCGCGAGATCGCGGCCTCGTGGGTGCCGCAGATGTGCATGAAAGAGAGGTCCCTGTCGACAGCCTCCCGCAATTTTTCCGATATTTCCTTGCCAAGGGCCATATTCTGGACCAAATATTTTGTATCTGCGAGTGATAATGGTACTGATATGGCGACCGAGACAATTTTTGGGATAAGCGGAAACCTCCTCGCCGTGATCGTGAGCATAACCGGGCTGGTCATTGCGCTGGCCATGTACGGGATCGTCGGGTGGTTACGGCACAAGGCCCAGCAGACCGAGTCCCAGTTGGACGACATCGTTATTGCAGCGTTTGGCACCCCAGCCGTTGTCGCGGTGCTGGTGATCACATTTTTCCTGTCATTGCAGGTCGCAGACCTCCCTCCAGAGTTCCAGTTCATCCTGGACAGCAAGTATGTGAACGTAATTTGGATCCTCCTTGGCGCATGGGTACTCTCGACGTTCATCTATACCCTGATCGAGACGTACGGTCACCGTATCGCAGCCGGGACCAAGACAGACCTCGATGACCGTTTGATCGCGCTCGCCCAGGTTGCCTCGAAATACGTGATATGGTTCGCGGCATTTCTCCTCATCCTCTATCTTCTGGAGATTGACATCACGCCTTTCCTTGCGGGTGCGGGCATTGCAGGGATCGCCCTCGCCCTCGCAGCCCAGGACTTTCTCTCCAACTTCTTCGGGGGCGCCATCATCGCGGTAGACAAGCCCTTCAAGATAAACGACCGGATAATGATCGACCAGTATATCGGTGATGTGATCTGTGTTGGCGCCCGCAGCACGCGGATAAAAACTCTTGACAACCAGATCGTGACGTTTCCGAACAAGAAGATCATGGACAGCTACGTCATCAACTATGCACAGCCCGACATGCGGATGAAGGTCCGGGTAAATGTCGGTGTCGCATATGGATCGGATATCGATAAGGTAAGATTGGTCCTGATGGAGATTGCAAAGGAGGCCTCCCGGACATACCCTTTCATCACGGAAGATCCCGAGCCGATCGTGTATTTCCTCGAATTCGGGGCATCGAGCCTGAACTTCCAGCTCGTGGTATGGACAAACGATTTCTCCATGACGTGGGAGACCAAGGATGCTATCAATACGAGGATTGCGAGGAGATTTGCGGAGGAGGGAATCGAGATTCCATTCCCGCAGATGGACGTGCACATGCGCACCTAGCGCTCAAATCTCTTTTTCCCTCTCTCAGACACAACCTATTTCCCATCTCCTTTTGAGAAGAATGTATGTTTGGGATCTCCTCGTTCTGCCTCCACCATCACCCACTCTCGTTTGCCCTCGATACGCTCTCTTCCCATACCAATCTTGTAGAGATCATGGACGACGGTCCGCATTTCCTCGAATCCACCGAACTCCTGGAGTCATACTCGCTCCACTATGCTTTCCACGCCCCGGCCCGCAGCGTAAATATTGCAAGCCTCCACGAAGCTATCCGGAAAGCGAGCGTGGAGGTAGTCGGGCAGTGTTTTCGCCTCGCCAGCGAGATGGGGAGCACCGTAGTGATCCACCCTGGTTATTTTGCGTGGGAAGAGGAGCGGGAACGGGCGCTCCGCCAGTACATGAAGTCCCTGGAGGACCTGAAGCATCTTGCCGTCGAATGCGGGGTCACGTTCTACATCGAGAACATGGCCAACTGGAATTATTTCTTCCTCAGAACACCGGAAGAACTGGACATCATCGATGGGATAGGCCTTGCCCTTGACGTCGGCCACGCACACCTCAACCACTGCCTCCCCGGGTTCCTTGAGGCAACGATCTCCCATGTCCACCTCCATGACAATGACGGGAAGGATGACAGCCATTCCGGAGTCGGGCAGGGAACCATCGATTTCATGCCGGTCATGAGGGCAATCAGGAGAGATCGGGCAGTCCCTGTGGTGGAGGTGGCAACTCTCGAAGGCACTCTTGAAAGCATCCGGGTGCTTGAGGAGATAGACAGGTGAGGCAGGCAGGTGGCATGCGGGGCGGGCCGCGTGAATGCAGTGAGGTGATAAAAAAGAGCCCGAATATTTCTTTTCATCATCCCTGTTCCGCAATCTTTTAAAGTGTATACGTCGACTGTTGTTGTCGCATTGCGCCTTTGTGGCTCAGTCGGTAGAGCGACACCTTGGTAAGGTGTAGGTCGGGGGTTCGATTCCCCCCAAAGGCTCTGACGCCTTGTGTCCGGTTCTATACCGCAATCATTTCGAAAAATATAAAAGAATTTTAAGTATCTTAGAGCTCAGATATTTCTCAAATCACACAACCATTACGAAGAGAATTTTCCTCTGAGTTTATAAACCGCGCATGAGATAATCATTTTCATTTCGTTACGCTCACCGGGGCCCCGCCCCTCGCCGCGTGGGCTCCCCCAACGGTTCACTGGAGTTTTGGACGGCCCATAATGTTCGTCTCCGCTTCATTTCGTCCGCTCCTCCTCGCCGTCCGGTGCTCCTCCATTCCGCTTCGCTCACAACATGGGCCTGTTATTCAAGGTGTCATGGGTTCCTGATGACGGCCATGCTCGCTCACTTCTTTCACGTCGCATCGCCTGATCCATCACGCTCCTCGCAGACTGCTTCGCAGACTACTCGTCGCTGTTGAATCGAATCACGATGACGCTCAATGACTCGCTCCCAATGGTCGCTCGGGCCGCTGCGGCCAGTTCGGCTCCGCTGAAGCGTCGCCAGATGTCCCACTC
>JADFCY010000030.1 GCA_018263335.1 Methanolinea sp. | reverse complement strand
AGGACCGCATTAGTGCTTTTTGATTCGGTCCCGGGTGGAGCAGGCCATGTGAAGAGGCTTGTACATGAAGAGAACATGTTAATCGAGGTGTTATGGAAAACCCTTGATAATTTATCGAAATGTCAGTGTGGCGGAGAAGATGGCCAATCTAGCTGTTATGGGTGCTTAAAAAATTATTACAACCAATATTGCCATCCGAATTTGAAAAGGGGTCCGGTTATTCAATTTTTAGCGCATTGTCTTAATCCAATAAGATAATTGTTAAAAAAATTGAAATTGGGGATCACCCCCTCCCACCTCCCTTCAACAACCCGTACTCCACCTCGTAAAAACACCCTGGCACCGAGATAAAGTATCGCATCTTCTTCTGCTCCTCCGCCTCTGCAATCTGCTTCAGCAGGGAGGCCTGCTCATCGGGGGTATGGCCGGCGGTCACCCACCGCCTGGTCTCATCGCTCATCTTCCAGGACCTGGCCGGGACTGACTCAGGGGGTTTGGTCACTGTGTCGTCTGCAGGATCGAAGTAGGACACTACGTCGTTCTTATCAGACTCCGCCGCCCACTGCAGGGCCTCGGCAACTTCCTTCTCAACGACGGCTTCCTCCCTGGCCTCGACCGCCTGGCTCTTCTGCCGGTGCTGCCAGTAGGCGGCGATGGCCGCCACTAACGCCACAAGCAGCTCAAAAATCTGGACGAATTCGTTCTCCATGGAATTCACCTCCAGGGGGAGGCGACCCGGGCGGGAAAGGGGGAGCGGGAGAATTCACCGCTTCCCCAGGTTCTGCTCCATCCGGTCGTGCATCCCGGTGATGGTCCTGAGTATGGCAAAGAGCATCATCAGGCCGCCGAGGCACACGCCGAGGAGGAACATGAATCCTTCATCCATGGTCCCTCCCTCCCGGATTCGGGAATGTGGTCCGTTGGTCTTCAGGCCAGTGCGGGGACGGTGTCGGCCCAGGCCTCGACGAGCGCGAGGATGCTGTCGTCCTCGTAGGAGCTGACGCGGACCAGGTCCCTCGTGAAGGTCACGAAGTAGGTCTCACCGCTGGGGTCGTGGCACTTCAGGGTCAGGGAGTAGGTCTCCCGCTCCGCATCGTTCACAGGGTCGCCGCCCATGGCCGCGGTCATCTCGGCATCTCCGAGGATCTCGCTCTTCATGGTGGCAAAGGCCGCAGTGGACGGGGCACGCACGCTGAGGGTACCGGTGGTCTTCCCGTCGTCATCCTGGTAGAGGATGCGGGTCCCGTAGCTCTCCCTGGTCTTGGTGACCGGGTCGAACGTGACGCCGCCCACTTCGTAGGAGGTGCACCCGAAGGGGTTCGTGCTGATGACGGAGGCCGGGATTGCGGCAAATGCGGTCGCATTCGCAATCGGGGTCGTCAGGTTCCGCACGGCGGTCTTGGTGATGGTCTTCTGGACAAAGTCTGCCATGTTGCTGATACTCCATTGTCTACTGATCTCCCGGGATTTCGGGTAGACATCCAGTATATAAAGAGGGCCCTTTATATAGGCGTGACTGTATCAGGAAACCCCGTGCAGTGCGGGTGCAGCCAAGAAATGGAATTATTGCGTGTTCCTCTCCCGGTCCACAAACTCCCTAATCATGATTAGTACTAATCTGGATTAGGGGTGTAAGTACCTTCTTCAGGAGCGAACAAAAACTCCTGCCAGATCTGTGTGAACAGAGCCGGCCAGGAGACGAGGCCTGTAGGGGGGGACATATGTTCCCCACACTTTCACCCGCCACAGTCCTTTCCTATATACCGTCCTCTCCACAGCACTGAGCATGAGAGACAGATTGCTCATGTCGGACCAGACGCTCTTTCGTGACCGGGACGTCTGCGAACTCAGCCACATCCCGGACGTGTTCAACTACCGGGAAGCGCAACTGAACGAGATGGCCTTTGCCGTCGGACCTGCCCTGCACGGGGCCCGGCCCATCAACCTCCTCCTTAAGGGGATCCCGGGGACCGGGAAGACCTCGAGCGTGGAGCGGATCTTTGACGAGCTCTCCTACACCACGCGGAGAGTGGTCCCGGTCCACGTCAACTGCCAGTTCGACCATACGCAGTTCATGATCTTTGCACGGATATTCCACGGAGTCTTCGGGCACACGCCCCCCACCACCGGGCTCTCCATCCGGAGGCTGATGAACGAGATCGGAAACGCCCTCGTCACCCGGCAGCAGGTGCTCCTGGTCTGCCTGGACGACGCACACTTCATCCAGGCCGAAGGGGTCCTCAACCACGTGCTCTACCCCATCCTCAGGCTGTACGAGGGATTCCCTGGCGTCAGGAGCGGGGTGTTCCTCACCGTCAGCAATATCGACACCGACCTCAAGAAGGTCCTTGACCCGAGCGTCATGTCGGTCCTGCAGCCCACGGAGATCTATTTCCCGCCCTACAACGAGGAGGAGGTCCGGGGCATTCTGCAGGAGCGGGTCAGGCGGGCGGTGTATCCCGGCGTCATCAGCAGCGAGATGTTCGACCTCATTGTCGAGAAGACCATGATCTCCGGAGATCTCCGGGTGGGAATCGACCTCATCAGGCGATCAGTGCTGAATGCCGAGAAACACGCACGGCAGTCGGTGGTTCCTGGCGACGTCGATGCCGCATACGAGATCTCCCGCTATATCCACCTGGAGTCGTCGGTTCGGGCCCTCAGCCGCGACGAGAAGAAACTCCTCGGGCAGATTGCCAGCTATTCGCGCGACGAGGAGCGGATGATGACCTCGGGGGCCGTCTTCAATGCGGTCCGCGAGGAGGTCCCGATGGGGTACACCGTCTTCTACGAGCGGCTCCGGAAGTTTGAACAGCTGCGGCTGATCAACCTCTATTCCCGCCGGATGGGAGGCCGGACGCGGGAGATCTCCCTCCGGTATGATGCAGAGAAGGTGGCGGAGGAGTGCGGGGGGTGAGGGATGCACACCCTCCTCACATTTTTTCCACGCAAAAAATTGCGACCTGATCCTCTCTTCCTGAGACCTCCCTCTCACATACGGCGCCATTTGTGCTTCGCGCTCCGCCTGGTGTCCCGGTCGCGTGCACCGGCGGCGAAAGTCCTAATACTCCCCTCTTTAAAAGAGAGAGTGGATCGCATGAGGTACATGGCACACCAGCATGGCGATGTCCTCCTCCGCCATGAAGAGGGGACAATGACATACGAGGTCTACCACGGGTACGGCAGGTGGGTCCCTGACCCGGGAGGGTTTGGTACCTGGAGCGGGATGGCAAGCAACGCAGACTGGTACGACGAGGTCAGCGAGGAAAAAGCGCAGGTGCTCATGAGAGAGATCGACAGGATCTGGGATGCCATGCGTGCACGGGCACCTGCGCACGATGGCTCCACGCCTGCCCACGGAGTCGACACCACGTCGATGTACAACCAGGGGAGTTCCCGTTTGAGGGACCGCAATTACCGGGGTGCCGTTGAGATCCTGCAGCAGGTCGTTGAAGCCGACCCGTCCTTTGCAGATGCCTGGCATAACCTTGGCGTGGGCTATGCGTACCTCGGGAGATACGACGATGCCATCGCGTGCTACGACCGCGTGCTGAAACTTCTCCCTGACGACGCTTTGGCACTGACGAACAGGGGGATCATCCTGATCAGGAAGAACGAGTTCGAGACCGCAGTCCCCTTCATCCGGGACGCACTGAAGAAAAATCCAAGGGAACTGCCACTCCGGGTCTCATTCATCAACCTGCTGACTGCACTGGGCCGGTACGAGGAGGCCATCCAGTGCAGGGACGAGATGCCCCCCGTGGGAGGCATGACATATATGCTCCTTTCGTCTCTGTCCTCGGAATACAGGGACATGTCCGGGCGGATTCATCGCGGTGAGCCCGTGGAGAAGGTGAAGGCAGCACTCCACGGGAATGCCCGCTATGAGAAACCAGAGGATGTGAAATTGATCTCGCTCTCCATAAAAGGGCCTCACTGATTTTTTCAGCCAGGTCCATCCAGGGACCCTGTTCTCTCCCGTGAATACGAAAAACCACCCTTATTCTGGCATTCTGCCGAGGATGCGGTCCAGGGTCTCGATTGCCTGACGATACCCCGCTGTTCGCGCAGCGGCCCGGAGGGTAACGGCGACCAGGTCCGACTTCTGGTAATAGAAACTCCGGAACTCCTTGTCATGGAAATCAGCGTCGATCAGGTTGTCAATCCGGTCGCAGACCTTCACCAGGACCGCTTCAGGAGGTGCCCTGAGGATTCTCTCCAGTGAGTCGGGAATCCGTGCCTCTTTTGGAAGGTCCGGGTTCTTGGTCAGTGCTGCGGTAATGGCATGGATCTTCCGGATGTCGTCCTGAGGGAGAGGGAGGGTATCGATGGCAGTCCGGGCACGAAGGCAGGCCCCATCCCCGCAGTCTTCGAATACGTCATGGAGCCATGCGGAGAGGACTGCGAGGTGGTCCCCGCCAAAATAGGCGGCGAGAGAGGCAACCCGTGCAGGGTGGACGATGTAGGGGGTGACGCCGTCCTTCCTGAAGGAGCCGGCATGGGCCCGTGCCGCCTCTGATGAAACGATACGAATGGCGACGAGATGGTCTGTATTCATGGAGAGAGTGAGAGCGTCTTCATACACTTAATTGTTATTGCATTTGATCCCGATTGTCCTGTTGCGTATGCAGAACAAAATGAAGTAGATGGATAGGACAGGATAAATCCTTCAATCGAGAATGTTTTTGAGAGGATGGGAGACCGATGAATACACTGGAGCGTTACGACGGGGTGTCTGCTGGGACTGGCGGCGGGAGATGCACTGGGGACCACCCTTGAGTTCAAATCTCCAGGGAGTTTTGCTCCCATCACGACGATGACAGGCGGCGGCCCGTTCGACCTGGAACCCGGACAGTGGACAGACGACACCTCTCTTGCGCTCTGCCTTGCAGAAAGCCTGAGAGAAAGGCGGGGATTTGACCCGGTAGATCAGCTCGGACGATTCTGCCGGTGGTGGAAAGAGGGATATCTGAGCAGTACAGGAACCTGCTTTGATATTGGAATCACGACAAGAGCAGCCCTCTCTCAATTTTTACGGGGCCCTGAGCCGTTTCATGGGCAGAACGACATGTATTCGGCGGGGAACGGGTCCCTGATGAGACTTGCCCCCGTCCCAATGTATTATTCAGCAACTCCCGAAAAGGCAATTGCCATGGCAGGAGAGAGCTCGAGAACTACCCATGCCCTGCCGGTGGTGATTGATGCATGCCGGTATTACGGCGCACTTATCGTTGGCGCACTCGCGGGGCGATCAAAAGAGCACCTCCTCTCCCCCTATTTCTGTCCAATCCCCGGGTACTGGGATGCCCTCCCACTCCATGACGAGGTCACACACGTCGCCGGCGGGTCATTCAAGGAGAAAGAACCTCCAGAAATTCGGGGACGGGGATATGTGGTAGCATCGATGGAGGCCGCGCTCTGGGCGTTTCATAAGGGGAGATCGTTTGAAGAAGGATGCCTCCTTGCCGTGAATCTCGGGGAAGATGGGGGATACGACGGGGGCAATTTATGGCCAGCTGGCCGGGGCGTTCTACGGGAAAGATGCGATCCCGGAAACGTGGCGTTCCGTGCTTGCATTCCGCGAGTTGATTGAAGATTTCGCGGAAAAATTATTCCTCCAAAGCCAGGCACGCTGTGAGGAGGGAAGGGATCATTCTTCTCCACTCCTGTAACACCCCCCGCACAACCTCACTCCACTCCCCCGGTCCACCCACTCCGCCTTCTCCAACCCGCACACCGAACATCTCCCGATCGAACTTGTCACCGGCTCCATCCGGGAGTAGTCAATCACCCCAGGCAGCGGCGGAGCAGATGCCCGTGCCCTCTCCACCGCTTCGCGGTAGCAACGGAGGCAGATCCGCCGGGCGTCCTGCTGCTCCGGGGGCCTCTTCTTTCGTTCCGGCGTCATTTTTTCCACATATCGTGAATCTCTCCTCCCGCACACGTAGCATGGTGTCCGTTCCGGGAGGATGAGGGGCTTGTACTCGTGAGCTGAGACCGAGGCGACATCTCTTCCCCCTTCCACGCACTTCGATCCGTGTGGTGGCCCGGAATCCCCGGCATGCGCTCCCGGTTTGAAATTTCCAGGTTTTTCAACGATGATCTCCCTGCTGCCTTCCGAACCCGCATGGTCACACACGGGCTGGCAGGCAGCGGGACCGCCACTCTCCGGGTGGTATGTCCCTTCGGGTGTGTGGAAGGATCTCCTCTCATTCACACACGTACTTTTTTCTGAGGAGGGATTTTTGCAATCCACGTCCGGATCTGTATCTCCCGCTTCTTCCCGGGTTGCGGAAGAAGAAGGGAAGTCCGTGGAAGGAGTGGAAGAATCGCCATCCTCATCTCCATCGAGCCACACGCCGCCGCCCGCAACCCACTGCCGGTGGAGGTCCGGGTCAAAGGTGTAGGCGTTTGTCCGCCGGCGCATCGAGACCCCCGCGTCCTCCTCGGAGACGACCGTCCGGTCAGTGAACGAAATGGACGGGCATTTCTCGAGCAGGCCGGAATAGGCCGTCCCCCTGCTCAGGTACCCGTGGATGATCTTGTGGATGTTGCCATTGCTCCACCCGGTCGCCTTCTGGAGCATGGGGATGGTGAACTCCTGCCATTCCCCGTGCGCGATGACCCCCAGCAGGTCCGACTCCCGCTTGGTCAGCTTGGTGGTCTGCCCGCCGGTGGTCCCGTGCAGGAGCCCGTAGACCCGGGTCGCTTCGAGGAAGTCTTCGCGGGTTGCAGAGAGGCAGGAGACGCCTTCGATCACCTCCTGTTCGCGCTGCCGGTACCGCAGCAGGGTATGTGCCTTGATCAGGTCAAGGAGCATCTCGGGGTTCCGGCGGTTGTCATGCGCCTGGAACCGGATGCGGGACGCAAACGGGATCGTCACGAAGAACCTCTGCTGCCCGAGGTCCTCCCACATCGCCCGGCACACCCTGACCTCGTGGGATTCCCGGTCGCCGTGGCGGGGGACCTCCTGGTCGCGGAGGAGGATCCGGGCGAGGACCCGCCGGTCCTGCTCGGGAGAGTCGTCGATCCAGCAGGTGAGCATCCGGTTGAAGACCTGGTCGTCGCCGGAGCCCTCGACCTTTGCCACCCACCAGACGCACCGCTCGGGGATGGTGCAGACAAAGCCCTTCCGGTCCCTGCTCACGGTGCGGTAGATGAACGGCTCCCGAAAGGAGGTGGTCACGCCCTTGAGGACCTCCTGCATCTCGTCCGAGAGCGTGGTGTCGTCGAGCACGATCACGCTGCCGGGCTGCAGGGTGTCGTGGTAGAAGAGCGCCTTGTTGCTCATCGCTCCCTTGAGCCTGAACCGCTCCGGGACCTGCCGGAGCATCGTCCCGAACGCGTGGCTCTTCCCCTTCCCGCTCTCGCCGGTGACGGAGACGTGCAGTCCGTTGGTGTTGATCACCGATCGCGATGCGAGGGAGAGGATGAGGCACTCGGCGACCGTCGCATCCCCCTCGTGGTCGAGTGCAAACGTCCGGAGCATCTCGCGCAGCGGGTCGCCGGAGCCGAGGATCTCGAGGGCCTCTTCCATTTCCGGGGGAGAAGCTGGTGACGGAGTGACGGCCTCGGTGTTCCGCGGCGGGGCCGCCGGCCGTGGAGGAGTGTTCCGCTCATACCGGTTCCGGAGCTCCTGCCACCGCTGCGAACCGCCTCCGCAACTCTGGTGGTGGCAGCCGGCAAACACCGCCCCGCTCGCGAACTGGATGGCGAACGCTCCGTCGTGGTGTGCGGGGGAGAACGGGCACTCCTCGAGGGCATACAGGGTCCCGCCATTCCAGGGGCGCTCCGACCGGACACGGATGCCGTGCCCGGAAAGCCAGGCACGGAGGTCGAAGGGGCCGTGCTTCTTTGCGTGCGGTGCCTGCCCTTCGGTGGGAAGCGCCCCTGCGAGTTGCAGCAGGAGTGCCTCCGATACAACCTGCAGTTCACCTGGAACCGAGAGCACCCGGGACACCCGGTGCGGGCGGTCAGACGTATGGTCCCCTTTCCTCGATGTCGTGCCGTAGAGCTTCCAGATCCGTGCAGCGTTGAAATTCGCCGTGTCGATGCGGCACGCCTGGTCCGGGAAGAGCAGGTCCAGCACCTCGAGGCACCGTTTCACCAGGTCCCGGCTCGCGTCATCGTTCGGGAGGTCGATCCGGTAGAGGAGGTGGGCACCGTTGCCCGAGTCCGCGAGCACCGGGGCCGGCCACCCTTTCTCGCTGCCAAGAAACCTCGCGATCTCCTCTGCCCGGACGAGGGCTGCCCGGTGCTCGCCATCAGTTGCCGAGACGCCGCTCGGCCTCTGCGGGTCCACGTCGATGGGAAACCACCGGCGGCGCCGGATGTCGGCATCGCTGGTAGTCGCGTCTTTTCGGCCAAGCCGGAGCTTCACCCGGTTCGCCCGCCGTGCGAGGAGTGCGGGGTTCACTTCGTTCAGGGTCACGTAGATGCCCTGGACCTCGGGGAGCGAGTCGAGCGTCTGGGCCTGGGCGACAAGGGCCTCCTGGTCGTCGAAGTACCCGCTGTGGACCGCGGTATCCGCGATTGCCCGGAGCTCGATCACGTTGCCTGCGGGAGAGAGGAGTGAGAGTGAGGTCCGGAGCTCTTCGCTCATATCCCTGCTCCTGCATCCCCCGGGAAGAGCGGGAAGAGCGGGGCAGACTGTGCCTCGCCCCGCGCCACCCGCAGAAAGTTTACCATCGGGGTGAGGAAGTGGCCGGCCCTGCTGTAGAAAAAGACCGACCTCCTGCCGCTCCCTACGACCGCATAGCCTTCGATGATGTCCTGCCCCCTGCCGCGGGGGACACGCCGGGTGGCGAGGACCGGCGTCGCTTTCCCGGTCAGCAGGAGCGACCGGACATCCTCGGCCGGAATGAAATAGTGCTCATCCTCGGCCCTGATGCAGATGGCCCCGTCCTCCCCGCGGGAGAGAGTCCCCGGCTCATGCATGGGCATCCCCCTCCTCCTTCCCGGTGTACAGGGTCACGAGGTACTGGTGGTTCCGGGTCCTCCGGATGTGGACCGCGAGGACCCCGTCTCCGTGCTCGTGGATTCCTGCGGAGATGGCCTGGGCGATCAGGTAGAGAGGCACCGGCCCAGACGTATGGGTTGAGAGGGCCTGCGGAGCGCTTATCGTCTCCGGGGCAGAAGAACTGGTGGCAGTCTCCCCGGATTTTGTGCTGGCGCATGAATCAGGACAGGGGCTGCCGCCTATTCTGGTGCGGTCTGGCATTCCTTCACCTCGCATCGCGTGACCAGGCGTGCTTTTCCTTCGGCGATCCATTTCTCCCAAACGAGCCTGGTGAGAGGCTCCGGGAGGAGGTCCAGGGGTTCCTGGGTGTTTTCGTGCATGATACTGCTCCTGTGTGCCGGGATGTCGTGTCCCGGGCACGAGGAATGCATGGGGATGGGTGGGTAATAAGGGAAAACCGCGGGGGGCGAAAGGGAGGAGGCCTTTTTTTTAAGGGTCATGAGAATTATTGAATAATTCACATGCAATTGAAAGGGACTATAGAAAAACTAACAAAAATTTCAGAAGATATTGAATGGAACATTTTTTTTGACTTTTTATCAAGAATTGACCCTATCCCCTTTACACACCTTCCCATAAATCCGCCCCAGCGGTGACAGCGAAAACATCACCTGCTTTCCTATCTTCTCCTTTGTGACGAACCCCATCTCTTCGATCTTCTTCAGGTGGTGGGTGAGGCGGCTCCTCTCCTTCGCAAATACGTCTGGCTCATCCTTCATGCGAGGATTAAGCTGCAGGATCAGGTCCTCCAGGTACCCGCTGCTGCCTGCGATAGCCTCCAGCAACTGCACCTGGTCTTTCCTCGGGTACTGGACGGGGATCGTGGGGAGCTCGATGATCTCCTCCACGCCCACCTCCTGGTCCGATTCATCGTAGCGGGGGATCGAGGTGATCATCGGGGACTGCGTCAGGCACCCCGCGATGTACGCCGCGATGGAAAACGTCCGCAGTGACCCGCTGATGTTCAGGATGCACTGGTATCCCTTCTCCCGCTCCTTCTGGATCAGGTCGACGATCTGGGAGGCTGCGTTCATGATGTCCCGCTTGTCCACGCGGATGATCGTGACCTCGAAGAGAGGGGAGAGCTCGTGCTTCACCTTGTCGGCGACCCTGCGGGAGATGCGCTCGCCGGAAGAGTCGTCGCTCCCGAGGACCAGGGTGACGCGGTGGATCGGGTACTTCCGGTAGCGGGTGATCGAGTCCATCAGCCGGTCCTTGTGGTGGCCGACGAACACGACGTGCGTATATGTCATTAGTTGATACTTTTTTCTTTGTGTAATAAATTTTTTTATGTATGAACATTCTTTTGTGCTGTTTTTTGGACGCGAAAGCACATATTTCCATTAATTTTCCGGGTTTTGTGAGCAAATTTCTGGGAGAGCGCACTCTTTAAAAACAAAATAATTTTAATACATAAAAAAATATTTTAACTATTAGCGCTACACATATGTGAGGCTGGGCGGAAAAGTTGCCCGCCCGCCCCGAGGTTATGGATGAAAAGGGGACAATGGAACACAATGAAGTATTGCCGGAAGCAGCGGCAGTACCAGGAGATGAGCGCCCGCTTCACGCACATCACCGGCTCTGTGGGGTTCGCGGGCCTTCACCACTATATCACGCATACAGAGCAGGCAGTCCGTGCCATCGAGCAGGCCGCGGACGACCCTGACTCGGACCTTGACGCCCTCATCGGCCAGCTTGAGACCGTGGCGGGGGGCACGCAGTTCCTCGAGGTGCACCTCGGGCACATCAGGAACTCCTGTGTCCGTTATATCAACGCATACGAAGAGATCGCAACGACCAGCCCGCCCCCGAGGCCCAGGGTCCGGTTCGACCCGGGGTCCGCATCGCGGTGGAGCAGGAGGAGGCACGAGCTGCCCCCCGGGGTCATGGCCTACGGTGACAGCGGAGACCATCCCGCAGTGGAGGACCACCCGTGACCCTCCTCGCACAGTACCAGGATATTTCGACCGAGGCGACCCGCCGCGAGGCAGTCTTCCTCGTCTCCCGCATGATGCGCTACCGGATGGACATGATCGCCGGCCTCGAAGAAGAGGTCCACGACGCATTGCAGGAGATCCGCGACCGCGGGAACCGGAGGAAGTTTCGCCGGAGCGCAAAGAGGCTTGCCCGGCTGGTGGACCGGATCGAGCAGCTGTCCCAGGACAGCCAGTACGACGCGGTGCATCTCGCCGCGATACTCCGGTTCCGGCACGTGGATGCCGTGGACCTTCCCGACCGGGAGCAGGACGACCCGGTACGATACATCACCTGAGCTGACGAGGAGGGGCGGGGGCCCTCCCGCGGTCCCGGTTTTGGGACAGACAACTCCCCGATTGCGAATACAAGAGAGTGGCAGGGCCTTCGCCCGCCACGAAAGAAAGGAGGTGGCAACCTATGGACACACACATCGAATCCTGTCTTCACGCGATACAAATCCAGAACAGTTTCAGTTATGGGAGGATGGAGGTCATCCCGCTCTTCTCTTCCCAGGATGCAGGCCCCGAGTACCTCACGCTCGGCCAAGCACTTGCCCAGAACCGCATCCTCATCACCGAAGTGAGCACGCAGGGGGCGGTCCCGCAGCTCAAGGTGGTGAACAAGGGGAAGACCCCCATCCTCCTGCTCGACGGCGAGGAGATCGCCGGGGCCAAGCAGAACCGGGTACTGAACACGAGCATCATCGTCCCCGGCGAGTCGGAGATCGAGATCCCGGTCAGCTGCACCGAGCACGGGCGGTGGGCCTATTCGAGCCCCCACTTCCATGACTCCAGGGTGATGATGGACTACAAGATCCGTGCGAGGAAGATGGCCTCTGTCAGCAGGTCCCTGAAGCACATGGAATGCCGGGCCTCGGACCAGGTGGAGATCTGGGACGAGATCTCTGAAATGTCGAAGAAAGCGAAAGTCTCGTCGCCGACCAGCGCCATGAAGGACGTCTTTGACTCAAAGGTCGACGATATGAACCGGTACCTCGATGCGTTCCCCATCCAGCCCGGCCAGCAGGGCGTGATCATCTACCTCGACAGCCGCCCTGCCGGGATCGAGTTCCTCTCCCGCCCCGAGGCATACGCCCGCGTCCACGACAAACTCATCCGGAGTTACGTGATGGAGGCGCTGATCGACGAGGGGCCGCCCGCTTCCCCGCCAGAGAAGCCGGAGCATGCGCAGGAGTTCTTGAAACGGATTGCCGCATGCAACGCAGAATCGTACACTGCAGTGGGCCTTGGCACCGAGTTCCGCCTGGAGGGAAAGGACATCATCGGCTCCGCGCTTGTCCACGAAGGGGTCGTCGTCCACCTTGCCTGCTTCACCGAGCACACCGGGGAATCCCCGTACGGCCACGAGCGGATGGCAGGGTACCGGGCACGGCGCAGTTCCCACGCAGCACGGGGAGAGGAGATGCACCGCAGCGGGCGCGGCCCGAACCGCCCGGGGGACACGTATGTCTGGTGATGCGGGACGCCCGGGCAGGCTGCGCTGGGGTGCACGGGGTAAGGCCCCCGTCTCTTCCTTCACCTACAGGGAGCGCTGCATCCTCGTCGAAGAGATCGGAAAGATGGACGACATCCCGTTCGGGGCGGCAGTGGAACTGCTCGACCAGCTCTTTTCCGGCGTCATCTTCTCTGCCGAACGTGAGGGAGGCGGGAATCTCCTGGCGAGGGAGCCTCCCTACCCCGAGTACCTGGGGAGGCTGATCTCCCAGGTCGCCGCCCGGCAGGACCTCCCGCAGGAAGAACGCCGGCTGCTTATGTACAGGATCGCGTGCATCGGATCAGAGGCAGACCGGGCAAGAGGATCAGGAAAGCCGGGGCCGGGATTCCTTGCAAGGCTCAGGGCCCCTGCCCGCGGGCGAAACACCGTGACCGGCGAAGAGGTCGAGCTCCCGCTTCCTCTCGAAGACCTCATGGTCACGTTCCGCACCGGGAGCCTCGAGCCGTTCCGTGCCCTGCTCGGGGATAATATGTACGGGAACCTCGCCGATGACGACCCCGCCTCTTGCAGAGAGGGGCCCCTCGATGCGGGAATGAAAAACGATATCGCACGCGGGGATGAGTATGATGCAGGCGATCAGATGCCCGGGGGACTGACGTTCGAGCAGTGGGAGTGGGACGGCACCGAGGTGAAGGTCACTCCCCTCAATCACAAAAAGGAGAAGGAGAGATGACCTCGATCACCGTGTACGACGGCGCACAGGGTATCGGGGGGAACAAGATCCTGGTCGGGGGAGAGAAGGGGAACCTCCTCCTCGACTTCGGGAAGAACTTCGGGAAGTACGGGGTGTACTACGAAGAGTTCCTGAAGAACCGGGACTCGAGGGGTATCCATGACCTCGTCCACCTGGACCTCGTCCCGAAACTGAACATCTACCGAAACGACCTCATCCCCTCTGACCTGAGGATGGACGCCTACCCCGCCCCGGAGATCGCCGCGGTCCTGGTCAGCCACGCCCACATCGACCACTCGGGCAATATCGGCCTCCTCGACCTCGCGATCCCCCTCGTCGCATCCCCGCTCACCCTCGCGCTGATGAAAGGGATGCAGGACTCAGGCGTCTCCTCCGCCGAGACCGATGCCTACTACGCATCGCCGAAGATGCCCACCAACGAGTCAGGCCTGATGCTCGAGTCCGACGCGAAGATCCCGCACACCTGCCGGAACAGTATCTGCACCACCCGGCCTGCCGACGCACTCGTCGCGTTCCTCTCCCGCCGGCCCGGGCAGGACGGCCCGCGGGCAAAGAAGTTCCAGCCGGGAGAGTGCGCATCGCTCGACAACGCCGCGCTGCCGTTCAAGGTCATGCCGTACGAAGTGGACCACTCGATCTTCGGCGCCACCGCGTACCTCCTGGAAGGCGACCAGGTCATCGCGTACACGGGGGACTTGCGGCTCCACGGGAAGCTCGGGGAGAAGACCCGGGACTTCGTCCACCATGCAAAGGACGCGTCGGTCCTCATCACCGAGGGGACACGGGCCGGCCGCCACACCGGGCCGGAGGGAGAGGGAGAGGGCGCGGCCCCGGCGAGCGAGCGGCAGGTGTACGAGACCTGCCGGGCGGCGTCCGACGACGTGAAGGGCCTGGTCATCGCAGACTTCTCGCCGCGGAACTTCGAGCGCCTGGAGACCTTCATCAGGATCGCAGAGGAGACCGGCCGCACCCTCGTGGTCACCGCAAAGGACCTCTACCTCCTCCATGCCCTGGAGTGTGCGGATGGCGTGTGCAGGATCACTCCCGTAGGGGTCTACGGCGAGCTCGCCGACATGAAGAAGCGGAAGTGGGAGACCGAGGTGGTGCAGGACAGGGCATACGGCCAGTATGTGTCGCACAAGGAACTCCACCAGAACCCGGACCAGTACATTGCGTGCTTCTCATTCTACGACATGAAGCACCTGCTGGACATCAAGCCCGTGGGCGGCGTCTACATCTACTCGTCATGCGAGGCGTTCGACGAGGAGATGGAGATCGACTTCAGGAGGCTCTGGCAGTGGATCCGCCGGTTCGGGTTCGAGGCGCGGGGCTTCTCGCTTGACGAGAAAGAGAAGCCGGTCTTTGACTCCCGGTACCATGCATCGGGCCACGCGTCCCGCGAGGACCTCGCCTGGATCATCGGCCAGGTCGACCCTGACCTCATCATCCCGGTCCACACCGAAAGCCACCAGTGGTTTTCCGACACCTTCGACCGCGTGAAGGTCATGCAGGACGGCGAACGCATTGAGATCTGATCGCGTCTACGTGAGCCTGCTCGGGCGGTCCGCGTGGGCGCTCCTCAACACCTATTACGCCGTGGCCCGGGAAGTGCACTATTTTCCGGACACGGTCTACATCGCGGTCGAGGCACCCTACAGGAACGGAACAGCACACGTAGTGGAAGGAGTGCGTGCAATCTCCGCCCACTTCGGGTTCTCGCCAGAGGTCGAGTGCATCCCGGTGGCGCAGGGAAACATGGTCGACGTGTACCTCAGGGTGTACAGGCTGATCGAGACAAAAAGGAAGGAAGGATCGCGGGTCGCAATCGACATCACCCCAGGGAGGAAGTCAACGGTCGCAGGCGTGCTCCTCCCGATCACGCTCAACGATGTCGACCACGTCTTCTACCTCGAGATCGCCACCACCGATGACGTGGCAAAGCCATACCAGATGATCCCGCGGCAGTTCCACCAGCTCCATGACTTCAAGGAAGAGGCAGTGAGGGCGGGCAATGGCGGATGATGCGATCATCGAGGTCCCCGAGATCCAGGTCCTCCTGAACCTCCTGAAGAGGCCGGTGGAGATAAAGTATCCCCTGTACGACTTCGAGATCATGACGCTCCGGGACACCGCGTCCGGGTTTGTCCTGTCCGGCATGTGCACGCGGGAGGACTTTGATGAAGCCATCGGGGAATTTGGGCAGTGTGCGTACGACATGCCGTCATACAACGACGTGCTGCAGTCGATGCTTGCCGCCGGGATCATCACCTACATGAACATGGAGAGATTTGTGGAGTTCAGGAAGAGCATACCGCTCATGAACAAGGAGGTGCTCTTCTCCCTGGATACCAATATGCTCTACCATGCGTTCCCTTCACGGGGAGGCATCCCCCGGGACCGCTATCTCCTCGTCGACATCGTCCAGAGCGAGATCGAGAGCGCCCTGAACATGAAATATGCGCCACATACCATCACCCAGATGAAGCGGATGGCTCCCTTTGAAGGCGCCCTGCTCGAGGAACTCGTGAACCAGAAGACGAAGCGGTCCCGGATCGCGGCGTATACCGCGCTTGCCGAGTTCGAGAAGATCCGGGACCAGGCGCGGATCATCCACGGCATCGAGCCAGGCGGCCCGGACAAGGAGAAGAACGACCTCATCATCGTGAAGTCACTGAGGGAGTACGAGAAGGACGCGTTCAGCACCACCGTCCACCTTACCGCCGACGCAAACGTCGCGGAGCTCTGCAGGGCAGAAGGACTGGCATACCACCTCTTTGAGTTCCCCCATGCGATCGATGTAAGGGAATGCACACCGGCAGGTGCGGTGGATCTTGTCTCCCGCCTCGCGGTTGCCTTCGGCGTCGTGAAGTGCGGCTCTGCCCTGGTGTATGGCGAATACCGCGGAAAAGGAACGAAGAGACAGAGCCTCAAGGTGGTCATCAGGAATCACGACCTGGCAGAAGAATTCGGAAAGGAACTCACCCTATGCAGGAGACTTGCAGCACTCCCAATCACCGGATAACCGCGGTCCTCTTTGACATGGACAACACGCTCTTTGACTTTGTCGAGGCAAAGATCGCGGCCTGCGACGCAGTGAACCGGAGGCTCGGCCTCGACCAGGGCCGTGACCTCCTCATGTATTTCCTGCGGCAGGACGGCAGGAGTTTCGAGGACTGGGGGCACATCCGGGACTTCATGGTAGACAATCGCGTGTTTTCCGAGGACCTGTTCGCTGAGTGCTGCAGCATCTACGAGGAGACGAAGATACGGAACCTGGTCCCTTACCCCTACATCGGAGAGACGCTTCGCACATTGAAGGAGCAGGGGCTCCTGCTCTCGGTGGTGACTGATGCCTATTTCGAGAACGCGGTCATCCGGCTGGAGAAGACCGGGCTATATCCGATATTCGACGAGGTGATCACGGCAGACATGACCGGGGCACACAAGCCTGACCCGAAAGTGTTCCTGCTGGCGCTTGAGAAGATGGGTCGCCATCCGTCAGAGGTCCTGATGGTGGGAGACAGCCTCCGCCGTGACATCGGGCCTGCGAAGAAACTCGGGATGATGACCGCGTATGCGGGCTACGGGGATCGGAATTTCCTTGAAGACCGGGAAGAGAAGGCAGATGTCACGCTTGCGGACATCCGGGATGTGCTGCGGGTAGTGAATGGGAAGAACAGGGTATAACGCGGGAAATTGGTGTGGAGACGGCCGGCAACGCAGCATGTCACTGGATCCTGGTCCCACCATCAGCAAACCATCCCGTGAACGCCGGCATCACAGAGTGGAAACTGATCATTCGCAGCATGAAACCGGCCACGAAGGGAACGGACATGATGTGTCGCAGGAACTACATGACGGTATGCCTGCTCAGTCCTCCATATCTGTTCCCTTGTCAGGTTCTGCTCTCATATGTATATTGTTCCTGACTCTATGGAATATCCGGGTGAGAGAAGATCTGTTCACGCATGATCACACAATAGTCTTTCCGCAGGATCTGCAGAACTTTGCCTGCATCCCAATGGGTGAGCCGCAGTAGGGGCAGATACGGGATGGCAAGTTATTTCCGGCTGTCCCTGTCTTGGTGCAGACATGACAGATGCCCCCTTTCATTGGTGCCCCGCAACGCGGGCAGAGAGGTAAGACCTCCTGTTTTGCCCCGCAGGACCCGCAGAACTTCGCGCCAGGTTTCACCGGTTTCCCGCAGGCGGGACAGATATTCTCTCCTGTACCGGATTTTATTACAGGTTCTTCTTTCCCTACCTGTACAGGAGTCGGTGAAACGGTCTCTTTTACCACCTCCTCTATCTTGGATGACACCGCAGCTTCCACTTTCTGGCGGGCAGCCTCTGTGCTCCTGGCCACCATTTCTTCACCCATCCCTGCCATCCGGTTCGCAATGTCCTCAGGAAGCTCGCCGATGACCACCCGCCATTCTGCAGGAGGGGACACCACAAAGCTTGCGACCTGTTGTGCTTTTCCGACGGCAGATTCTGCCGATCGCACTCCTGATTCCACTTGAGAGATTGCCTCTTTTGCCTTCTCCACTGTTTTGGTCATTTTCTCCAGGGGGGCGTCTTCTGACTTGTCAGTGAACATATGTCCACATGAACCGCAGAACTTTGCGGTGGATGATCGCTCAGCACCGCAGGCAGGGCAGAACTTTTTCGATGAAGACATGGTCTCTCTTCCTTGGGAAATGGTCGCAATGGTATATCTGGTTTATTTTTTGTGTGAATCTTATACTATGCAATACCATTTCACACCTACTTGATCTTATCCCTTGTAAGTACCCCATAGATAGTGTAAGGAAAGTTCTGTAAATTCTGTGACCCCGATCCTAAGTAGACAAAACGGAGAAACGGGGTCATGGATCTATTTGACTTTGTACAAGAATACTTTGATGATCGTGATGGTGGTCTCAAAGCGCTCCTGACATTCTTCCTGAACATGGTGATGGAGCATGAAGCGGAATTGCAAGCGGGAGCAGCTCGATATCAACGCTCATCAAATCGTCGGGCTTACCGGAATGGAAAGAAACCCCGGATGCTGATGACACGATTGGGAGAAATCACTCTTTCGAAACCAGATTTCAGGAATATGCCGTTCGAAACAACGGTGTTCGAGAAGTATAGCCGAGTTGAACGGGCTGTGATTAATGCGATCCTTGAATCGTATAAAGAAGGGGTGTCAACGAGGAAAATTCAATCAATCATGAACCAATTAGGGATTCAGGGAGTATCTGCAGATACCGTTTCCAGGATGGCTACCGAGCTTGATGAGCATGTTCACGAGTTCCTGAATCGCCCCATCGAGCAGTCGATTATCTATCTCATCGTCGATGCCACGTATCTGAAAATCCGACAGAGAAGTCGATATGTCAACCAGGCCGTCCTGCTCAATGTCGGAGTCAGAGCAGATGGGTACCGTGAGATCCTCGGCATCAAAATCGCAGATCGAGAAGACGAGGGATTCTGGCTCTCACTTTTCGAGGACCTGAAGAACCGGGGTCTCGTTGGCACTCAGCTGGTGATCTCAGATGGCCATAAGGGAATCAGGAATGCCGTTCATCGGGCTTTCCCTGGTGCAAGCTGGCAATTATGTCACATCCATTATCTCCGGGCAATCATGCGAAACCTGCCCAGGAAAGCAATCCCTGAGGTACTTCCGATGATCAAGGAGAAGCTGAATGGAGGCGAGGATGAACTGGGGTTCGTTGCCCAGGAATTGGACAGAATGGGATACATCAAAGCTGCTGACACCATTGAACGATTCATGTTTGATGTAGGGAATTACCGGGCGTTCCCACCGAGTCATTGGAAGAGAATTCGCACGACGAATATGGTAGAACGGATTAATGTTGAGATAAAACGTCGGAGTAAGGTTGTCGGTGCATTTCCAAGCCATGATTCTGTAATCCGGCTTATTGGCTCGATACTGATGAATATTAACGAAGAGTGGGTTACGGGAAACCGATACCTGAATATGAGTGAATTTGAGTGCCAGAGACAAGAGGCCGAGCTGGCGATTTGCCCTGTGACCAGCGGTGTTGAGTAACTCGATCGAGGCGCGATAACCTCCGCCGCCCCCGAAGGGCGCCCCGGCGGCGGATCAATGGCCGTGTACACCGAGAGGAGAAAAACCGTGTTGCATAGTGTATCCTTTTAATTAGTTCCAGTGGAAACGATGCTATGGATACTAGAGCCAATTCGTATGGTTTTTCCCTTCAAGTGGAGCATGGCTATTGTACAGGATCAGGGTTTTGTTTTTACAGCAAATCCCTTACGCTACCTGATGCAGCGGCATTTGAAGCAATTCTGGCTATATTGGCGATGTATTCCTCGGTCCTGGCCACAATAGCCCTTGTCCCCTGAATGCTCAATCTGTTCGCTCCGTTGTTCTTGGCAATCCTTATAACCGGGGCGAT
>JADFCY010000002.1 GCA_018263335.1 Methanolinea sp. | reverse complement strand
GGGGATATCGCAAGTGGAAAAAGGAAAAACGGGGTTACCGTTTGAAGGATCATAAAAACCTCTCCGTTAACTTGTGTGTGGAAGAGTCATTCTCTTGTAATCTTCAACAATTTTATCGGAACTCCCTGACGAGAGGATTCTTCCATCCTTGAGTAAGATACCCCGTTCGCACAATTTCTGCACCATTCCAAGATCATGGGAAACAAGAAGGATCGTCTTTCCTTCTCGTCGTATCTCGTCAATTTTTCCACTGCACTTCCTCTGGAAGGACTCGTCGCCTACTGCAAGGACTTCATCGACGAGGAGAATGTCAGGATTCGTCTGTATCGCGGTGGAAAACGCAAGGCGAACTGCCATCCCGGAGGAAAAATTCTTCAGCTTCATGTTCTCAAAGCGTTTCAGCTCGGCAAAATCGAGGATCTCTTCGTATTTTGATGCGACCATTCTCTTCGTCAAGCCCATGATGGCGCCATAGAGATAGATGTTCTCTTCCGCGGTGAGGTCCGGATGGAACCCGACGCCGAGCTCGAGGAAGGGGGCGATCTTTCCGTTCATCCGCACGGTGCCGCGGTCCGGGTACAGGACTCCCGCGAGGATCTTGAGAAGCGTGCTCTTGCCGCTTCCGTTCGGACCAATCACGCCGAACGTCTCACCGTGTTTGACGGTTAAACTTACATCTTTCAGTGCATCGAATATCTCGTAGGAATGGCTCCCCGCAATCAGTCCTGCGAGGTGCTGGTATACCGTGATCTTTCTCTCATGGGGGATGCGGAACTGTTTTGAGACGTTCTCAACCACAATGGCATCGTCGTGCCCGTGTGTCTTCTTATTCCTCGAGTACTGATTTCCGGACATTCAGATAACCTCCGCAAACCTTCGTTCGAGGCGGTTGAATACAAATTTTCCTGCAATCATCAAGAGAACTGCCGAAATAACAAGGTAGACCATGCTCCGCAGTCCTGGAGGAACGCCATAAATGAGGAAATTGCGATAGGTCTCTATCAGGATGGTGACAGGGTTCAGGACGTAGTATGGGAGGAATTGTGGGGGAACAATAGTGATTGGATAACAGATCGGGGCGAGGAAGAACCCGAGCTGGATCACTACCTCCCAGATCTGGTTCAGGTCCCGGTAATACACATACAATGCCGCGAGCACGAGGGAGAGGCCGTAGACGATGAAGAAGAAGATTGCGTGGGCGATTGGGAAGAAGAGGATATATGGGGTGATGTTCGCGCCGAAGATGAAGAGGAGCGGGATAAGGACGCAGAACTCAAGGATCGAGCTGATGAAACACGAAAGTGTGGATGAGAGGACGAGGATATGGCGGGGGATGTAAATCTTCGTGACGAGGCTTGGCTTTGCCACGATCGACAACATCGCCGTGGAAGTCCCGTTTGCCAGGAAGCGCCACGCGATGATCCCGACGAGAATGTAGAGGGCGAATTGTTCCTGGTTGAAGCGAAAGACGTTGGCGAACACGAAGTAGAGGACGAGCATCATCAGGAGGGGGTTTAAGAGCGACCATGCAAATCCAAGGACCGAACTCTGGTATTTTATCTTGAGATCGGTGATGGTCAGGTTCCAGATGAGGTCACGGTACTGCATCAGCCACATGTCATTGCCGCCCAGGGGAATACCAGGTATGGACCCACAAAGAGACCTCACCTTCTGGTACTTTGTGAATAATAGTTTTTCTCTTTTCAAGTGATAAATTGAGCCCTAGTGCTGCATCAATTTTCGACCGGAGGATCACCCGCAACTGGCCCTTTACGGCATAGAACCCAATCGTCCCGATCGTCCTGCCGATAATCCAGGGGAGAGACGACAGCAAGAGCTTAAGGGGAAAGTTCTTGAAGACTACCCAGAGAATGTTCCGATTCCCATAATATACGGCAGTATCCGATCCCACTCCCGAAGTCCCGCCGTGGTGATGAGAGGCGACTGCTTCCGGAACGAAGACGCATCTCCATCCCGCATGCCGTGCACGAAACGAGAGGTCCACATCCTCCATGTACATGAAGAAATCCTCGTCAAAGAGCCCGATCTCGTCAAGCATCTCCCTCCTGTAGAGTGCCGCGCCTGCGCAGGCGCCAAAGACCTCTACTGCCTGATCGTACTGGCCATGGTCGGGTTCGGACATTCCTCTGTCCCACGCAGCACCACTTCGCGAGATGCAGGTACCGGCAGAGTTGATCCGCCCGTCGGGATAGAGCATCTTTGACGCGCAGATGCCGATCTTTCCGTCACACAGCGGGGGGCGCACAATCCTTTCGATGAAACGTGGGTCAAGCCGGGTATCATTGTTCAGCGTAAGGATGAACCTGCCGCGTGAGGCCCTGATCCCGTCATTTGTACCCCTGGCGAATCCGTGGTTGGCGGCATTCCGTATCAGGATGGCTTCAGGATATGTCTGGCTGACTATCTCGATACTCCGGTCAGATGAATGATTGTCGACAAGAATCACCTCGAAATCCGTGTAAGTCTGTGCGCGAAGTGATTCCAGGCATTCCTTTAAAAAGCGCTCCCCATTGTAATTGACAATAACCACGCTGACTTCTGGACCCGCGCCGGTCATGGAAAATCCCGTGTATCCCCCTTATCCTGTACAAATCGCATTCTCTTCAATCGTGCAATCATTCTCCACCGTGGTATTCCAGGAGCTTCCTGGGAAATATGGAACCGGATTTTCCCTTGTTTGAGGAATACTGAGAAAATCCTCCAAGGAAATTTTGTCGAACTCTATTGGGATTGTCCGGAGATACTATTTTTCCTCTATGACATGGAAGTTGAATTCCGGATGAAAAAATATTCCTCTCATGTATCTCTTCCAGGAATGGGAGTTTTGCGGTCCTGGCGAAAAACGACCTTAAGCTGACTCCTGTGAAGGGAAGAGTACATTCCGAATCAATTCTTCCTGTGTCTCTCATCTCACATCCCCGTTTCGCCTCATGCTCTCCTTCTGCCACCAGGTCCGGACATACCCAGTGATCTTGTCACTGGAAACGCATACCTTCACCGATGATCTCTTTCCTGCCGCAGCGGGAAGTCCACGCAGTGCGTCTATCTTTGACTTCACAATCACCTTGAGGTGGCCGTTCAGCGCGTAAAACCCAACCGACGCAATATTCCTCCCGATTATCCAGGGCAGGGAAGAGAGGAGCAACCACGACGGAAACGACTTTACCACGAACCAGAGGATGTTCCTGTTGACATAGTAGATGCAGAGGTCGGAGCCGTAATCAAGCGTCCCGCTGTTCTCGTGCCAGACTACGGCTTTCGGCCAGTACAGGCAGTTCCACCCTGCAAGGAACGCCCGGAAAGAGAGGTCGACGTCCTCGTGGTATAAAAAGAAATCCTCGTCGAAGAGCCCGATGTCGTCGAACAACTCCCTCCGGTACAGTGCCGCGCCTGCGCATGCGCCTATCACTTCTCCGGGGGCATCGTACTGGCCCTGGTCATCTTCGAACATCCCGCGGTTCCAGGCCGCACCGCTCCGCGAGATGCACATTCCGGTCGAGTTGATCCGTCCGTCCATGAGGAGCATCTTGGGCGCGACAACCCCGACGGTGGCCTCGGACTCAATCGCGGTCTTCACCTCTTCAAGAAAGTCCGGCTCAAGCCGGGTATCGTTGTTGAGAGTGAGGATATACTGCCCTTTCGCCTGCCGTATCCCTGAATTTGTCCCGCCCGCAAACCCGAGATTCACAGGGTTTTCGATGACCAAAACCCACGGGAACCGCTCTTTCACAAAGGATACGCTCCCATCGCGGGATGCGTTGTCGACGAGGATTGTCTCGAAGCCGCGATACGTCTGCGCGGAAATGGAGGAAAGGCATCCCTCGAGGAAATGCTTCCCGTTATAGTTGGGGATGACGATGCTGATCAACGGACGTGTATTCCCTCCCACACCGATTACTCCTGGCGTTCGCATCTCATTATGGAGGTCACAAGGTACAATATCTTTCGCGACGGGCAGTAAAATCCAGTGGGTGATCCCTTCGCATTCGTCCATGCAGGAATCACTTCGAGCTGGGCGCAACATCGGAAACGGATCATTGACGAGAGCTTCATTTCCACCGTCTGTTGCGCCGAATCGCCTCCAGATAGAGAGAATTATACGCGTCAACGATACGGTCCCAGGAATA
The DNA here is from genome assembly GCA_018263335.1 of Methanolinea sp. GTDB lineage: Archaea > Halobacteriota > Methanomicrobia > Methanomicrobiales > Methanospirillaceae > Methanolinea_A. Next base: position 164,366 of record JADFCY010000002.1, on the reverse strand, counting down.
CCGCTCTCTTGCGATACGGTTTCCCTCTGATCCAAGCCTCCTGCCGAGATCGGGATGGTCCATCAGGAGCCGCATCGCCCGGCAGAGCTGCAGGGGTTCTTCGGGTTGTACCACAAGGGCATTCTCTTTATCCCTGCAGATCTGTGTGATCCCCCCAACCCCTGTCACAATGACCGGGAGTCCCGCCGCCCAGGCTTCAAGGAGTGTCAACGGCATCCCCTCCCAGCGCGAGGGGAGTACGAACGCATCGGAAGAAGCGAACTGCCGCGCCAATTCGTCTCTTGGCACGCTTCCGAGAAGTTGCACGCAACCTTCGAGTGATCCTGCAGAAATCTGCTGTGCAAGGATCTCCCTGAGCGATCCATCGCCTACAATATTGATGCGAAAACCATTCGTCATCTTCCAAAGAATCGATGCAGCATTGATGAGTATATCCAGTCCCTTCTGGCGTTCAAGCCTCCCCACGCACAGGAACTGCATAAAGGGCCTCGGGGGCGCGTTTCTCTGGACCTTGAAGAGTGCACTGTCGACCCCATTGGGAACATACTGTACACGGGAGATGCCGAGTCTCGAAAAAGCGGGGATGCTGCTCCCGTCGACCGTAGTGATACGCTCAAAAATTCCGTATTTCAAAAGGAAGGCCTCGACACCGCGCTTCAGTGGGCAAAAACTCCTGTCATTGAAGCAGATGCCGTGGCATGTCTGGATCACGGGGATGCCCAACACACTGGCGGGGAATGAGACGAGGAAGCCCAGTTCTGCCGAGTGAGTATGGATGATGTCTGGTTTTTCGGCTGCAATGGCCCGGATGGAGGCGAAGAGAAAGCAGACCAGCGACAGCATCCTCTTTGGGGTAATCCGATCAAGGTTCGCGGCAGTATCGGGGATACCGAATACGCGGACATTCCTCTTTTGCATCACTTCTTTTGTGTTGGCAGTGAGGATAACAACGTCATGGCCTGCCTTCTCCTGTTGAAACTCGAGGCTGCGGACGACGTATGCATCCCCCCCGATGGCGTAAGGATACTTCTTGGAGATGTGTAAGATTTTCATATCGGGAATTTCCGGGCGTTATATTGGATCTGGTCCGGGATGCCGGGTTCAACACCCGGAGGGCCAGCGCGAAGGATCTTCCAATATACCTTTTTTCCTCCTCCCTATATCCTCTCTCTGATTGCAATTAATAAAGGAGGTTCCTCTCTGCCAGTGTCGAGTTGGCAAATCCGGCATATCTCTTGTCACTGGAGAGAATAGGGAACAGTTCAACCCTCTTAAAAAGAGATACATTTAACCAATACAGGAGAAATATTCCCGATCATCACCCGGTTAATCACAGGAAATCGCCCATGCCCCGCCGCCGACGTGCAACCATCAGGAAACCCGGGCTCTCCCCCGGAACGCTTGCAATAGATGGAAAGCACACCGAGGGACCGGTCAGGATCACGGTCATCGACTACGATTCAGCTCATTTAACCGAGAGACAGGTTGCAACCGTCGAGGATTGCTACCCGTTCCGTGACACGGAGACGGTCACCTGGATCAACATCGACGGCCTCGGGAACACGGATGTGATCGAGAAGATAGGAACCCATTTCCAGGTACACCCCCTCATACTCGAGGATATCCTCAACACAGGCCAGCGCCCCAAGATGGAAGACCTCGAAAGCTACCTCTACGTGAACCTGAAAATGCTGCAGATTGCAGGACCGGATAAGAGGATCAAGGGAGAGCATGTCAGCATGATCATCGGGTCAAATTACCTCATCACGTTTCAGGAGGATGCGGGGGATGTCTTTGACCCGGTGAGGGAGCGGATCAGGAAGGATGGGAGGATCCGAAGGTTCGGACCTGACTACCTGGCATATGCCCTGATAGACGATATCGTGGACAATTATTTCCTTGTGATGGAACACCTCGAGGAGGAGGCCGAAGACCTCGAGGAGGAACTCGTGCAGAACGCAGCGCCGGCCTTGCTCCAGAAGATAAATCGCCTTAAAAAGGAGATAATCCTCTTTCGTAAATCTGTATGGCCGCTCCGGGAGGTCATCACCGGCATGGAGAGGTCTGAATCGTCCATTATCAGGGAGACCACCGTCATCTACCTCAGGGATGTATACGATCACGTCATCCAGGTCATCGACACCCTCGAGACCATCAGGGAAATGGTCTCGGGGATGATCGACATCTACCTCTCCAGCCTCTCGTTCAGGATGAACGAGATCATGAAGGTGCTTACTCTCATCGCCACCATCTTCATCCCGCTCACGTTCGTGGCGGGGGTGTATGGGATGAACTTTCAATACATGCCGGAGCTCGCCTGGGAGTATGGGTATGTGATGGTCTGGGGGATCATGATTGCCATGGTGGTGGCGATGCTCCTCTTTTTCAGGAAGAAGCACTGGGTCTGATGCGATTCATGGCAATTGACCCCCTTCCAGGATGACCGGAATGGAACAGTGGCTTCTCCTCATGCTGGCAACGGCGCCCGGTCTGCTCTGGCTCTATTACTTTTACTCAAAAGATCGATACGACCCCGAACCGGTGGTATGGGTATTAGGGATATTTCTCCTCGGTGCCACAGTTACCGTTCCCGTTGCTGTCCTGGAAGGCCTTCTCGGGGGAGCTGCAGGCGGGATACTTGCAGCGGTCCTGGTCGCCCCCGTCTGCGAGGAGGTTGCAAAATACCTCGTTGTCAAAAAGACTGTCTATCGGAGCCGGGTGTTTGACGAACCGGTAGACGGGATTATCTATGCCGCCGCGGCAGGCCTCGGGTTTGCGAGTATTGAAAATATCGTCTATGTCTTCTCTGCGCTCGACGAGTCCCTCCTGTTCGCGCTCCAGACAGGACTCTTCCGGGGGCTCATTTCAGTTCCCGGCCATGTCCTCTTCTCGGTTATGTGGGGATCTGCGCTTGGCATGGCCAGATTCATGCCCGAACAGGAGGGAAGTGCGCTGGTCCGGAAAGGGCTCGTGCTTGCCATAGTCGCACATGCCACCTTCAACTTCCTCCTCCTCTCGGCGGTCGGTTTTGCTCTTGTCGTGCTTATACTCGTGCCTGCCCTTTGGGTGCTCACCGAACGGCATATCAGGCAAGCGGTTGCCCAGTCATTCTTCAAATGATAAGAACCCGGGGAATCCCTCGTTTACGCATCCTGGCAGGAGAGCGACTTCCAGGGATACCGCACGAGCAGCATCAGGAGAAGGGACCCGATTACCAGCAGAGGGATGGTGGAGAGGGATGCATCAAGGGATAGACGGTCTGCGATCAGGCCGGTTGCAGCAACGCCGAGCCCTCCTGCCCCCACTGCGACCCCGAGCATCAGCCCCGAGGTCAGGCCGACATGGTCCGGCATGAGCTCATGCGCCATGGCGACGGTGAGCGCAAAACTCGACCAGAGTGCGAATCCAAAGACAAGCAGCGCGGCGAGAGAGAGGAGGCCTTCGGTTGCGAGGAAGGCTCCAAATGCGGGGATGGAGAAGACGAGGCCCAGGATGACAAATTCCTTCTTCCCATAGATATCTGAGAGTATCCCGCCGGACACCTGCCCGGCAACGCCGGCAAGGAGCATCAGGGTGACGACGAGGTTTGCAGTGAAGATATCAAGGCCACGCAGCACGAGAAAGGGCGGGAGGAACGCGATCGCGGCGAACACCGCCCATGCACGGAGCGTAGATGCCGAGAAGAGGGTGAGGACAGGAGCAAAGGAGGAGAACGTTACCGGCCCCGCAGGAGAGATACGTGAGGGCGCGTGGCGCCCTGCTGGATAGAGGGTGGATTTTCGCAGCACGAATGCCATCACCAGTGCAGGGATGACGAGGAGGGGCAGGCCCGGAAGGCCGAACGTGACGATGATCGCCCCCGCAAGGATAGGACCAAGTGCATAGCCGACATTTCCCCCGACCACAAAGAGCGCGGTGACCTTTCCCCTGTTCAGGCTGGTCGCAAGGCGGCTTACCATGGTGAGGGCATGGGGATGGAAGCAGGCGTGGCCAAGCGCCGCAAGCGCCGCACAGGCAAGCAGCAGTGGGTATGGCTCCACCACGCCCATCAGCCCAATGAAGACTGCGGAGATCAGGACCGAGACTGAGATGTGGACCTGCCAGCCTTTTTTGTCCGAGAGCCACCCGAAGATCGGCTGGGACACCGAGGACGTGAGGTTGTAAGAGGTGACCAGGAGGCCTGCCAGGAGGTAGGAATACCCTCTCGTGGAGATGAGCAGCGGGAGGATGGCCGCGATCACCGGCATGTAGAGGTCGGTGACCATGTGTGCCAGGAAGAGCCTGTATATCGGGCCGGAGAAAATTTTCAGACCATGCGCCTCCTCAACACGATGATCTCTACGGGCGTCTCCCGGAGGTCCTTTGCATGGAAGGAAAACGTCCTCCTCATCAAGAGAGTGCCCTCCACCACCTCCTCGACCTCCGCGGTCTCCCCCGCATAGGCCTTCACAAAGTCCCTGCTCCCCGCATTGAATATCCCGTATATCACAGGGGCAATGGAGAGGGACGCGTCGATAAACGGGCGGTCAGCGTGGGGGTCCTGGGCGCCGAATGGAGGGTTCATGACCACGGTGTCGCACGGGCCTACGAGCGAAATGAGGTCAGGGTGCGGGAGGCGTGCCTGGATGAAACGTGGAAAGACGCCGAGTTCTTTTCCGTTTTCGAAGGCGATCTGGAGTGCACGGGAGTCGAGTTCCACTCCCACCACCTCCGTGGCACCAAGGAGCGCCGCCCCGATGGCAAGGATGCCGGTCCCGCACCCGAGGTCGCACACACGCCGTCCCCCGATGTCCCCGCGCATGTGCGCATGGAAGAGGAGGCGTGCGGCAAGGTCAGGAGGAGTAAGGTACTGCTCATGCTTCGCCGAAGGCAAAGGAAATCCTTTCACCTTTGAAAGAAGCATCTCGAGCCGTTTCAGACGCATGCCAGTCATGGAAGTTCGTCGATCCGGTAATCAGAAAATGGGCGGTCTCCTAAGAGGATGGAGAACTCCTGCGGCGTGAGAACCGGCGCCGGGAACCTGATCTGGTCATCGTATGCAAGCCGCGGGCACGCGAAGTTCACGTAGGCGGAAAACCCGAGGTTGGTAAGTTCGTCAGGAGATATCTCCCGCATGAGGAGGAGTATCGCCCGTTTGCACCGCCCGGCCATTCCACGCGCCAATTCGTATCTTCCCTGGCCAGTCTTCGTGCTGACGAGGAGCCCTATCATTTCGGCAGACCTGGCCTTCTCGATCAGGGCATGCCGGCGGCGCAGGAACTTTTCCGCACTCACCTCCTGCACCTGGCCTGTGAAGGGGTCGAGTGCCACCACGCGGAGGCCGGTTGCCAGCTGCACGCCAATGGGGTGAAAGACCCCGGTCCCGACGAAAAGGATCTCTTCTGCCCCTTGGACCCGGGCCGCCCCGAATGAGCACCCGAGTACCTGCCCCTCTGCGCAGCCCCTTGTCCCCTTCGCGGTCACTGCCTCTACACCTGTTGCCGCGAGCACCGCTCTCATTGCATCAAGGAGGTGGAGGTGCTGCGCGGTGGTGACGAGACCCACCCTTCTGGCTTTCAGGCAGGGGAGTGCATTTTTCAGGATTCCGGGGTCGAAATCCACCCTGTAAGGCTCAAAGATGACCCGCGGGTCGGGGTTTTCAAGAGGGGTATGCCCGAAATGGACAAGGACATCCGCATGGTCGAGTGCCTCGACAGCAAGGTCGCAGGCCCCGTAACAGGGATCGCCGCTCACGATCACCTCGAAACCCTGCTCTTTCAGGAACTGTGCGATCTCTCCTGCTCTCCTCTTCAGCCCGGCCGGGAACTGGAGGGCCACGATTTTTGCCCCGCGGTCCCGGAGTCGTTTTTCAAGGTCAGAATATCCGGTCAACGACACGCACCCTGTCTGTCACCTCGACGCTCACCAGGGTCTTGTAGGGCCTCCCGATATCGGGAGACCCCCTCTTTATCACGAAGCAGATGTCCTGCACCTCGGCGCCTGCCTTGTCGAGGGCCCAGAGAAGTGCCCTCGTGGTCCCGCCGGTGCTGATCACGTCATCGACGATCACCACCCGGTCACCGCGCTTTACCCCGTTCAGAAAGAGTTGTCCCTTCGAGTATCCGGTCGCCTGGTGGACGGCGACCTCGCCGGGAATCTGGTACTCCCGCTTCCGGACGATATTCATCGGGATGTCGGTCGCGAGGGCAAGTACTGCCCCGATTGGAATCCCCATCGCCTCTGCGGCAAGGATCCGGTCCACACCTTCAAGGTCCAGTACCTTGATCATCGCCATGCAGACCTCGCGCAGGAGGTGGGGATCCACTTCGGGGACGCCGTCGGTGATTGGGTGGATGAAGTAGTTATACTCCCCCCGCTTCACGAGGGGGCAGGTCTCAAGTGATGCAACGAGTCGTTCAAGCATTCTCTTCACCAATATCCTTCAGGAATGATTCCACAACCCCGGCGTGAACGTGCGGCATGCACACGAGGCGAAGGTGCCCCTTTCTCGTCCATGAGACTTTCCAGGGGGGAGGGATTCGTGCAGGGGCAAACGTGGCCACGTTCACGTCAGGGGTGGCGGCCCTCGGGATGCCGTATGTCTCCATGCCGTCGATCAGCCTCCGGGTATTCTTCATGCAGCCTGCAACGATATCCCTCATCCCCTCCACTCCAAGATATTCGAGCACCGCAAGCGCCCCTACCACCGATGCCCCCGGGCGGGTGCCGGAGAGCGTGAACTCCTGCTTCACGGTGAGGTACGGGGTGTCTACTGACAGCGAGCAGAGAGACTCGGAGTCGCGCACGAGGAGGACTCCCGCCGGGATGGTACTCATGCCCATCTTGTGGGGGTCTACCGCAATGCTACTGACGCCTGGCAGTGAGAAGTCAAAGACCGGCGCGCCGTCAAGGAAGGGGAGGACCATTCCCCCGAACGCCGCGTCGACATGGAAGAAGACCCCGAGGTCACCTGCAATCTTTGCGAGATCGCGTATGGGATCCGCCATCCCGTACTCCGTCGTGCCGGCGATTCCCACCATGCAGCAGGTGTTGCGGTCGATCATCTCTGCCGCTGCCACAGGGTCCATGCGGAGGTCACTGCAGAGAGGGACGGTCCGCATCTCGAGGCAGAGGATATCGCAGGCCTTCTGGAAGGAGAAGTGCGCGGACTCGGGGATGACGACGTTCGGTCTCTCTCTCCCGGCAAGCTGCCTTGCCATCCGGAGGGCCTGGATGTTTGACTCTGTCCCCCCGGATGTGGCGTACCCGCAGGCGCCGGGCAGGTGGTAGAGGGTCCCCAGCCGTTCCACGAGGAGGCGCTCGAGCGACGCCGTTCCGGGGAAGAGGCCCGGGTCCCCAAGGTTCGTCTCCATGAACTCGAGGTGCGCCCTCACCGCGACCGGGTGGGGGACCGTGCACATCGAGCTCATGATATGGGCATGGTCGACGTCCTCCTGCCTCTTCGAGAGGAGGAAGGAAAAGAGTGATTCCTCTGAGAGCCCGCACTCACGCATTCCGGGATCTCGCACTCTCCAGGAGTATCTGCTGCTCGGTCCTTGCCACGGTCTCGCGGATCTTGGCGATGGCATCGATATTTGCAGAGACGCTCGTGATACCGTGTTCAACGAGCCACTTCACCATAGGGGGCTCGGAGCCGGCCTGGCCGCAGATGGATATCTCGACTCCATGCTCCCTGCAGCACCGGATGGCAGAATCGATCAGGGCGAGCACCGCCGGGTGCTTCGGCTGGTACATCCCCGCGACATGCTCGTTATTCCGGTCTATCGCGAGCGTGTACTGGACGAGGTCGTTTGTACCAAAGGATGCAAACCTGATCCCGGCACGGATGAAGTCCTCGATCAGGATGGCGCTGCTCGGGATCTCGATCATCACGCCGAGAGTGGCAGCCTCGACGTCGACTCCCCATCCCCGCATCAGCTCGCGGGCCCTCGTGAATTCGGACGGGTGGGAGACCATGGGGAACATGATGCCAAGGGTGTCGTACCCCTGCTCCCAGAGCCGCTTGAATGTCTCCACCTGGAGGCGGAACTGGTCAGGGGACTGGAGGTCCCTCCTGATGCCCCTCCAGCCAAGCATCGGGTTGTGCTCGACCGGCTCGTTCTCGCCGCCGGCCATGTTCCGGAACTCGTCGGTGGGGGCATCGAGCGTCCTTACCCAGACGGGTTTTCCGTAGAACGCATCGAGAACGGTCTTGATCCCGTTATAGAGCTCCTGGATAAACTCCTCCTCCCTGTTGTTGGCAATGAACCACCCGGGGGTCTTGTTCAGGCCAAGTATCAGGTGCTCGATCCGGAGCAGCCCCACTCCGTCGGCGCCGGTGGCAGCAGCCCTGGCTGCAGCCTCGGGCATGGAGACGTTGACCTTGACGCTGGTGGCGGTGATCAGTGGGGCGGCAGCCGCAACCGTAGCCTTGGCCTTCTCCCTGGGGACTTCAAGACGCCCTTCGTAGATGAATCCTTTCTCGCCGTCGACCGTGACTGTCTGCCCGGTCTTGAGCACCTGGGTGGCAGTCTTTGTGCCGACGATTGCAGGGGTCCCGAGCTCCCTGCTGACGATCGCAGCGTGGCAGGTCATCCCTCCCTCATCGGTGATGATAGCGGCAACCTTCCTCATTGCAGGAACCATGTCAGGGTTGGTCATCTGGGTGACAAGGATATCGCCCTCCTTGACCCTGCCAGCGTCCTTGACATCCCTGATGATCACCACTTCGCCGCTTGCGATACCCGGCGATGCTCCCTGGCCCTTGAGGAGGATCTTGCCGGACCCTGCTTCGTGGACGGGTGAAGCAGTTGCTGCAGCCTTGATGGTGGTGATGGGGCGCGACTGGAGGATGTATATCTCGCTGCCCACCACTGCCCATTCCACGTCCTGTGGGACCCCGTAATGGGTCTCTGCGATCTTTCCGAATGTGGCGAGCTTTCGCACCTCGTCATCCGAGAGGAGCGCCGCATCCTGCTGATCGCGCCGGACTTCAACAGTTTTCGTGCCGTGCTCGCCGTCAGAGATGATCTTGTACCGCTTGTTGGCGATGAGCCGGTCGATCACCTTCTCGCTGCGCTGGTCGTATACATACTTGTCAGGAGAGACTGAGCCAGAGACGACCGCTTCACCGAGCCCCCAGGACCCCTCGATGATGCTCAAAGGCTCTCCCGTCACTGGGTGGGAGGTGAACATCACACCTGCCTTCTCTGAGTTCACCAGCTGCTGGACCACTACCGCGATGTTTACGCTCTGGTGGTCAAAGCCCTGCTTGGCCCGGTAATAAATTGCCCTTGCCCCGTAGAGCGAGGCCCAGCACTTCTGCATCGCGAGAAGGAGGTTCTTCTCGCCCTTCACGTTCAGGTAAGTCTCCTGCTGGCCGGCAAAACTTGCATCGGGCAGGTCTTCCGCGGTGGCACTTGACCGGACGGCGACTACCATCCGGCCGCCATCCATCTGCTGGTAGGCCTCCTTCACTTTCTGCTTCAGGGATGCAGGGACGCGGGCTTTCATCACCAGGTCTTTCGCCCTGTTCGCCGCCTTCTCGAGCTCCCCTGAATCTTCCACGTCGAGGTTTGCGAGGCCCGCAAAGAGGGTCTTTTCAATGCCGCTCTCGATCAGGAACCGGCGGAAGGCATGGCTGGTGACCACGAAGGCCCGCGGGACAGGGAGGCCGATGGCAGACATCTCCCCGAGGGATGCACCCTTCCCCCCCACAGCAGCAATATCCTCTTTCCGTATCTCTTCAAGCCAGAGAATATCGGGCATCTCTTTCATTCACGCACCACTATGATCTGCACCCCTCCCTGTTTAATACATTCTCATCCGTCGGGCAGCCGGGAGGGCATAATGCGCCTGCAGGCGAAGATCCCGGCAGACAAAAACCCTCAATTACTCGGGGTGCACATATAATGTGGGTTTTAAAGTGACGTTCAGAGTGCTGGTCAGCGATCCACTGGCCGATGAAGGGCTGGAGATCCTGCGGCGGGAATGCACCGTCGATGTAAAGACAGGCCTCAAGGAGGACGAGCTCGTCTCTGTCATCGGCGAGTATGACGCCCTGCTGGTGAGGAGCGGGACCGACGTGACCTCGCGGGTTATCGAGGCAGGGAAGAACCTCAGGTTCATCGGGAGGGCCGGTGCGGGCGTTGACAATATCGATATGGACGCTGCTACCAGGAAAGGCATCATCGTTGCAAATGCGCCGGAAGGAAATACCCTTGCAGCCACCGAGCACACCATGGCCATGATGCTCTCCCTCGCACGCAGTATCCCGCAGGCGAACGCCTCGCTCAAGCAGAAGGAGTGGAAGCGCTCCCGATTCATGGGGGTTGAATTGAATGAGAAGACCCTCGGGATCGTCGGGCTCGGGAGGATCGGCAGGGAGGTCGCAAAACGCGCCCAGGCGCTGGGAATGCATATCGTCGGCTACGACCCGTTCATCAGCAAGGACCGTGCCGCCCAGATGGGGGTGGAAGCGCTCTCCCTCGAGGATCTCTTCAGGGTCTCGGATTTCATCACGGTGCACACCCCCCTGATCAAGGAGACCAGGCACATCATCAACGCCCGGACCATCGCCACCATGAAAGACGGGGTCCGGATCATCAACTGCGCCAGGGGGGGGATCATTGATGAGAAAGCCCTCTACGAAGGGATTTTGTCCGGAAAAGTCGCAGGAGCCGCACTCGACGTCTTTGAGGAGGAACCTCCCCTCAACTCGCCCCTCCTTGGCCTCGACCAGGTGATCACAACCCCGCACCTGGGTGCGAGCACTGTCGAAGCACAGCAGAACGTGGCCGTTTCCATCGCCCGGCAGTGCCTCTCGGTCCTGAAGGGAGGTTCCGCGCGCTATATTGTGAATGCGCCGATCGTCCCTGCAGAGCATGCAGACGTCATCGAGCCGTTCGCCATCCTTGCCCACAAGATGGGCAGGTTCCTCACCCAGATGGTGGGAGGGAGGATGGAGAAGGTCGAGCTGACCTACAGCGGGGAGCTTGCGACCCTTGGGAACAACACCCGGTTCATCACTCTCATGGCCCTCAAGGGTCTCCTCGACCCCATCCTCCAGGTTCCCATCAACATCGTGAACGCCGAGTTCATCGCAAAGGAACGTGGGATCAGCGTCTCAGAGACGATGACCCCTGATTCAGGCGGGTGGAAGAGCCTCGTTTCCATGAGGGTAAAGACCGACACCATGGAAGAGACGATGAGCGGGACGGTCTTTTACAAGGGACGCTCGAGGATCGTCGCCATCGGAGGGTATACGATGGACATGATCCCCGAGGGATACGTCATCGTCTCGCGCCACCTCGACAAGCCCGGCGTCATCGGCAGGGCGTCTACGATTCTCGGGAAGGGAAACGTGAATATCGCGGGCATGCAGGTCGGGCGGATCAAGCCGGGCGAGGAGGCCATCATGGTCCTGAACGTGGACAGCGAGGTCTCGCCGGACATGATGGACGAGATCAGGTCGATGCCAGGGATATTCACCGCGGTATTTGCCAAGATCTCGGATACCCTCATCTGAACAAGCCGCACGTTTTCCCTCTCGGAGGGGAGTGCGGGGCATGAATACCCCCGGCACCCCCCCGTGTATTCAACCGGTCTCCTCGAAGATTTTCACGGGGTCGGAAAGAACAGCCGGGCGCCTGTCAGTCATAAGGTACGTATACGGCATCCGGTGCACCATATACTCAAGGTAACCCTTCGCAAAGTCCGAGAGGCCCTGGGATCTCCTGCCCAGGATGAGGATGTGGAACCACTGGACGATGAGACAGAGAAACGCGATCAGTCCGTATACCCAGGCGACAATCCCGATGGCAATCCAGTAGGCGATGCGGACGAGGAGTTCGAGCCTCCCAGCGTCATGCTCGTAAAGAAACAGCTGCTGAAGATGTGTATCCGTCATCATGTGCAACTTCCGGCTCTTTGCCTGGTTGTATTGCCAATGCATCAATATTGCCCTCCAAACGCAAAAAAAGGGAATAATTTTATACTGTGTCCACCCACATTTCTCCGCGCCTTTCGCAGAAGAATCGCGGGCTCGTGGTCTAGCTGGTTATGACGTCGCCTTGACATGGCGGAGGTCAGGAGTTCGAATCTCCTCGAGCCCATTCTCATTCTCCCCGGTTTATACGCATGATACCGGGTCCTCTCTCCGCGCGATGCACTCCCTCTCCCCATTTGAGCAAAATTACGGCAGTGCAAAAAGGGGCTTGCAGAGTTCAAACTTCCCTCAGGGTGGCGGGAGGTGGAGAAGAATCATGCATTTTTTCACCTCATGTGAAGATTCCTTTTAAGGGGGAAAGGACACGTGATCTCCGTTCTTTACATCGACGATGACCCTGATCTCCTCATACTCGGGAAGAGGTTCCTGCAGAGAGAAGAGGATTTTTCCGTCGACACACTTGAACATCCTGTGCAGGCGCTCGATCGCATCCGCGAGCAGCACTATGATGCGATTGTCTCGGACTACATGATGCCTGGGATGGACGGACTCGCTCTGTTGAAAGCGATCCGAGGGGATGGAAATTGTGTCCCTTTCATCATGTTCACCGGGCGGGGAAGGGAGGATGTGGTGATCGATGCCTTCACCAGCGGTGCCAGTTTCTACCTCCAGAAAGGCGGGGACCCACTGGTCCAGTTTGCGGAACTCTCCCACAAGATACGCCAGGCGGTCGAGAAGAGGCGGGCTGAGGAGCAGGTCCGGCGGATCCGTTCGGAGTGGGAGCACCTCTTCAACGCGGTGGAAAACCCCATCACCATCCTTGCACCTGATCACCGCATCATCGCCGCGAACCGCGCATCGCTCGAGGCCGTGGGGTGCACAATGGCCGAAGTCCTTGGAAGGAGGTGTTTTGAACTCTTCCATCATCGCGAAAACCCGCCACCGCATTGCCCCCTGGTTACAATGATCACGACGAAGCGATACGAAGTGATGCAGATGCCTGTCGAGGCGATGAACGGGCGATACCTCGTCTCCTGCACCCCAGAACTTGACGGGGACGGAAACCTCGTGAGTGTGATCCATATCGCCACTAGGATCTCTGAACAATAGAAAAGTCCGATCCCCGGGGATCTCCCCTATTTTACAAGGATTTTAGAGAGGAAGGAAAGGGCTACAACCGCGAGAAATTCAACTCCCGTCCAATCAGAGACTGGAGGTGACCAGGTATACTCCCAGCGCCACGATGGCGGCGGGTACAAGCGACCATACAATCCTGATGAGGAAGAGAACGACGGTAATCCCCACGATCACGAGAGCCAGGAACCCGGCGAGCGAGATGAGATCCATGGAATCCCCGGTAACCGTGTGCGTCCTCCCTCTATATGGCCCTTTTAACAGGAATGGATTCTCATTCCGCGTGCCCACCCGGGGATGCGTGCCCCACGAGTCCCCAGGTTTTATATTACTCAGGCGGAGGATGAGAATCTTTAAGTTGAACGCTCAATCCATGGCTAATATGGAAGCTCCTTCTCTCAAAGAACGTGTATACGACGTGCTCGAACCTGGCTATGACCAGGCAAGCGTCGGTGCATTCTTCCAGAGGTTCTTTGATGTCTTCATCACCCTGGTAATCCTCGTCTCGATTGCCATAATGGTCCTCTCTTCGGTAAAAACCCTGGATGCGCAATTCGGGATGGCTTTTGATATCATCTTCTTCTTCACGACCATCGTCTTCTCTATCGAATATCCTCTCAGGGTATGGTCCTGCACGGCCGACCCGAGGTATGCATCCCCCGTGAGAGGGAGACTGGCATGGATGCTCACACCTTTTGCCCTGATCGACCTCATCGTGGTATTACCATTCTACCTCGAGTTATTTATTGGGATCAACCTCACAGGGCTCGTCGTATTGAGGGTCTTTCGCATATTCAAGCTCATCCGGTATTCTGACTCGATCAACATGATCATCCGCGTGGTGAAGGCCCAGAGGGATATGCTGATCACTGCATACCTTGTCCTCTTCATCGCCCTGATCTCTGCATCGACCCTTATGTTCCAGATAGAGCGGCCTGGCCAGCCGGAGGTCTTCACGAGCATCCCTGCGACAATGTGGTGGGGCATTGTCACACTCACGACAGTGGGATACGGCGACATGGTCCCGATGACCGCCGCGGGGAAGGTCCTTGGCGGTTGCATCACGCTGCTTGGAATCGGCATCTTTGCCCTTCCGGCAGGGATACTCGCATCAGGGTTTACGCAGGAGCTGCAGAGGCGGATGCCGGTGAAAAACCGGACGCCTGGCGACGCTGAAGAAGAAGTATTCCTCTGCCCCCACTGTAAAACAGAGATACGCGGAAGGGATCTGTGGAAAAAGAGATGATGGCTGCCCGGGAGAAGGGGGAGGTGTCAGAATGAGTGGCGGGAAATGGAAAGGTGGTGAAAAGAGAGTGGATCCCAGGGTGAACAATCGCCGCGTGTCAGCGGTGGCTGTATCCGGAGGGCCGCCCGTCCAGCATGCCCGGATCACAACCCCCGGGTCGCTGAAGGGAGAGGAAAGACCGGCAGGAGCGCTTCTGGATGTATGACGAGTCCGTCCTCCGACGGTGGATGAGCCTCGAGATGGGAAAGATCAACGATGGGGTGGTGTCAGCGAGGGTCCCCCTATCCCTCCTCCTTGAGATGGAAAGACCGGTTGCCACCACGCGGGCAGGAAGGGAGCACGTCTTTGACAGGGATGTGATCAGGAAGATTGGGAAACTCCTTCCAGCCCGTCTGCGGTCCGCGCTGAAGCTCCCCATTCTCTTTTACTTTGATATGGAGGTTTCGGACAGCTGCATGCTCACAGATGAGGTTGCGCTTGCCGCATTGCAGGAACTTGGCGATCTCTCGACAGAGAGGCGGATGGAGAACGGAAGGGCCTGGGTGGGGAGGGCACTCGTCTTTGCCCTCCTGCGCAAATATCCGACTGCAGTCCAAATCATGATGAGGTAGTGAGGCCCTGTACCTGACAACCTGTTATTTTTATCTTTCAGCAGGTCAAGAAGTGATGAAACGCGTGGCCGTTGGAGTGATTTGTTCTGATTGAGGTTCTCCTGGTCGATGACGAAGTATCCCTCCTTGATGTGACGAAGATTTTCCTCGAGAAGGGAGGTGATATGGCGATCTCCACAGCATTGAGCGCCAGTGAAGCCCTTGAGATCCTGAAGGCACGTGAGTTCGATGTCATCGTGTCGGATTACGAGATGCCGCAGATGAATGGGATTGACCTCCTCCGGGCGACAAAGGCTGCTTTTCCCCACATCCCCTTCATCATCTTCACCGGGCGGGGAAGGGAGCATGTCGCAATCGAGGCCCTCAACCTTGGTGCGGCCTTTTACCTCCAGAAGGGTGGTCACCCCAGGTCGCAGTTTGCAGAGCTGCGGAACATGATAGAGCAGGCGGTGAGCCGGAAACGTGCCGAACTTGCACTCAGGATGTCAGAGCAGAGACTCTCTGATATCATCAATTTCCTCCCGGATGCGACATTTGCGATCGACAGGGAAGGCAGGGTCATCGCCTGGAACCACTCCATCGAGGAGATGACCGGCGTCCCCGCGCGTGATATCCTCGGCAAGGGGAACTACGAGTACTCGATCCCCTTTTACGGCGAGAGGCGTCCAATCCTCATTGACCTCATCTTCGAATCTTCCGACGAGATAGCCAAGAGGTATTACGGCGTAGTCCACAAGAAAGGCGATCTTCTCATTGGCGAGACGGACCTCCCCCGGCTCGCTGGCCAGAAAGTGATCCTCTGGGGAAAAGCCTCCCCTCTCTATGACCACGATGGCAACATCATCGGTGCAATCGAATCGATTCGCGACGTGACAGAGCGCCGCCGGATGGAGGAGGCACTCCGGGAGAGCGAAGCAAGGTACAAAGGGATTGTCGACAGCCAGGAAGACCTCATCGCCCGTTTCCTCCCGGACGGGACATACCTGTTCGCGAATCCTGCATTCTGCCGTTACTACGAAAGATCGTACGACGAGATTGTCGGGAGCCGGTTTCGTGCCCGCATACCTCCGGATGAGCTGCCTCTTGTGCGAAAGCATTTTGCCTCTCTTACCCGTGAAAACCCGACTGGATACATCCAGCACCGTGTAATCCTCTCTGGCGGCGAGGTGAGGTGGCAGAGCTGGACCGACCAGGCGATCTTCGATGAGAAAGGCGAAATCAGGGAATACCAGTCGGTGGGGCGGGACATCACGGACATGGTCCAGGCTGAGGAGTCCCTGCAGATGGCGAACAGAAAATTAAGCCTCCTTTCCCGTATCACGAGGCATGATATCCTCAATCAGGTCACTGCACTCATGCTCTACCTGGACCTGGCAAGGGAACAGGTGGACAGCCCTCCGATGGCAGAGTTCCTAGGGAAGATGGAGCGCGTGGGGCATAATATCGAACGACAGGTTGCGTTCACAAAGGAATACGAGGATATCGGTGTGCACGCCCCTGTTTGGCAGGACATGAGGAAGGTCCTGCGGGATGCCCTTCACGCGTTCGATCTCTCTCTCGTCCGCATCGAGTGCGATGTGCACGACCTTGAGGTGTATGCCGACCCTCTCCTCGAACGAGTGTTTTACAACCTCGTGGAAAATGCATTGAAACACGGCGGGGGTATCTCCACGCTTGCGATCGGCACTACTATGAGTTCCTATGGGCTCATCCTCTCTTTTGAAGATGATGGCATCGGCATCCCGTGCGATGAGAAGGAGAAGATCTTTGAGAAGGAGTATGGGAAGAGCAGCGGTTTTGGCCTGTTCCTTGCGCGAGAGATCCTCGATATCACCGGGATCTCGATCATCGAGACCGGGGAGCCTGGTGTGGGAGCGAGGTTTGAAGTATTCCTGCCGAAGGGAACGTTCAGGGGAGTGAAACGGAAATGACAATGAACTCTGACCATCTTTTTGGAGATCATCAGGTTAATAAAGAAGGGGTTGCAGATATCCTGATGCTGAAGAGGATACGAGGGAGCATGGAAAGGTGACGAAATCAATCCTGGTTGTTGAAGACGATCCTGTTATCAGCCAGCTGATATCATGGCGCCTGAAGAAA
This sequence comes from Methanolinea sp., assembly GCA_018263335.1. Taxonomy (GTDB): domain Archaea; phylum Halobacteriota; class Methanomicrobia; order Methanomicrobiales; family Methanospirillaceae; genus Methanolinea_A. The sequence continues at coordinate 147,349 of JADFCY010000002.1, read as the reverse complement.
CTCGGGTATGAGGTGAAAGGGACTGCACAGACTGTGGAAGAGGCTATTTCCCGGATCAGATCAGGGGCCCCGGACCTTGTCCTCATCGACATCATCCTTGCGGGAGGTGATGACGGGACTGCACTTGGCTCGCAGATCAGGCGAGAATACGACATCCCCTTCATTTACCTGACTGCGCATTCAGATGACGAGACCCTCTCCCGTGCAATCGATACAGGCCCGAGCGGATTTTTGCTCAAGCCCTTCAAGGACGAGGAGCTGAAAGTGGCAATCGAGGTCGCACTCAAGCAGGTCCCGGATGCATGAGTTGGAAGCATCCTGCCCCCTCATCTTCACGAGTGATACCTCTGTGATACCAGTGTCACAAAATCACGCGTTTTTTACTCTTTTCATTACCTTTAAATGAGGGTCTGCAGAGGGAGATAGTACATGTGGGTGCGCTCCTTTCCGGTTCTTGCGACAGTCCTCGTGATCCTGCTGGCCTATGGAGTGCCAGTCATTGCGGACGACTGCGGATGCGGAGGTAATCCAGGTTCCGGGGATTCCTCTGACGGAGGCGCTGCTTCGGGTTACGGCTCCTCAAGTGATCCCGCAGCCCTTGCGGCAGCCGGAAGGGACCTGACCGCGGGTGGCCGCTATGAGGAGGCACTCGAGGCATTCAACGATTCTCTCGCTCTCGATCCCTACGATGCTCAGACATTGATGGGAAAAGCAGAGGTGCTCTTCCTCCTACAACGCTACTCTGAAGCTGCCACGGTGTACCGGAAAGTCGTGGAGATAAACCCCCGCCACGATGGCGCATATTTCTGCCTTGGTAACACCTACCTTGTCATGAAGGAGTACCGGGCCGCGGCAGACGCGTACGAGCGTTCGCTTAGTATCCGGCCCGCACACATTCCCGCGTCTGAGAACCTCAGGGTTGCCCGGGCGTATCTCGAAGATCGCGTGCCAACCGGCACACCGGTCGCGGAACCATCAGTTACCGTGCGCCAGACAACCCCTGGAGCGAGCACGTCTCTGGCGCCAGAACCTGTCACCACTCATCCGACAATCCCCTCTGCACCCCTCCTGCAAGGGTGGATCGGCGTGATCTCGCTTGCCCTCTCAATGGCAGTCGCCCTCGCAGGACAGAGGTGGATAAAAGGAACTCTTTTTCATGAATAGAGCGATGGACCCTGCAGAATCAGGGATGAACATTCTCATCACCGGTGCACCTGGTTGCGGAAAGACCACCCTTATCGAGAATGTTGCGCGGGAGCTTGCAGGTGTTCCCCTCGCAGGTTTTGTCACGAGGGAGATCAGGGACGCGGGTGAGAGGAGTGGATTTGCACTTGTCTCATTCTGCGGCAGGAAAGGCATCCTTGCGCACGTCAGCATGAAATCCCACTGGCGTGTGGGAAAGTTCGGGGTCGACGTGCCAGGTTTTGAGGCATTCCTCCAGGAATTGCGGCTTGCAGACGCACGACTCGTCATCATCGACGAGATAGGAAAGATGGAATGCCTCTCTCCTCTCTTTCGCATGCGTGTGACGGAGGTCCTGGACGGGCCTTGGGTGCTTTTAGCCACCATCGCTCTCAGGGGGACACCGTTCATCGAGGTGGTCAAGGCACGAAGAGATGTCGAGGTCTTTTTACTCGACCGCCGGAACCAGGAAAAGGTGGCAGGGGATGTTACGCTGAAAGTACGAGGTGCGCTCGGCATCACGGGCAGGGGATCATGAGTCTCTTTTTGGTGAGAACATGAATTGGGGAAGTCATAAGTGGAAACAGGGTCAAAGAGAGTATTGACCGTATGGAATCCATCAAGTCCATAATCCTCGCAGGCGGGGTGGGTACGCGGCTGTGGCCGCTCTCGCGCACTCACAACCCGAAACAGTTCCTGAAATTCAACGGGACCTCCCTCTTCCAGGATACCTGGCAGAGGGCGCTTCGGATATCCGGGCCCGACGAGGTATTTGTGGTGACAAACCATGCACACCAGTACCTTGTCAAAAACCAGCTCGAGGAGATTGGAATCCATGTACCTGATGAGAGGATCTTAAAGGAGCCGGTGGGGAGAAATACGCTGCCAGCCATCACGTGGGCACTGCAGCATGTCGAGGACGAGTATGGACCCTGTGACGTGGCGGTCTTCCCAAGTGATCATCACCTCGACGTCGGGGCCATGGACGAGATTTCGGCGGCGAGAAGCATTTCCACCCAGTACCTCGTCACCTTCGGGGTCGTTCCCACGCACCCCTACACAGGATATGGGTACATTGACCCTGGCGATCCCTTACCACTCGGTGCACGGGTACGCAGGTTCCGGGAGAAACCGGATTCCCAGACCGCAAAGATTTACATGGATGCGGGGTTCCTTTGGAACAGCGGGATATTTCTCTTCTCAACGGGCGTCTTCTTTGATGAACTTGCGAAACACCAGCCAGACCTCTATTCCCGGTTCAGGGATGGGATCAGGGAGTACGGGAGCCTGCCCGCCCTCTCCATCGACTACGGGCTCCTCGAGCACTCGGAGAAGGTGGCGGTGGTCCCCCTCAGAGCCAGGTGGACCGACCTCGGGACGTTCCGTGCCTGGTATGAGCACAGTCCGCACGACAGTTCCGGCAATGCGGGTCATGCAGAGATGATTGACTCGGCGCGCAACTTTGTCTATGCACCGGGGAGACGTGCGGCGCTGATCGGGGTGCAGGACCTTGTGCTGGTCGATACCGGCGACGCCCTCCTTGCCTGCCACATGGACTCGACAGAGAAGGTGAGCGAACTTGTGAAGCGCTTCCAGGAACGCGGCGACACCATCGTTGATTACCACCTCCAGGTGCATCGGCCCTGGGGCTCCTATACCGATCTTGAACGGTCCAGGTTCTTCCGGATAAAGAGAGTGACGGTCAAGCCCGGCAGGAAACTCTCGCTGCAGATGCACCATCACCGGAGCGAGCACTGGATTGTCGTGAGTGGCATGGCGGACGTGATCCTGGGCGACCGCACCATCCACCTGCGGCAGGGAGAGAGCACGTTCGTCCCTGCCGGCACGAAGCACAGGCTGGCTAATACGGGGAAGATACCGCTCGAGGTCATCGAGGTCCAGATCGGCGAGTATCTGGAAGAGGACGACATCACCCGGTTCTCCGATGACTATCACCGGACGTAGGGGAATATTTTGTTCGTCCATGATGAAAAGGTCCCAGCAGGCGGAACGCGTGTCTCATGATAGATTTTGCAGGGGGCAACGCTGTTCCAAAGTGGTCTGAGAGGTCATCGCACGAGGTATGACGGTTCAATGAACGGACGAGGCGATACCCGGGTGAAACTGCGCATGGAAAGGAATGATACCTCCAGCTCAGGAGACGGTCCTGCAGGGGTCCGCCAGATGGTGATGGTCCTGCATGGACCCGAGATCTTTGATTCAGGAAACGCCGCGTGGCTTGCGGAGGTGCTCTCTCCGAAGCGGATCCTGGTCGCCGGTGTCATGGCAAGGGCCGCGGCGGAAGAATCCGGCATTCCGTGCCAATTCATGTGCGTTCCCCCGAGCGTTGTGATACGGGCACTCGGGGAGCCGGGTTTCCTCGCGAACCAGGGAAAAATCCCTGATTCGGGGAGAATATTCGGAGGGATGGTCGCCTCCCGCGTAGGAGGGGAGGGGCTTATCCAGGTGGAATGCGCATGCGGGGAGGTCATCTGCTGGAACAGGAATGCCGATGCCATTGCAGTCGACATCTCGGAGAGGACCGGGTATCAAATCATTGAGAGAACTGCTCCTGTTCGTTCCCTTGACCAGGGAATCCGGATCATTCAGGGTTGCCTCCCCGGGGAAGCGGTATTTGTCAACGGGATCGTAATAGGGACCGCAACAGGCCCCGAGGTTGTCATCCGTTCCGACCGGGGGAAGGTCATCGCGGTGTCGGGAGTCAGGATCAAGCCGCATGGCCTTGAGAAACTGGAGAGGGCCGGCCCTGTGGATGTGAGCCGTGCCTGGTGCAAGACGGGAAACCTCAGGTCGAGGTCACCCGTTCCCGCTCGACGCCGGGCTTGTACGGGAAGGGTGATCTTCATTGACCATTGCGGGCACCACCTCTACCAGGAGATCGGCGAGGGTGATGTCTGCGGGATGGTGACAGTCGGAGACGATACCACCGCAGTCTGCGGGCATATCGGGGCGCATCTTGGCATCCCCGTTCTTGGCATCGTTGATGGAGACAGCGATAAGATTGTGCCGGAACGGTATGCGGAAGGGTCGCTCCTGGCGATTGCTCAGGGGGTCTCCGACGATGACCTTGGAAAAGAGGTCTCGCATCTCATTCCAGAGGGAAATATTTCCTGGGACGAGTGTGTCAGTCGCATCATCGGAGCCATTCGCAACAGGGCAGAGATCCGAAAACCCCCTTTGGAGTGACCATTCCCCTTTCCTGCCCTGTTGCGGGGGCATTGAGCTTCCCAGCGAGTATGAACCTTGGGCCCAGAAGGGTGCCTGGGGACTATTTTGCCTGATCCAAGGCGTATGAACAGCCAACGCCCAGTGGAAAGAATGCCCCCTCCCGTTCATATGAGAAGAGCCATCAGCGGGAGGGCATCCCCTGCCCTGCTCACTTTTTCTGACGGAGATAGCGTTCCCGTATCCCGTCAAGAGTCTCGATATCTGCGATCCCCTTGTCGTCCCGGGCACGGATGAACCGGGGGAACCGGAGGGCATATCCGCATTCGTAGTTCGGGCTCTCCTGGATCTCCGAGTACCCCACTTCGAATACCAGGAACGGCTCCAACTGGATTTCTTTGCCCGATTCCGAGATGACGTGGTCTGAGAGGAGTTCATGGAGCTCCGCGAGCTGCTCATCCGAGAAGCCTGTCGCGACCTTGCTCACGGCAGTGAGCTCTCCCTGGTCCTGGCATGCGAGCAGGAACGAGCCGAATACATGGGCCCTCTTCCCTTCACCCCACTCGGCCCCGACGACGGCAAGGTCCAGGGTGTCGACGGACGGCTTGATCTTCAGCCAGTTCTTTCCGCGGATGCCAGGGGTGTAGGGGGATGAGAGCACTTTGACCATCAGTCCCTCGTGACCCGCGGCAAGGCTTTCCTGGTAGACCCTCTCGATCTCTCCGGGATCGCCGCTCACCACCTGGGGCGCGACATGATCAGAGAGGACGGACAGCAGGCGAGCCCTCCTCTCAATAAGGGGGAGGTCGATCAGCGTCTCGCCGTCGAGGTAGAGGATATCGAAGACGAACGGCTGGACTTTCACCTCCTTCTGCATCTCCTCGATCCCGTGCTTCCTTCGGAACCGTCGGAGCACGGTCTGGAACGGGAGGGGTTTTCCATCCCTGACCGCGATCACCTCCCCGTCAAGGATCACGTCGTGGGTCGTCGCCCCGCCGAGAACCCTGAGCACATCGGGGAGGGCATCGGTGACATCCTCGAGTTTTCTTGAGTAGATCCTGCGCTCTTCACCTGCCTTGTGGAACTGGAACCTGCTGCCGTCATACTTGTACTCGGCGGCAACCGTCCCGTTCTCCTCAATCGCGCCTGGGATGGTCCCCTGCTGTGCAAGCATCATCTTCACCGGGTGAAACGGCATGATGCGCACTTCCCGCAGGGCTTTTTCCCCGGCCCGTGCGAGCATCGCCACCTCGCCGAGGTCATTTCTTGCCTGGTATGCGTGCTCTACGTCGCGGGGGTCGACAGAGAAGGCCCTGGCGATGGCATCCCGGATAATTCCCTCACCAACCCCGATCCTCAGGTCTTCCATGAGGAGGCGTGCGAGGTAACGGCCTTCCAGGGGCGATGCGTTCTGAAAGAGGCTCTGGATGAGGGATAACTTCTCCTGCTGGGAGGCACGCCCACCCTGGCGGGCAATCTTCTCGAGGTTCCTGTAGACCCCCGCGAGGTCGAGTTCCTGGGAAAAGAGCGGGGTCTGGATGGTTGCTCCCCTTGATGACCTACGCGACATCTTCTTCTGCTCGAGGATCGCCTGGACCGCGAGTCCTGCGTCCCCGCGCCGATTGATCTCCCCAATCACGTCGCTCCTGGTGCCGTCGACAATGAGCGTGATCGCATCGTAGAGGAGGTTTGGGCCAATCCCTATCTTGAGGGGGCTCCAGTCAGGAAAGATCTTCCCTGTCACAAACTGGACAAAGATCGGGAGGTCGATCTCGTCGAGCCCTGAAATCACGCGGGAGATTGCGTCGGTCATCTCCAGGCGTCCCGATATTCCCTCTATCTCCTCGCAGATCCTCGCAAATTCAGCAAACTTCATGATTGCATGGATGTGGAGAATAGTCACTTTCGGCGAGGATAAGGGTTCCCCCCTGGGAGGGGTGCGCATCAACCCGGCGAGTCAGTGCCGGATCCCTCTCACGTTGCATCAACGTTCTTATATTCTCACGGGTTATTCCTGTACATAATGCCGGAGGAGTGGATCCCGGATGCCCTCGTCGAGCAGAAGATGGGGCAGACCAAGCGGGAGATGATGGAGTACATCGAGAAGAATTCAGAGAAGATTGACTCAAACCTCCCCATCTTCTTCGGCCACGTCGTCTCGATCCTGGAGAAGAGCTATCCCGATATCCCCGACCAGGCATACGACCGGTTCATCGATGACGTGACCGTAAAAGTCCTCGAAGAGAGCAGGCGTTCTACCGATATCGAGTACATCGAGAAGCTCTTCCGGCATGCGACACGGGTAAAACGGAAGTACACCGGAAGGGCCATATTCGATATCGTGCTTGGGATCAAGTTGATCGACAACGGCAAGTACACGGATGCGATCGAGGTACTCAAGAAGTACAGGACAGTCGACGCGATGGTCTGCACCGCGATCGCCTTCTGCTACTATGAACTCTCTTCGCTTGAACTGCCCCCTGACAAGAAACCCGACAAGTCGACCACGAGTGCGATGGCGCTCAGCGCAAGGGAGCAGATGATCGAGCTCGCCCGGCTTCGCCCCCCGGTGAATCGCCTCCGGTTCCCGCAGGTGGTCCAGGAACTCCGGGTAAACAAGATCTTCTGGTTCATGATCCGGCTTGCCATCGACTGGTTCCCGAACGAGCCCGAATACTTAAAGATCGGCCTCGAGAAGGCAAAGAAGGACGGGAACAGGGAGATGAGAGGAGAACTCCTCAAAATTGCGTCCGAGCGTTACTACAACGACATGTTCTTCCTGCGGGACCTCTACCACTTCAAGCTGGAAGGGAGGGATGCGGGAGGGGCGACCGCCGTGGTGCGTCAGATGATGCAACAGCACCCTGACGAACTCGAGCCCTTGTATTATGGCCTGCAGCTCTCCATCATCTCTTCCCAGGAGTCCGCCTACCAGAAGTTCCGGAGTACTGCCCTCACAAAGAAGATGCCGGCCCACATCGTCCTGATGCTCGATCTTTCGTTCATGATCATATCCGGAAGAAAGGCTGAGGCGGAGGTCATGCTTGAGGATACAAAAAAGAAACTCCCGGCACTCGGCTATTACCTCGGCGTGCTCGAGTACCTGATGGGGGATATCTTCTCAGAAGACGAGAAGCGGTCGAAATCCGCAAAGAAGCTCTTTCTTGATTCGATCGACATGTACAGCCTCAAGCTGCTGAAGATGAAGGAAGGGTGAGGTCTTCCTGGCGAGTCCAAAGGTGAAATCGAATCAGAGGCTCTCCTCTCACTCCTCCCAACCGATACGAAAAAAAATCACACTGTGACCCGTCCCACCCTGCCGCGGCAGGCCGCCCATCATATGTCATTAGAGGCAAGATATTGGGGCCTACCGGGGTGGACGACAGTCCCGGATGAGAGCGCGCATTCTATCGCCCCTGCACTCTGGAACCTGGACCAGAAGAACACTGAAAGGGGGTTTTGGCCCCCTTTCTTCCACCCACCTGATGCCTTGTCAAAGCCTGATGCTCCGGGGCCAGGCCGGCCCGGTGCCGGGATTCGTGGCAACGGTGATCTCGAGGTCTGAAGAGAAGAGGCCGGCGCTCTGCCTGGCCGTTGCCAGCGCCTTTTCAGGGGTGTTGTTCATCTCGCTCAAATGTGCGAGCATGATCGTGTGCACCCGCGTGCAGAGGGTGTTGACGCACCGTGCGGCGTCGGGGTTGGAGAGGTGTCCTCTCCGTGAGCGGATGCGCCGCTTCAACACTTCAGGATAGGGGCCGTTCTTCAGCATCTCCGGGCAGTGGTTGCTCTCGAGGACAAGCGCGTCGCAGCGGCAGAAGCAGTTCATCATCCGGTCATTGACCATGCCGGTGTCGGTGCAGCAGCCGATTGTCAGGTCATTTTCGGTGACAAGGAACCCGCAGGGCTCCCGTGCATCGTGGGAGACCTCGAACGCCTCGACCGAGAAATCCCCGACAATGAACTGTTCACCGTAATCCACCCTCACTGCCCGGATTGGGTTCCTGTGGGCCGGCCGGGAGTCGAGGAGGTCAAGGAGCGTCCCGCCGGTTGCGTAGACCGGGATGGAGAGGTGGCGTGCAAGGGCCTCGACCGAGGCGATGTGATCGATATGCTCGTGTGTCACGAGGATTGCCGAGAGGTGCTCCGTGGACCCGCCGGCTGCGTGCAGGCGGGAGAGGATCTCGCGCCGGGAGAGCCCTGCGTCGACGAGGAGGGAGGATGAACTCCCCTCGATGTAAAGGCAGTTCCCTTTGCTGCCGCTTGCAAGGGCGATGCACCGCATTGTATCATGTATTGTCATCTATGCGAGAAATGGGTGCCGGTCAGTACAGGAGCCGATACGGGCTCTCCAGCCAGGCAGAAGTCCGGGTCTGCAGTTCACTCTGCAGGCCGTTTTTTGTGCCTGCCGGATCCCCAGGCATCAATTTCTGGGGGAGATAGGAAGGAATCAGCGGACTCTTTCCACGACATGGAGAGCGCTTGCCTTAAAAGAGCAATATACAGGTGCACCAGGCGAGAGGCCAAGGTCATCGTACGATCGGCGGGTTATCACTGCAACGAGTAAGACCCCTGCATCCACCTGGATCCTGATATTGGGACCAATCGGTGTGACACGGGATATTGTCCCCAAAAGGTTGTTTCGTGCACTGCTTCTCCCCTTCTCTCCTCCCAGCAACAGCAGTTCCTCTGGGCGTATGAAAACCGTCACAGATGAACCTGCAGGGTAAGGGCAGGTCGCAAAAATTGTGAAGCCACCCACATCGATCGATGCCAGCCCCTCCTCGTTTGCGATGATTCTGCCGTCGAAGATATTCTCGACTCCCACCATTCGGGCAACCTCCCTGCTCCCAGGATGGTAGAATATCTCTCGGGAGTCACCCACCTGGCGTAGTTCCCTGTCAAGGATCACCGCGATCCGGGTTGCAAGCCGCTGGCCCTGGATCATGTCGTGGGTGGAGAGGACGATTGTCGTCCCGAATTGCCTGTTCTGGGTGAGGATAAGGTTCTCTATCCGCTCGGTTGAGCCGGGGTCAAGGTTTGCGGTCGGTTCGTCCATGAGGAGGATCTCGGGCCGGCTGACAAGCGCCCGGGCAATGGCCACGCGCTGGAGCTCCCCTCCCGAGAGGGTGGTTGCGTTCCTCTCCTCGTAGCCTTCGAGGCCCACGAGACCCAGTGCCTCACTGACCCGCTGGCGAACCTCTCCGGCAGGGGTACCCCGGAATTTCAACCCAAGCGCCACGTTCTCGTAGACATTCCCGCGGAGTGCCGCAGGCTTCTGGAAGACGACGCTCATCCGCCTCCGAAGCATGACCCGTTCCCCTTCGGATGCCTTCGTATCCCGGCCGTCGATCAAAATCGTTCCCGAGGTGGGATCGTCCAGCATGTTGATCAATCGGAGGATGGTGGTCTTTCCCGTCCCGCTCGGCCCAATCAGAGTAAAGATCTCACCCTTCTGCACACTGAAGGTGAGATCTCTCAGGACCTCCTTTCCCCCAAACCTCTTGCAGACGGAAACAAGTTCGATCATCTCAACGCTCCTGCACCAGGAAGAGTGCGGCAGTCACAATCATCGCAATCACGAGGAGGATGATCCCAAGTGCGATCGAGAACGCGATATTGCCCATCGAGGTTTCGAGTGCGATCGCGGTGGTGAGGACCCGGGTGTACCCGCGGATGTTCCCGCCGATGATCATGGCTGCGCCCACCTCGGATATCGCCCGACCGAACCCGAGGATGACTCCGCCCATGATCGCGAACCGGGCTTCCTTGATGATCGTCGCAACCGTCTGCGCAGTGGTCGCCCCAAGCGACACCACCTCGTCCTGGATCGATTGCTTCACCCCGGAGAGTGCGATGAGGGTCATTCCCACCATGAGAGGGATCACAAGCACGGTCTGGCCGATGATCATCCCGACCGGTGTGAAGAGGAGACCGAGGAACCCGAACGGCCCGACCCTTGAGAGGAGGAGGAAGACGAAGAGCCCGGCAATGACGGTGGGGAGTGCGTAAAGCGTCTGGATGATGGTGATCAGGCCGCGCTTCCCCCCGAATTCCCTGAAATGGATGAACCCGCCGATGGGGATTGCGATGAGTGACGCGATGAGTGTTGCGGCAAGGGAGATGAGAAGAGACCTCGCGGTGATCTCAAGCACCTCAGGATCCAAACTGATTATCAGCTCCCCTGCCTGGATGAAGCCTTCGATGATCTCGTTCAAGAGTGCCCCCCGGCTCTTGTCATGCGCATTGACTGCGCCTGACGTAGTTACTGTATATTCTCCACGAAACGATAAATCAGTATTCCTTCTAAAAAGGCTTGATTTTAAAAAATGGGGAATCTACTGGTATACCAATTAGTATATCAGTGAGAGAGGACCCTCGCTTCCAGGTAGGCAAGAAGGGGCTCTCCTATCACCTCAGATGCTTCCTTCCTGAAGTCGGTGCACATCATCTTCACAAGTTTTTTTGTACCGTTGGCAGTGGTAAATATTCCAATCCTTTCGGCCCTTGTCACCAGTTCCATCTCTTCCATCATGGCAAAGTAAGGGAGGACGTAGTAGTGGGGGACCTTCAGGAATTCAGCGAGCCGCCTCGTGGTAGGGAACTTTATGCATATCTCTCCAAGAGAACAGTTTATCGTTATTGATCGCTCTTCTTCCAGTAAGATCCTTATTGCAGCGGTGAATAAGAGGTCGATACTCAATGCAGCCATGAGATCAGTTCAATGCATCTATTTGCAGAGAAAGCTAATAAAATACGTTCATCTGCAGTAAAACAAAAAAAACCACATGATTCTCATCGAGATACACGCATACAAAATGAAAATCGGGGATGCGATTTTAATATAAAAATGAAATGTAATGGTCTACACTCAGGCTTTCTTCTTCTCTTCGTCGGGGATCTCCTGCAGGTACACAACCTCGGCCCCGATATCCTTTGCAATCTGCTCGATCTCGAACTTGCGGAAATGGGTCAGTTCTATCTGCACCTGGCCCCCCGTCACCGCGACGATACGAAACATCGGCTGTTTTGCACCTTCACGTACCTTCTGGCGCTCACGGACATAGATCTTGATCATTTCACTCACTCCAACTGATACCTAGTCACTTCACTGGTATATATTGTTAAGTATAACACATGATATACCAGTTGGTTTACGTAGATTGTATTTACCATGCCATCTCATAAAACTATCGTGCACAGAAAGAAAGGTGAACGATTTGAAGTGGCAAACCGGCTCCAGGGAGAATCCCTTGTAAGGAAGAGCCTGCTTCGCGCTTTTGAGGATGGCGACCAGATACGCCTGCTCCCGGACTTGAACGTGGTGAAGGTGGGTGGGCACGGGATCATGGACTACGGAAGAGAGGTGGTCCTTCCACTCGTCCAGGAGATTGGCAACCTTTCGCGGGAGCATAAGATCCTGGTGGCAACCGGAGGGGGGGTGCGTGTGCGGCATATCCTGGATCTCGGGCTCGATCTCGGGATGCCAACGGGAGTACTTGCAGAACTCGCAGGGAAGATCAGCGAGCAGAACGCAATCATGATGTCCCTGCTCCTCTCACCGTGGCACGGGGTGAGGATCCATACCGGGGACCTTCTCGAGCTCCCCATGCTCTTCCACATGGGTGTCCTTCCCGTAATCCACGGGACACCCCCCTACGGGCTCTACGAACAGCCTGCTGAGATAGGGTTCATTCCTCCCCACCGGACCGATACCGGGGCGTTTCTCGCGGCGGAACTCCTCGGAGCAAAGAACCTCGTGCTGGTCAAGAATGTTGACGGTCTCTATACTGCAAATCCTCATACCCATCAGGATGCCGAGATGATACCCGAGATCACCGCACAGGAACTGCTGGAGATGGATATGGAGGACCTTGTCCTCGAGCCAAAAGTGCTTGAGATGATGCTCCATTCAAGGGTAATCAGGGAGGTGAAGATCGTTAACGGGCACAAGCCTGGGAACGTGAAGGCAGCAGTCGAGGGAAAGCGCGTGGGAACCATTATCAAGGCCTGAAGCTGCCCGAATCGAAACGAAGCGACGTATGGAGGGATCGGAGCCATTACCGGAAATAAAGTTCGGCCTGAATGAACTTGCCGGAAGTGTCGGGGATTTTGGCACCATCCTTCCCCTGGTGCTTGCAGTCTCGGCGGTAGCCGGGCTCTCCCTCGGATACATCCTCCTCTTCTTTGGCATCTGGTTCATCATTACCGGTTACTATTACCGGATTCCCGTTCCCATCGAACCGATGAAAGTGATCGCAGTGGTCGCGATCGCGGAGAACATGAGCGCGGGTCAGATCGCTGCCGCCGGGCTCATCCTTGGACTTCTTTTTTTCGCCCTAGGGCATGGAAAATGGCTGGATGTTCTCGAGAATTATATCCCGCGGAGTGTGATACGTGGTATTCAGCTCGGCCTTGCACTCCTGCTTGTCAGGACCTCGATAGGATTTGTGGCAGGCGACCTCGTCGTATTCGGTCTTGCCATAACCATCATGGCAGGGGTGTATGTGGTTTCAAGGGCGATTGCGGTTCCTGACCTCTCTGCTGTCATCCTCATTGGAGTGGCATTCGGAACCGGGGTGGTCCTCCATGGATTCCCCGCCATGGCACTTCTTCCTCTCCCTCACCTCTTCCTCCCCTCACCTGGCGACATACCCGCCGCGCTTGGGACACTGGTCGTGCCCCAGGGACTTCTCACTATCACGAACGCGATACTGGCAACATCTCTCCTTTCCCGTGACCTCTTTGGCCAGGCACTCAAACCCGCGCGGCTCTCCAGGACTATTGGCCTTATGAACCTCACCACTGTCCCATTCGGGGGTTTTCCCATGTGCCATGGCGCGGGCGGTATGGCGGGTCAATACCGGTTCGGGGCGCGGACAGGTGGGGCGAACATCTACGCAGGCATCTTCTTCCTCCTGCTTGCGTTCCTCTTTGCATGTCCCGATGTCCTTTCGCTCGTTTCGGACGGGGTTTATGCCACGCTGCTTGTATTTGTGGCTATAGAACTCGGCCGCCATGGAATAAAGACGGAATCTTACCTCGTTACAGGGCTCATTGCGGCACTCTCGGTCCTTGTAAACATGACACTTGCATTTGCGGCAGGGATGTGCCTCGCGTACGGCATCCGATACCTGAATAAGCGCGGAAGAAAAAATACTAAAGACCAATGAATCTGTTGAGCAATTTTTCCCGGTTGCTCTCAAGGATTCCCTTCATATTGAACTCATGATACCAAAAAGACAGAGAGAGCAAACCCCATGACATTCCTCCTCTCAATCGATGACACCGACATTCCCACCTCCCGTGGTACGGGTCGTCTTGCCCGCATGATCGCAGATATGCTTTCGCGAGAATTTTCCGTGCAGGCTGTCACCAGGCACCAGCTGTTCCTGCATGATGCAATCCCTTACACCTCCCACAACAGTTGTGCAGTGATACACATCGGGCCATGCCAGATGAATCAGAACGATCGAATCTTCTCGATCGCCCGCGGCGTGATGGAAAGTGAGTTCGTGGAGGGGAGCGACCCCGGCATCGCGATTGCACATCAGAGCGAAGTGACTCCCGCAGTCGTTACATTCGGTATGGACGCGAAGAGGCGGGTGCTCACCCAGCAGCAGGCCAGGACTCTTGCATCGAACAGTTCGATCCGGCTGGAAGGTCTTGGGGGAACGGAGGACGGGGTGATCGGGGCGATGGCCGGCCTCGGCCTCGCAGTGACCGGGTACGACGGCAGGTTCATCCAAAAGGGAATGATACGCGAAATCAGGGGGCCGGCGACTGCAGAGGCACTCCTCTCCGCAGGAGTCGACACTATCCTCACGTTTGAGGGTGTCCCGGTCACGACCGGCATGATCGTTGTCGAGGAGGGCAAATCAGTGAAACCATGCCCTGTATCAGGCAAGGCCGTGCTTTTCGTGGAAGAGCGCGACGGGGTATTCCATGCGGTAAAGAGAGACTAGAAAAATCGTTTGTTCGCTTTTAAACGTGGTTATACGTATTGTCTTGCATATCGCGAATGACGTTAAACTCACTCATTCTTTTTTATTCGTGGTAGACTCAGTCCTCGTACAGGGTTTTATCATGACGAGACCGTAAAGGAACCAGAGGACTCAATTTTCGGATAATTCAATTATGAAATATCCAAACCTGGTTGCGAATTGATGCATAAATCGGTAATTACTTTTAAAAAATGGTTTTGGGACATGTTCGGACAAACTTCTCACTCGTGATCCCTGTCCCATTTCATTGCAACGAATGTACCTACAATGAGAGCACCCACTAAAACGATCCCCCCGACTATCCATGAGAATGGAACGTCACCATACCCATCAGGCATTTCTGTGGTGGCGGTGGCTTCCGTCTGTGGTTGTTCAGCTGGCTGGGTGGTCGATGGGATTGAAGTCACTTTGTCTGGCAGGGGCGTTTGAGTCGGTGTTGATTCTGGCTGGGTAGTTGTAGGTGATGGTGAAGGAGTTGCGGATGTGTGGGATTGTGCCACATAGGAACTCGAACCTCCCCCGCCCCCGCTACCGCCTCCTGTCGAAGACCCTGAAGTCCCTGGCACCGTTATTGTTCCGGTGGGAATGGTTGGAGTGATAATGGATCCGCCATCTGCATCCATGTAGACCGACTCGATTAGAAGTGACGACGACCCTCCTGTTATTCCTGTAATCTTCAGAGTCGCGAGCGGTATACTCGTCGTTCCCGGCTCGACCTGCCGGGACATGTCTATCCCGCTCATCCTGACAGATCCATCTGCCTTCCGTGTGGTGTCGTTCATGACTGCCCATGAAGGATACACGACATCCGATATTTCTGCAACTACCGGGTTTGAGAACCGGACTGCCAGGTCGTAACCCGCGAGACCTGAAGAAACATCATTCAGGGTAAGGCTAACCGTGGCAGTTGTTCCTTGTGGCAATGTAATAGAGGAAGGATCGATTTGGATACTCTCTGCACACACCGGTGAAAGGAACAGCATACTGCAAGCAATGAGAAAAATAATCTGGTGACTTCTGGGTATTTTCATGGATTGTTCCTCTTTTCAGACGACAATGTAAAAATGGGTTGTGGTTTTTGTGATCGAAGTCGCGGCAATTCCCGGATGGAATTGTAATTTCCGATATCCATTCTCCACTGTCCAATTTTTCGTCGCGCGTTCTTGTAATGCACGGTAGACCTCTGGAATTCCTGGTAATTCACGGGTGACTCGCCAACAGCTCCTGGTACAGGACTACTACATCATCGTAATCGATCCGGCCGTTTCCGTTGTAGTCGTAGGGTTCTATACCGACGTCAAGCTGGTCACGGATCCACTGCATGTTCTCGTAATACAGGACAATATCGTCGTAGTCAAGCCTTCCGTTCCCATTGATATCTTCATAGAGGTAGTCCCCGTCTGGATCTGTGGGGTCATCTGTCAGGCCCGGGAACGGCTTGACATATCGAGTAATCCTGATATATTCGGATTTTGTCTCGGTATCTGAGCTGTAGGTATTGTGCACGGTCAGTGATACCGTGTAGTTACCGGGATTCACGTAGGATGTCACGGGGTTCTGCTCGGTGCTGTCCACGACACCGTTGTTGTCAAAGTCCCACAACCACGATGAACCGGGCGGAATGCCTGTTGAGAGGTCAGTGAAGGCGATGAACAGGGGCCTGGACAGAGATGCTTTCCCGAATGTAACATTTGCCTCGAAATCCACGATCATGGGGGTATAGACCACGACTTCACCTAAAGACAGTCCGGGTTCAATCATGCTCCCACCGTCTGCGTCCATATGCACGTTGGATACCGTGATCGTGCTGTTTCCAGTGCTGTCAGCGTACACTGTGATGGTTGCAAGGAGGACATCTTCTGCTCCTGCTTCGACACTTTTATCAAGGTCAACTGCGCTCAGTCGCAGGGAATCAGCGGGTGGAGATGGTATTGTGTTGTTCAGCCCTGCCCAGTCGGGATACTGCACAGCAATGATCTCCCCGACAGCGGGATTTTCAAGCGTGACATAGAGATCATATCCTGCAAGGCCGTCAGGTGCAGACGAAAGGAGAATCTGGTACTGTGCGGTGGAGTTTATCGGCAGAGCTGATTGCGTAGGAACAATCTTTATTTCAGGTTCATTACCGGCATGACGGGATACAAGGCGGATGGAGGCAACACCTTTCACAGTCATTCCTGCGGTTACATTCTGACCGGTGAGACGGAGTGGCCAGTTTGAATCCGCTTCGGCAATTGTTGTCCCATTCAGAGCATTTGCAACCAGATAATTATTATTCCGGATAATTTGTTCGCTTGGCAAGGTGATTGTATATCCATCACGAGCGGTTACTATCACATCATATCCTGCTGCAGCCAGTGTATCATTGAAGGCATTGTTTGAGTGCTGATCATTGTCATCCACGAAACCCGCAAGGAACCAGAGCGGCATTCCCGACCAGGTCCTGCCTGCACTGTCGGTGTACTCTGCTTCGTGGTTGGCGCCGAATTGGCAGGCAAGAGCAGACTCGAAGTAGTTACGTGAGATGGTCTGATTCAGCCCTCCAATATCCTCACCGTCAAGCACGAGTACCCAGTCCGTGACTGGGGCTGAATAGATCTTGATGGTAGAGATGTATTTAGCAGATAGACCTGCAACTGATGGGTACTGGACTCCTCCGCTCCAGTAGTAATGCCAGTACTGTTCGGGCAGGGCTTCGTGCATGTCCCACTGCCCGACGACATGATCTTCAGGAGTGAAGAAAAGTCTCGGGCCATCCCCATACTGCGGGACATAATTTCCGTCTGCATACCAGGCAATTACGGATTCACCAAGATGCGAGTAGACGTGGGGGTTGGGATAAATTGCATCATAGGGAAGCGTGGTTTCGTAGCCGTCGTTTGAAACGAACTTGATCTCCGTGCCGGGTTCCATTCCACCGACAAGGTCACAGATGTCCCTAACTCTGGTACCCTTGATTGCATTATCGATCTTGGGCGGAGCCATCCCCTTTGTCTCGGTGGGGTCCCAGAGATCTGCCGGGTCGAATGTGACTCCCTGGAACATGTAGTGCGTTATTCCATCGCCAATGACAGGAAGGTGTGCCTCCATCCAGGTGTGGTCGACCGTGGTCTGGTTGAGGATTGTGGTCCCGTCGCTTGCATACTTGATGATGGTGACTGTCGGGATCTCGGTCGGCTCCTGGAAGTCGGTCAGTTCGATCCTGGCAATGTTCCCAACGCTGTAACTTGCAGATGGGAG
The DNA here is from genome assembly GCA_018263335.1 of Methanolinea sp. Taxonomy (GTDB): domain Archaea; phylum Halobacteriota; class Methanomicrobia; order Methanomicrobiales; family Methanospirillaceae; genus Methanolinea_A. The sequence continues at coordinate 129,740 of JADFCY010000002.1, read as the reverse complement.
GCCGGACCCGACCAGCTGGAGGGGGGCTTTTGGCCCGGCTAGCAGTTCTCCGTTCACTTTATTCGCAACGATAAATCTATTATCAGTCCCAATCATCTGGCTCATAAGTTCCTTGCTATACCCGTCCCCTGCGGTGATAATTACCTTGTACCCGGCAGTTGCGCGTGTATTGTTAAACCCATTCGATCCGTGAGGAGTCCGGTCGTCAACCCAGCCCATGAGGCGCCACAGCGGGATGCCTTCGTAGATGTTCCCGGCACCGTCGTCATATGTTGCGGAGTGGCAGGAGGCCCAATACTCGAACTCGGGCTGCGGGATTATGTCACTGATTGCCCCATCGAGCTGGAGGCTCCAGTCTCCCGCAGGATATCCAGGCAGACCTTCGAGCCGGATCGTCTCGATGTTCCCGACGCGGGCACCGCCCGTAACACTGGCACCGACAAGCCGGAGCGGGGCGATCGAATCAGTGAGCGGCTCACCGTTCTTTGTGTTCGCCACTATGTAATTCCCACTCCGTGCGACATCTCCGCTTGCAAAAGTCCGGTTGTACCCGTCACCAGCGATCACGCGGATGGTGTATCCTCCGGCAGCCCGGGTGTCGTTGAAGGTCCAGTGAGAGGAGGTCTCTATATCGTCGACCGCACCTATGAGTACCCAGAGGGGGATTCCTCCCCAGACATCGGTTCCGTCATTATACGTCGATGAATGGATGCAGGCAAGCGCTTCCTCGAACTCGGCCTGGGTGATGGTATCCACTACGTCCCCCTCCATCCGGAGAGTCCATCCTGTTGGCGGCTCCGGGAGCCCGACGAGCTCGATCGAGGTAATATTGCCTACCAGTTGCCCGGAGGAGACGGCAGGGCCGATCATCTGGAGCGGGAAGCACAGTTTGGTGCTGTTTGGTTTGATCAGAGGTAATGGTTCACCATTAAGGGTATTTGCCACGATATAGTCGCTGTTGCGTGCAATATCAGAACTTGCAAAGTTAATGGAATAGCCGTCGCCTGCGGTCACCTTGACCGAGTACCCTTCTGCGGCAAGAGCGTCGTTGAAGTTGTAATGATACGGGCCGGTGTCAGGGTTGTCGTCAACCATCGCCACGAGGAGCCAGAGCGGCACCCCACCCCACTCGGTTCCTTCAGGATCGGTCCAGGATACCATGTGATCTGATGAAGGACAGGCAAGCCCCTCTTCAAAGTAGGTTTTTGTCACTGTCTGATCACGAGCACCGGAAAGTTCGAGTTCCCAGTCCGGTTCTCCGGGTGTTGAGCCGTCGATATCGACAGTAATCTGCACTACTGCGGTGGCACTTTCAGGGGTGACCGGCTTCTCACCGAAGTAGAAGTTCACCTGGTCGCCGTCAGAGAGTTCTTTCAGGTTGAACCCGTCGGTGGCCGGGCTCCCGTAGTCGTCGAGAGTGACCCCGTTCACCTGGCAGATCCAGGTGAGGTCCGGGTCCGCGGTCTTGTTGTACCAATAGGAGTCGATCTCATCAAGGAGGAGAATGCCCTTGGTTGCGTAGCTCTTGTCACTGACGCTATAGGTGAACCCGGTTCCCATTATGGATGCAGCATCCAGTGCCCCGAGGGGTGTGGTGGCGCTGACCGTATAATCGCTCCCAGAATTGTATGCGGTGACATTGAAGGTGGTGCCGGGGCTCAGGGTGACCATCCCGTCAAAGATGGTATCGACGACAGGTCCCGGTGGGGGGATTTCCACGAGAATCTTCACAACCGCAGTCGCGTCTTCAGGGGTGACCGGCTTCTCACCGAAGTAGAAGTTCACCTGGTCGCCGTCAGAGAGTTCTTTCAGGTTGAACCCGTCAGTGGCCGGGCTCCCGTAGTCGTCGAGGGTGACCCCGTTCACCTGGCAGATCCAGGTGAGGTCCGGGTCCGCGGTCTTGTTGTACCAATAGGAGTCGATCTCATCAAGGAGGAGAATGCCCTTGGTTGCGTAGCTCTTGTCACTGACGCTATAGGTGAACCCGGTTCCCATTATGGATGCAGCATCCAGTGCCCCGAGGGGTGTGGTGGCGCTGACCGTATAATCGCTCCCAGAATTGTAGGCCGTGACATTGAATGTGGATTCAGGGGTGAGGGAAACGGTTCCATTGAAGATCTCGGTAACGGCCGGGGCAGTTACGGTGATGAAGTCCGTCATGACCGCGGAATCGGATCCTCCTGCACCTGTCACCGTCAGGTTTACCGTGTAGGTGCCCGCAGTGGAGTAGGTGTGTGAGGGGTTCTGCTCGGCAGAGTCGACAATACCATCATTCGTGAAGTCCCAGGCCCAGTTCGTGATATCATCACCGGTTGACATATCGGTGAAATGGACGGTGAGTGGTGCGGTACCGGACTGTGTATCAGAGGTGAAGTCCGCGACCGGTGCAATGGGCGGGGCTTCATTGCTGTAGATATATATCCGGTTCACATACTTGGCTGAGAGGCCGGTTGTGGTTGGGTAGTTCTCCCCGCCAGACTGGTAGTAGTACCAATATTTGGAATCTGCTGCCTCGTGCCAGTCCCAGTTCCCGAATGCATGGCACCCCCATGGATTGGTTGAGTTATCCGCGAACCAGACCATTCGCATGCCTTCCGTGTAGCCGGAATCAGGGTACATACCATTTTTATACCAGCAGATAACGATTGGACCTTCACGACTTGAATATCCATAGACGTTCTCGTAGGCAAAACGTTTGTTCCACCCATCAGAAGAGAGGATCTTGACCTCTTCTCCGGGGGACATCCCGCCGACCAGGTCACAGAGATCCTTGAGGTTCGTCCCCTTGACGGCGCCCATATCATTCTCCTCGACATTGGTGTCCTCCTCGCGATTCCACCGGAGCATTTCCTGGGTCGCAGGATCAGGGTCGTCACGGAAGACCGGCCCCTGATGGTAGTAGTGCGTCATCCCGTCGCCCAGTACCGGGAGGTTGTTCATCATCCAAGTGTAGTTGACCGTCGTCTGGTTGAGAATGGTCGTTCCGTCATTCGCGTATTTCCTAATCTCTACAGAGGTGGTCGCAGCCATTACAGGCGCGACCAAGCATACCGCAAGGAGAAGAATTGCGGTAACCATGAGCATTTTTCTACAATGAGATGGCATAGTAAGCAGCACTCTTTTTTTCTTGGCTTTTGTTAACTAAATTTGTTTGAGGAGTCTCTTCTTGTCAGGAAATAATAATCTTTCTTTTTGGAGTTAGGTTAAATATATTAAATTAACTAAAAAATAAGAGGGGGTAAATCAAGCACGGTTCAGTGCCCTGCCAGGAGCTCCTGGTAAAGGACCACCACATCATCGTAATCGATCCTTCCGTTCTGGTTGTAATCAAAGGCCTCGATATCCACATCAGCCTGGTCGCGGATCCACTGCATGTTCTCGTAATATATGACAATGTCATCGTAGTCCAGCCTTCCATTCCCGTTAATGTCCTCATAGTGGGAATCCCCGTCAGGGTCTGTGGGTTCATCCGTCATTCCGGGGAAAGGCTTGACAAATCGTGTGATCCTGATGTAATCGTATTTTGTCTCGGTATCGGAACTGTAGGCGTTCTGCACAGTCAGTGACACCGTGTAGTTGCCAGGATTCACGTAGGATGTCACGGGGTTCTGGAGAATGCTGTCAACGACACCGTTGTTGTCAAAGTCCCAGGACCAGAGTGAACCCGGCGGGACACCAGTAGAGAGATCGGTGAAGGCGACGAAGAATGGCCTGGAAAGCGACGCCTTTCCTCCAGTAACATTCGCTTCGAAATCGGCGATCATGGGGATGTACACCACAATTTCTCCGGGGGTAACTGCTGCGGGGGTAATAACGACGCCGCCATCAGCATCCATGTTCACATTGGTGATGCTGATTCGACTCGTCCCGGTGGCATCGGCCCGGACGGTAATTGTGGCAAGGAGGGTACTGCCAGCTCCCGCCTCGACCAGCCTGCCACTATCAACGCCGCTCAACCGGAGTGAGTGTGCCGGAGGTTGGGGGGTGGTGTTGTTAAATGCCGCCCAGCCGGGATACTGGACCCCGACAATCTCGGCAATGGAGGGATTATCGATCGTGACTCGGAGGTCATACCCTGCAAGGCCTTCGGGGAGGGATGAGATCCGCACTTCGAACTCGGCGGTCGTACCGTTCATTACCGGCAGCGAGACCGGTGTAAGATATACCTCCCGGTCGCCTTGCGATGAAGTGGTGACCGTGATGTAGTCCGTTTTCACTTCAGAATCATTACCGCCGGCATTCATTACCGTGAGGTTCACCGTGTAGGTGCCGGCCGTATCAAAGACATGGCTCGGGCTCTGGTCGGTGGAATCCACCGTGCCGTCGTTCTCGAAGTCCCAGGCCCATGAGGTGATTCCGTCACCGATGGACGCGTCAGTGAACTGGACGGTCAGGGGGGCTGACCCGGACTGGATATCGGAGGTGAAATCTGCCTGAAGTGCGATAGGCGGTGAAGAAAGGGACATGATCACGGTCTCGGATATCGTGTTTGGTGGGTATAATGTGGTGATGTTCTTCAAGTCCGATGAAACGTCCGCGACCCGGATCATCTCTGCTGTCGCAGTTCGTGCTACCGGGTCGATGGTGACCCGTATATATCCGAGCGCGTATTCCAGGCTGCTCACCGATGCTTCATACCGCGGGGTTGCGAGGTTGTAGGACGGCCCCCCGCCGATACCGACAACGAAGTAGTTGGTGTCATTGACGACGAGCCGTTCGTAGGCGTGGACATGCCCGTTGAAGACCGCGAGGACGCCGTTCTCATTGAAGTCGTCCTCCCATTCCAGTCGTAGGTTCTCCCATCCTCCAAAATGCTTGGCTTCAGAGGTATAGAGCGGGTGGTGGAACGAGACGAACTTGAAGGGCTTCGCGGTCTCCAGATCGGCAGCGAGCCATGCACTCTGCGTGGGGAGGTCCGGCCATGCCCAGTCGTTGCTGTTGAGCACTGCAACGTGAATATCAGCGCAGTCAAATGAGTAGTACTCCGGGATCCCGTAGATTGCAGAGTAGTAGGGATCGTAGTCATCATGGTTCCCGAGCGCCGGGAAGACCGGAATCCTGGCCATCAGGTTCTTCCCGGCCGCGAAGTACCGGTCCCAGTCGGAGAGATTTGATGCATCATTCACGAGGTCGCCGGAGTTGAGCACGAATGCAACGTCGGGCTCCTCGGCGATTCGGTCAGCGACCAGCTTGTGCCGCTCCAGCTGGCTGAAGGTGGGGAGCTGGTCCTGGGTGTCGCTGTACACGACGAAGGTGAACGCACCGCTCTCCGGGAAGGTCCGGAAGTGGAGATCTCCCGTAGTCTGTCCGTCATAGATGACCCGGTAGTGGTACATGGTATCCGGGGTGAGGCTGGCAAGAGATACGTGGTGAAGTTGTGTGCTTACACCATCAGTAGCGCTCTGGTCATATGCGGAGTGTGCCGTGTAGTAGGCGTCGGTTGCGTACTCAACCGATACGGCGGTTGCGATATTCGTCTTCACGTTGACGACCGTGCCGGTTGTCGTGGTGCCGGTCAGGTACGGGCCCCAGAGGAGTGCCGGGGCCTCGCTCACCGTGATGTAGTCCGTCTTCACTTCGCTATCACTGCCACCTGCATTCGTCACCGTCAGGTTCACGGTGTAGGTGCCGGTCGTATCAAAGACATGGCTCGGGCTCTGGTCGGTGGAATCCACCGTGCCGTCGTTTTCGAAGTCCCAGGCCCAGTCGGTGATCCCGTCGCCGGTCGATGCGTCGGTGAACTGGACGGTGAGCGGGGCGGTGCCGGAGGTTACATCGGCGGTGAAGGCGGCAGTTGGGGCCGCCGCTCCACCTTCGGTGTAGGTCACTTCAAGATAGGGGCGGTAGGCAGGATCCGTACATTCAAGCGTATTGTAGAACACAACGTGTGGTATGGAGAGGCTTTCAACAGGGTATTTGATAACCCAGCCGAACATCGGATCCCCGGATGCATATGCCTGCATATCCGGCGTAACATTCCAGACAACCCAGACACCATTAGCCGTGCCTACAGACTGACTGTCTGTCGGTATGGATTCAAAAGCCGGACAGGTAGCCCATTTCAAAACAGGTGCAGAAAAGTCACCCCCGGTTATCCGATGGACGTCATTATAATACTCGGTTACTCCGTCTCCTCCATTATAAGCAAGGAGATAGAGATGCAGTGCAGCATCTGTGACGGTTGCTCCTAATGGAATCGATGAGAGATTGAAATGGACCACACCCCTATAATTATCGTTTTTCGTGGCCATTGTTTGAACGAACATGCCATCCACGCCGTCATCACTTGCGTTAGGTGAGCGTTCCGTAATGTATGTATCACCATCTGTCGGTATTGATACCGTTGTACTCCCTGCACAAACAGGGACGATTAACAGAGCAATACATACGATCAGGAGGAAATATCCGCTGATTCCCACCGGGAACAGGGAGTGATTTGTTGTGTTTTTTACCATTGTCATCCCTCCTTAACTAGTTAGTATGGTGGTGTGTAACCACCAGTTTGACATAATCGGTCTCGAGAGATGATTTATTAAACAGACTCGTTCCCGGGGATTTCTGAACTACAATGGCTGTGACATTCCCCGAATTGATATAATTCCCAAGACTGGAGGACAGTTCACCTGTAAGCGTCACCTCAAGATCCGAGCTCGTTGAATCAAGTTCCTCATAACCGGATCCGTTCCAGATGTAAAGGGTGGCTCCATTTTCGGCGGTTGAATGATACCCTTTTCCTATCCACGTGAGAGCCATTTTTTCAATGTTGTCAACAGGGCCATCCTTATCATTTGCAGTATCGATTGCGAAATCGAACCGCTGAGCGGCATAGTTTGATGCAGAACTGATAATTTCATATGAACTGTCATAATCAGCTATGTCAGTTGTTGGCGATATGAGTGAACTTGGCTGATCAATCGACCCAGGAGGATCTAAGCTTACTCCGCCCTTATACGCCCACTCATCCGTCTCACCCGTAGCGTTGAAGTCATGGCGGTGCGGCGGATAGATTTTCAGGTACTGGACATACTTCACCGAGAGCCCTTTTGCCGATGGCCAGGTACCGCTGTAGTTGTAACTGTACCAGGGGTCAAATGATGCCTGCATGTCCCGTAGGGTCAGGTTCAGGGAGTCGTCAACACCATAGGTCGATGGCGGCGTGTAGAAGAAGAGCCGGATACCTTCTGCGTAATCGGGGACAAAACCGTACTGGTCATCCCACCAGGCAAGGATCATGTCGCCCTGGCGTGCATCTGGGGTATAGACATTGTCTTAGCCGAAGTAGCGGGACATTCCATCGCTGGCCTGGACCCGGAGCTCGTCGCCATCATTCATACCCCCGACGAGGTCGGTCAGGTTCCTCACGTACGTCCCGTTGTGGTCGTAATAGAGGATCATGTTCTGGCCGCCGTCTCCCCATGGGTCGTCCGGGTCGAAGGTCGGGCCCTGGAAGTAGACCGGGCCGTTGCTGTACACGTTCGTCATCAGTTGCAGCTCGGTCAGGTCCCGTGTCGCAGAAGACTCGACAACCGAGTAGTTGTTGTCCGCATACCGGATCACCTGGACTTCTTCGGTCGCCGCTGACGCAGCGGAGACCAGCAGGAGCCCTGCCAGGAGGAGGGCCAGAGTAACTGTTGCAGTTCTTTTGATGTTCATAGAATTCACTTCTTCAATTGATTATGTTGAGTACAAACAGTTACTGTTCAAAACACACAATAAAACTTTTTAAATTAATATTTGAAGTAAATTAAACTAAGCTGAAACGATCATCCCGGGAGCACGTGCACGAAGGCAGGGTCAATGCAGGTGGCGACGCGGTCGCCCTTCTGGTACCCTTGCTCCATACCTTCCGCTTCACCAGGCGAACAACATCAGGGACCCCTTCATTAGCCCGAACCCGCATGCCTGACTCTCCTTTGGAAGTATATGTTACAGCACCCGGGAGTCATCCCTGCCCCTTCCCGGAGCCGGGTGTGAATGTCACATCCTCCCCCCTGATACAAACCATGACCCAGGACCCGGTCGAAAAGACAGTCGTGTTCGCCATCATCGTGCGGCCTGCAGAAAAGTACTGGTCCCAGTCTTAGAGATTTGATGCATCATTCACGAGGTCGTCCGAGTGCAGCACGAATGTGATGTTAGGCTCTGCGGCGATCCGGTCCGTACCTTGTTTGTGCCGCCCCAGCTGGCTGTAGGTAGGCAGCTGGTCCTGGGTGTCGCTATACACAACGAAGGTGAACGCACCGCTCTCCGGAAAGGTCCAGAAGTGGAGGTCAACGGTCTGCTGCTCACCGTAGGTGACCCGGTAGTGGTAGAGGGTATCGGGTTCGAGGCCATTCAGGGCGACGTGGTGGAGCGTGTCGGTTGTGCCATCGGTCGCGCTCTGGTCAAAGCCAGAGTGTGCTACGTAATACGCATCGGTTGCGTACTTCACTGTTATGTAGGTCGGATAGAGGTCTTTGCATTTACTATCGTGCCCATCGTCGTGGTTTTGGTCAGGTACGGACCCCAGGGGATTGCGGGTGTTGTCCCATCTGTGATTTCAGCCGCTGCCAGGGCGATTACGCATGCAGCGAAGAGCAATAACGTGACAATAACAATCCTTTCCGACCAATTTCTCGTCATAATCAATAACCATCTCTTCTCGTCCCGCCTGCCGCCAAGAGGCGGTAATCGCCTGGTCCTTACTCCATCACCACCACGTACCTGTTCGCATTGTCAGGACGGATAGTGATGTCCCGCGATCTCGAGATCTCGCCGGACTTGAGCGTGAGTTCATGCACCCCAAGGGGAATGCCTGAGAAGGAGAACGGCGTCTTCTCTCCGGTTGCGATCCCGTCAAGGTATATCCCGGCGCCTCCAGGGATACTCTCTACACGGAGCGGGCCGCACGGATACGTGTCGAGGATGAACGTGACGGTCCCTTTGATGAACTCCTCATTGGTCCTTGGTACGCTGACGAGTCTCTGTGCCGGGATATGCCCCGGCAATGACACCATCACGCGGTGAGGGCCCTCCGACAATCCGCCAACAAGAGAGGGAGTGGTATTTCCGGTCCTTGCCCCGTCGATGAATATCTCGGCACCTGGCGGTGATGACTCAATTGCGATCGTGTGATAATTCCCAGTATATGGAGGGAGAATGAATTCGCTGCCGCCCCGTATGCTGTCATGGATGGGAACGCTCGTGTAGGTGCCCTCTCCCATAAGGGTGATATACGACCCTGTCCGGGGAAGATCGAGAGTGACCGGAGTACGCAGCAATGGGTAAAACCCGTTCAGGGTGAATGCAGCGGGGATTTCCGATTGGTTGGTGATTCGTATCAACCGGTCCATCCTGATCCCCACAAAGTCCAGTTCACACATGGACATGGCATCGTGGTGGACCCATACCCTTGCAATGATACTCTCTCCCTTCCCTGCGGTTGCGCTCGGCCGGATTCCTTTCACGGTGTGGTATCCCTCTTTTAATCCATAGAGGACAAGGGGGCTCTTGCCCTCCATGTCCTTGTTATCAACCGATAGTTCGAGGTCACCGGGATAGGTGACGATCAAAAGGCCGCCATGCCGCGACCTTGCAGGCGTTTTCTGGGGTTCATTCTTCTGTGCAGTGTCACCAGGTGTCAGAACGAGGGTGATCTCCTGTGGGCCTGTAAGGTGCACCATGGTCTGGTTAACCAGGTACCCGTCCATCTCGGCGTCAAGGAGATAATCCCCTTCAGGCAGGAACAATGTCGCCGGGGAAACACTCACCTCAGCAAGACTGGAGACCGTGAGCATGGCACCTGATGGAGTCGTGGTGACAGTGAGCGGATAGGCGGGAAGAGACGGAGCCTGGTGATCGGGAGAGTGGGCGTCGCCTCCTGGTCCTCCCAGGACATCGAAGTCCCGGGAATACTCCTCTTCACCTTCGAAGACCCGTGTATCGTAGTCGGGGAACGGGATTCCCAAGATCCAGAAGATCATTCTCCATATGCGGGAGAGGAAAGATTCATCCTGCGGAACGAGCCCCGCGTGTATTGCAGAAACGGCTGGAGAGGGAGATATGGAAACAGAAGTTGCAGGATAGGAGAGATTTCTGACGTCATCCGTGGGTCGGGAACTCGTCATGCTCACGGAAGGCGAAAACCCGCCATCCTGTTCAGATGTGACTGGTTTTTCCGGATATGAAATGGAGAGAACCGCCAGTCTCGGTGCGACCTCAACAGTGTCCCCGGGATCGACTGCCTTCCAGATGAATTCAGTATGGACATACCCGGTCAAGTGTGAGGTGACATTGAAACGGGAGATCCATATCCCCTCCTTTACATGTGAATAATTCCCTGATATACGAACTGAATTCTGGACAACCAGAGGGAACGACGTATCGGATATCTCCGGTGCAGTGCCGATCACCACGAGTTCCGCACCAGAATATCCTGGCTGGATATCGGAAAAGTCCGTGATGGTGATATTTGCCAGGTCCTGTGGAGAATAGTCTTCCAGGGCCCGGATGTACCCTGAGCCTTCCGCGACCCAGTTCTTCAGCGTCTGTTCACCGCCGTCATGATGCACCATGAGGAGAACAGGAGGATAGACCGTCCACTCGTTTCCTCCCGGGGGATTCCTGACAGACACTTCGATCGCACCGGTTGTCTGAACCATCGGGGTCACATTGATGGCAAGAGTCTCAGAGACTCTCCCATCGGCATGGTGATAGGTCGAGCGATCAGGAATACCGGCTTTCACTGAATTGACTCTGACTTCAAGCGTATGGTCGCTTGTATACCCCTTGTATGAAAAGACATAGAGCCTTGCCCATTGAGACGGAGAAGGGGGCAGCGTATCCGTCGCGATCCGGTAGGAGAGGGTCTGGCCGCTCCTGCAGACCTGGCTTGGCCCGTTCGCGACGAGCATCGTGACGTTTCCGCTGATCCCATCCGTCACCACTCCAAGATACCCCTGCTCCCCGTCGTACCGGGTGCCACCGGGTAAAGTTCCGTCACTCGTTCCTGAAATGGCGGAGGAGAATTCACGCTCGAGATCGAAATGAACCGGGACCACCACCCCGTGGGATACATCGACCCATTCTTCATCTGATGAAAGGTAGCCCTCTTTCCGGATGCTGACAGTATGGCTGCCTGCAGGGATTTCCTTCAGGGTAAAAGGGGTCACCTCTCCCGTCTCATCTCCGTCGAGAATGATCTCTGCACCCGTGGGAGTTGAAGTGACCTCGATGCTCCCGGCCGGCTCCTCCTGGCTGTATATGAGTATCTCGGAGATATACATCCCGGACAGTCCCGTCGTGGTGGGATACTTCTCGTTTCCCTGCTGGTAATAGTACCAGTACTCTTCATCCGCTGCTTCATGCCAGTCCCATACGCCGAACGCATGGATGCCCCAGGGGTTGGTAGAGGTATCGGCGAACCAGACCATCCGCATCCCTTCAGTGTACCCGGTGTCCGGGTACTTGCCGTCCTTGTTCCAGCAGATGATGATCGGCCCCTCGCGGCTGGAATATTCGTACACGTTCTTGTAGGGAAGCATCTTGTACCAGCCGTCTGATGAGCGTATTTTCAGCGTGTCTCCAGCATCCATGCCCCCCACCAGGTTGCAGAGGTCTTTCAGGTTCGTGCCCTTGACCGCGCCCATGTCCTTCTCCTGGACGTTCGTGTCCTCAGCGGGGTTCCACCGGAGTGCCTCCTGCTTTGCAGGGTCAGGGTCATCTATGAAAATTGGTCCCTGGTGGTAGTAATGTGTGGATCCATCCCCGTATACGCGCAGGTTCTGCTCCATCCACCGGTAATCGACGGTCTTTTCGGCAAGGATGGTGAACTCGTCCACCGCGTATTTTACTACCCGGACCTGGGTTGTTGCAGCAGAGACGGGAGACATGATTGCAGACACCACCAGGCACAGGAGGGCGATGGAGAGAGCAAGGGAGTAAAGGTCTCTTGCGGGTTTTTCGTGGAGTATCCGTGTCATGGGAATCAGGAATGGGAGATGAGGTGTTCCTCCGGGTGATCTGAATCGAAAAGGTGGACGGACTGTGAAGGGAGAAGTACCCCCACTTCCTGGCCCAAACGCCATTGATGCTGCTCCATTTCACGGTGGGAAAACCATGAGATGATCGGCACACCGCAATCAACCGTCACTGAGACGCCATGTTCGTCGTTCCTTGTGCTCGCCACGACTCCATCGGCGATCCGAAGCCCCCCTGTCCCATGGGAACCCTCTGGTGTAAGGACAACATCTGCAGCCCTGATACAGGCGACCATCCGGGTACCTGGCGGGGTGCCCTGGGGAATACCGATGCGTATCCCTCCTGCGACGAGCAGATGGATCCTCCTGTCATCGGATGTCACCACCCCTTCAAGGATATTCTCATACCCCGTGAAGATGGCCACCTCCCGCGATGCCGGGCTGCGGAACACCTCGTCACAGGTGCCGACCTGGCGCACCCTCCCGTCGATCATCACTGCGACCCTGTCTGCAAGGGCATACACCTCCTCGCGGGAATGGCTCACCTGGAGGATGGTGAGATCCCTCTCCCTCCGTATCCTCCCCAGTTCGTCGATGAATTGCGATTTCAGCATCGGATCGATGGCGGCAAACGGTTCATCGAGGAGCAGGAGTACAGGGCTGGTGGCGAGGGCCCGTGCAAGCGCCACCCGCTGCTTCTCCCCTCCGGAGAGCGAGGCGGGATACCGGTCGCGAAGCGGGGTGATTCCGAACCTTGCGACCAGATTGTCCACGATAGTCGCAGTCTCATTCCCCGGGACGCCCCGGATCGTCAGGCCAAATCCGATATTTTCTGCGACCGTGAGGTGAGGGAAGAGTGAATAGTCCTGGTACATGAGCGAAAGCCCCCGCTCTTCAGGTAAAAGACCTGACATATCCCTGCCCATGATCAGGATCTTCCCCGAGGCATCACCGTGGATCCCTGCAATGGTCTCGAGGAGGAGAGTCTTTCCGGAACCTGAAGGGCCTATGACAAAAAGGTGCTCTCCCCTGGAAAGGGAGAGGTCGATCCCCTCAAGGGAGAACGTTCCCCTGGTCAGTGAGACTCCTTCAAGGCGTATCATCATACCTCCCGAGGCGTTTCGTAAGCAGCCGGATACCGATGAAGAGGATGAGGCAGAGGATGAGCATGATAAATGCCACGCTCCTGCTCTCTGCGATCCCTCCGGTGGCAAACCTCTGGTAGATCAGGGCGGAGACGACCATGGGGAAGTATGCGATCATTACTACTGCGGCGAATTCCCCGATGGCCCTTCCCCACGCAACGAGCGCGCTTGACAGGATATGCCGCGACGTGAGCGGGAGCACGATCCTGGTGATGACCTGCCACCGCGTTGCCCCCAGTGTCCGCGCCACGTGTTCGAGCCGGACGGGGACCGTCCCAAAACCCTCCCGCACACCATCGACATAATAGGGTATCGCCACAAAGACCATCGCGACGACGATTCCGGGGAAGGCATCCTCGAAGAAAAACCCTGCCCTGCTGAAAGGCGCCCCTATCAGGCCCCGCGACATGAAGAGGAGGTATACCATCAGTCCGGCAACCGTATGGGGCAGGATGAGGGGGGTATCGATCAACCCTTCGATGGCCGCCTTTCCTGAGAAATCATTTCGTGCAAGGAGATATGCAAGCGGCGTCCCGAGCAGTCCAAGGATACCCACTGCCACGAACCCTGCCAGGAAAGTGAGAAGCAATGATTCCATTACTCCCGGCTCACCAGCCACGCCGGCAAGGTGGAACGGGTCAGCGAGTTCGGGGACCGCAATGGAGAGGACCGCAAGCACGATGAGGCCAACGAGAATTCCGCCCGCAAGAGTGAAAACAACGACAAGGGGATCACGCTGGAGGCGTAAAAGAGGGGGCATCCTTCATTCACCTGCGGCCACTGCCTTCGTGCTCCATGGGAACACGGGGGTACCATCGAGAGGTTCCGGCCAGCCCCTGCCCCCCTCCTGCGACATCCTGAAGAAGAATTCCGTGAATTCCCGGGCCTCCTCAACCCTGACCGCGGTTGAGGGTATCGTGACTGCATAGAGGATAGGTATTCCGACCCGTTCGCTCCCTATCTGTGAAAACCGGGGAAAACCGAGAATAACCCTTGCCTTTTTGTAGAAATCACTTTGATCATCTGTTTTCAGGTTTATCGTATCTGGAAGGGGGACATACGGAAACCCTTGCGCCTCTGCAACGCTGCGGTACTCGAAGGCATAGTCTATTCCGCCGGCCTCGAGCAGCGACAAAAGGAAGATACTCCCGTCTCTTACCGCGACCTTGCTCCCTGTGGGCTTTAAGACCTGCGGGAGCCGCACCGTCCGGATTCCGCCATTGTTCTCAATTGTAAGGGGTGGATCAAAGTGATCACCAATCACCCGGGGGAAGATGGTCAGATCCTGGTAATGCTCTCCCGCAAGCATTGCCACGAGCATTGCCCGGTATCCTGCGGCATCGAGCATGGGATTCGAGAATCCTACCCGGACATCCGGCCTTGAAAGCACCCCGTACCAGTTTTCAGGCGTTATTTCATCATGATACCTGCTTTTTTCCGTGTACGCAATCACCATTTCGTTTCGGCCGAAAGGAGTATACCAGTCAGTATAGTTGCCGTTGCTCCCTCCTATCGGCCGGTACATCAGGTCCGGGATGAGAGACTCGTCTGCTACGACTACCAGGTCGAACCGGCGCCCGAGATCGGTTACCTGGCGTATCGCCTGGATACTCCCATGCCCCTCAACCTGGATATCGATATCCGGGTGCAATTGCTCGTACTTCGCTTCAGCCTCGGCAAGCGGGTAGAGAAGACTGCCTGCAGCGACCACCTTCACTGGGACCCTCTCGACGGGTCTTTCCGAGCATCCTGCAGCAAGGATCGCAAGAACGATGACTATCCAGGCGATGTACGGATATCGGTCCCCTCTCATTGAGATTTCCTGCGTATCTCGATATTATCCACCCACTTGACCCATGCGCTTCCTTCGGTCACGACTCCCTGCTCTTCCGAGATGATTGCGACCCGCAGGGGTGCACCTTCGTTGTAGGAGAGCGGTGCGCCGTCCATGTCGTACATCAGCAGGATACGGAGAGGGGGCGACGGGATTTCTTTCAGGTTTTCATTGAACGTGATGAACCCGTTTCCCTGCACCTGGTCGTAGTCGAATACCCAGAGGTAGCCGTCCGGTGCAGAGATCCATACCTGGTCGCCATTGGATATCCCTCCCGCACGTTCCAGGAGATCGGTAAGGAGGACACCCTTGCAGAGGTAAGGGCCGTATTTTATCCCTACTGTCGAGACTGCGAAACCGTGTCCGGTTGCGGCAGGGAGTGCCCGGAGATCGGCAAGGGAGTACACCTGCTGCGTGGTACCATTCACTGTTAGGGTCCAGCTGCGATAGTCCTCAGCCGGGACCGTCACGTCGGGAGATGGAGATACAGGAGCCTGGCTGATGCATCCCGTACTACAGCAGAACAGCACCAGAAGGATGAGGCCGGCCTGTAGGGTTTGGATCACGATGAACGCCTCCAGGCAAGGAGAAAGGCAAGGACAATCCCACCGCTACACGTAAAGAGGAGCAAAGGGCTTTTCTGGGGGGTCGTTTCCTGGGATAGAGCTTTCTCTTCCATCGACTTTGCGAGGACTCCCTCCGGTCCATGATACCCATCTGTATAAATCCTCACCTCATCGATCCATTTGACAGTGTAGCCGTTCGTCGAAGGGTACAGTTCATCGAAGAGGTGAATCTTATCCGCGGGCATTACAGCCCGCATGTCGTTATTCCCAAATACGTGCTTTCCCTCGCTGTTCACCGACGTATCTGCAAAGAAGACGAGGCGCATCCCCACAAAATAATCCGGGGGGTACCCGACACCGTGGCGTTCGCCCACGAGGGTCTCCTCTCCATTATACCATGTGACGACAATCGGCCCCTGGCGAGGCAGCGGATGATACACGTTCTCATACCCGAACTCGACGTGGTACCCATCCGTTGCCTTGATCATCACCTCGTCCCCTGCATCCATGCCTCTCACGAGTTCGCAAAGGTCTTTGACATTGGTTCCCTTCACCGCGCCATGGTCCTTGAAATTGCTCGTCTCGTTCACATCCCACTGCCCTTCCTTGTCATCGACAAAGACCGGGCCCTGATGGTAGTAGTGGGTCAGGCCATCACCATATACAGGGAGATTTGCTTCCATCCACTGGTACGATACCGTCGTCTCGTTCAGAACCGTGGTGCCGTCCGGCGCATATTTCGTGACACGCACTTCCGTTGTGGGAGCTGCGCACAGAACGTGTACCAGCCCGAAGAGCAGGACCGCGGCAATAATGCAGGGGAACAGTCTGGTCCTGTCATCAGGGGGTGCGCCGACAATACGTCGAGAAAAAGAACTGGAATTCATTCGCCTTACCTCTTAAAATTGTATGCGAGGAAACCGCCGGCCGCAAGAGCACCCATGATCACGTGGAATGAGAATCCTGCCTGTGTCGGAGCTTCCGGTGCGTTATGTGCTGTCGTGCGTTGCGATTCTGCATGTGCAGGGTTGCCGGGATAGATCAAAATGTCTGAAATGTACTGGACCGAGAGACCAGTTGTGGTCGGGTACTTCTGGTCTCCCTGGCGGTAGTAATACCAGAACTGTTCATCAGCCGACTCGTGCCAGTCCCAGTTTCCAAAGGCATGGATCCCCCAAGGGTTCGTGCTGGTGTCAGCAAAGAAGACAAGACGCATCCCTTCCCGGTAATCCGGAACGTATCCGGAATCTCCCTTCCACCAGGTCACGACGAGGGGCCCCTGTCCTGGATGGGGGAAATACACGTTCCGGTAGGCAAACTCCTTGATAAATCCGTCGGCAGCCTTGATCTTGACGGTGTCGCCCGGGGACATTCCTCCCACCAGTTCGCAGAGGTCTCGGAGATCGGTCCCCTTCACCGCACCCATGTCCTTTTCCTGGACGTTTTTATCTTCGGGAGGGTTCCATCGCAGCATTTCCTGGGTCGCAGGATCAGGGTCGTCAAGGAAGACCGGGCCCTGGTGGTAGTAGTGGGTGGATCCATCACCCTGTACGGGGAGATTCTGTTCCATCCACTCATACGTGACAGAAGTCTCATTCAGGATGGTGACTCCATCACCTCCATATTTGACGATGTTCAGGGATGTAGTGGCGGCGCAGGCCCCCAGGGAGAGCGTGAGTAGGCAGATGATGCAAAGCACACATCTTCGGGGCAGTATGGTGTGCTTTTCCGTCTCTCTCTTATAAATCAGGTTGCGTTCCATGCGTTCACGATCCAGTTGATCTCATAGGTTCCACCCTTCAGGCCCGGTAGCTGACCGGGGATTTCCCATCCATCGTTCCCCAAATCCCCGTCAGGCATGGAAAAAAATTGAAGTGATCAGGCAGTCGCAGGTGTTGTCGCGGTCGCAGGGTTCGTGCAGTCGCACTTGAACTGGCTGCATTCCCCGGCCATCGGTGTGAAGAGGTTCTTACTGTATTTTTCTTTCCCGAATTCAGCAATGGCTGCCTGGATCTCCGGGGAGATGAGGAAGTCCACGAAATTGTTGGCCATCGCGATCTTTTCAGAGGGCTGGGTAGGTGTATACACCGTGATGACACTGTAGACGTTCAGGAGGATATCCCCCTGCTCGATGACCGGGACCAGTGCGAGGTTTCCCTTGTAGGCAAGGTAGGTTCCTTCGTCCGTCAGGGTGTAGGCTTGCTTCTCCGATGCCAGCTGAAGCGTCTCTCCCATCCCTCTTCCAGCCTCGATGTACCAGTTCCCGGATTTCTGGACGTCCGCCGTGTAATTATACCCTGCGGACTTCCAGATGTTCTTCTCTGCAGAATGGGTCCCGGAATTATCTCCCCTGGAGACAAAAGAGACGCCCGGTGTGTTCGCCTTCCCCATGGTCATAATTTTCATGAATGCATCCTCGGGCTTCATATCCCTGATGCCCGCCGGATCGTTCGCCGGTCCTACGATGATGAAGTAGTTGTATGCAAAGCAGCGGCGGTTGATGCCATGGCCACCGGCCATGAACGCCTCCTCCTGGCTCGGGGAATGCACCGCGAGGATATCGCAGTCGCCGCGGGTGGCGATCTCGATGGCTTTTCCTGTCCCCTGCGAGGTGATGAGGAGGTCGACATTGTACTTCTCTTCGAACATGGGCTCTAGGTAATCAAGGAGTCCCGTATCGTACAGGCTCGTTGTGGTTGCCAGCAGGATCTTCGATTTCTCCATCGACTGGGTGGGTATAGGGGTTCCCTGTGATGGAACGGTCGTTGTGCATCCGCAGAATAATGCTCCGACGACGATAAGGGCACTAAGAAAAATTGAAACACACACTTTCATGGGTTTAAGGATCATAAGCCTCACTGGTAGTCCTTTCACAGCATGATTGATGAACATTTCTCTTTAATTATTGATCAGCATTAATCACTTTTATTATCAATTGAATATACCAGGTGATCCAGCCAAAAGAACCTTTAACACTCCGCCGGTCGAAGTCTCTTCCCATGTGGAAGGCCGTATCGCTCGGGGATTGGATGGAAAACCGGGTCTCGGAGCTCTCCTCGGTAAGGCCTGTGGTGGAGGAGATCATCGAGAGAGTCAGGAACGGGGGTGACCAGGCCCTGCTCGAGCTCACCAGGCAGTTCGATGGAGTCGACACTGAATCTCTCATTGTAGGCGAAGAGGAGGTTGAGGCGGCCTACCATGCAGTCAGTGATCAGGTCATCGCAAGCCTGATCGAGGCTGACGCGCGGATCTCCCGCTTCCACGAGCTCCAAAAGCCAAGGGAGTTATGGCTCGAGGAGGTTGAGCCCGGGGTGGTTCTCGGGGTCAGGACCACTCCCCTCGACCGTATCGGGGCGTACATCCCTGGAGGGAGAGCAGCCTACGCCTCCACCGCTCTGATGTGCACGATCCCTGCGAGGGTCGCAGGTGTACGATCCATCTGCTGCTGCAGCCCGCCTCCCATATCCCCGATGACGCTCGTGGCAATGGACATCGCGGGAGTGGACGAGGTGTATGCCGTCGGAGGCGCACAGGCGATCGCGGCAATGGCACTTGGGACAGAGAGCATCAGCCCCGTCCAGAAGATCGTTGGCCCTGGAAATATCTACGTGACGGCGGCAAAGATGCTTCTTCGCGACCGCACCGAGATCGATTTTCCGGCAGGCCCAAGCGAGATCGTCGTGCTCGCAGACGATACCGCCCGGCCGGAGTTCATCGCTGCCGACATCCTTGCCCAGGCGGAGCATGATCCAAGGGCGGCAAGCCTCCTCGTGACCACGGACCCAGGTCTCCCGGGCCAGGTGGCCGTCCACCTAGAATCAGGGATCAGGGACGCGGAGAGGGGAGAGATACTCAGGAAAGCGATGGGGAACACGGGATACCTCGTGGCGTCATCCATGGACGAGGCGATCGGGTGCGTGAACCGTGCTGCCCCCGAACACCTCTCACTCCAGGTCGCTGACCCCATGGGAGTCCTGCGGGGAATCAGGAATGCAGGGGCGGTCTTCCTCGGGAGTTATTCGGTGGTCGCCTGTGGGGATTACGCATCGGGCACAAACCACGTCCTCCCTACGGCGGGGTATGCACGTGCCCACTCCGGCCTCGACGTGCAGCACTTCTGCACGCGGTCGACGGTACAGCTGATCAGCAGGGAGGGTCTGGAGCGGCTGGGGGAGACCGTCGAGACCATCGCGGAGGCGGAGGGTCTCACGGCCCATGCCCGTTCGGTCAGGGTCCGCAGAGAGTCGTCCTGAAAGCGGCTGATGCGATCGCGGGGCTTGGACTTCCGAGCTACTCTAAAAAAAACCTGACGGAGACGTGCATGCCCCCTGCCTACTCAACAGGACTCACAGGGATATGCGGGGGAACGATACGCAGCCCGTGTTCGCCGGCAGAGAGAAAGCCTGCCGATCAGTTCTGCCGCCTCCTTTTCGAGGCGAGAAGTGCGGCAGCAAGGACGAGGGAGACGCCAGGGACCTCCCATGGCATCCCGATTTCAGGAGAAGGCGCCCGGGAGAATGTGACGTCAGTGTAGGACAGGGAGATCTCGTCGGTGTCGGTGAGCCTGTCCAGGTTCAGCGGGACGCTCACCGCGTATATCCGGTAGGTCCCTGGGACGAGGCGGCCCACGATAAAGCCCGTGTTCCACTCGTACTCGAACCTCCCGTCGGGATGGACATACGCGGACGTGAAATAGCCTGAACCTGCGGGAAGATGCAGGTTCTCAAGGGTGGCCCCTGCGCGGTTCAGTCCCGGGCCGGTCACGAAGAGATAGACTGCGATGATATTGGGGATATCTGAAGTTCCGCTGATGTGCACCCGCTCTCCGATATGCGAGGTCCCGGGCTGGGCATCGATGGAGATTGCCCCCGAGGCAGAGCCCAGAACGAGCATCAGGCATAGAGAAGCGAGGAGGGCCCTTGCGAGGTGCACGATCATATCTTTTATTAAATGTCAAAAAAGCGCATCAAGATTGTGGAAGGGGATCATGGATACTGCCGCAGTTCTGGCGATGCATCCCTTTGTGGAGAGATGGGGAGTCAGAACTCCATCACCATCACTGCCTCCTCCTCCTCTTTGAGCTCGCCCTTGAGGTGTTCCGTCTCAAAGTGGTACTGCTCCCATGGATCGTATTCCTCGTAGAGCTCGCACTTGTCCAGGACGTCCACGAACTCTTTCAGGAAAATTCGCGGGATTACGTCGACCCTGCCCCCAAACTTGCTGGTCACCTTTTTGATCATCGCCCTTATGAACCGGTGGGAGACTCTTGACCTGTCAACCTCTGTATACGCGGCAGAGTAGATGTCGATTACCTTGAGGGCGACCTGTTCGAGCTTCTTTGCATCGAACTTTGCAAGAGTGATCTGGGGCTGACGGGGGTTCCTGAAACTTTCACCTGTCTGGACCACGCTGATGCGGTCATAGAGGGGTGGCAGTGTGCGGATTCCCCTCGGGCCGTCAAAGAAGGCGGGAGTCCCTGTGAAGACAAAATAGGAATGCGGGAGATCGCCCCTGTCGAGGGAGTCGACTATCATCTGGAGAGTGCGGTATCCCTTCTCCCGCTGGTTGCGGGGAAGAGACTGGGTCGTCTCCACCTCGTCAACTGCAACCGCGAGCCCGCTGCACCCCGCACTGACGATGATCCGCAACAGCCCCCGCAGGAACGTGAAAGCCGTGGCCTCATCCACATCTCCCCGTATCCCGGCCTTCTGCTTGAACTCTCTTCCGACGTTTGGTTCTGCGCATACCCACCCAATCGCGGCCTGCGAGGTCTGGAAGTCCCCCGCGTTGTTGGCCCGGTAGTAGGTCCGGAGCGCTGCCGCAAGAGAGGTGTTCAGCTCGGAGATGCCGGCAAGCGCAGTCTCGATCTCTGCGAGGGTCGCCTTCTCGAGGACATCGTCCGGGAGCGACCGGTCGCTCACGTTGAGGATCCGCTCCTCGATCCCAAAGAGCCATGAATCGATGATGGACTTCTGTGCGTGCTCCTCTTCCCGTGTGCGCAGGCTTGCACAGATCTGCTGGTAGATGCCTTTTGTCTTGTGCAGTGGCGAGGATGAGGAGATGACCACGTGGGCGGTCACAAACCCTTTCTCACGCGCCATCTCAAGAGCCCTTGCGACGAGGAAGGTTTTTCCGCTTCCGTAATCTCCCCTGATGAACTTGATGTCCCCGCCGCCGCGTGCGACGAAATCGAGCTGTGCACCGATGACTCCCTCCTCTACGTCGAGGCCGACTGCGATCCTCTCGAGGCCGCTCGCAGGGACCGTGCCCCTTCGCAGGGAATTGATGATGTTCTGGCTCTCCTGCCGGTCCCCAGGTTTTCGTTCAGGACCTCTTGTATGCATAAATCTCTCCATCCTTGCCAACCCCTCTCTTCTCGATCACGACGATACCGGCACTGGTCGCCTTCTGAATGATCCGGTTCACCATTCCTCCTGCCCTGCGGGTCCCAAGGAGAGTCCGGAGATCCATCTCGCTGGCCTGGTGGTGCACTCGCAGGAACTCGACGATCTTCTTCTCGTTCTCGTCCAGCTCAAGAAAGAGTTCAGCCTGTCCAACAGAGGATCCCTTCTCATCCTGTAGCGCCGGAGCATATGCGAGGACCTGGAGGTCGCAGAGCGACCGGCGCTTGCATTCTTCAATGAGAGTGAGGAAATCTTCTGCCCTGATGCTCCGGGATGCCGGAGGGATATAGTCGAGGCCTTCAAGGCAGGAACGCTTGCACCGCGAGGTGTCTCCCGCCTCAAGGCTGTGGGAGGCAGAGACGAGCAGGGTGAGTGCAAGCAGTTCGAGGCCGCGTGAAGAGAGCCCCTGTGCCTTCTCTTCGAGGCGCTCCCTGAGTCGCTCCACGAGGCGTGGCATCCGGTAGAGGGCGCGGGTATCCTCCATTACCATGCCTGCGACGCGGACGAGATCGTCTGTCTTCCTGATGCTGTTGATGACGTAGAGCATCACCTTCTCGCATTCCCTCACATCACCGTCTTTCTCGCAGAACCGTGCATATTCAGGGCCACCGGCGAGGAAATCGCTTCGGTACGCCCGGTAATACCATGATCTCGCCTCTGTATGATCACCGATATCCTCGTAAAACGATGCCATGGAGAGGAGGCAGACCACGTGCGGTTGCGACGCCAGCTTGAGAAGGAGCAGGGACTCCGCTTCCCTGATGGGGTAGTGGGTCCTCAAGAACGCCTGGTAACGGGCAAGCAGCCGGGCAAGGAACGAGGTATCACCCAGGCTCTCCAGCTCGCGGTCGATCAACCGTGTGAAATGCAGGTGCGCATCCTCCTTATTCTTCAGTCCCGCAAGGATCTCGCACTCTTCCAGGAGAAACAGGGGGTCGACTTCGCTTCGCGAGAGGAGGGGGCCAAGCTCGAGGAGAGCGGATGCCAGTTCACCCCGCCCCCTCAACATCTGGACATAATCGAACCTGATTCCCGGGTCATCCCTCTCTGCAAGCACTTTTTTGTATTCCTCTGCTGCAGCACCTGGGTTGGAGCGTGCGAGAGCCGAGAGGGAACTTCGGGCATATGCCACATCACCTGTCTGTTCGTATGCCGCAATGGCAGCGGCCGCCATCTCGGAATACTCTCCGGCTGCGGCCAGCACCTCGATATATTCACCGTCAACGGGCAGACCGCGGCATTCAGGGCCCTTTCTCACCTCGAGCGCCTCCCGGGGCATCCCGTTCAGCCTCAATGCCTTTGCGAGGAGCAGGGAGTCGTCTGCACGGCCTGATCGTGCGACGAGGTGCCGCAGCACAGGCAACGCTTTCCCGGGGTCCCCTGTTCCAAGGAGATAAGACGCATAGCTCCTCAATGCCTCGAGGTTCTCTGGATCGAGTGCAACGGCCCTCGCAAATTCGGAGAGCGCACGATCGTCCCCCTTCCTCTCAAGTATCCTCCCAAGGTAGCTGTGCACGTGGGACGACCCCGAAAGAGAGTTGGCAAGATCCCAAAAATACGCCTCAGCCTCGTCAAGACGCCCCATCTGGAAGAGGTTTGTTGCGCAGAGGATTGCCACGGATGGGTCTGATGAGCCGGGGATAAGGTCGCGACAGAGCGAATACGAGCCCAAAAAGTCCCCCTGTTCGAAGAGCTTGAACGCGAGTCTCTTCTTCTCTTCTGCAGATTCTGTGTGCATCGGAGATCACCGCGCAAAGCGGAGACGGAGGAGGCCTGAGAGCATTCGAAGCACGTCTCCTCCTCTTACCCGGGAGTCTCCCCTGTCATGCCAGGTGATGGGGTGCTCTCTGATGGAAAAGCCAAGGTTTCGTATCCGCCAGAGAAGCTCAACATCGAATTCAAAGCCCGTGGAGACCATCTGTCCAATTACTGCGTCAATGGCTGCTTTTTTAAATACTTTTGCCCCGCACTGCGTATCTTTGAACGGAAGGCCGAACAGTGCCCTGATGATCATGTTAAACACCCTGCTCTCGAACCTTCTGCCTATCCCCTGCTCACGTACGATGACTGACCCCTCTATCCAGCGAGATCCAATCACCACGTCCGCCCCGTTGAGGATTTCGAAGAGTGCGAGCATCTGGGAAAAGGAGGTTGATGCATCCGCGTCCGTGTAGCCCACAAGGGGAGCGCGGGCCTGCCGCATCCCCTCGAGGATGGCGCCACCTTTTCCAAGCCGGCCGGCCCTGCGGTCACACCTGATACAGACATCAGGGTTGGCCTCCGCGAATTCTGAGATGAGCGAGAATGTCCGGTCATCTCCCTCGCAGATGCAGATGACCTCTCCTTTTGCCCCCGCGAGCTCTGAAAGTAACAGCGGTATTCGTGCCTCCTCGTTGTATGCGGGGATGATCAGGGAGTAAGGAGGAGTCCCACTGCACAGGCCCGGTGAACGGGCGCCTCTCTTGACCTCGTCCCGGTCCAGGGCAGCAGGTGCCGGCCTGTCGCATGTCTCACTGGTGGCCAACGAGGTGCTCCTTCAGTCCTGTCCCGGGGCGATACCGCTCTGCGATGGTGAGTGCGACATTTCTGAGCGTGCGGTGTTCGTCAAGACATGATTGGGGCGGGGGCTCCTTCCGCAGGATTGCCGAGGTATTCTCGGTGATCTGGATGAGCTCTGTTGCGATCACCGCGTTCAGCCATATGAGATCGGCGAACATTGCCTTCTCTTCCGGATCCATGGTAGAGTGGTTGGACGCGCAGAAGAATAACCATGGCGGGTCGTATCTGAAGGGCCCCAGGTTCTTCATGGTATCTGTCATATCTCCTGTTGTATGAACTACCTTGAACGTATCCGGAGCATGGGGAGGGATGCGAACCCATTCTTCCGACTCATGGGAATTGAGGTGGAGCAGGCAGGGGATGGGCAGGGGGTCATCTCGATGAAAGTCCGCCCTGACATGCTGAATGGCGAGGGATGGCTCCAGGGAGGAATATTCACGGCGCTTGCGGACGAGGCCATGGTGCTGGGCATCTACTCGCTCACGGGTCCCGCGGAACAGATTGCCACCATCACCGAGACAACCACCTTTCTTGGCGGGGCCCGCGAGGGGACCCTGTATGCGACAGGCCGTGTGGTAAGGAAAGGCAAAAGGGTGGTATTTGCCGAGGGAGAAGTCAGGGATGGCGCTCCCGGTGGCCGGCTTTTGTCCCGGAGCAGCGCCGCGTTTGCGTTGAGGTCCGAAAGCCACTCGTAAGTGTGCGCTTTCCCTTGAGGTCTTGGGGAAATCCAGCGACGCGCACATGCCTGCCTTCCCCAGTGACGCATACAACTATCTCTGTTGGCGGCAAAAAAAAGAAGAAGGAGAACATGGTTGCCTGGGAACGCAGGGGTCGCTTGAGAACGGCGATCGCTTCGCGATCACTCGGGAAGGGTCAGAGAGGGTCAGAGGGGATATTCTCGTGAAATATATCTTCATTACCGGCGGGGTTATGAGCGGGCTCGGGAAGGGCATCACCGCGGCATCGGTGGGGCGGATCCTGAAAAACAGGGGATATGGAATCACCGCGGTCAAGATAGACCCTTACCTGAATATCGATGCGGGGACCATGAACCCCGGCCAGCACGGGGAGGTGTTCGTCCTCTCCGACGGGAGCGAGGTCGACCTCGACCTCGGCAACTACGAGCGGTTCCTTGATATCGACCTCTCATCAGCCCATAACATCACCACGGGGAAGGTATACCGGACCGTGATTGAGAAAGAGCGGCGAGGGGACTTCCTCGGGGAGACGGTCCAGATCATCCCCCATATCACCGATGAGATAAAATCATGTATCCGCGCAGCGGCAGAGATGGAGATACCCGGGCAGAAAAAGGCCGATATATGCCTCGTTGAGATCGGGGGGACTGTCGGAGACATCGAGAGCATGCCGTTTCTTGAGGCAGTACGGCAGATGAGGGGAGAGCTCTCACTCCATGACACGGTTATCATCCACGTCACTCTGATCCCCGAGGATACGATGGGCGACCTGAAGACGAAACCCACCCAGCACTCGGTCAAGGCGCTGCGGGAACTCGGCCTCCACGCCGATATCATCGTTGGCAGGAGCGAACGGACCATCGGGCCCCATACCAAGCGTAAGATCTCGGCATTCTGCGACCTCCCCCAGCACAGCGTCATCAGTGCCGCGACGGCGCCCGACATTTACCAGGTGCCGCTCGAGCTCGAGAAAGAAGGCCTGGGAGACGTCCTTTCAGAGCATCTTGGTCTCGAAAAGCGGAAAGCCGACCCCTCGTGGTATCACCTGGTGAGCAGGGAGTATACCGAGCGGGTCAGTGTCGGCATCGTGAGCAAGTACGGCATAGAGGACGTGTACCTGAGCATCAAGGAGGCCCTGAAGCACGCAGGGAGGGCGCTCTCGACCGAGGTGAGGATCACGTGGCTCGACGCGGAACGGTACGATCTGAGGCAGCTTGCCGAGTTCGATGGGGTCCTCGTGCCGGGCGGGTTCGGAAAACGGGGGATAGAGGGGAAGATCGATGCCATACACTGGGCCAGGACCAACAGGACTCCATTTCTTGGTCTCTGCCTCGGGTTCCAGATGGCAGTGGTGGAGTATTCCCGGCACGTGCTGGGCTGGGAGGATGCAACCAGTGCCGAGATTGGGGAGGGCAGGCACGTGATCGCGATCCTGCCCGAACAGTACGATATCACGGAACTCGGCGGGACGATGCGCCTCGGCAATTCCCCCATCACCATCAAAGAGGGGACCCTCGCGATGCGGGTATATGGAGAGCGCGAGATCACCGAACGTCACAGGCACCGCTACGAGGTCAACCCCCGCTATATTCCGGACCTCGAGAAGGCAGGACTGGTCTTCTCGGGAGCATTCGAGAACCGCATGGAGATATGCGAGATCTCAGACCATCCCTTCTTCATGGCAACGCAGTTCCACCCCGAGTTCAGGTCGAGACCGACAAGGCCGTCCCCTCCCTTCGTCGGGTTCGTGAAAGCCTGCTGCACGCGAAACGGGAGAAGAACACGCTGAGGTGCGATTCAACATGGTGAACGCAGAGCAATTCATATCGGACGCAGTCGAGGAGATCCGGCGCGAGGCCGGGGATCGGAGGGTGGTTATGGCACTCTCGGGAGGAGTCGACAGCTCGGTCTGCGCGGCGCTTGCCGCCCGGGCCATCGGAGACAGGCTCGAACCGATCTACGTGGATACAGGCCTTATGCGAAAGGGAGAGACAGAGAGGATCTCCCAGGTCTTTGGCAACCTCCACCTGCACGTCGTCTCCGCGGGCGATGAGTTCCTCGACGCCCTGAAGGGGGTCAGGGATCCCGAAGCGAAGCGGAAGGTGATCGGTGAGCGGTTCATCCGGGTCTTCGAGCGGGAAGCGAGGAGGACCGGTGCGCGTGCCCTCCTCCAGGGGACCATCTATCCCGACAGGATCGAGAGCGAGGGGGGCATCAAGAGCCACCACAATGTCGGCGGAATGCCCCTACACATGGAGTTCGAGAAGGTGATCGAGCCGCTTCGCGACCTGTACAAGGACGAGGTCCGTGCACTGGCCGGGGCGCTTGGTCTTCCCCATGAGATCCAGCACCGGATGCCGTTTCCGGGCCCTGGCCTCGCGGTGCGTGTCATAGGCGAGGTATCCAGGGAGAATATCGAGGTGGTCAGGCAGGCCAACTGGATAGTGGAGGACGAGGTCGTGGAGCAGTTCAATCCCTGGCAGTGCTTTGCAGCACTTCTTGGCCTGGGGACAGGGGTGAAGGGCGACAACAGGGTGCATGGATGGGTGGTCGCAGTGAGGGCGGTCAACTCCCGTGACGGGATGACTGCGGATCCTCTCCACATCCCATGGGACGTACTTGACAGGATCGCCTCAAGGATCACGTCAGAGATCCCAAGCGTTGCAAGGGTGGTGTACGATATCACTCCAAAACCCCCTGCAACCATCGAATACGAATAGAAAAGAGCAACCCAGTAGTGAGATATCATGCAGAACAAGGAAGATTACCGGGCACTCGAAGCCCGTTACTACATGCCCGCGTTTAGCCGGGACCTGATGCTCGTCCGTGGTGAGGGCTCAAGGGTCTGGGACGCGGATGGGAAGGAGTATATCGACTGCGTGGCAGGGATCGCGGTCTGCAGCACCGGCCACTGCCATCCCGCGGTGACCCGTGC
This sequence comes from Methanolinea sp., assembly GCA_018263335.1. Lineage (GTDB taxonomy): Archaea > Halobacteriota > Methanomicrobia > Methanomicrobiales > Methanospirillaceae > Methanolinea_A. The sequence goes on along the minus strand of JADFCY010000002.1, from coordinate 101,642 downwards.
CATATGCGAACAGGCAAAACGGCTCATCCACTGCTCAAACCTCTACTACGTCCCCGGCCAGGCTGAACTGGCACAGAAACTGGTGGAGAAGACCGGCATGGCAAAAGCGTTCTTCTCGAACTCTGGCGCGGAGGCGACCGACGGGGCGCTCAAGCTAGCCCGGGTCAGGACGGGCAGGAAGAAATTCGTTGCCTTCACGCACGGGTTCCACGGGAGGACGATTGGATCCCTTGCCGTGACTCACAAGCCCGCGATACGCGAACCCTTCGAACCGCTCGGAATCCCGGCGACGTTTGTCGAGTATGGCGATCTCGACGGGCTTAAAAGAGCCGTGGACGCCGACACAGCGGGGGTCGTCGTCGAGCCCATCCAGGGAGAGGCTGGTGTCATCATCCCGCCCGACAGCTTCCTTGAGGGTATCCGCGAGATATGCGACAGGAGCGGGGCGCTGATGATCGTTGACGAGGTACAGACCGGCATGGGCCGGACCGGGAAGTGGCTTGCCATCCAGCACACGAGGGTGAAGCCCGACATCGTCATGCTCGCAAAGGGGATTGCAAGCGGGTTTCCGATGGGGGCCCTCCTTGCACGTGAAGGCCTTGAGTTCCGGAAAGGAGAGCATGGGAGCACGTTTGCGGGCGGTCCCCTCGCATGTGCTGCAGGACTTGCCACGTTCAAGGTGATCGAGGAGGTCTTGCCCTCCGTTCCCGAAAAAGCCGAACGGTTCCGCACCGCGCTCTCTTCGTATTCGCCACGTGTCAGGGGACTGATGGTGGGGATGACGGTCGGGGACCGCTGCGCGGAAGTCCAGAAACGGTGTGCCGAGCGCGGCGTGCTCGTAAACTGCGCCGCAGACGGAAACCTCCGCCTGGTGCCTCCTCTCGTCATCAGCCCGGCCGAGATCGACAGGGCCTGCGCAGTCATCCGGGATGCTCTCAGCTAAAAAAAGAGATATCGTTATTTTTTAAGGACGTTCTCCAGCCTCGCGTTCACCACGTCCCAGTTTACGATGCTCCAGAAGTTTTCGAGATATCTCGCACGATCGTTCTTGTAGTCGAGATAGTACGCGTGCTCCCATACGTCGACTGCCATGAGGATGGGAAAAGAGGGGTACACATTGACATTGTGTTTCTCGATCTGCATCACGAGCAGTCTTTCGGTCTTCTGACAATACGTGAGTGCAGCCCACCCCGAGCCCTCGACGCTGTTTGCTGCCGTGGTAAATTCCTTCTTCATCCGGTCGAATGAGCCAAACTCTTTCTCGATAAGGGCAGCGAGGGTCCCTTTCGGGGCGCCCCCGCCGGCCCCTGCGGGTGCCATGTTCTCCCAGTAGAGCGCATGAAGGAGAAATCCTCCGACGTGGAAGGAGAGTTCCCGCAATACTGCCTTCACGTCGAGGTCGGTCCCCTCCTTCCTCGCCTTGTCGAGTTTTTCGTATATGGCGTTTGCGCCGTTCACGTAGCCCTGGTGGTGCTTGGTATGATGGATGCGAAGCTGCTCCTCCGAGATATGGGGAGAGAGTGCCTTGTAGTCGTAGGGCAGTGCCGGCAATGTATAGAGCCTTTTTGGTTCCATGTTCCGCAACCCCTGATCCACATGTATCTGATTGCCCTATAAAAGAGTTCGGTTCCTGCACCCCGGATTCCATCAGGGGTACGAGTGCCAGGTCGCGGGGGCAGATTATTCCCTTCAATTCATCCCGCTCCGCCCGCATTTTGCAACGCCATTATTAAGAGTGAAGAGCTTATACTGGAAGCACTTACAGAAGGGGGAGAATGGCAAAAGAGAGTGGTTTTGGCTACACCTCACTCGTGCGGGATTGTTACCGCTCCGGTGGCTACGTATTTGCCAGGCGTGCGGGGAGTGCAGGAGAGGGTAAAGAGACCTGCAGGGTCGCCCGGCTCGCGAGCAACGAAAACCCCCGGCCGCCATCCCCCCGTGCGGTTGAGATGGGCTGCCGGGCGCTGCGGGAGGGAAACCGGTATCCGGATGAAAGGACGGGCGATCTTGTCGAAGCCCTGCGGGAATACCACGGCCCGTACCATTTCGTGACCGGGGTTGGCATGGACGGCGTCATCGAGACGGTGATACGCACACTGGTGTGCCCTGGAGAACGTGTTGCGGTCTCGACGCCCACGTTCTCCTTCTATGGCCTTGCCGCGATCGCGCAGGGTGCCGAAGTGGTGAATATCCCGAGGAATTCCGACTTTTCAGTGGACACCACCTCATTTATCCGCGGGGCGAAGGACGCGAAGCTCTCCTTTCTCTGCACGCCGAACAACCCCACGGGGAACGTGACCAGCCTCGAAGATGTCGAGGAGATCCTCACTTCGATCTCCGGCATGCTCTTCCTTGACAACGCGTATGTGGAGTTCTGTGACACGGATTACCGCCCCCTGATGAAGAAGCACGAAAACCTTGTCCTGGGGCGGACCTTCTCGAAAGCCTTCTCGCTCGCGGGACTTCGGATAGGATATGCGTTCGTGCCCGAATGGCTGGTCTCCTGCTACATGCGCGCCGCGACGCCGTTTGCTCTCAATTCCGTCTCTGCAGCCGCCGCCATCGGCGCCCTTGGTGACCGGGAGCACGTCCCTGAGACGGTGGCGCGTGTAAGGGATCTTCGAAAAAAGGTCATCGAGGAATGCCGGTACCCCGTATTTCCCTCAGGTGCGAATTTCGTGATGGTGGATGTCTCCCCATTGACGGGGAGGGAGATGGCCGACCGTCTCTTGGAGCACGGTGTCCTGGTCAGGTCGTGCGAGAGCTTCCCCGGCCTTGGACCACACTACATCAGGGTGAGTATTGGGGAAGAATGGGAGAATGCACTCTTCCTGGACGTGATCAACGCCTTATGATGATCGGGATCACCGGCACCCCGGGAACAGGGAAAACGACGGTCGCACACGAGCTTCGTGCACTGGGCCATCCGGTCACTGCGCTTGCCACTACAACCACGCCCTACATCATTGAGAGGGACGAGGCAAGGGACACGCTTGTAATCGACGAGGAGTCCTGGGCCAGGGAATTCCCAAGAGTCGAAGGTTTCGTGGAGGGGCATCTTGCCCACCTCCTCCCCTGCGACCTCATCGTCGTGCTGAGGTGCCGGCCCGACGTGCTGGCCGGGCGCCTCCGGGCACGAGGCTATCCTGACGCAAAAGTGCGTGAGAATGTGGAAGCCGAGGCACTCGATGTTGCACTCATAGAGACCCTGGAGGAGTTCCGGGGTGACCAGGTGCTTGAGATCGACACGACAGAGCGCGACTTTGGGGAGTGTGCCAGGTTGATAGAAGAGTTCTCAATGGGGAAGATTCCGCCCTCGTTTGGGAATATTGACTGGTCAGGGTATCTTGGGGAGGAGGTATGACGCTCGAGGTCCTCCGCCCCCACATGAACGAGATCATGGCCCCATTCATCTCGCTTGCGAAAAAGATCGGCCTCTCGCCGAACAATCTCTCTGTGGGGGCCCTGTGTACCGCCGCCGTTGCGGGGGTCTTCTTCTTTTTTGGTAATGTGCTCGCAGGGACTCTCTTCGTGGCACTCAATGCCCTCCTTGATGGACTCGATGGCGCCCTCGCCCGCTCCGAGAACATCCAGAGCATCAAGGGGGATCTCCTCGACCACGTAATTGACAGGTATGCAGATATCTTCATCATAACCGGGATATTTGCCGGAGGTTTTGCGAGCTGGCCCGTGGGAGTGCTGGCACTCACGGGAGTGCTGATGTCGTCCTACCTCGGAACACAGGCTCAGGCAGTGGGTGTGGGAAGGTATTACGGTGGCGTGCTTGGACGGGCAGACCGGCTTGTGCTCATCATCTGCGCAGGGCTCCTCACCCTTGCCTTCCCGTCCCCATTCTACGGCCTCTCCATACTGGGCTGGCTTCTCCTGGTATTCGGGGTGATGGGGCACATCACCGCTGCCCAGAGATTCATGTATGTCTGGAGGCAGATGCCATGAGGGGAGTCGGCCCGAAATGACTGGTGGCAGGGAATCCTGAACACTGGCATTGGTGCAGTGAACAACGGTCCCTGGACGAGAAAATGACTTTTTTGGAAAATTTCAGGAGAACCAGGAATCGAGGGTCTTTTGCCCCGCCTTTGCACCCATGCTGTCCAGGGCTTTCTGGATGCGTTCCTGCGAGAAATCGAACCTGTCACAGAGCATGCGAATGATCCCCTCCCTGTCTGGGGCATTCCAATGGAGCGAGTAGCTGTCCGTTGCAGGAGGAGCCAGGAAGAACTCCATGATTGCCTCCCACTCCGTATCCGGGAGTCGCTCTCTCATGGTCTGCTCAAACTCCCCTCTCTGAACCATCCTGAGCGCGGTCTTCGCACCGACACCTTTGATCCCTGAATTGAAATCCGTGCCGACAAGGAGCGCAACCCGGACGAGATCGCTGCGGGTAAGTGCGAGACCTTTGAGCACATCCGACAAGAGGATCCTCTCGGGGTACACGGAGATCGTCCGCCCCCTCACTTTCCGTTTCCCGCTGACCGCCAGGTTCCTCACAAGAACCGGTGCCCCGAAGAGGAGGGTGTCGTAGTCCTGGGAGACCACGTACCCTGCATCACCCTTCTCAACCATGTGGGCTGCCTGCGCCTCGCCCTCGCTCGGTGCCTGGACGCAGGGGATCCCGAGGAGGGAGAGGAGTTCCTGGCTGGTCCCGATCACGTTCTCGTCAATCCTTGATGACGAACGTGCCTGTTTGTAGGCTTCCGCGATGTCTCCTCTCTCCAGTGCGTCCTGCCACCTCTCCCCAGCCCGGTCCCTTATGGCGCGACGGACCTCGATCGTCTCCTGTTTGAAGTCAGGAGGTGTCCCATCAAAGACCCAGACAGGCCGGATGCCTTTCTCGAGGAAATTGGCGGTCCGGAAGAGGATGCCCGAGAGATGAGAGGTGGTTCGCCCCTCCTGGTCCATCAAGGGCGTCCCGTCGGGCTGCCTGATGATGCTCAGGAACTGGTACAGGGCGTTATGGGCGTCTACGGCGGCAACTCCTGCAAGAGCCTCCCACCCGACGGTATCCCTGAACTCGGTCAGGATATCTCGGAATGCTACGCCCATGAAGAGGCACTCCGTGTGGGATCAGAGGTCAACGGTAGACCCTTTTTGCAAACTCTTCCACCACGCTGTCGATATGCGAGATGTGGGTGTCGTATTTCTGTGCCATCTTGGAAGCGATCTCCTCCATGTTCATCCTGATCATCCGCTCCCTTTTTGCGAGGCTCTTTTCGATCAGCCTCACTTTCCAGTGTACGAGGAAGATGAGCCCTCCGAGTGAGAGCATCATGAGGGCAGCGGCAAACGATTTGATAAGGTCAAAGTTCAGATTAAATACCAGGACCAGGGTGGAGATCACCAGGATGAGAAGAAGGAGAAGATCCCCCAGGAATTCACGAATATCCATGATTTTACATGATGAACACCAATGCATAAAACTACCCCCGTTTATGGTGATCACTGGATGAATCTCTTCCGCCATATTCCCCTGCTTGCAATGCCTGCAATGCTTGTCATCGTGGAGATCGGGGCAATATTGCTCTCCCTCCCCATGCAGGAGGCAGGCCTTGCGGCGTTCGAGGACCCGTCATCTGTTGCAAATCCCCTCATATTCATCGCGATACTCCTCGTGTTTACCGCATTCCTCCTCCTGCTGATCAGGTTCAAATTGCGCCGCGTCATCTCAATTATCATTGCCGTCTCAATTTTCTTCACCTTCGTCTATATTTTCGGGTCGATATCCTATGCTCTGACCACCGACCCCGTCGCAGGAATTGCAGGCAGTTTTGTGCCTGCAGTACTTGCCACGCTCCTCCTCTACCTCTACCCGGAGTGGTACGTCATCGACACTCTTGGCCTCCTGATCGCCGCAGGAGCTGCCTCAATCTTTGGGATATCACTTGAGGTCCTGCCGGTGATCATCCTGCTGATCATTCTCGCAGTATACGACGCCATCTCAGTCTACAAGACAAAGCACATGATCGCGCTTGCAGAAGGGGTGGTGGAGACGAAAAGCCCCATCCTCTTTGTGGTCCCGAAGAGGAGAGGGTACAGTTACCGGAAGGAGGGAGTAGGGCCGCTTGAAGGGGGTGAGCGCGGGGCGTTCATTATCGGGATGGGCGACATGATCATGCCGGCTATTCTCGTCGTCTCGGCAAACGTCTTTTTTGGAGGGATGAGGATTGGCCCCCTTGCAATCCCGGCGCTTGGTGCGATGGCAGGCTCTGTGGCAGGACTCTCCCTGCTGCTTGTCTTTGTGAACCGGGGGAAGCCCCAGGCAGGCCTTCCCCCAATCAACGGCGGAGCAATACTGGGCTTCTTAGCAGGGTTTGGCCTGACCCTCCTCCTCTGATCTCTTACGGTAGGCAAGCAGCGTCTCCAGCACCTCGCCCACGCCTTCGCCCGTCTCCGTGGACATGTTGATGTAGCCGTCAAAGTAGGCGATATCCGACTTGTTCACCACTGCCTGGACGGGCACGGGGACCATCGCCTCGATCTCATGGAGAAGCCTGAACTGGTCCTCGAGGGGATACCCGCAGTGCTCGCTTGCATCGATGATGACAAGGATCACCGACGCGAGGTTCACCATTGCCGTCAGGGCCTGGCGCTCTATCCCGCTCCGTTCTTCAGTCGGCCGGTCAAGTACGCCGGGAGTGTCGATGAACTGCATCCTCTCCTTGCCGACTGCCCGGTGACCGACAATGATACCTTTGGTGGTGAAAGGGTAGGCGGCAACCTCGGGGGTCGCCGTTGACACCAGCCTTATAAACGAGGATTTGCCGACGTTCGGGTATCCTGCCACGACCACGGTGAACTCATCGCTCACATGGGGGAGTTTGCGGATGACATTCCTGACTTCGTTTAAAAAGAGCAGGTCGTCTCCCACCTGGTGCACGACAGAGGAGAGCCTTGCCACCGCTCTCTTTCGTATCTGGGAAGGGTTTTCAGACTTCCTTGTCTGGTAGGCAAGCCCCGGGCCGTGGGTGCGTGCCCACCGGGCGGCCCATCCCACTCCCCCGAGGGCCTTCCTGACCCGGTCCAGGCCCCACATAATATCAACGATGTCCCTGTAGAATGTGGGAACGGCATCAAAATCGGGGAAGGATTGGATGATCCTCACCAGCCTGTCATGGATTGCCTGGCTCACCGCCCGGACAAACTCCTCGTTCGCCCTGTCCTTGTTCCTCTTGAGTTTCATCTTCGATGCAGCCCGGCGGAAACTGCGATCAAGGATCTCGTCGGCGGTGGGCACCGTGGGAATGGTCTCAAATTCCACTCTGGTTCAACCTAACTTATATATGCCCATGCAGATGATAAACCATTATGGATTTGTCCCTAATCCAGAAAGACATCCTTATCACGCTTATTACGCTGTATCACCAGCATTCTCATCCGATAAAGGGGGAAGAGATTGCGGAGGTGATAAAGAGGAACCCTGGAACGGTCCGGAACCAGATGCAGGCGTTAAAAGCCATAGGACTCGTGGACGGGATACCCGGGCCGAAGGGGGGATACAATCCAACGGCCCAGGCATACCGGGCGCTGAACCTGGACATATCAGGGAAAGAATACGATGTCAGGATTGCCAGGAACGGTGAGGTGGTCCAGGGCGTAAAGGTTGTGGAGATCGCGTTCACCACCCTCTGCCACCCTGACATCTGCCAGGCGAATGCGAAGCTGATAGGCTCGGTGAAGGTGTTTGAGATCGGGGACCAGATCACCATCGGCCCGACGCCGGTGAACAAGCTGCTGATCCGCGGCGAGGTGTACGGGAGGGATGAGGTATCCCAGACTCTGCTCATCTCCATCTTCGAGATGATCTCACTTCCAAAAAAACCGATTCGATACTACATGAGCACCCCTCTCATCTCGCTGCAGAGAACTGACACACTGAAAAACGCACTCCATCTCTTCAATTCTCACCATATCAGGGGTGCGCCGGTCATCGAAGGGGACAGGCTGCTTGGGATTGTCACGATGAGCGACGTGGCAAATGCAATCGAGAGGAACCTTTCCATGGACTCCCCCGTCTCTGCCATCATGACCTCCGATGTGGTCATCGCCCCGTCTTCGGTCCAGCTCTTCGAGGTGATCAGGAGCTTCAAGGAGCGGGATATCGGGCGGCTCATCGTGATGGAGGAGGGGCGTCCGGCCGGAATCCTCACGCAGTCGGACATTATCAAGGTATTCCCGTCTCTCTAGAGTGCGGTTGCAGGTCATCCGAACAATGTGATGGGAACAAATTCCACTGGTGTACATAACTGGCATCAAAATAGGGACCAATCCGGCGATTTTAAACATATTTATATATGAATAGGGTTACACCATTTTTCATGTCACGAGTCCTGGCCCGAAGTCTCTCAAAGAAGAAGATCGTCACGAACGAGGGGAAGGTAATTGGAACCTTGAAGAACCTGGTGGTTGATTTTGAGACCGGCCAGGTGGTGGACCTTGTCATCTATCCTGATCCCTCTTTTGACACATCCGGATACCGGACCGAGGGGGACCGGCTGTACATCCCATTCGAGGCAGTAAAGGATATCAAGGATTATATCGTGGTCGATCGCTACCTCTCCAGGAAATAAGACAAATATTTTTTCACGCCTTCCACGAATCCCTCGCCATATCCCCCCGTTGTGATCAAGTCAGCAGTCCGGGCCAGCTTCGGGTGTGCATTCGCGACCGCCACCCCCACACCTGCCCTTCGAAGAAGTTCGATGTCGTTCTCCGCATCCCCCACTGCCAGGAAATCTCTGGTTTCGAGGCCCATCAGTCCTGCGAGCCGCGAAAACGCAATCCCCTTGTTGACTCCGGGTGGGTGGATATGGATGGCAAACCCGGTATCAAGAACCTCGACGGGATGATTCCGCACAATCTCCCGCACTTCATCCGGGGGCACTGTCCGGGCGAAAGCCACGTCAACGAAACGGTAAGGGAGGCTGTAGTGCTCGATCTCGATACCCCGGGCCCGGTAAGCCTCTACAAGAGTCTGGAGGGCGTTCCTTGGCGCGGCACCATCTCCGAGAAGGACTATGTCATGGGCGTAGCCGTTCCTGATAATCCCGCCGTTCTCGCCGATATAAGTCCCGGGTGTGCCGATCATCTTTGAGACAGCGTCCATGAAACAGGAGGTGTTTCCGCTCGCAAGAACGACGAGGATCCCCTCATCCATCAGCTCGCGAATGAGATCGATGGCGCCAGTATCAATCCGCCGTCTCGGGTCAGTGATGGTGCCGTCGATGTCGGTGATAAGACCTTTGAGGCGAAAAGTTTCGTCCATCCTGCTGTTCCGGATATGGAATCTCGTCCAGGGATCCTTATGCCTTTGGATTTGAGAATAAGAGGGCTGATCATCCCCTTCGCATCCTCTCTCCCAGTACAGAATAGCCCGTGGAGAGGGTGAGCCGGTGCGGGATGAACCTGTTCCTGCATCCCTGACCCGGCCATATTGCTTTGAATGGGGTGCGGAACGCATCCGGGGTTTTTAGTGCAGTATTCGGAATGGTGGAATGAGTGACGTATTTTCAGGACAGGAAAAGACTGGTTCTCACATTATGGCCGGTGAAGGAATTGGTCAAGGGAAAAAGAGTGTGGAAAGAGAATTATACGGGCTTGAGCCCGGCCTCTTCCACCATGAATGCGGCCTCTCCCTCGGGGAGGTTGGGGCTGTCGACAAGGCGGGCGATGCGTTTCCCTCCCTTGCTCTTCCGCAGGTAGATGCGGAAAGTCGCGGTGTGGCCCACGATATTGCCTCCGATGGGCTTGGTAGGGTCTCCGAAGAAGACGGCGGGGTTTGAGAGGACCTGGTTGGTGACCAGCCCCACGGCGTTGTGTTCATCGACCAGCCTGAAGATGTCGTGCAGGTGCCGGTTCAGTTTCTGCTGGCGGGCGGCAAGGGTGCCGCGGCCTGCGTACTCGGCCCTGAAGTGCGCAGTCAGGGAGTCCACGATGATCAGGCGCAACGGCCGGTCAGAGTTCTTCAGCTCCTGGGCCTTCTCCTTCGCGCTCTCGACCATCAGCATCTGGTGATCAGAGGTGAGCGCCCTCGCCACGTGGATGTGCTCCAGGAATTCCTGTGGGTCTGCGTCGATCCCGAGGCCGATCACCATCTGCTCGATACGTTCGGGGCGGAAGGTGTTCTCGGTGTCGATGAAGATGGCGGATCCATTGAGCCCGCCTTCCTCCTCGGGGAGCTGCACGTTGACGGCGGCCTGGTGGGCAACCTGGCTCTTCCCAGACCCGAACTCGCCATAGAGCTCGGTGATGGCCTGGGTCTCGAGTCCCCCGCCAAGGAGGGCATCGAGCTCGGGCACGAGGGTCCTCAACTTCCGCACCTCCTTTCTCTGCTCAAAGACATCCTTGCCCGTGCGGAACCCTGCGAGATCCACCATCTCCCGGGCGGCCTTGATCATCTTCTTCGCCGTTGACTCGGCAATCTCGGCAGTCTCTGCCAGTTCCTGGGACGAAGCGGTTGCAATGCTCTCCACGCTCAGGAACCCCGCCTCGCGGAGCTTCTCGGCCGTGGTGGGTCCCACGCCGGGCAGGTCTTCAAGTTCAATGGGTCCGTTACTCATCTGTTGTTCACCTGTCGTGGAGAGAGAGTACACTCACTTGCTTATATCTTGGCGGCCGTGCGGGGTGAAAGTATTCCCGCTGCCAGTCATCTCAAGGAACGCGTCTATCCTTGCATTCAGTTCCGCCATGTCAGGAAGGGTCTCTTCGAACGAGTGGATGGAGATCCGCTTTCCCCGCCGTGTCACCCTGGCCCTGACCTCGTGTCCGTGGGGAAGGTTGCCGCGTACCAGGAACTGATCCTCTCCTGTGTCCAAAAAGGTGCCGTCCGACGTGGCAATCACGGTTCCGGTGATCTCTTCTTCCACTGCCTCGTCCAGCTGGTGCACCTTTACCATGCTGCCTCTCCCCGCATGCAGTTCAAGGTTGCCAGATCTCCCCTTCCGGGCAGAACAGAGATAAAGGGACACCCTGTCTCCTGGCATGATCTCGGCCCGGGCATGGTCCTCTCCCCAGAGGACGACCCCGATCTGGTGCGTTCCATCTGTCAGGAAGAGGTTGCGGACGCAGGAGACCCTGCCTTCCTTCGTCGAAAACGTCCGGGCCGGTTTGCAGGATAGCACGGAACCGCAGACAGAGAATGAACCGCCCTCCTCCACCTCCTGGATCGAATGGATCTCCACGGGGATATCCACTGGTGCTTCCCCGATGGTGCTGCGTTCATCGATACTGAACTCTCTGCCATATTTTCGCACCTTCTCGAGCGCTCCCTGAATGTGCAGGGATGCTCCCTCGCTGATTCCCTCGATGAGATCCGGCACCCAGCACGACATTCGGAAGAGACCTTCGTTGTTCCCCACGATGAGGGCCTGCACCTCGGTCTCTGTCCCGTCCCGCCTGGGCACCATCCGGGGCTCTCCGATCGCCATCACCTTAACCGTCAAATCCCTCCTCTTTGGGGGCGCAAGGGACGGTTCGACCTGGGTGGGTCCGACAATCTCCACCATTGCCTGACGCATGGCCATGACAGTGATCTCCGTCGGGGTCCGGTTGGGATGGCGCCCTATCACCTCGAGAACCTCTCCGACTTCGATCTCCTGCGCTGCCATGGCCTTCTCGTCCCAGAGAATTGCCCTCACCTGACCGGTCTCGTCGCCGAGGATAAGGCTCGTGACAAGGCCCTTCTCCCCCCCGGGGCGCTCAAATTCGCGGGGGGGGTTCTTGGCGACGACTTTGCCAAAAAAAGAGAAGAGGCTTGAGCGGCCCGAGAGGTCCTTGATCTTCACATGGTGGCGCCCGCAGTCCTGCACCACCATCATTGCTGCCGTCACTTCGTCGACAAGGTCCCCGCAGGACTCCATCTTCTCCTCCACCCGCCGCTCGAACTCTTCCCTCGAGAAGAGGTCATCGACAAGGGCGTAGTGGAACTGCACCCGGCGTCCTCTCCTTCAGGACTGCCATGGGGGCGACCGCATGGTACCAGTGATGTCCTCGATTGTCTCGGCGCGGCGCATCAGCGCCGGCGTCCCACGGTGGATGATGACCTCCGCGCACCGGGGCCTGCTGTTGTACTGGGATGACATGGCAAACCCATATGCACCCGTGTCAAGTACCGCGATGAGATCTCCCGCCCTGATCACGGGGAGACGCCGGTCGGATGCGAGGATATCGCCTGACTCGCATATGGGCCCGGTGATGGTATAGGTCTCTTCGGGGACGCGGTCTGCGCCACGGGCTGCGACGACTTCGTGGTAAGAGTCATACATCGCCGGGCGAACGAGGAGGTTAAAGCCGGCGTCCACGTTCACGAAATTTTTGTGAGCTTTTTTGACCGAGTTCACCCGTGTGAGGAGCACAGTGGAGTCTGCAACCAGTGATCGCCCGGGTTCGATCCAGAGCTCTGGAGTGATGCCGAGCGCCTCTACTGCCTGTGTGAACACCGGTACCACCACTGCAGCGTATTCTTCAGGGGTGGGTGCAGTCTCGGTCCCGTGCCGGTAGGGAATGCCGAGCCCCCCGCCAAGGTCGATGAACTCGAGATCGATCCCCATCGCCACAAGATCCGCGGCGATGCGCATCATCACCTCTGTGGCCTTCCGGAACGGTTCAAGGTCAAGTATCTGGGAGCCGATGTGACAGTGGATGCCGCATGGCCGGATGTGCGTGCACCCAAGTGCTTCCCTGTAGGCTCCAGGGATGAGGTGGTGGGCTATTCCAAACTTGCTGGTGGCAAGCCCCGTGGCGATCTTCGGGTGGGTGGGAACATCGAGTGCTGGATTGACGCGAAACGCAATCCTCGCGGTCTTCCCAAGTCTTCCTGCAACTTCGTCCAGCTGGAAGAGTTCATCGAGGGAGTCCACTGAGACCGGGACATCCTTCTCCACGGCAAGCGCGAGGTCAGCCCTGCTCTTTGAACTCCCGTTGAAGAGGAGCCGGTCAGGGGAGATCCCGGCAGCGAGTGCAAGGCTCAGTTCGCCGGATGAGAAGACATCGGCCCCTGCACCCTCACGGCTCAGCGCGGTCAGGATTGCGAGGTTCCCGTTTGCCTTCGCGGCGTAGAGCACCTTGACACGGGTATAGCGCGAGGTGAGTGCTGCCTTGTATGCGTGGAACAAGTCAACGATGCGATCCTGATCCGTCACGTAGAGAGGGGTTCCGAACCTGTCAGCGAGTGAGACGCAGTCGAGACCGCCGATAGTGAGGAGGCCGTCCCTGATTCCCAGGTGTGGGGGAAGTATCACAGGCCCATCGCCTCCATCCGTTCGAGGGCCTGCCTGATGCGTTCGGTGGAGCGGGTGAGGGCGAACCGGACATAACCATCGCCTCCTGACCCAAAACCGATGCCCGGGGTGACCACGATCCCGGCCTCATCGAGCATCCGGGTGGCAAAAGCCATGCAGTCATCAACAGCCATCCAGACATAGAAGGTTGCACGGGGGGCCTCTACGGCGAATCCAAGTTCCCGAAGCCCGCCGACCAGCAGATCGCGCCTCTCCTGGTAAATGCGGCAGGCATCCCTGACACAGTCGTCCGGGCCTGAAAGGGCCGCAATCGCCGCCCTCTGGACCGCATCAAAGACACCCGAGTCCACGTTTGTCTTCACCCTTCCAAGCCCTGCCAGGATCTCTCTGTTCCCGACCGCCATGCCGATCCTCCACCCTGTCATGTTGTAGGTCTTCGAGAGGGAGTGCATCTCGATGGCAACCTCGCGTGCGCCTTCCGTCTCGAGGAACGAGGGGGCACGGTAGCCATCGTAAGAGATCTCCGAATAGGCGTTATCGTGGATGATGATGATCCCGTGTTCACGGGCAAATTCAACCGCGCTCTCGAAGAATCCCGGGAGGGTAACCGCGGATGTGGGGTTGTTTGGGTAGTTGAGGAACATCAGCGCCGCGCTGCCGGCAACCTTCTTCGGGATATCTTCGAGTGCAGGGATGAAGTGGTTCTCGGCGAGGAGTGGCATCTCGTAGACACGTCCCTCGGCAAAGAGTGTGGAAGTCCGGTATACGGGATACCCAGGGCTCGGCACAAGGACATAGTCCCCGGGATTCACAAACGCCTCGGGTGCATGGGCAATCCCGTCCTTTGAGCCCATCAACGCCAGCACCTCTGTGGCAGGGTCAAGGTCCACGCCGAAACGGCGGCGGTACCACCCTGCAACGGCCTCCCGGTAATCAGGCATCCCTGCGTAGGAAGGGTAATGGTGGTGGGCGGGATCTCTTGCCGCCCGGCAGAGTTCCTCCACCACGAAGGAGGGGGTGGGGAGATCCGGGTCGCCCACCCCCAGGTCGATGACATCGACCCCGGCCCGGATCTTCGCTGCCTTCATCTCGTCGATCCTGGCGAACAGGTAGGGGGGGAGCATCCCCATTCGTTCCGCGTACATGTGGAGGAGTATAGGGGCTGCTCATTCATTAAGGATCACCCCGGGGCCCCATCCAAAAGAGCCACCGATGCTGCCAGATCCGTAAAAATGCCATTTATTGGGTGTATTGGAACAATGCACTTATATTTCGCGCCAGGGAAACTAAGTGCATGCGCACCTCTCCGCGGCTGTGGGGGATGTGCAGGGACAAAAAAAAAGGAGGATTCTTCAAATGGATGGAGAGGAGGCGCCTTGTGTGCGGGTCATCCTCGTCACTGCAAGTCGAGAGGAAGGGCCCGGGATCGCCCGCCACCTGGTGGAGAAGAGGCTCGCTGCCTGCGTGAACATCACTGAGATCAGTTCATGTTACCGCTGGGAGGGCAGGTATTGTGAAGAACCTGAAGCCCTCCTTGTGATCAAGACGACGGATGAGAAAGTCCGGGAGGCCCTGGCGGCTATCAGGGACGTGCACTCCTATCAACTCCCGGAGATGATAGTGCTCCCCGTCATCTCCGGTTATCCCCCCTACCTTGCCTGGGTGAAAGAGGAGACCCTTTCATGAACACGGTCACCATGCAAGGCATCCAGGTCAGGAATGGACAACCCCGGGCAATCCATGACACTGTGGTCCGAGAGAGCCGTTTCTCCCTTTACCTGAACGGGACGTATTTTACAGGGATAGTGGCAAGCAACGACCAGCTCGAGGAACTCGGCGCGGGGTTTGTGACGTGCCAGGGAATCTCCGGCAGGGTTGACAGTGTGACGGTGACGGGAGGAGAGATCCACATCAATGCCCCCATCACGGGTGATCTGCTCCGGGAGATCATCTCTACCGGCGCGATAGGGGTGAGGAGGCCATTTCTTCCTGTCACATCGTCTCTTTCCCTTACCACCGATGACGTGTACCGTATCACGGGCGAGATAGAGACAGAGACATGGCGGCGGACCGGCGGTGTCCACTGTTCTGTCCTCTTCCACGAGAGGAAGCTTCTGGTGAAGGCCAGCGACCTTGGCCGGCACAGCACTGTCGACAAGGTGGTGGGATATGCCGTCCTCGGGGGAATAGACAGGTCAAGGTGCATCCTGGGTTGCACTGGCCGGCAGCCGCGCGACATGGTGACGAAGGCTGCGCATGCCGGGGTTCCAGTGGTAATATCCCGTGCGGCGTCGACAGAGCAGGGCATAGAGACCGCAAGGAAAGCTGGAATTACCCTCATATGTTTCTCCCGCGGCGACCGGTTCACCGTCTACACGCACCCTGAGAGGGTGAGTGGCCTTGAGCAGTTTTCCACGAAGGATGGGAGTAAAGAAGGGGAAGTGAAATAGGCAAGATGAGCATTATCTGGTACGTGAGGGAGGGATTCCATCATCGCTACAGGAAATGAGAGTAAGGACGCGCTCCTGGTCCTGGGATGCCCGCAGGTCCCGGTCCAGACCGCCATTGCCCTGTACCTCATGTACAGGCTTCGAATGCTCGGCGTCACCCCTGTAGTTGCAGGCAACCAGGCCGCGCGGATGCAGATCGAGGTCTCGGACCCACTTCACCATTACGCGGGGCAGATGGTGGACCTCGACACCTGCATCGCGGACCTGGCAGAGGGAAAGCGGGGGTATTCGTATTACATGGTCTTCGTGCACAACGATGCCGGTATCTCGTATGCTGCCACTGTCCAGTCGATCACCGGGAAGAGGGTGGTCGCCATCGTGTATGGGGAGCACTTCAGGGAGATGAGCGAGACCATCGACTTCCCTTGCGAGAAGATCGCAGCCAAAGCGGTCCACAACCCCATGCCGCTGAAGAAGAAGATAGACGAGGTGATCCATTGGGTTGTATCGAATCTCTGAAGTACGAGGTTGTACTTCAGGGGGCATCCTTTGCGGAATGCAGAAGGTACGTAACAGCACACTGCAGGGAACAGGTGACCGTCGATCCCGGGTTCAAGATCTTCGAGAAGCCGATCATTGGGATCCCTCCGATCCTGATCGGGCTTGACGGGGACTTGATCACTTTCCCGTATACGAAACCATGCTATGGGACGTTTCTTCTCCAGACAGAGAATCCTTCGGAGGCAGCCCGTATACGGTCCCTTGGGAAGAAATAAGCTCCTCGTCCTTTCTTTTTCGGAGAAAAAAATCGCGCTGTCGGTTTTCGTGTGGTATCCCTGTCTCTTGACGGGGAATTGTGTGATTCTTTTGGGAAGAACCTATATCTCTCCCTGAAAAGAGAGTGTTGTTCGGGGTGCGCTTCACGTTCATGGATGAATCATCTGTTCTGATCGGGGGAAAGGCCGGTGACGGGATAAACAGTGCCGGCATGGTGGTTGCCCATCTCTTCAACAGGATGGGATACCGCGTCTACATGTATTTCGATTACCCGTCCCTCATCAAGGGGGGGCACAATTTTGCCATTGTGCGGGCTGCAAGGGAGAGGATCGGGGCTCACCGGTCACAGGTTGACTTCATCCTCGCACTGAACCAGGATACCGTCGACTTCCATGGTGACATGGTTCACGGCAGGACAATGGTCCTTTACGACCGATCGAGGGTCAGGGCAGAGGGGATAGGAATCAATCTCCCGCAAATCTTAAAAGAGGAGGAGGCCCCGCCGGTCATGGGAAACTCGTGCATCATCGGGGCGTTTGCAAAGGCGGCTGGAATAGAGTGGAAGGTACTCGAGGAGGTATTTGTCCGCCAGGTCCCAAAGGCGCTGTCATTGAACCTCAAGGTTGCGCGCCGGGGATATGAGGCGGCCAGCGAGTGCTGCAGGATAGGGTCGCTTGGATCGTCCCCGGTACCGGTTATCTCGGGGAACGAGGCAATCGGCCTTGGCCTCATCCGCGGCGGCCTCGATGCATATGTCGCCTACCCGATGACCCCCACCTCAAACATCCTCCATTTCATGGCCGAGGTCGCGGAGACGCACGATCTCCTCGTCTTTCACCCAGAGAATGAGATCGCGGTGATCATGATGGCGCTCGGTCTCGGGTACGCCGGGAAGAAGGCTGCGGTAGGGACATCGGGCGGCGGCTTCTGCCTGATGACGGAGGGGTTCTCCCTCTCAGGGATGAGCGAGGTCCCGGTCGTCGTGGTCCTTGGGCAGAGGGCGGGCCCGAGTACCGGGATGCCGACCTACACCGCACAGTCCGACCTTCACTTCGCGCTTCATGCAGGCCAGGGGGAATTTCCCCGCCTTGTGGTGGCCCCCGGAGATGCAGAGCAGGCCTATACCTGGTCAGACCTTGCACTCCGCCTCTCCTGGAAATACCAGGTCCCGGGCGTGATCCTCTGTGACAAGACGCTCTGCGAGGGGTTCTACAGTTTCAGCCGGCCGGATGCGACGATTCCCCGGATTGACCAGCCCACGAAGGC
The DNA here is from genome assembly GCA_018263335.1 of Methanolinea sp. Taxonomy (GTDB): domain Archaea; phylum Halobacteriota; class Methanomicrobia; order Methanomicrobiales; family Methanospirillaceae; genus Methanolinea_A. The sequence continues at coordinate 83,896 of JADFCY010000002.1, read as the reverse complement.
AAGCCCCGGCCCTGGGTATTCCAGGTATCTGTTCAGCGAAAACGGGGTGTCTCCCTTGCTCTCTCCCCCCTGTACGGATACGGTGATCAAGGTCAACGGGTATACCCACGACCAGGCAGGGATCTCTACGGAGAATTCAGAGATCGCTGCCCTGATGAGCGAAAAGAGGCTGAAGAAAGCGGCCGCGCTTGCCAGCGAGGTCTTCTCGCTCAACCCTGTGGTGGTCGGCGGCGATACGGGTTCGGACGTGGCACTGATCTGCTGGGGCTCTCCCATCGGCGTATGCCGGGAGGCTGCAGGGTCCATGGGACTCAGGGTGGTGCAGCCCGTCGTGCTCTCCCCCCTCCCAACACAACTTCTGCAGGATGCATTACAGGGGATAAAAAGGCAGATTGTGGTAGAGGAGAATGCCGAGGGGCAGCTTGCGATGCTCCTCGCGCGGCATGGCATCAGGCCAAATTTGCATATCCGCCGGTACGATGGAAGGCCTTTTACAGTCGAGGAACTGGAAGTGCGCGTCAGGGAGGCGCTTGCATGACCGCGAGGAACCTGATTACCGGGGCACAGAACACCTGGTGCCCGGGATGCGGCAATTTCGTCATCCAGTTCGCCCTGAAAAATACCATTGCAGCCCTCGGCAAAGAGGGAGTTGACAGTGACAGGATAGTGCTCGTATCCGGTATAGGCTGCCATGCAAAGATGGCGGACTATCTCAACGTCAACAGTTTCTACTCCATCCACGGGCGCACCCTGCCGGTTGCAACCGCGATCAAGATGGCAAACCCTGAGCTCGTGGTCATCGTGTGTGCAGGTGACGGAGATTGTTATGCCGAGGGTCTTGACCACCTGGTCTTTGCCGCAAAACGAAACGCAGACATCACCCTGCTGGTCCACAACAACCGGGTATACGGGCTGACCACGGGGCAGTACACCCCGACATCCCCGCTCGGGTTCAGGGGCCGTTCAACGCCGTCGGGGACTGTCGAGGAGCCTTTCAATCCACTCGCGATCATGCTCGCATCCGGCGCCACGTTCGTGGCGAGAGGGTGCACGCGGAGGATGGATCTCCTCCAGCGCACGGTCATGGAGGGCGTACATCATCCGGGCTTTGCCTTCATCGATGTCCTGCAGGTCTGCGCATCCTACTACAACCTCTCTGACTATTACGAAAAAAGGGTGTACGAGATCAGCGACCACGATGAGGGGGACTTCGAGGCTGCCTGCCGGAAGGCGAGGGAATGGGATTACAACGCTGATGCCCCCATTGGCCTTGGAACAATCTACCGGGCAAAGAGGCCCACCCTTGAGGAGCGGCTCTCTGCCACCAGGGGCACAGAAACGGACAGAGAAACGATCATCAGGAATGTGCTGGAGAAGAGAACGTGAAAAATGAGGATCCGGATTCACACGGTCAGGTCACACCGGTTGGCACAGTGCAGTATCGCTGCGATCCTGAGTTCCCTGTGGGACTGAATGCTTTCGTCGGAGAGGGGAAAGAATGACCGAGCAGAACCTCTTCGAGATGGTGAAGAAGCACCTCTGTTCCTGCGCGACGGACCTTGTCATGGACAGGAACGTAGAGGCGGTGCTGAAGATGCCGCGGAGGGAGATCCACGCCTCCATCCCGGTCAGGATGGATGATGGAAAGATTCGGGCATTCCAGGGATTCCGGGTCCAGTACAACGATGCGCTCGGCCCCACGAAAGGCGGGATCAGGTTCCACCCCGAGGAGACCATCGATACCATCCGGGGGCTTGCCTCCCTGATGACCTGGAAGTGCTCCCTTCACAGACTCCCCCTCGGCGGGGCCAAGGGAGGGGTCGTCTGCAACCCAAAGGAGCTCTCGGTCCATGAACTCGAACGGCTGAGCCGCGCCTACGTGCAGGTGATGTTCCCGTACCTCGGGCCGGACAGGGATATCCCTGCACCCGATGTCTACACGAATCCCACGGTGATGGCATGGATGATGGACGAGTACTCGAAGATTGCGGGGAAGACAACATTTGGTTCTTTCACGGGAAAACCAATCGGTCTTGGTGGATCAGAGGGGCGGCTCGATGCCACGGCCAGGGGCGGGTGGTACGTGGTCCGCGAGGCAGCCAGGGACATCGGCATGAGCATCTCAGGGGCAGGTGTCGCAGTGCAGGGGTTTGGCAACGTGGGCTCACATGCCGCACTCATAGGGCAGGAGGTATTCGGCGCCAGGGTGGTGGCAGTGAGCGATAGTCATGGCGGGATTTACAATCCCGAAGGGTTCCCCGTGCGCGAGCTCGTCGCACACAAAACCGCGACCGGGTCGCTGCAGCATTTCCCGGGTGCTACGCACATCACGAACGAAGAACTGATCGAACTTCCCGTCGATATCCTCGTGCCGGCGGCCCTCGAGGATGTGATCGGCAGCAGGAACGCTCCGCAGGTCCGAGCAGGAATCGTGGCGGAGTTTGCAAACGGGCCGGTTGACAATGATGCCGATGAGATACTCTTTGAGAGGGGTATCGCCGTGCTCCCTGATTTCCTCACGAACGGTGGTGGTGTGATCGTCTCATACTTCGAGATGGTCCAGAACTTCAACATGGACCAGTGGGACGAGGCGAAGGTGCACAGGAAACTCGAGAAGAAGATGACGGATGCCTACCGCGAAGTGCACGACCTTGCGGTCCAGAACAACGTACCACTCAGAAAGGCAGCGTACTCGATTGCCGTCGCAAGGGTGGTAGAGGCCATGAGGATGAGGGGCTGGGTATAATTCCCTGTTCACCGACCTTCTCTCCAGACATTGCCGTGCGGGAGTTATCAGGAATGGCATTCAACGATACATCGGCATGTGATGGCATGTGGCAAAAGGTGGCATTCCCCCTCGGGCAAAAAAGGGTAAGGGAGTGAGGGGACACGCTCATCTTCCGGAGGTGATTGACCAGTGCTGGAATTCACAGTCTCAATGGATGTGTATGCATGGATAATACTCCCCCTCCTTATCTTCCTGGCGAGGATATGCGACGTGAGCCTCGGCACGCTCCGCGTGATATTCATCGCCCGTGGGTTCAAGTACATTGCCCCGGCGATCGGCTTTTTTGAGGTGATCATCTGGCTTCTTGCCATCGGCCAGGTGATGCAGAACGTCGGGAATGTTGCGTCGTATATCGCGTATGGGGGAGGGTTTGCGGCAGGAACCTTCATCGGGATGGCCGTCGATGAGCGCCTCTCCCTGGGGAACGTCGTCATCAGGATCATCACGAACCGCGATGCGCGGGGTCTTGTGGAGGCCATGAGGTGTCAGAACCTCGGCGTAACGACCATTGATGCGGAGGGGGCGAGCGGCCCGGTCACAGTGATCCTGACGATCAGCAGGAGGGAGGATCTTCACCTGGTCTTTGACCTCATACAACAGTTCCAGCCAAACGCCTTCTTCACCGTGGAAGAGATAAAATCGGTGAAAGAAGGTGTTTTTCCAAGGAAACACGACTCCTCACTTCTCAACTGGCGGGACCCTTTGGGTTTTTTCAGGAAAGGGAAATGAGAGTGAGCGGGCCGGGGCGATCTGTCCCGCGAAAATACCTGCAGGTTCACCCGATCCTCCACCCCGCAGTCCAGAGGGAAAAATGCACTGGTTCTCAAGAAAGGCCGCCCGGATTCGGGGCACCATTCGCGGTATGGCTGTCATGAAATTGCCCAATGTGAAAGAGATGCGGGCCATCGAATGTGTGGGCGCCATTTTCCTTCTTCTTTCAGTCAGTTTTCCCGCCATATTTGCACTGACGCTGTTTCCAGGACCCGCCTCGGCAGGCGCCACGAGTCACGAGAGTCTTTTTGGTCAGGGGGAGGCACTCAAGTTCTTTGACAGCATGATCCCCGGGCAACTCGCCGCCCACCATATCCCTGGAGCGGCAGTGACCGTGGTGAGAGATGGAGAAGTCGTCCTTGCAAGAGGGTATGGCTATGCAGACCTTGAGAAAGGGGTTTTGATGGACCCGGACAGGACCCTGGTGAGAGTCGGGTCCGTCTCCAAGGTCCTCGTATGGATTGCAGCGATGCAGTGTGCCGGGAGAGGCCAGATAGACCTCGATGCGGATATCACCTCCTATCTGGGAAAGACATCCCTGCCGGACAGTTTCCCGGGAAGGCCGGTCACCATGCGCCACCTCATGACTCATAGCGCAGGGTTCGAGGAGCGTGTATGGGCCACGTTCGCTTTGAAAAGCGAGGATCTCAATGTTCCTGATCTCCTGGCCCCGCATGGGATGCCTGCCAGGGTGAGGCCGCCCGGAGAGGTACCCGCCTATTCGAACCATGGCGCGGCACTCGCTGCAAGGGTGATCGAAGAGGTATCGGGGCTGGAGTTTGCCACCTACGCGCAGATGCACATTCTTGGGCCTCTTGGGATGTGGAACAGCACGTTCCTCCAGCCCCCACCCGGGGAGCTACAAGAGCGGCTTTCCGCAGGCTATTCGTTCGCGAGAGATGGGATAAAGAAGCAAGGATTCGAATACATCACCCTCGCGCCGTCCGGAGCGCTGAGTGCAACCCCCTCGGATATCGGAAGGCTGATGGTGTTCCTCCTTGAAGAGGGGGACGTGCAGGACACGGTTGCAGGGGAAGGGTCACCCGTTGCCCGTCTGTTTGAAGTCCGGTTCACTCCCGATCCCCGCATCGAGGGCTGGTCCGGTGGTCTGATGGAGATGCGCCGGAACGGGCGGTATTTCCTCTGGCATGGGGGGGACACCCTCTATTCCCACTGCCTCCTTTTGCTTGTGCCGGATGAGCGGACAGGGTTCTTTGTCGCGTATAATGCCGAGGGCGGATCAATTGCAGGCCACGCATTGATGCAGGCCTTCATAGACAAGTTCTTTCCTCCAGACGAAAGCACCATGATTCATCCTCCTGGCGTGAAGTGCGGACACTCTCCCGGATACAGTGGCACCTACGTATCAACGAGGAGCCCCGTGACCACATACGAAAAGGTGTTCCGCCTCTCCAGGGAGAGCGGACACCTCATAGATGTCCGTGATTCGCCTGGCGGGGGAATCCTGGTCCTGGGAAGAACACTCTGCGAATCAGACCCGGGGGTGTTCGTAAACGCCCGGGGAGAGACCGAAGCGGTGTTCCGGAGGGACGCGTATGGGAACCCTGCGTATTTGTTCCTGTCGAAACGGCCCGATGCGGCTTATTCGCGACTGGAATGGTACGAGGCGCCGCACTTCCTTGGAATCGTGGCAGTGGCAAGCCAGGGTGTCTTCCTCTCTGTCCTCCTCTGCTGGGCCGGCGCCATCCTTCTTCCGGCCGGCTATGTGAAGCGCCGGGTGTTCTCTGCCAGGCACCTCCTGTACGCGTGCCTGTGCGGGATCTCCATCCTTTTTTTCCTCCTGTTTTTTGCGGTCCTCCAGTGGTACCCGGCGTGGTACGGGGTTCCATTCCTATTGCCGCTTGTCCTGCTGCTCGTTCCGGCAATCCTCGTTCTGGCAGGTATCGCAACCTTCGTCACGCTGCAGGCCTGGAGAAGGAAAGGAGAAGAGATGCGCGACAGGATCGAATTCACTCTTGTCACTGCGGCGGCATTCCTCTTTTTGTGGTGGGCATCATACTGGAACCTTCCCGGATGGAACTTTTAACCCCCAGGAGATCAGCAAACATTCATCCGGCGGGTTTGCGAAGAGAAGTGCATGATGAGAATGCCACCTGCAGGAAAAAGGATATACATTGCCGCAGCGGGGATAGTCCTGGCGGTTCTCGGCCTTGCAGTGTTTGTGATGTTCCCAGTGCGCGGTCCCGTGGACACCCGGGCATCCCACAGGGAAGCGGTGGGTTCCGTGCTCCCTGTGCCATCATTGAAAGGGGAGGTATCTCTCGAAGAGGCCCTCTCCCAGCGCCGCTCTGTCCAAGAATACTCGCAAGACCCCGTATCTCTCAGGGATGTCTCCCAGCTCCTCTGGGCTGCGCAGGGTGTTATGGGGATGTCAGGGCTCCGAACTGCACCGTCGGCAGGGGCCCTCTACCCGCTCGAGGTGCTGCTCGTGGCCGGAAACGTGGAAGGGCTTGCACCCGGCGTATACCGTTACGTTCCGGCGGCTCACGAGTTACGAATGATCCGCCGGGGCGATATGCGCAATGAGATCGCGATTGCAGGGCTGAACCAGTCGGCCCTCCGCGAGGCTCCTGCCACCATCGCGATTACGGGAGTCTGCTCACGCACCACAGGGAAATACGGAGAACGTGGCATACGGTACGTATGGATGGAGGCAGGCCATGCCAGCCAGAACATCTACCTCCAGGCAGAGGCACTCCGACTCGGGACCGTCGCAATCGGGGCGTTCTCAGATGACCAGATCCGGCAGGTCCTGTACCTTGCCGACGGGGAGGATCCCCTCTCCCTGATGCCGGTCGGGCACCCTGCCCCCATGGCGAAGAGAGGATAGAGAATGGACCGTGTGGCGTAATCCGGGGAGTCTTGGGGTATCCGGCTCCCCTATACCCGTTCTGGTTGCCCCATTCAGTGTGGGGAATCAGTTCATCCTGCAGCCTGTGTGTCGTTTGGGATCTGCCGGCCGGAGGGAAAGGCCGGAAATTGTTCATCCTCGTCGGAAAAGACCCGCGAGTCCTCCAGGAGATCAGTGTAGTCATCGAACCAGAATGCCTCGGGGTTGCTTTTGAAGGCAAGGAACCTGCCTATATCGCGGGGATCGGCAGCCTGGTGATACTTGAAGTACGTTGCAGTGTCCGTCTTTCCGACAACCTCGATCTTGCCTGAGGCGTGTGAAATCACGAATCTCGCCCGTTTCGCAAGGCCCGAGCAGGACGCCCTGGCCTTCTCGAATACGAGGTATGACTCCTCGACAGGCATCCCGAAAAGGGAGTTGCCGATTGTGGGACGGCACTGGAAGACATAGTAGGGCGGGACCCCGATGAAGGAGAGCTTTTTGAAGAGTTCTGTAAGTTGCGCGGGGTCACTGTTGATCCCCCGGAGAAGCGGAGTCTGGTTCACGACTATCGCGCCCGCATCGCGGAGGACTTCCAGGGCATCGATTGCCTGCGGAGTGAGTTCCCTCGGATGATTGAAGTGTGCCATCAGGTATATCTTCTTCTCGGGGGTGCTGTAGGTCTTGATAAGCCTCGGAAGGTCAGGGTCGTTGAGGATACGATAAGGGTTGAACGCAGCCATCTTGCTTCCGATGCGGATGATCTGGACGTGATCGATCTCGCGTATCTGCGAGATGATTCGCTCAAGCCTGCGCGTGGCAAGAAGCAGGGAATCACCCCCTGTGAGGAGGACATTCGTGATCTCGGGGTGCTGGCGGACGTAGTCGATGCCTGCGGAGAGGTCATGCGCTATCTCGTCTGCCCTTTTCATGAAGAGCCTCTTCCTGAAGCAGAACCGGCAGAATCCCCCGCACACGTCGAGGGTGAGGAAGAGTGCAGTCTCCCGGTATTTGTGCTGGACACCCGGCGCGACAGTATAATCCTTCTCATTCGACGGGTCAAGGGCTCCCCATTCCTCGAGCTCGCGGGGATCGGGTATGATGATTTTCCTGATTGGGTCCTCTGGGTCGTTCCAGTCTATCAGTGATGCGTAATATTCGTTGGTGCGGAAGGCGAATTTCTTTGTGACCTCCGCGAGTCTCTTCTTCTCTTCTCCCGGGATACCCGGGAGATCTTCGATTGAAGTGATGTACCTGGGGTTCTTCATCGGGCAGCTCCTGCGGGATCCTGCCTTCCCGGGTTCGGCCCTGTGATGGCGAAGTTCCGCTGCAGGATATGACCAGTAAAAGTTATTGCCTGCAGGGATGAGGGCCAGGGGAAGGCAGAAGGTGCGGTTTACTATGTCTATTCAATGTATTTATATTTTCCCCTCACATCAATAAAAAAACGCAATATAAATGAGATTTATTTTGTGGCGGCATCGAGCGCGGCATAGGAGCGACCCTGGCAGGAGGTGGTATGCGTTTCATGAAGGATACCATGCACATGTGACCTGCATCCCGCATACCTCCCCGCAGCCTCTTCGCAGATGCAGAGAGGGATCACGATTCTCATCCGCCCTGTCACATGGACAGGACCCGCAGTGGGGAGAGTTATTCTATTCCAGCAGTACTAGGCCGATCGAGGTGATGTTCCCGTGCTCCACCATGCCATATTCGAGATTCCTGCACGGTACTGTGTGCAGTACCCAGCCTGCGTTCCTGGCAGTGGCGAAGACATCCATCCCGGCAGCCTCCATGCTGGGCCTGACAAGGTCCATGTGCCGGCACCTCCTCCTGATGCTCTCGTCAACGACCCCCTCATGTTCCTCTGCGACGCAGTGCTCGTGCTCGCAGTAGATGCACGGGTATGCGCCGAACCCGAACGCCTTGTAAAAATCGTCATAGAACGCAGTCTTCTCAAGGAAATGGACGGTCCCGTTCACCCAGAGGATGAGATCGCGGAAGAACGGGTGGAAATCTTCTGGAATCTGGTCGGGGGAGAGGTCCCTGTGCCCTGGGATTCCCTCGAATTTGAGGAGGAGCCCTGTCTCGTATTCCCTGACCATCCGCCTCGTCTCTTCAGGTCCCGGTGCATAAGGAGGGCAGCTCATGTGCTTCCCGTACCCCTTGCACCCGAAACGGCACTTGAACCGGACCCAGTCTGAGACAATGATGTCCCGCGAGGAGATGACGCGGGCCTCGGCCCCCCTCCCCGCAGCGAGGCGGGTCAGTTTTTCTATCTCCTGTTCACGCATCTCCGGCATTCGCATATTCCCGGAGGAGAATTCTTCCGGTGCGGTGCCATAATAGTATCACTTCCGAACTGGAACGTATATCCCCCGCCACTCCTACTTCTCTTTCATGGAGCAGTCCAAACAGAGTGTCCGGGACACCGGGGATCAGGCGGGCGGGACTTCATATCATGTCGTCGTCCGAGAGGAAGATCTTTCCTGTTTCTATCCCGGGATGGTGCGGTATATCATCGAGGCCAAGGCCGGGCAGGAGGTTCTCGCACTCTCAAGGACAAACTCCTATGAATATTCGCCTTCCATGCCGTTTAGTGCCAGGCAGGTGGCAGAGGAGAGGGCGGCATCCTGGGAAGCGGAGTTGCGTGCCGATCCCGATGCATTCCGCAGATCACACCCTGCACCTTCAATTCCTGCCGGGCGCGACAAGGGCAAGGGTGTTGTAATCATACAGGGAAGCCCCCGCGCGGGAGGAAACAGCGCCATCCTTGCATCGTGGGCTGCGGAGTCTGCACGCCGTGAAGGGAGGAAAGTAGAAGTCATATACCCCCACGACATGGACATCCATCCCTGCATTGGGTGCTACCAGTGCTACAACACCGGGACCTGTGTCTTTTGGGACGATATGAATGGGATCATCGATGCGGTCGCAGGCTGCAGCCTGCTCGTCATCTGCTCTCCCGTGTATACCAACACTGTCCCTGCAGGCCTGAAAGCCCTTCTTGACCGTTTTATGGCCCTGCACGCAGAAATGACCCTTGGAGGAGACTTCCCTTCCCGCAAGGGTCTGCTGATGGCCGTTGCCGGTCGGGAGGGCCATGAAAATTTCAGGTGTGTGAGAGAAGTGATCAGGGCTTTCTTCTCCCTTCTTGGGATGACTCCCCTTCAACCCGTGCTCGTTGATGCAACAGACGTGATACGCGATGTGACAAGGGTCGAAGGACTCGAAGATCGTGTTAAGTCCCTCATAAGGGATAACCTTTGAGAAAATACGGGGGGGGTGGATCAGAGATCGAGCGTCCGATCCCCTGACCTTCGTATGAGTTCGGGCCCCTCACGGGAGGGATCGTTGACCGCCCTCGAGACGGGGTAGGAGTCGAGGATGTCATCTGGGCAGGGCGCGAGGATGGATGCACGGTCCCGCTCTGCGATGGGGCCGGGTGTCAGCCAGCGTTCCTCGTCCTCGCGCATGAGGATGGCAGGCATCCGGTCGTGGAACCGCGCCACAAGGGAGTTTGGTTCCGTGGTGATGATTGCAAACGTCCAAAGGGGGGGATTTCGCCCTCTCAGCACATCGTAGAGCCCCGCAAACGCAAGGAAACCCTGGTCTTTCCTGCAGATATAATAGGGCACTTTCTGGGGCCCTGACTTCTGCCACTCGTAAAAGCCGGTTGCCGGGATGAGGCAGCGGTGCCGTGCAAGGGGCCCCCGAAACGACGGGCGTTCGGAGAGCGAATCGGCCCGCGCGTTGATCAGCGGGCGGGCGCCGGTCAGGTCACGGGTCCAGGAGGGCACCAGGCCCCATGTCATTGGCTGCGCGACCCGCTTTCCTGTGGGCGTGGTGAAGATGACCGGTACCTGCTGCGAAGGGGCAATATTGTAGCGCGGGGCAAGGTCCAGGGAGGACTCGTCGACCCCGAACCGCTCGCCGAACCCTACAGTCAGCGTGATGGTGAACCTGCCGCACATGGTGATCTCCTGACTTTTCCATCAACTTCGAGGCCGGACAAGAGAGGGAGCAGCTGGGCGAAATCGTCTATGGTGAAATCTGCGCCCCCATCCATCCCCGGCAATGAGAAGCGGTCGCCGTAACGGGCATACACGGTAATCATCCCAATTTTTTTTGCCGGATCGATATCCCTTCTCTGGCTGTCCCCGACGATCATGGCATCACCAGGCGTGGTATTTAGCATCTGGAGGGCATAAAGGAATGGCAGGGGGTCCGGTTTCTTCTGCCATGTCATGTCGTAAGTGACGATATGGTCAAAAAAACCGCGCAGGCCTGCCCTTTCAAGTCTGGGGATCGCGTCGTTCCTGTGGGCGTCGGTGACAAGTGCAAGAGGGTAACCCCTTTCGACGAGGCGCTCCAGTGTCTCGGGGACTCCAGGGTAGGGCACGATATGCGAGAGCTTTTCCTCGCGGTACGTGGCGGCGCATACCTCAAAGAGAGAATCCGAGTATACTCCTTCATCGACGAGGAAGTCCAGGATATTTCCCGGGTCCTCGAATCCCCTTGTCCGCCGCAGGAAATACGAGAAGAGCAGATCGGCATCTCCCACTCCCGTCTTCTCAATGATCGCACGGCATGCCGCACGCTTTGCGCCGACAAGATCAACGAGGGTATTGTCCATGTCGATGAGCAGTGCCCGGACAGGACGGGGTGTATGCATTCCTTTCACTGATTAAAGAGGTCTCTTTTGTGCCTTATGGAAGTATTGTTTGGAATCATGCGAAACAAGCGGATTGGAATATCGCAAGTCACCCGGAGGTGTCCCGGCATGAAATTTAAAAAAAATTCCGCGGGAATTTTCTTTTGAGCGGCCATCCCATCATCCTTCCGGCCCCTAAAGTAAGCCAGTTGGCATACCATCCACCCATAGCTCCCGCATTGTGGAATCCAGGTATCCCCTTGCCAATATTCGCAGACGCATGAATACACAAAATATAAGAGAGAGGGATCGTAATGCTGAATGCGGTAGTTATGGAGATAGTGAAGATCCCCCGGATGGATAAGAAGGAGTATGACTCCCTGATAGAAAAGGGCTATATCTGCCGGATAGCCTTCCAGGGGGAGAAGTATCCTTATATTGCACCCTTCCTCTACGTCTTTGACGGCAAGTTCCTCTATTTCCTCTCCACAAAGTATGGAAAGAAGCTCGAATACTTCAGGAAAAGCCCGTACGTCGCGGTGGAGGTGGAGAAGTACACCCGCGACCTCTCCAGTTACACTTTCGTCAGCATGCAGGGGTACCTCGAGGAGGTGACCGACTCGATCGAGAAGAAGCTGATCCGCCAGGAGTTCGTCGACCTGATCAAGGAACGGCACCTCTCCACGAACATCCTCGCAGCGCTCGGGCATTCCCCCCAGGACCCCCCAGAGGCTATTGCCAGGGAGGAGAGATCCCTCGTCTGGAAACTGACAGGGGTAATGGACATGGTGGCCCTGAAGAACCTCTGATCACTCACCTTTTTTTGTGAGAATGCGCTTCTGATATCTCAGGACGCCTCATCCGAGCCTTGCCGAGAGGTCCTCCACAGAGAACGCAGGTGGTGCGCATGAACTCCTTGTGCAGACATGGGCGACTGCTGCCTCTCCCGCGAAACGATGCGGGGCAAGCGAAGGGGCGAGCCGGAAGAAGAGCTCTTCATCCTTCCCGTGTTCCAGTGAAACGGGGATTGTGAAGGGGAGGTAATGGTGGTCAAGGAACTCATTCATCGCCAGGAAGGCGGGATCGGTGCCCTTTCCTGTCACCACCACGCGGGTTGCCGGGCCTCGGGAGAGGGTGAACCCTGCCATGAACAGGCCGCATGATGCGGGACCATTCTCAACCAGCGGCGAGTAGAGACGTGAGAGGGCTTCGGCACGCCGGCTGTAACGTTCCTCCCCTGTGAGGAGCCCCAGTCGCACGAGGTTGCAGAACGAGACAGAGTTCGGGGAAGGGATGGCCCCGTCAGCGAACTCCTTTTTCCTTGCGAAGAGGTCTGTCGCGCTCACGGGGGAAGTGAAGTATCCGCCAGACCTATTGTCCCAGAAGTGGGAATCGTGGTAATCCTCGAGAAGAAGGGCCGATTCAAGGTGCCGTGGATCCCTGGTCGCCACAGAGAGTTCGAGGAGTCCCCAGACCATTGCCGCATAGTCGGCTGAGAGACCGGGAATTCCCGCAGAGCCATCCCTGAACCGGTGGTAGAGGCCTCCATCGTCCATGCGCATCCGCGAGAGGACAAACGAAGCGGCCTTTTCGGCTGCATCGAGGTAAACCCACCTGCCAGACGCTCTCCCGCCGATTGCAAGCGCAGCAATCGCGAGCCCGTTCCAGTCGGCAAGGATCTTCTCGTCGCAAAAAGGCCGCGTTCGCATCTCGCGGGCCCCAAGCAGGGTGGTCTTGATCCTCTCTATCCGCGCTCTGACCTCCCCTGGAGAAAGAGAGAGGATCCTTGCCGCCTCGTGTTCGGAATGGGTGCGGTGAAGGACGTTCTCCCCAGTGTACCGGCCGGTATGCGGGTCAGGGTAATTTCCGGTCCGGCTCACAGGGAAGACAAGAAATGCGACCCGCGCGTCTTCGGGGTCCAGGAGGGACGCGATCTCGTCACGGGTCCAGAGGTAGTACTTCCCTTCCACGCCCTCGCTGTCGGCGTCCTCTGCCGAAAAGAACCCTCCTCCGGGGGCCTTGAGCCTGGAGCAGGCATAGTCCAGGCAGCCGGATGCGACCTCCCAATACTCCTGGTTCCCCGTCGCGAGCCATGCCTCAGTGAAGGCCATCGCGGCCAGGGCCTGGTCATAGAGCATCTTCTCGAAGTGCGGGACCAGCCACCGCGCATCGGTCGAGTACCGGTGAAATCCCCCTCCGAGGTGGTCGTATATGCCTCCCCTTGCCATGGAGAGGAGGGTCTTTTCGGTCATGCCGAGGGCTCTTTTGCTGCCGGTCCACCTCCAGTAACGGAGGAGGAAGAGGTGGAGGTGCGGCATCGGGAATTTCGGCGCAGGACCGAATCCGCCGTTCAGGCTGTCGTGCTTGAGGAGGAGGTCCTGTACCACCCGGTCAGCCGCGTCCTTTCTCAGTCGATCCCCGGGCCTCGCATTGCGATCGGCAGCGATGGCGCGTGCGAGTTGCCCGGCAGACTCACGCGCCTTTTCCCGTTTCTCTTCCCAGAACTCCGCGAGTCTTGGGAGGACCTCCAACAGTCCCGGCATTCCCATCCTGGTCTCTTTCGGCAGATAGGTGACCGCAAAAAACGGGTGGAGATCCGGGGTGAGAACGACATTGAGGGGCCAGCCGCCCGATCCCGCGAGGGCGATTGCGGCATCCATGTAGAGCTGGTCGACATCCGGGCGCTCCTCGCGATCGACCTTGATGCAAATAAAATGTGCATTTAGGAGGTTGGCGACTTCCCGGTTGGAGAAAGACTCTTTCTCCATGACGTGGCACCAGTGGCAGGTCGAGTACCCTATAGAGAGAAAGATCGGCTTCGCTTCGGCCCGCGCCCTGAGAAACGCCTCCTCCCCCCATGGATACCAGTCAACAGGGTTATGCGCGTGCTGCTGCAGGTAGGGTGACACCTCGTGAATCAGCCGGTTTGTCGGATTCGATGAATCCATCTCCCCGGCATCCGGGTCAGTCACCGGGACCGCTCCCTGGCCAATAATACTCCATATCTTTGCTCATCATCCTATGGACTCCCTGTATTTGGATGGAACGCACGAAAGAGGGAGAATGCGCGGCATGGGAAGACACGACCCACACGGGAGAGTATGGAAAAATGGACATTTGAATATTCGCACCGGGGCATCACGAGGGGGATGTCACAGCAGCCGGAGGCCCGCGATCGTTACACATAACTCTCACTGTGCACGAGAGTATGTGTGATGGAAAAGGGTTCGCGGCCCAGGGAACCCGGGGCGGAGAGCCGGCTCCCCCCCGCAATGGCCCAGTACCAGGAGATCAAGTCTAAATATCCTGATGCGATTCTTCTCTTTCATATCGGAGATTTTTACGAGACGTTCAACGAGGATGCCGAGACCGTCTCCAGGGAGCTTGACATAGTCCTTACCTCCCGTTCCAGGGACCGCAGCGGGAACCGGATCCCTCTCGCGGGAGTGCCATGCCATGCGGTTGAAGGGTATATTGCGAGGCTGATCGCAAAAGGCTACAAGGTTGCGGTCTGCGACCAGGTGGAAGATGCACGGGCCGCGAAGGGGATTGTGAAGAGGGAGGTGGTCCGTGTCGTGACTCCCGGCATGGTGATGGACGAGACCCTTCTATCCTCTCCGGATGCCCATTACCTCCTCGCCATCTCCCCCGATGCGAAGAAAGGTGAGGCGGGACTTGCCTTCCTTGACATCACCACCGGCGAGTTCTCGGTGGAAAACGTCGCGCTTGAACACGGGTATTCCGCGATACTGGGGGAGATTGCGAGGAATGCCCCCGCCGAATGCCTGCTGCCAGACGATGCTCCCCCGGAGCTGGCAGAGTTCCTCGCAAAGAACGGCCTTGTGGTGAGCCGCGCGGCAGCAGGGACGTTCTTGCCTGAGAAGGCAAGAGACGCTCTCTGCAGGCATTTCGGAGTCGCAAGCCTCGAAGGATTCGGCCTTGGACGGAATTCACCCGAAGAGCGGGCGGCCGGCGCTGCCCTCCTCTATGCAAAGGAGATACAGCGGTCGGAACTCCCGCAGATCCGTACCCTCTCGGTGCGGAATTCGGGCGGGTCCTGCCTCCTGGACGCGATAACCCTGCGGAACCTTGAGATTGTGCAGGGCATCAGGGGCAGGGGGAAGGAGGGAACACTCCTCTCTGTCCTCGACCGGACGGCCACCCCGATGGGAGGCCGGCTTCTCAGGCAGTGGCTCTGCGAGCCGCTGGTCAATGTCGGCGCCATCAATGCCAGGCTGGACGCCGTCGAATACTTCGTCAGGAATACGGCGGTCAGGATGGAAGCCTCGCGTGCACTCCGTCGCTGTGCAGATCTCGGCCGGATTGCAGGGAGAATAGCCTTTGGAAACGCGACCCCGAGGGACTTAAAGAGCCTCGAGCGGTCACTTGCCGCCATCCCGCAACTGAAAGCGATCCTGGGATGTGGGCAGGGGTCGGATCTCCCCGAATTTGTCCGCGGTGCCTGTGGCATGCTCTCCGATCTCTCCTGGGTTGGGGAGACGATCAGAGCCGCGATCGTGGACGATCCCCCTGCGGCAGTGCGGAACGGCGGCGTGATCCGCGATGGTTTTTCGCCGGAACTGGATGCGCTCCGGGGGATCTCGACATCCGGGAGAGATTGGATCCTGGAACTCCAGCAGCGAGAGCGGGAGAGGACGGGGATCAAATCGCTCAAGGTTGCCTATAACTCGGTCTTTGGCTACTACATCGAGGTGACCCGTCCCAATCTCCCCCTCGTCCCGCCCGACTACCAGCGCAAGCAGACCACCTCTACCGGTGAGCGCTTCACCATCCCTGAGCTGAAGGAGAAGGAGGCGGTCATCTCGTCCGCGGAAGAGCGCCAGCTGTCGCTTGAACAGGAGGTCTATTCAGGTCTCCTTGAACGGCTGAACGAGGCGGTTCCCGTGATGCAGGAGATCGCCGGGGGAATTGCGCTCCTTGATGTGGCGGTCTCGCTTGCGGAAGCGGCGGAGGCGGGACATTACTGCAGGCCGGTAATAGACGAGTCCACTCATCTCCTTGTGCGCGAAGGCCGCCACCCAGTCGTCGAGGTGGGGATGCCCGGGAAGTTCGTCCCAAACGACCTGGAACTCTCAAGCGAGGGAGACCAGATCCTCATCATTACGGGAGCGAACATGGCAGGGAAGTCGACCTACATGAGGGCGGCGGCCCTCGTGGCGATCATGGCGCAGGCCGGAAGTTTCGTCCCTGCCGCATACGCCCGAATCGGCGTGGTGGACCGGGTCTTCACGCGGGTGGGGGCCTTCGACGACCTCGCGAGCGGGCAGAGCACATTCCTCGTCGAGATGATCGAGCTTGCAAACATCCTCAACAACGTGACCGGGAGAAGCCTGGTAATCCTCGATGAGATCGGGAGGGGGACAAGCACGCTTGACGGACTCGCCATCGCAAGAGCGGTCTTGGAGTTCCTGCACGGCAGGAAGCCCCGTGGGCCACGGACCCTCTTCGCCACGCATTTCCACGAACTCGTCACCTTCGAGGGGGAGTTCTCACGCGCGAAGAACTTCCACTTCGCAGCAAAGGACACCGGAAAGGAGGTCGTCTTCCTCCGCAAGATCATCCCCGGCGCGACTGACAAGAGCTACGGGATCCACGTCGCGACGCTTGCCGGGGTTCCACGCAGGGTGACTGACAGGGCCCGGGAGATCCTCGAAGAGATGTCTGAAGCCAAACACCCTTCAACAGGTGCAAGAGTGAAGCGGTATACCCAGATGCTCCTGCCGGACATCCCGGCAGCGGACGCGCCCACCCACCCCGTCATCGAGATGCTGAAGAACTTGAACCTTGATGATATGACCCCGCTCTCGGCCCTCTCCCTCCTCTATGACCTCCAGAAGAGAGCTCGGGATGGGGGGCGGTGAGGGATGGAGACCGGGAGAGAACCAGGAGAGATCCAGTTACTTGACCAGCAGACCGTGGCCCGGATCGCCGCGGGGGAGGTGGTCGAGCGACCTGCGTCGGTAGTAAAGGAGCTTGTAGAGAACGCACTCGACGCGGGAGCGACACGCGTCGAAGTGGAGATCACCTCGCGCAAGGGGACCATCACCGGGATCAGGGTCACTGACAATGGTTCGGGAATGACGCAAAAAGATGCAGATCTCGCCTGTGTCCGGCATGCCACGAGTAAGATCCGAACTCTTTTTGACCTCTCGCGGGTCCAGTCGCTCGGGTTCCGCGGCGAGGCACTCGCGAGCATCGCTGCAGTCTCGAGGCTCACCCTCACCACCAGAAAGGCGGGCAGCTCGCTCTTTGGTATCCGGATTGTAAACGAGGGAGGTGAGGTGATCGAGAGGGTTGAATGCGGGTCTCCTGAGGGGACGACGGTCGAGGTGGAGGAGATCTTCTTCAATACCCCCGCACGGAGAAAATTCCTGCGCTCGCTCCCGGCAGAGATGGCCTATATCACGGGTATATTGGAGCGGATCATCCTCTCCCGCCCGGATGTCGCGTTCCGCGTCCTCCATAACCGGAAGGTGCTGATGTCAGGGCCTGGCGGTTCTGTCCAGGACGCAGCCCTCCACCTCTTCGGAACCGGGGTGGGAAGCGCCCTGATCCCGCTTGACTTCGAGGGGTCACTCATCAGGGTGCACGGAGTGATCTCGCAACCCTCGCTCTCAAGGCAGAACCCCTACCAGGTCTTTCTCAGCATCAACGGGCGGCCGGTGCAGTCAAGGGCACTCTCACTCGCGGTAAAGGAGGGATACGGCACCCTCCTCCCGGGAGACAGGTTCCCTGTGGCAATCCTCGACATCAGGATCGACCCGCAACTTGTCGACGTGAACGTCCATCCCACCAAGAGGGAGGTCCGCCTGAGCAGGGAAGGGGAGGTGAAGAGGGAGATATCCCTGGCCGTGGAGAACGCACTCCGTGACATGGACCTCACGTTCGATGCCCTGGAACCCGGCAGGGCCTCAACACAGGCAACGATCTCCCCCGCCGTTGGTTCACCCGCCTATCATATCGGTGAACCAGCCACGGCCACGGTTGCAGAACCGGGGAGGGCAATCCGCGCAGATACCGATCGGCGCCTCCGCCAGACCGAGCTTGGCCTCTCCGCGGGGAAAGCAGGAGAGACACCTGTCCCTGATCTCGAAGTCCTCGGGACGCTTGACAATACCTATATCCTCGCCTGTCCAAGGGGTGGCGAAGACCTCATCCTGATCGATCAGCACGCAGCGCACGAGCGGATCCTGTACGAACAGGTCCTGAAAGCGGGGGAGAGAGAGCCCGAGTGCCAGGAGCTGATCGTCCCCGTCCCATTGCACCTTTCCCCTCGCGAGGCTGCAATCCTCCCGGCGCTTTTCCCAATCCTTGAAGAGATCGGGTTCTCAATTGAGGACTTTGGGAGAGGGACGTATGCCGTTCGTGCGATACCGGTCGTTCTGGGAAAGCAGGTCGGGCAGGAAGGGGTCAGGGAGGTTATCGCTGCCCTCCTCTCCGGGGACGTGCGCCAGGATTCATCCGAGAAGGACCGCATCCTCAAAGTAATCGCCTGCAGGGGGGCAATAAAGGGAGGGACTCCCCTGACCCAGGAGCAGTGCAGGTCACTGATATGGCAGTTGCGCCGGACTGAGCATCCCTTCAGCTGTCCCCATGGCAGGCCGACGATGGTCACCTTCAAAAAAAGAGATCTTGACGGCCTTTTTTACAGAACCTGAATGAAAATTCACCTAATTTTCATCGGTTGAGGGGAAAGCATATAGGTGAAGTGGTCTGATACTAGTGCGAACATGTTCCGCTGTGCGCCGCCACGCCACACGGAGGACAATCATGCCAGACAGAAGTAATACGCCCGTATTCCTGGTTCTCTGCCTCATTTTTATCGGGATAGCAGTCCCGGCAGCAGTCTCTGCGGAGGGACTTGCCGGGCCATGGATCTCGAGCAGCACCAGCGTCTCGGGCAATGCAGTCGTGAACGAATCTGCGAGCCTCAAGATGGTCACGTACACAGGAAGTATCCCTGTGAAGCAGGAATGGAAGTTCGAGAACACCTTCTCCCCTGTTCAGGGGAATACCTGGAGATCGGACCTCCTCTTCAGGCCGACAGAGAACACGATCACGTTTCAGTACTCGAGGTTGGGGCTTTTCTCCCCCGTATACCTCAGGGTATAATTTTTTCTCCCCAGTCACCCATCCGGGCCACCGGTATCTCTTGCCCTGATTGTGAGCCACTGGAAGGCACCCGCAGGATGCCGAAAGGGAAGGTTCCATGTAGGTGAGAATCCCATTGTCCTGATGGATGATTCCCGGCGAGCGAATACGCGCTCTCAACGCGCTCCCTGTGCGTTCTGGAGGATACGTCCTCTACTGGATGCAGTCTTCGCCGCGGACAGTGGGAAACCTTGCCCTGGAGTATGCTATCCGGAAGGCAAACAACCTCAAAATACCCGTCTTTGCCTGCTTCTGCATCGATCCCTTTTATCCGGAGGCAAATCTCCGCCACTACACGTTCATGGCCGAAGGCCTGGTATCAGCAGGAAGATCCCTCGAAAAGATGCATATCCCCCTTGCGATCTTCTGGGGAGCGCCTGGAGAGAGTATCCCTGGTGCAGCCGAAGATGCATCGATGATCGTGACCGACAGGGGATATCTCGGCCTGCACCGGACCTGGAGGAGCGACGTGGCGGAGGTGGTGGAATGTCCCCTTGTGATGGTGGAGGACAATGCGGTCGTCCCCGTCGAGGCGGCTTCCGGCAAGGAGGAGTGGTCGGCAGGCACCATCCGAAAGAAGATCCATCGCCAGTTAATGCGTTTTCTCGAGCCGGTCAGGAGCAATTCTGTCCAATACCCCTCCCCTTCGCTTGATCATGGGGGAATCCCCTTTATTGATGCAGAAACACTGGTCAGACGTGTGCAAGAGCAGAATCCGGGCCCATCGCCAGTATACAGGGGAGGAGAGCACGAGGCACTCCTGCGTCTTGAAAAGTTCATCGCAGGGGATCTATCCCAGTACCCCTCGGGGCAGAATGACCCTGCACGCCCCATCACCTCAGGGTTGAGCCCGTACCTCCATTTCGGGCAGATATCTCCTTCGTATATCGCGCAGAGGGTGCTCGAATCGCGCCAGCCGGGTGCGGATGCGTTTTTGGAGCAGTTGATTATCAGGCGCGAGCTCTCGTTGAACTTTGTGCACTTCAATCCCCATTACGACCGGTACGAGGGGTTGCCCGGGTGGGCCAGAAAGACACTCTCGGAGCATGCAGGTGATCCCCGGGAATACGTCTACACGGAGGCCGAGTTCGAGGATGCCCGCACGCATGACCCGTTCTGGAACGCAGCACAGCAGGAACTCCTCGTCACCGGGAAGATGCATGGGTACATGCGGATGTACTGGGGAAAGAAGATCCTTGAGTGGACAGAAACTCCCGAGCAGGGGTATGCCATTGCCCTTGCCCTCAACAACCGGTACGAACTTGATGGGAGGGATCCAAACGGCTATGCTGGAATTGCCTGGTGCTTCGGCAAGCACGACCGTGCCTGGGGAGAGCGCCCTGTCTTTGGGAAGGTCCGCTACATGAATGCGGCGGGACTCGAGAGGAAATTCAGGATAGAGAAGTACGTGGAACGGGTTGCGGTGCTCGCGGAGGAGCATGGCCGGGGCGTCACCAGGTGAACAGGAAGAGGTGCTCTCTTCTCATGAGGTTATGGAGTTCCGGGAGAATGTATACCGGTTTTACCGGGTGCACAGGAGAGATCTCCCCTGGAGAAACACGAAGGATGCGTATTCCATCCTTGTCTCGGAGGTGATGCTCCAGCAGACCCAGGTTGAACGTGTACTTGAGCGTTACCCCCGTTTCATTGCCCGTTTCCCTGACTTTTCAACGCTCGCCGGGGCTCCGTTTCCCGAGGTGCTCGGGGAGTGGCAGGGGCTTGGGTATAACAGGAGGGCAATTTTCCTGCACCGGATCGCGCGTCTTGTGAGGGATGAATACTCGGGATGCCTCCCGGATGACGAGGGAACGCTCATGTCGTTTCCTGGCATCGGAGAAGCCACCGCGGCATCCCTCCTGGCATTCGTATTCAACAGGCCGTCGATAGTGGTAGAGACCAATATAAGGAGGGTTTTTATCCATTTCTTCTTCGAGGGGCAGAGCGGTGTCAAGGACCCCGAGATCCGGCCCTTCGTTGCCGCAACCTGTGATCGTGAGAATCCGCGGGAATGGTACTATGCACTTATGGACCTTGGAAGCGCGCTCAAAAAGCAGATCCCGAATCCCAACCGCCGAAGTGCCCACTACCGGAAACAGGCCCCCTTTGAAGGCTCGGACAGGATGGTGAGGGGGAAGATCCTCGGCATCCTGGTCAGGGACGGCGCGGTCAGGGAATCGGACCTCCCGTGGATGCTCGGAATCGACCGGCAGAGGGCAGAGGCAATCCTTTCGACTCTTGAAAAGGAGGGCTTTTTTAAAAGGGAAGGTGAATTGGCAGTCCTCCTTTGAACCCTTCCCTCCCCTCGCGGCCCCTGTGCCCTTGCTATCCCCGGAGGTAATATCCGATTATCATCAGCAGCAGGCCGCAGTAGAACATGATCGCCCAGGGCCAAGAGAAACCAAGGTCGATAGTTGAGAAACCCTTGAGATCCTGGATGAGGAGCAGGACAAAGCCGGCTGCGAAACATATCAGGCTGATCTGCTTTTTGACATTCTTCTCCATAGAAAATCTCCTGTATGGACAGTTTCCTGTATTGAGATATGAGGTAATGGGATATATTCCTCTTGACGAGAGTGTCACCAAAGCCCGGGGAGGTCGTCAAGGATTGAGTGACTTCTTTTCGCAGCCCTCGCATTGTAGGAAACAACGGGCCTCTTCAGCGGGTTCTTCTCACTATACCCGGGTTGACAAGGAGGACAAAGAGGTCACTGCAGGGCATAGGGGGGTCATCGGGTGTCCCGGTTATCACCCGCTCGTCGGGGTATCCCAGCTGCTCGCAGAGGGTGATGGTAAGTCCGGGTGGAGGCGGCAGGAAGTGCCGGGCGAGGCGCGTCACTTCGAACCCGGGGTCAGCAAGGAGGAAGACTGCCTTTCCCCTGGCAATCTCTCCCACCGTCTCACGGATTGCCGCGTCATGGTCCCGCCCATGGGCTGCCACAACTGATATGTGGACCATCGGGATATGGAGGCGGGCAAGTGCGACCTGAAGGGATGAGATGCCGGGAATCACCTCTCCTTCAAGGTACCCGAGACCCGCGAGCATGGGGTCGCCTGTGGAGAGGACGACTGCGTCATCCGGGAGTGTCCGGAGGGCACGGTAGTCCTCGATCTCCCTGACGGTGCATTCCCCGGAGAGGTACATCCTCGCGAGATCGATGGCCCTCGGGGAGCCGTATACCAGGGACGCGCGGGAAATTGCCGCAATCGCCTCTTCAGTGAGCATTCCTGGGCCGCATCCGACTCCAACGATCTTCATCCGCTGTCCCCCAGCACATCTCCCTGGCGGGAGAGCACAACCACCCGGAGACCGGGATATTGAATCCTGGCTCTCTTGAAAACACCTCCAAGGAGCCGGTCGAATCCGGGCCTTCCAGAGAGTTCCTCTACTGTCGCGCACCCTGTCCCTTCGAGGATCTTTGGTTCAAGGAATTTCAGGACCAGTCCCGGGAGGCCGCAGAGGATCACCTCTCCCCTGGCACGCTCCACGGCTTCCCGGATCTTTGCCCCGGCGAGCACGACCTCGTGTTCGGGGAAGAGGAGCCGGGAGTAACGAAGGCCAAGCCTCCCTGTGGTGATCACCAGGCGGTCTGCCCTCTCCACCCTCTCAAGCATCGATTCTGTGAGGTGGTCGTCCCACGGCTCGACAAGTCCGGTGGTCCCGAGCACCGATATTCCCGGGAGGATCCCAAGCCGTGGGTTCATCGTCTGTGCCGCAATGATCTCCCCTTTTGGGACAGAGAGAGAGACCTCAACTGCAGAGAGGCCGATCTCCCTGGCCGCGCTGTCAATGGCGTCCATGATGCACTGGAGGGCAGCCCTGCTTATCGCAGGCTCCCCTGCCCTGTTCCGGGCAGTGTCCCTGGCGAACCGGCCGATCCCGGTCCCTGCAATGAGGATGATGCCCTCGTCAGCAGGTCTTGCATCCGCAGTGAACCTCACTCCTGCAGTGACATCTCCTGGGTAGTCACCGGCAAATTTGTCAGCTTCGGCGTGTCCTCCCACACCCTCGGCAGGAACAAGGACAGTGAGGCCACAGGGAAGGCGGATCTGCACCGCTCGCACGGGCCCGCGAAGGGAGAGAATGGCCGCGCTGCACGCCGCCGCAGCCGTCGTGCCGGTGGTAAATCCCCTCCTCAATACGCGCCCGCCGGACGTGAGGACCCCAAGACCGGAGGAAGCGAGCGCTCTTGATTCAGGGTCTTTGCAGGCGCTCACCCACTCCACAGGGTATGTGAATCCGGTCACGGGGTCGGTGATGGTCGTTCCCTCGGGGTCAGGTCGGGTGCTCTTCTGCATGGATGGTGATGATCTCGTTGATGGCCGCGACGGCAACGGGGGTCCCTCCCCTGGTCCCGACGTTTGAGATCGAGGGGACAGGAAGGGTTCTCAGCAGTTCCTTTGACTCGGCGGCATTCACGAACCCTACAGGTGTGCCCACCACAAGGGAGGGGTGTTTCCCCTCCCTGATGAGGTCGCAGAGCGAGAGGAGGGCTGATGGAGCGTTTCCTATCACCACCACCGCACCGTCGATCCTCTCACCGAGGGCAAGGATGCCCGCCCTCGATCGGGTGATTCCTTTTTCAGCCGCAAAACCTGCATGGTCGAGGGCGCAGATGACCTCGCTTTTATGTCCCTTCTTCTGGATCCCGACCTGCACCATGCGGATATCGGTGATGATCGGGGCCTCGTGTTCCAGAGCGCAAAGGCCGGCAGGGATGGGATCCCCCACGAACCTGATGAGCGAAGCCATCGAGAAGTCTCCGACGGCGATGGAGCAGCGCTGTCTCACCCTGTCCTCGTAGTCGCGGTCCCCGATGGTCTTTCTCGCAAGTTTCCTGCTCGTTTCAGAAATCCGGTGGGCTTCCTTTGTGGTAGCCCCAAGGTCAGTATAGGTATTTCCTGTGGTATCCCCGCGGGGTGATGATCCCTCTGGCATGCGATCCCTCCTTCCAAATCCTGCTTTCTGTTCCTCCCACGATCACTGAGCTGTGCATATCCACCAGGTTTTCGATCGTGGCGACCTGCCCGAGCGTCGTAATGACTATCTCCTCGCCATCCCTGTAGGCATTCTTTACCAGTCCGAGGGGTGTCGAGGGGTCCCTGTGAGATGCGGCAATCTCCATTGCACGGGCAAAGTTGTGGGGGCGGCCCCTGCTCCGGGGATTGTAAAGCACGACGGGAATCCCCATGGCAAATGCATGCTCGAGCCGCTCCTCGATTACGTCGATGGGCGTGAGGAGGTCTGACAGGCTGACGACAACAAAGTCCCCCGAGAGCGGAGACCCGAGCCTTGATGCCGCGGCGGTCGCCGCGGTGACGCCAGGGATCACTTCGATCCTGGCATCCGTGCCGGAGCGTTCCGCGACCTCGAGGACGATGCTGGCCATCCCGTAGACGCCGGGGTCTCCTCCGCTGACCATGGCCACCACATGATCCCGTGCCAGTATGACCGCCTCCCTTGCCCGCTCCACTTCTTTTCCCATGCCGCTCCGGATCACATTCTTCCCTTCGAGGAGGGCTGACAGGGGCACAAGGTAGGAGTCGTTCCCGAGAACGTATTCCGCGTCGCGTATGGCCTGGAGCGCCCTTGTGGTCATCTGTTCCGGTGAACCGGGGCCCGAACCCACGATGTAGAGGACGCCCCGCCCCTCACCGTGCGATGGCAACCGTCACCTCTCCGTACACAGTCTTTCTCATCACGAGCTCCTTTCTCTTTGAAGCCGCAAGTGCCGCAGGTTCCGCGACTCCCGCGAGACCCACTTTCCCTGCACGGGAGGGGGACTGCGGAGGGAACCTTGCAAGTACTTCGTCGTCAAGGTAGATGAGAGTCCCGCAAAGGGCCCTCACGCCATCGACTATTCCCGGCTCGCAGGCTTTCTTCGCGGTGGTGGCATAGACGCTCACTTCCTCGGCAGATATTCCGGATACCTCAAGGGCCTTCTTTACTGCATCTTCGACCTCTTTTGCAGGAGTGCCCCTCCGGCAGCCGATCCCGACGGCATATTCGCCATCCCTTGCGAGGAGCGCGACACCGGGCCCCGCGATGACCATGGCCGGGCCGGACACGACATGCACCGGGACTTCCCCGTCAAGGAGTGCCGCATTGACCAAAACGGTGGAACCGCGGTTCAGGACACGGCACCCTTCCCTGGCGGCAACCACTTCCACGGCAGCCTTTCCCGCACGCTCCGTGGCGGTTGTGATTACCGGAGTGAGCCCGAGGCCGGCGAGTTCCCTTGCAAGGTCATTGGCCCCGTGGTGCCCACCAACCAGGGGAACCGCAAAGGAGAGGCCAGGGTCCACGACAACCACCGCGGGGTCGGTCCACTTGTCTTTGAGAAGGGGGGCGATCGCCCTGACGACGATCCCTGAAGCCATCACCGCGACAATGGCGCCCGACCGGGAGAAGGCGAGGGGAAAAGCATCGTCCGAGTAGCGGATAAGCTCGGCGTGCAGGAACCCGGCAACCCTCCTGCCCGCGTCCTCGAACCGTTCCAGGGCGATGACTGTCCTGTTCATGAGTAGAGTTGCGACCTGTGGTGACCAGAATGGCCGGGGTCGAGTACCCCGCCGATGAGAAGAAGTGCCGTCTTCTCGATGCCCGCTGCTCTTGCCTTCGCGGCGATGTCTGAAACGGTCCCCCTCACCACCTTCTGGTCAGGCCAGCTGGCGTGGTACACGACCGCGGCAGGCGTCTCCTTCGGGCATGCGACCCGCGAGGTGATCTCCTCCAGGTGGGCGCTTCCAAGAAAGAAGACCATGGTGGCTTTGTGGGTGGACAGCGCAGGTATCTCGTCCTCTTCGAGCGTGGCACCTGCCGGGCGGGTGATGATCACGCTCTCCGCGACACCGCCAAGGGTGAGCTGCGTCCGGAGAGCGGCGGCGGCGGCAAAGAGGGAGGAGACGCCGGGAATCACCTCGTAATCGATCCCTTCCCGCGAGAGTCCCTGCATCTGCTCTACAATAGCCCCGTAGAGCGCCGGGTCGCCTGAGTGGAGCCTCACCACGCGGGCGCCGGCTCGGGCGTGCAGGACCATGGCGTCCACGATCTCCTCAAGTCTCATCCCGTGGCTGTCAAGTTTGATCCCGGCATGAGATCTCGCCACCAGTCCCGGGTTCACGAGCGATCCGGTATAGACGAGGACATCGGCCTCTTCCAGGAGCCGGAGGCCCTTGACGGTGATGAGATCGGGGTCGCCCGGTCCTGCGCCGACGAAGGAGACCTTTGGCATCTCACCGCCCCGCATACATGATGCTCAGGTAGTCGCAGGTCTCGGGGAGTTCCGCGTCCCGGCAGATGCGCATGTCCGGGAGGTACATCCGCTCGACGAGGACGAACTTCCCAAAACCCTCTTTCCGGAGTCTTTCGGCGGTCTCTTTGGGTCTTTTGACCTTGAGGAGTATCCGGCAGCGCGGCTCCCCCCGGTCTGTGACGACAAACCCCTCGGAGAGTGCGATCCCCGCAGCAGCTGCAAACGCGGTGATTGCACTGATTCCCGGCTCTGTCCTGCAGGGGATTTCGGGATAGCGCTGCGCCATCACCTCAGAGAGGCGGGTGAACGTCGAGAAGAAGTTTGGGTCCCCGATGAGCGCAAGGACGGCGGTCCCCGTTGCTGCCACCCTTGCGATCCGGTCCGCATTCTTCTCCATGCAGGAACGGATCCTGTCCTCATCCCCGGTCATCGGGAAGTCGAGCACCTCTGCGTCCCGGTAGGGAGCAACGAGGGTCTTTGCCAGCCTGCCAGGGACAAAGACGGCGTCAGCCTCCCTGATGAGGCGGACGGCCCGCAGCGTGAGGAGCTCAGGGTCGCCAGGACCGAGCCCGAGCCCTACGAGCATCCTGCAGCACCCCCGACGATAACGGCGACCGGGTGGGCCGGTTTCCACATGTGGCCGGCACCAAGTGGGCTCGCGTGCGAGACCTGCACCAGGACTGCCTCGCGAAATACCCCAAGGTCCCGCATTACGGTGATGGCAGTATTTATGGTCTCGATCTTCACCGCGTTGATGACGATGGACCGGACGTCCATGCCGGCAAGCAGGTGAAGGATGCGGCCCATGTCGCGTGAACCGCCCAGGAATGCCGCGTCGGGCCGGGGGAGCGCGGGGATGAGGTCAACCGCGTTCCCTTCTACAAACTCGATGTTCTCCACGCCCGCACGCTTTGCCTCGTTTCGGGCATACTCTATGGCTTCTCTCCTGATGTCGATAGCGCACACGCTCCCAGCCTGCCGTGCGGCATGGATCGAGACCTTTCCCGTCCCGCAGCCGATATCCATGAACCGGTCTCCGGGACGAAGGCCGAGCTTGAAGAGCGAGACTGCCATCACCTCGTCCTTCGTGGGTCCGCCGGGAAGGCTCATTTCACAATCACCTACCTGATGCGTCCTCGAGGAGTATTAATGCTTGTATTTTTTAAAAATGAAGGGTATTGAAGGCCGGATTGGAACGTAACAGCGGACTTGCAGCCCCCTGCGATAAGGATACCCAGGGATATTCGCAGGTGTTGGATGGCAATAATGCAACATTGTGTGAAAAAATTGGGAGGCGGAAGTCTCATTCCTGTGTGAAAGGGTATTTCGGCCCTTCCGATTCACCGGATCAACCGGATTGAGAAATTCTTTCTGACAGCGGAATAGAGTCTCGAGTCAGCGGTCACGAGAGGAAAACCACATCTGGCTGCCGCTGCAAGAAAAAGGGCATCGTAGATTGTGATCCGGGAGGAACACGCCATGTCGAACGCTTCAGCCACAAGGTCGTGTGCAGGGATAACCCGGCAGGTCTCCCGAATGAATGCCTGGCTCTCCGTCAACGCCGTTTTTATATCTTCTATAGAGATTTCGGATTGGCTTGCCCGTTTCCAGGCGACATTCGCTACCTCTGCATATGCAAGATCAACGGTGGTGCAATCGTTACCTTCTGCGACTTCGATTGCGTTCATGGATATTTTTTCCGGGAAAAAGATGGCCGCGATGATACTCGAATCCAGCACCACGCTATCGTGCATCACGGTCCTCCCGGATGATCCCGGCGGCAGGCAAGCCCTCCTCCATCTCCTTGTGCAGTTTCCGCGCCCTTTCAAGGAGCTGGGCTTTCCTTTTCTCCCGGGCCAGGCGCTCGATGAAGGCACGGACCTCATCCTGCCAGGAGGGATCGTCCAGTTCGTCAATCATCTTCCGGACCCGGGAGTCGATCCGGATGCTGTAAACTGAATTTGTAGACATAATAATTTGTATACACTTAGTTATTTGAATTTTTTGTGGTGCATATACCGGGTACTCAGAACATGGGAAGAGAATTGATTCCAAGTCCGACACTCCACTTGGTATTCAAATGAACCGATAATTTTTTACAAACCACCAATCCGGAGGATCATCATGAGTGGATGTCAACGAGGACTATTGTGCCAAAAAAAAAAGGATTTACATGAGGAAAAACGTATATAAAACCTCTCCTGTGAGCGCATCAATGAAGACAATTCCCCCATAAGATGTGCCCCAAACTTCTGGATCAAGGCCAGCAATTCCAACTACCCAAGCATGGGTTTGTTGCAAGCGGAAATGCAGGGGCACCAATTCGTTCCAGGGTTGCCCTGATAGGTTCCGTGAGTTCAATACCGGGGAATCGTGCCAGTGCAATCGCGGTTGCGTGTTCTCTCGCGATGTATATTTCGGAATATGGTATGGACCTGGGGATTCTCCACCCCTCAAAGACGCTTTTCGTAGTCCCGGGCATTGCGGGGTCAATAGTGACAGCGGAAAAGTCCGGCTTCCGGATGAGTCTTTGGGAATCGTATACCTGAATATCGGGCAGCTCATGATATAATTCTATATTTTTAAGCGTATATTGGGCAACCTGTGCCGTTTTTCACAGGTCCAATGATGGCCTGTTGAACGGATATTTTGTGGTCGGGACCTGTATCGCGGCCGACACCATCGGCAAACAGACCACAATCACCAGGCAGATGCAGGATATTATTCTCCATTTTAGATTCATGTGGGTCACCATATATTGCAATATTCATCTGGATGATTTCTCATGACTTTGTATCGATACGGACCGTCCCCCCTTCACACTGTTAATCCTTTGGGCACCTGCCCCGATCCATATTGTCCTTCCTTTATCCTTGGATGGGACCAGAGGATGGCCAGAACTCCTTTTGCAAAAGAAAATGGAAGGTTCTTCGTTATCTGATACGGACAGGATTGACGAACCGGATACATTTTAAGGGGGCCGTCCGGTCCCACACCCCCAAATGCGATTCCCCACGCCGCCCGCGAACATGCCGCGGGGCTACCGCCCTCGATCCGCGGCGACATTTCGGTCACCAATGGATCATCATGTACACGTTGACCGGTTTTGACACGACTTATGGGAAGAAACGGCGGCATTTGGAGTAACTGAATAGGTGTGCGAGATAACACACTCGACTCAATCTCCCTGGATACAACAGCGAGGAAGCAAAAAAAATAGGTCCTCTCACAGCGGGACGAGCCCTGGATCGTCTTCCCTGTAGAGCCGGACCACGTCCCCAATGACGATGATCGCCGGGGGCCGTACATTCCGCGACTTCGCAATGTCCGCGATCGTCCGGAGCGTGCCGACGGTCACCCGCTGGTCGGGGCGAAGGCCCCGCTCGATGATGGCAACAGGCGTATCGGGGTTCTTGCCATGATCGACGAGGCTCCGTGTGATATCGGGGATGTTCTTCACCCCCATCAGGATGACAAGCGTGCCCGGGTTCCCCGCGAGGTTCTCCCAGTCGAGGCCGGACTCAGCCTTCCCCGGCTCCTCGTGGCCGGTGAGGATGGTCACCTGCGAGGCATATTTCCGGTGGGTGAGCGGGATTCCCACCGCGCCAGGGACCGCGAGGGCGCTCGTGACCCCTGAGACGAGCTCGACCGGGATCCCGTGCTCTCTCATCACCTCGAGCTCCTCGCCGCCCCTCCCGAACAGGAAGGGGTCGCCGCCCTTCAACCGCACGACCTTCTTCCCTTCTCTTGCCTTAGCGACCATCAGGGCCTCGATATCGTCCTGCTCGAGGGTGTGCTTCCCTCCAAACTTCCCGCAGTCGATCTTCTCGGCCCTCTCCGGGAGGGTTGCCAGGACCTCTTCTCCGGGGAGCTGGTCGTAGAGGATTACGTCCGCCTGGTCTATGACTTCGCGTGCCCGGAGGGTGAGGAGCCCAAGTCCCCCCGGGCCTGAACCCACAAGGTATACCTTTCCCGTCATTCTTTCAGCCCCAGTCTCATGTATGCCTCCTGTATCAGGCCAGACGCATCTCTCCTGAGCAGTTGCCCGAACTCGCGGGCATCGTCTGCCGACGAGAGGTATCCCTCCCTCCTCACTCTCCTGCACCCGTCGAGCGAGAGTATCTCTGCCCTGATATGCCCTGCCCTGCAATACACCCCCTGCGGGGTGAAACACCCGCCTCCCACCTCTTCCATCACCACCCGCTCGAACGTCACGTCCCTCCGGGTTTCCGGGTGGTCCAGCAAGTGCGCGAGCAGCGCAGCATCGTCTCCCTCCCGGCCAACGACGGCAATCGTTCCCTGGTTCGGGGATGGTATGTACATCTCTGGAGCAAGCCGCGTTCCCTTGACGCAGAGCCCAAGCCTCTGGAGACCTGCCTCGGCCAGCACAACACCATCGTATGCTCCTTCCCGGAGTTTCCTGAGGCGGGTGTCCACGTTCCCGCGGAGCGGCTCAATTCTCCAGTCAGGGTGGTGCATGAGGAGCTGGGCCTTCCTCCTTGTACTCGATGTCCCTATACTCCTGATCTTCTGGAACTGTTGTGCGTGCACAAGGAAATCGGCGGGAGAGTCCCGCGGGAGAACCGCGCATGTCACGAGCCCCCGAGGCCTCTTCGCGGGGATATCCTTCATGCTGTGCACCGCTGCATCGATCCTCCCCTCGAGGATCGCGTCGTCAAGTGCACGGACAAAGACCCCCTGCCCCCCGATCTCGTGCAGCGGGACTCCCGTCACGGTGTCGCCGTGGGTGGTGATGATCACTCTCTTTGATTCGACTCCCGCATCTTCCAGGAGAGAGATGACCCTGTCTGCCTGGGCAAGTGCAAGCGCACTCCCCCTGGTCCCTATTTTGAGAGGCATGCCCTGTACGCCGTGCAGATGGCGTCGATCTCACGGTCGCTGTGCGCCGCGGAGAGGAAGTTGGTCTCGAACTGTGACGGCGGCAGGAATATCCCCTGGCCGAGCATCTTCTCCCAGAAATCCCGGAATGCGGCGGTATCGCACTCCTTTGCCTCGACGTAGTCTCTCGGCGGGGTTTTTCGGAAGAAGAACTTGAACATCGACCCAAGAGTGACCATGGTGCCGCAGCATGTTGGGGCTACGGCCTCGGCGATCACTCCCGTCTTCTCTTCGAGCGTCCGGTAGATCCCCTGGTTTGCATGGAGCCATTCGATCGTTGCCTTGCCTGCAGCAAGCGAGAGCGGGTTACCAGAGAAGGTCCCTGCGTTGTAGACCGGTCCGGCGGGCGCGACCATCTCCATGATCTCCCTCCTCCCCCCGAATGCGCCTATGGGAAGACCCCCGCCGATGACCTTCCCGAGGGTCGTGATGTCAGGCCTGACGCCAAAACGGACCTGTGCGCCCCCGATCCCCACCCTGTACCCGGTGATCACTTCGTCAAAGATGAGGAGGACATCGTGGGCCCTCGTGATCTCGCGGACCCCGGCAAGGTATCCCTTCTCCGGCAGGATAGGGCCAATGTTTCCCATCACCGGCTCGAGGATGAATGCGGCGATGTCCCTGCTCCGGGTGAGGAGGTCTTCGAGCGCGTCCAGGTCGTTGTAGGGGACCTGCCGTGTGCGTGCGGCGACTTCGGGGAGCACACCGGCCGAGTCCGGGATGCCGAGCGTCGTGGCCCCGGACCCGGCCTGAACCAGCACGCCATCATGGGCGCCGTGGAACCCTCCCTCTACCTTTACGATCTCGTTCTTCCCGGAGAATCCCCGGGCCAGCCGGATCGCGGCCATCGTGGCCTCGGAGCCGCTCGAGACGAACCGTATCATGTCGAGGCCGGGGTGGTCCCTGACAAGAATGGAGGCGTACTCGGGCTCAAGGGGAGTGGGAGTCCCGAAAAGCCACCCTTTTTTCAGCTGTTCCTCTATGGCGGCCCGGATTGCCGGGTGAGAATGTCCGAGCAGCAGTGGGCCGTATCCCATGCAGCAGTCAATCAGCTCCTCCGCGTCCACGGTCGTGATCCTCGATCCGGAAGCCTCGCGTGTGTAGAAAGGGTAGGGCCTGATCGCGCGGACAGGGCTGCTTACTCCTCCCGGCATCAGAGCCTTTGCCTCCTGGAAAAATTCACTGCTCTTCATCAAGCCATCCCGCAACGTCCCGTGCAAAGTATGTGATGAGAAGATCCGCCCCGGCACGCTTGATGCAGGTGAGGCTCTCTATCACCACCTCCTTCTCTTTTATCCATCCCTTCTCTGCGGCGGCTTTTATCATTGCATACTCCCCGCTCACCTGGTATGCTGCGACCGGAATGCCGAGTGTGCGTATCTCTGCCAGGATGTCAAGGTAGAACCCTGCAGGTTTCACCATAAGGATATCCGCCCCCTCGTCCAGGTCGAGCATCGACTCCATGACTGCTTCCCGGGTGTTTCCGGGATGGACCTGGTAGGTGGTCCGGTCCGCGAACTGGAAGCCCGAGTCCGCCGCTTCCCTGAATGGCCCGTAGAGCGCGCTCGCAAACTTGGTCGAATATGACATTATCAGGACATCTTCAAACCCCTCCCTGTCAAGGGCGTGACGTATGGACTGGACCACCCCGTCGAGCATGCAGGATGGTGCGACCACATCCGCCCCGCTCCCTGCATGGCTCAACGCGATGCGGTCCATGACGTCGAGCGAGGGGTCATTCAGGAGATCGATTCCACAACGGGTGTCGCCCACGATGCCGCAGTGTCCATGGTCTGTATACTCGCAGGCACAGACGTCCGTGATCACCACCATCTCCGGGACCGAATTTTTTATCGACCTGACCGCACGCTGAACCACGCCGTCCGGATCGTACGCACTGGATGCCTGTGCATCCTTCTCCTTCGGTACTCCAAAGAGCAAAACGGCCCTGATCCCTGCGTCCCAGAGATCCCTCGCGACTGACTCTGCCTCGCGTGGGGGGTAACGGAACTGTCCAGGCATGGAGGGAATTGCCCTCCTCGATGACGCAGTCTCGTCGATGAACAGCGGGGCAACGAGGTCTGTCTTCTGCAGCGCCTGGTCCCGGAGGAGGGGCTGTATGATTCTTTTCCTGAGTCTTCTCATTCTTCGTTGCGGAAACACAGATTCTCACCTCTCGTGATGGCGGATACCAGCGATTCGGCTGACTCGAGTTCGCCCATCTCTGCGCAGTGGCGGATTGAGACTGTCACGTCCGAGAGGATCTTCTTGACGAGCACCCTCGAGAGATCATCGATGATCTCCCTTGCCCGAATGTCTCCTCCCCCGAGCCTTGCAAGCGCCCTGTCCCGCTCCCTGAGGCGAATTGCCTCTGCCCAGGTATGCAGGATGGCCAGGGTATCGTCAGCCGCCCTGCTGTTGAGGAGCCTCACAAAATGGAGCAGTTCGCCATCCAGAAATGCCCTCGCCCTCTCGGCCTCCGTCCTCCTGGCATGCATGGTCATCTCGTTGATCCTTCGGAGGTTGTCAATTGAGAAGAGGGTGATCCCCGCGATCGCATCCGCACCCTCCTCTACGTCCCTTGGTTGCGCGATGTCGATCAGGATGAGGGGCCTCGGTGTGTTGTCGTGAGGCCAGCAGCGGGCCTTCATCACGTCTCGGAGGGTATTGCAGTGGATGACCGGGTGCGGTGCAGAGGTGCAGGAGATGACCACGTCCGACTGGACCATGTAGCGGGGGAGGTCGTCGAGCCTCACCGCCCTGCCCCCTATCTTCTTTGCAAGGATCTCGGCCCGGGAATAGGTCCTGTTTGCGACATAGATTGCAGTGAGGTCCTTTGCGGCAAGTGCCTGTGCAACCAGCATGCCCATCTCCCCTGACCCGATCACGAGGATGTGCTTTCCCTGGAGCGAGCCGAGCTGCTCTTCTGCAAGCAGCACTGCGGCAGATCCGATCGATACGGCGCCCCTGTTGATCTGCGTCCGCCTCCTGGCCTCTATGCCTGCGTGGACCGCCTTGTTGATGCAGAGCTCGAGCACTGGGCTTGCGCAACCCGCGTCCTTCGACTGCTGGAGGGCCTTCTTGAGCTGGCCGAGGATCTGGTCCTCCCCCACGATCATCGAATCGATCCCGCAGGCAAGCTCGAGGAGGTGGCGCATGGCATCCACCCCGCTGCGGATCGAAAAATCACCCCGCCCTTCTTCCTGGAGAAAGGCGGCCAGCGTCTCGGCTTCTCCATGGACAAATATCTCCACGCGGTTGCAGGTCTGGAGGAGCATCACCCCCCGGAACCGGTCACGGGCTTTTTCCAGGAATGCCTGCTCATCAGGGTACCTCGCCTGCTCGAGTACGTCTACCGTTGCGGTGTGGTGGCTGATACCCGCGATGGCAAGAGGAGTGAGGAGGCAGGAGGGTGCCGTGTTCATTGCAGGTACCTCCGGGCAATAATGGACCAGGCATAGGTCTCGCCCCCGTGAAGGGCAACCCACACGTCTCTGTCCATAAGTACTTTCCACAGCACATCCTTTCTTGCTTCCACGTCAGGCTGGCACTCTTTTAAGTATGACCGAAGCCTCTCCTGGAGGGCGACCATCCGGTCGAGGTCCGGAAGAGACTTCTCAAGGAACTCGCGGAGGAAACGAGAGATCGCCGGGCTCGATCCTCCGGTGCTTACCGCCAGCAGGAACCGCTCCCCCTTCACGACAGAGGGGATCAGGAGGTCACCGGAAATTCCGTCGGCATTATTGAAGAGGATTCCCCTTTCCTGGCACAGCTCACCGATACGGTTGTTCAGCTCGCGATCAGGGGTTGCCGCAACCGCGAGAAACGCTCCCTCAAGGAGTGAGCGGAGGCGCTCGTCTCCGGCGCCATGAAGGTCAACGTGCTCCTGATCGACATCCAACCCTGAGAATGCAGGGGAGAACGATCTGCTGTAGACACGCACCTTCGCTTCGGGAGCAAAGTATGCAGCTTTCCGGGCCCCTACCTCACCACCTCCGAAGATCACCACGGTCTTTTTGGAAAAATCCACCAGGAGGGGGATCATTGCTATAGATCTACCCTGTCTTTTTTAATTAAGATGTTGGAATCGGGGTGAAAATTGTACTTCGGGAGGTCGCCTCGCATTGCATTCATCGTTGCCCCGAACGTGGGGGTCCCATCAGATGGAACAGAGACCATCTCAAACCCGCCCGGATGGTATTCCATCGAAGGAGAGATGCCACTGTAATTTGCCGATCCTGCGTGGGGAGAGGCAGCATATGCCTGTTTTACCGGGAATTCGATACCCTTATTAGCGATTACCTCATATTGTGTAGAGCAAAAATTGCGCCGATAGTGTAGTGGTTATCACTAGGCGTTGCCAACGCCTAAACCCGGGTTCGAGTCCCGGTCGGCGCATCCGTCTTCTGCAGCATCTGTGTCACTCATGCCTTCTCATATTCTCAACAGGGATCAGGGAGAAGTTTCGATCCCATTCAGATGAATCCTCATGGCAGGAATGTTCACTCGTGCTCAAAAGTGAAGAGGCAGCATTTCATCGTTCCCCGCGCGATGTACAAGGCATAAGATGGGAAGATTCCCGGTCGTAATATCCCTTGGAGTCTCTCGATCGGAATTAGTCACGGTTCATACAGGACTCTTGCAGGCAATGCGGGGGAAATCCACATAGTGAGACCGTGGGGACAAGAGACCTTCCCTGGGCCAGCAGAGGGGGGAGTATCCCCTGGTTCCCCTGGTTCAGGAGCGTGTAGAAAACTCGAGGAGTGTCTCACCCCTCCCGTTCACAAGGATGAGCGAATCATCGCCAGGCACATACGCCTCCACCTCTTTCATTCGACCAAAGAAGAGGCGTTCGTGTCCCATCACGGTCTCGTTCCGGCACCACGTATCGGTCACGAGGGTGGTTTCTATCCGGGTAGCGGCGCCGCTGACATGGGCCGGCGCAACATAGCAGTTGCAGCCCGAAAAACCATAGACTCTCCCATGAAGGAACCTTGCGGTCACAAGAACCCCGTTTGGGAGCGTGACGATCGACCCCCGATCGTCCCTTGATGCCCTCAGGTACCAGGTATCCCGCGAGATGTACGCGGCATCTTCCGGGACGGTCTCCTTCCTGAAGAGGAGGACTGCCCTCCCTTTCGCGTCGGAGAGGGACAGAAAGTCCCCCTCGACCCTGTAGGTGCTCGCTTTCACGAGATCGACAAGGTACATCGATTCCTGGGAATGCACTCCTGGCGGGGCATTGCAGATGGCATTCGTCCTTTGCGGGGCATCAATCGAGAGGCGGGCGGATGAAGCCTCGTATGGCGCCCAGTACTGGTTACAGCCGGAACTTCCATGCACGATGCCCTCGCGCTCGAATCGGGCAGTGACGATGCTGCCAGGGATGATGCTCTCCTGTGCGAGCCTCCCGCTGTCGTAGGCAACGAGTTCCCATGTAACCCCCGAGATGGCAAGCGTATCCTCACCGCAAGGGATGGGGGTGACCGGCGGGGAGTTCCCTCCTGATTCTTCCGTTCGGGGGCCCTGAGACTGCGTGAGGCATCCGGACAGGACACCTGCGAGGACAAGGAACAGGGCGAAGATGGCCCCTGTGCCCAGTCTCGAAGCACCCCTCCCGCGCTCTTCTTGGGATCGCTCACCCGCCTGGATCCGCGGTGGAGGGATCATCGGCGCTCACTCACCCTGTGCCATGACAACTGCACCGGTGGACCACTCTTCACACCCTCTTCTCCCGCATCTTCTGGATGTAGTCATCAAGGGATATTCCGGTCGCCCTCAGGAGGTCCCTGTGACCGGTCCCTCCTGTCTCTTCGGCATCTTTCAGGGCATTCCGGGCAGCCTCGGCATAATTCTGTGCAAGGCCGAACTGGAGGTCCATTTCAGCTCCCGCGGCATCGGCCGTGTTTCCCGCGACCTTCCGTATCGAGGAGAGGTATTTCAGGTATTCATTTCTCGCATACTCCTTCTCTTTCTCCTGGAAAGACCCGATCTTGATCATGGAAGTGTGGTATGCGTCGGCAGTTGCCTTCAGATCAAGCGCAGAGGATCGCAGCTCACCCGCGAGGTAAGGGGCATTCCTGGTCGCGGCGCCAACCGGGAAATGACGGTTCATCCGTTCAAGCGCACCCGCGATATCAGATTGCGCGGTACCGTAGAGGGAGAGGAACGCCGCGTCGCCGGTCTGATGGGCTCCGGTCGCAGCATTGGTGCCGGGAGGAGTGGTGGTGGAGGGAGAGGGGACCGTGCACCCTGCTGCGGCCACAATGAGGACTGTGAACGTGAAAAGAACTATCTGGGGTCCGATGTGAGTTCGCATGATATAACTCTCTTTCAAATGGGCAGTGATAGTAATTTTGATGCCATGTGAGAATGACATTTGAGACGTGCCTCATATAGAGCCTGCTCCCTGCCATTTGGCGTGTCCAACTGCAGGACAGATTGGTACTGCATTCATTGAACGACAGAGGACCAGGGCAGGTTGAACAGACGCATGCACATACGCAGGAACGTGATTTTCGCGATTCTCATCCTCGTACTCGCCATTGGTACGGCAATCTTTGCGGGCATGCAGCTCGTGATGATCCCTGCCATCGCGCAGATCGAGTCAAGAGAGGCATCAGAGGGCGTGCTTCGGACAGTCCGGATTGTGGAGAACGATCTGGTCTCACTTGAAGGAACGGCCTTAGATTGGAGCCAGTGGGATGATACGTACTTTTTTGCGCAGGACCGGGATGGAAAATATATCGAGAATAACCTGATGGATAAGACGTTTACAAGCCTGCAACTCAACCTCATGCTGTATTATGACCTCAATGGGACTCTTTTTTACGGGAAAGGATATGATTATCTCGGATTCCGGGAGATTGAAATTCCGCAGGCACTCGCGGTCAACCCTGCAAAAGAGATTCTTGATGAAATTCACAGGAACAAAGGAGGTGAAGATGCAAGAATCAGCGGGATCATCAGCCTCCCTGAGGGGCTCCTCCTCATCTCTCTTGATCCAATATTGAGGAGCGATTCGACCGGGCCCGTTGCAGGCTATCTCTGTATCGGGCGGTACCTTGGTGACACGGAGGTCGCAAGGATAGCACGCCTGACTTCCACAAACCTCTCGGTCCTGTGTGCAGCGGATGGAGAGACTGCATGGGATATTGTCCAGGAAAGCGTAGGGAGGCAGGAGAGATCCTCCCTTGTGAGTATTTCGCCGGATGGAAACACCATCACCGCCATTACCCTCTTTGAGGATATTTACGGGATGCCCGCAGCCGTATTCCGGGTCGAAAGCCCGAGGGTTACCCACCGGATTGCGATGGAGAGCCTGCTCCTCTCCCTTTCCCTCATCGCCGCTATCGGGTGCACCAGCGTCCTTGCCGTCATTTATATAATAGACCGGAGTTTCCTCTCGAGGCTCTCCCTCCTTGAGGCGAAGATGAAGGAGATCGCAGACACGCAGGATTTTTCAGCCCGAACCCGTCTCTCCGGTGACGATGAGATCTCAAGCCTCTCCGCGGGGATTGACCATACCCTCGATGCGCTGGAAGAACATATCAAAGCGGAGCGTGCTGCAAGGGAGAGTGCGAGGATAGCAAACGAGAAGCTGAAACTGCTCTCGAAGATCACGCGCCACGATATTTTGAACCAGATAACAGTGATAAGGGGTTTTGCAGACCTCTCCCGCGATTCACTGCCTTCCGACTCTCCGGCAGTTCCATTTATTGACCGCATCAGTTCCGCGTCTGCTGCAATAGAAGAGCAGCTGGCATTCACCCGCGAGTACGAGTTGGGCGGGGACCATGCGAGGCCGGCGTGGTTCAACATCCGTGATCTCGCCACCGGCATTGGAAGGAAGATGCCTCTGGGTGAGGTCGATGTGGACATCGATACCGGGGATCTCGAGATATATTCCGATCCGCTCCTCGGGAGAGTGATATTCAACCTGATAGACAATTCACTCAATCATGGAGAGAAGGTGACCAGGATCCGGCTCACATTCCACGAAGAGGAGGGTTCAGGCGTCCTTGTGTACGAGGACGACGGCGTGGGAATTCCCTCTCACCAGAAAAACCTGATCTTCGAGCAGGGGTTTGGAAGGAACCGCGGCCTTGGGCTGTTCCTGACGAGGGGAATACTGTCAGTGACGGGTATCACAATATCAGAAACCGGAGTCCCGGGAGAAGGCGCACGCTTCGAGATCCGGGTTCCGAAAGGGGTATACAGGTTCGGCAACGCCCGGGATCAGGGTCCTGGTCGGACGGGCGGCTAAAAAAACAGGAGATGGGAGAGGGAGAGATCACGGCGTGGCCGGTCCCGGGACGTACCACCCGGGCAGGACGAAATCAGCCTCTTTCATGTGGTCAGGCCATACGATCACGGGCCGGAGTTCCTGGCTGGTCTCGTTCCACATGAGCTGCTCCATGTAGAGATCGAACTTTGCCTCACGGAAATCATCGGTGAAGGTGATCACCCCGCCCTTCATCGCCTCGATCATCTGCGGCATCGACAGTGCATCGAGTGCGGCAGTGACTTTTTCCTTCTGCCTGGTCCCCGCCTCCTCAACCGCGCGGGCCGCGATGTAGATTCCCTCGTAGGTCGACGCTCCCATCATGCCGGGGTATGACCCCCACCTCTTCTGGAAGTTTACCCTGAACGCTGCCATGTCATCCGCGATGTCTCCCCTCGGTATTGCATAGGGGCTGAAACGTGTCTCGATGATGGAGTATTCCCCGTATCTCCCGAGGCCCTCGTAGTAATCGGGATCGTCATTGCACTCGACGGCAAGGAAGATGGTGTTCAGCCCGACATCCCTCCTCGCCTGGGTCACCATCGGGATCTGCTCGTTTAAGAATGCGGCAGGATAGACCACGTCCGGCTGTGCGGCCTTTATGGAAGTGAGCGCGGTCCGGAAGTCCGTCTCCCCCATCTTGAACGTCTCTTCCGCAACAATCACGAT
Organism: Methanolinea sp.; assembly: GCA_018263335.1. Taxonomy (GTDB): domain Archaea; phylum Halobacteriota; class Methanomicrobia; order Methanomicrobiales; family Methanospirillaceae; genus Methanolinea_A. The sequence continues at coordinate 43,552 of JADFCY010000002.1, read as the reverse complement.
ATTGAGATTCCTCTTCGCGATGGTATCTTTCACTGCCTTCTGGACGCCTTTCCCGTACGGGCTGTCCTGGACAAGCAGGGCCAGGCGGAGGGGCCGGGTGTCAGAGTATCCAAAGTGCGCATTTATTGCATCCCTGATGACTTCATCGACAAAGAGTGTCGTCTGTTCCCCGTAATCGTCGGTAGTCGGGCAGTAGTGGAACATCGTCCCTGTATCGATATCGGTCCTCTGCGTGATGGTGGGAGTGGAAGCCCCGGTGATGATATAGGGAACGCCATGCTCGGCCACTATCGACTGGTGAGCTGAAACCACCGCGCTCGAGAAGCCGCCAACCAGGACATCCACCTTGTCCTGTGTGATCAGCCGTGAGACTGCCTTCTGTCCCCCCTCCCTTGTCGATTCGTCATCTCCCTGGATGAGAGTGATGGGAATCTTTGCGTTTTGGTCTTTGACAAAGACTCCGCCCCGGGCATTGATCTCATCGGCAGCAAGCACGGCTGATTGCCAGATGTCTTTTCCAGTGGTGCTTGCAGGCCCCGTCATCGACGCCACCACCCCTATCTTCACGGTCTCCTGGGATAGGGGCTGCTGCTGTGTACATGCGGCACAGAGCACCAGGGCCAGGAGAAGCCCCACGTACAGGTAAGAATACTTCATCGCTTCAATTCACCCCGAAGGATATGCTTATATTGTTACATGCTAACATATATCATGCTATTTGTTAGCAGGGTGCATGGAATGCTCAGGGTCAACGGAGTGACAAAATCTTTCGGCGGTCTTACCGCGGTGAACAGGGTTGACCTTTCGCTCAACGAAGGCGAGATCCTGGGCCTGGTAGGCCCAAACGGCGCAGGAAAGACAACCCTGATGAACCTCATTTCAGGCATATACCGCCCTGATTCGGGGGGTATCATATTTGGAGGAGAAGACATCACACGTCTCTCCCTCGATGCCGTCTGCAAGAAAGGAATCTCCAAGACTTTCCAGCATCCGCGCTCGTTTCCTGGCCTTACCGCAAGAGAGGCAGTGATGATCAGCGCACTCTACGGCAATGGCCGCCGACCATCGGTGAAGGAGGCGCATTCCGAGGCTGAGGAATGCCTTATCCGGGTCGGGTTTCCCATGGCGAAGATCGACAGCCCTGTCAGCAGCCTCAACACGATAGAACTCCGGAGGTCGCAACTTGCGAGGGCACTTGCATCCCATCCGAAACTTCTCCTCCTTGACGAACTCACGACCGGTCTCACGCCGAGCGAAGGGAAGGAGGCGATGCGTCTCATCCATGAGATAAGGAGCGACGGCCTGACAATCCTTATCATCGAGCACGTCATGCGCATCATCATGGGGGTCTCCGACCGTATTGTCGTCCTCGACCACGGAGAGAAGATTGCCGAGGGGACACCGGAAGAGATCGCCTCCAACGAGCAGGTCATAGATTCATATCTTGGGGAGCGCTATCACTTCTAACCGGAGAAGAATCCCGTGCTCGCCATAGAGAACCTGAACGTATCGTATTCACACCTCCAGGTGTTGTGGGACGTCTCCCTGCAGGTCTCAAGGGGAGAGGTAGTCACGCTTATCGGCTCGAACGGTGCGGGGAAGAGCACCCTCGTTTCAACCATCTTTGGACTCAACTCCTCTCCCACAGGGCGGATCCTCCTGCGGGACGAGAACATACTCGGCCTTCCCACCTACGAAATCGTCCGGCGCCGCCTCTCCCTCGTGCCCGAGAAGCGGGAGCTCTTCCCGAGGATGACCGTGAGAGAAAACCTGGAGCTTGGCGCCTATGTGCGCAGTCATGGTGACGCGCTCGACCATGTGTTTGAGCTCTTTCCCATACTCAAAGACAGGCAGGCGCAGAATGCGGGTACTCTGAGCGGGGGCGAGCAGCAGATGCTTGCCATCGGGAGGTGCCTCATGGCAGACCCCGAGATCATCGTCCTCGATGAACCATCTCTTGGCCTCTCCCCCAAGCTCGTCCATATGGTGCTCGGGACTGTCCAGCGTCTGAACGAGGAGGGCCTGACAATCCTGCTTGTTGAGCAGAACGTGCGAAGGGCGCTTGAGATCTCTCACAGGGGATATGTCCTCGAGAGCGGGAGGATCACAAAGACCGGTCCTGCCGAGGAGCTCCTCCACGACGATCAGATAAAGGAAGCATATCTTGGGATGTAGTCACTTTTCTGCACATCCTGTCTCTTTTTTCCGGTGTGTGAGGCACACTCCCCCTCCGCATCCGTCACACCGGCGTCAGTGATCCTGCGTGCCATCATCTGAATGGCACGTCGTTGATTTGCGATTCACTGGCCAGGTCATGCACGAGCGAAAACCGGAGTGGGGGGGAACCGGGAGAGAGGTTCTTGGGAAAACCCTCCCGGGCACGCCTCGCAGACCCCCTCACCTCAAGAGAAAGGGTCAGGATCTCTTTCCTTTGAGTCTCTTTCTGATCTCGTCGGGAAGTGAGACGAGTCCCCGCGGCAGGAAGATGATGATGAGCACGAGAAGGACGCCGATGATGATAAAACGCGCATAAGTCAGGCCTAATGCGTTCAGGCCGTCCCAGAGCAGCGTGACAATGATAGTTCCCACGATCGGCCCCGAAAGGGTCCCGAGTCCTCCCGTGATGGAATAGATGATTGGCCAGAACGAGAGATCAATCCCGAATATCTCCGGTGTGATATACCCGAAGTGGAATATCTCAAGGCTCCCCGCGATCCCCGTGACGAACGCGCTGACACCGAACGCAAAGAGCTTGAAAGGCACGGGGTTGATTCCGGCAGCTCTCGCCTCTACCTCGTTCTCCCGGATTGCTGCCAGTGCCAGCCCGATTCTCGACTGGAGAAGGTATCGGAAGGTGAGGATGACCGCGATCGCAATCAGCAGGACCAGGTAATACTCGATCATCAGGTACCCCGGGATGGTGGTGGGGACAAGTTTCGGGACTGGGAACCCGTCCCACCCGCCGGTCACCGGGGCGAGCTGGCTGACGATGAGCGTCTGGATGATCACCGCGAACCCAAACGTCACCATGGCCAGGAACCACTCACGGAGACGGACACACGTAAGCCCGATGAGGACCCCGATCAGCGCGGCAAAGCACCCGCCGAATAGGAGGGTGACGAGCGGCGGGAGCCCCACCTTCAGGGCCACCAGCGATGCGGCATATCCCCCGATACCAAAGAAAGCCGCATGCCCAAGTGAGCCCTGGCCGGAGAAGGTGAGGAAGTTCCAGGCTGAGGCGTAGATGATGAATATCAGCATCAGGATGAGGATGGTCAGGTAATAGAGGCTCGATCCGATGACGAGGGGAATCAGGAACGCGAGCACCAGGAATCCCACCGTGAGCAGGTGGCGAGGATCACGCGGGTCGAGCAGCTTCATTCCTCGGCCTCCCCGAAGAGGCCGGTCGGCCTGATCACGAGCACCACGATCAACAGGATGAAGGACACGGCATCCTTCCAGGAACCACCGAGCGTGAATGCGGTGAAGTTCTCGACCATGCCGATGGCGAGGCCCCCGATGATGGCTCCCGGGATGCTCCCGAGCCCGCCAAGGATGATGATGGCGAAGCCCTTTATGGCAGGGATCGAACCCATGTACGGGTTGAAGACCTGTCCGCTCACTGCCCACAGTGTCCCCGCCGCACCGGCGAGCCCTGCACCGATGCCGAAGGTGAGCATGTCCACCTTCTCGACGTTGACTCCCATCAGCATGGCGCCCTTGCGGTTCTGACTCGCCGCCCTGATAGCCCTGCCGAGTGTGGTCTTCTGGAGGAAGATGTAGAGGGAGACGAGGATCATCGCTGTCACCGTGATGATGATAAGGTAATCGAGAGGCAGCTGGATTGGGCCAAGATTGATGAGGATATCCGCATACGGGCTCCTCATAGACCTCCATTCATCCGTCCAGATGAGTGCGACGAGGTTCTGGAAGATGTAGATCAACCCGAGGCTGATGAAGATCTCGTTCAGCTTGCCCGTGCCGAGGATCGGCCTGAAGCACAGCCTTTCGACAATGACCCCTACAATGATGAGTATGGGAATTGAGCCTATCAGGAGGATATACGGGTTGAACCCGCTGATCACAAAGAGGAAGAACGTGATGTAGGTCCCGAGCATCAGGAACTCGCCATGGGCGAAATTCACGATCTTCATCACCCCGAAGATGAGGTTGAGACCGGTGGCCAGAAGGATGTAGATGCACCCCGAATAAAGGCCCCAGAAGGCAACCTGGCTGAGTATCCCGATGGTCCCGTCCATACAGTAATCCTTCTCCAGTCCGTAAAAAAGATTTAGGAGGATCCGGGAGTATACCAGTCAGGCACCACAAATTCCCTGTCTTTTAAGTTATCAGGCCAGACGATGAAGGGCCTCGGCTCTCCCGATGCCGGGTCCATTGCGAGCTGGACGACGTAGAGGTCGAACTTGCTCTCACGGAAATCCGGGGAGAACGAGATGACCCCTCCCTTCATGATCTCCATCATCTGGGGCATGGAGAGGGTCGCAAGTGCATCCCTGATCTTTGCCTTGTCAAGGCTCCCGGCTTTCTCGATCGCCTCCTTCGTGATATAGACGGATTCGTACGTCGCAGCACCCATCATCCCCGCAAAGCCACCGTACTTCTTGTCAAAGTTGGCGAGGAACTGCTTCGTGGCAACTTCGGTCGAACCCCTCGGGACTGCGTAGGGCGAGAACCGGCTCTCCATCACCTGGCCGTCGCCATATATCCCTACGCCCTTGTAATAGTCAGGGTCATCATTGTTCTCGATTGCAAGGATAAGGGTGTTGAGTCCGACGTCCCTCCTTGCCTGCTGCGTCATGGGGACGAGTTCGTTAAGGAACGTGACAGAGTAGATCATATCAGGGTTCTTTGCCTTCACGGAGGTGAGCACAGTCCTGAAATCCGACTCACCCATCTTGAATGGCTCCTCTGCGATGATCTCTATTTTGAGGTTGCGCGCCGCGATGACGTTCTTCACGGCATCAAGCTGTCCCTTCCCGAACGGGCTGTCCTGGTAGATGACGGCAAGCTTCAGCGGGCGGTCTTCGGAGAACCCGAATTTTCCATTCAGAGCGGGCCTGACGACCTGGTCGACGAACAGGATGCTCGCCTCCCCCGAATCGTCGGTGTTCGGGCGGTGGAAGAACATGTAACTGGTGTCGATATCGTTGCGGTGCGATACAGACGTGCTCGAACCACCGGAGATGATGTAAGGCACCTTGTATTCCGCGACGATTGCCTGGTGGGCAGAGACCACCGCGCTCGAATAGCCGCCGACGAGGACATCCACCTTGTCCTGGGTGATCAGCTTGGATACCGCCTTCTGACCGCCCTCGCGTGTGGATTCATCGTCACCCTGTACGAGGCGGATTGGGACTGATTTCCCGAGTCCGCTCACATAAATACCGCCCTTTGCGTTTATCTCTTCGGCTGCCAGTTCGGCTGACTGCCAGATGTCTTTGCCGGTCGTGCTGGCCGCACCGGTCATGGAAGCGACCACTCCTATCCTGACTTCTCCCCCTTCTCCGGAAGGCTGCTGCTCGGTGCAGCCTGAGCTCAACAGCAGGAACGTGAGGCAGACGGCCAGAAATACACATAAAATACTCTCGCGCTTCATGGAGACTCACCATGCTATGGCATAGCATGACATAGTAAAGACTGCGATGCCGGAGTTAATAGGATTTCCGATGTTGTTGCGCGGGACCAGGAGGTGGTGATCAGATAGAAACGGCGGGAATACAGTTCTGCGATGTTTGGGGGGAGTATGGAGAAGAGGCGTCAGGGGGACTCGGCCGTCTTTTTGGGAACTGCCGCGCCCGCTTGCGAGACCTCGCTTGCATGAAATTCCAAAAGCCTCTCTATGGCGAGCCGGTAGGCGCTGTCGAGTGCATCCTGGTTCTCCTGTTGCACTTCAGGAGGAAGGTTCCGGACGGCCTGCATTCCCATGGTCCGATAACGGTCAAGGCTGAGCGTTGCCGTCTCGATCGAAGACCTGGTACGGATATGTGTCTCAATGATCTTGGGGAAGAACTCTTCAACGATCATGCGCACTTTCGGGTTCATTCTCTCTTCCTTGTATCTTCTTCTCAAATTTTTCTCTTCTTCCTATAAAAGTCCCTTTCAGGGAACATACCCAATCAGGCGGATTAACCTGGCCTCTCTCCCTTCGATTGATGCATGAGTGACCCTGTTTCAGGGGGGAATGCAGGTGTCCGGGGTGCGGGCTCTCCTCCCATCAGATCCGTTCGGGAAAGGGAGATCTTTCCGAAAAAATATGTGCGGGGTGGCATGGAAGACCATCCTTGTCTCGAGCAGTTTTCAATGACGGACCCGTGCCCGTCACAGGCAGGTGGTACCCGGCACGTCGGCCCTTGTCTGGGTCTGGATGATGGAGAACGCACTGCTCACGGATGCGGTCCTTTTTGCTGCCTCCTGCATTGAGAGGATGAGCACCTTCACCGCGTCCTCCCGCGTACCTCCGCCAGGATTCCAGTGCTTTTGTATGCAGTTGTAAGCGATGGCCTTTGTTGCATCGTTTCCAAGGACCAGGAAGTGGCTCCCCTCACCGCGGGACAGGACGGTCCATTCAGGCCCCGTCTTCTCGATGATGGCATACTTCCCACAGGAGACGCAGAGACGCCTCCTCCTGATTTCGGGGCCGTCCGTTTCAGTCACCTCCCCGATGAGTACGCCGTCGCGCGAAGTCACTTTGCACTTGTCGTCCCTTATGGTAATCGCGATCCCGAGCTCTTTTGCACGGGAATGGAGCTGTTCATCGTCCGTGAGAAGGTTTGAGTTGAGTTCTGCCAGAAGGATCCCGATACGGGACTCGTCTCCCTGGAAGAAGATCTCTCTCTGGTCCCCTGCCATCACCGCACCCGACATCCCTGAAAAAGCCATCACAAGGCTCAAAGCCTCATACTCCCTCCATCTGGATCCGGAGACATGCGTTTTTCCCACCGTATGAAGACGACGGGAATGGCAGAACGAACGCAAATGCCCGGCATGAAGAACATCTCACGGCGTTGCGCAGTGTAGTGCCAGGAGCCATGCGCTGGCCCCCTGACGCCCCGGGGGAAATGGCCGCGAATTGCGCATTCATTTTTGCAACCTCCTCTTATACAGGAAGTATGCGACTGCCAGGAGTACCAGGACCGCCATCAGCACCCCAATCCCCGCGAGAAGGTTCATGAGGATGAGTTCCTTTATCAACTGGGCCCCGACCGCAATCAGCGTACAGCCCGCAATCGCCCCAAGCGAGATTGCCATGAGAGTCCGCCCGGCCGAGAGCCCTATCATCCTTCCCACGAGAGTTCCCCCGATCCCCCCGCTTCCCTGAAGCGGAAACATCACGAAGAGGGCCACGCCGGCAAAGTAAAAGCGCTCGAGCCACGGTCTCCTGTTCACAAAGTCACCGCCTCTCTCCATGAAATGCTGTATCCATTTCCCGAGAAGAGGGATCTTGAGCGCAAGGTCACAGTTCAGGGCCATGAATATCCCTGACAGCATGTCCATGAGCGCTATTGACCATGCCATCAACCACCACGGGAACCCGATGGCAATCCCGAGAGGGATGACACTCTCTTTCCCCGCGGGGGGAAAGACGTATGCAAGCATCAGGCCGCCGAGGAGGAGCGCATTCTCATAGGGGAGCATGAGCAGGCAGATCCCGAAATACGCTCCCCCAATGAGGAAAGGGAGAACGAGGCGGAAGACCCGCTCAGGGAGAGAGACCTCTTTGTAAGGGCAGATGTCGAGATACGGTATGCGGACGGGGAGGGGCATGCGGCAGGGGGTACGTGTGATCGCTCTGGATTCGCCAGGCTCTTCTTGAGGACATGTCATCACGCGAATACATTACACTATTTGTACGAGAGAAAGAGGGGCAGACCCGTCGATTATTTTAACCAGTGGAAAAAAATCCCCCACTGATGTTCATTGTGGGCCACAGGGGCACAAGGGTTTTCGCCCCGGAGAATACCTGCAAGGCAATACGGAGAGGCATGGAGTGTGCGGATTTTGTTGAGGTGGATGTAAGGCTCTCCCGTGACAGGGTCCCGGTCATCATGCATGACCCGACCCTGGACCGTACCACCAGCGGGAGCGGACGCGTAGCAGACCTGACCGCAGACGAACTTGCAGCCCTTGATGCGGGGGAGGGAGAGCATGTCCCTTCCCTCAAAGAGATATGCGAGGAGATCAGGGGGGAATGCGGGCTCTTCGTCGAGATAAAGGAGCCCGGATCCGAGCTTGAGGTCTGCCGGGTCCTGGACAGGGAGGCACCTTCCCCTCTCATGGTAGTCTCGTTCCACCGTGCATCGCTCGAGATGGTCATAGAGATCCTTTCCGGCATACAGACCGGTCTCGTCTATTCGCAACCTCTCGCTGACGTTTCGTCCATGGCGGCCCGAAAACACATCCGGGCCATCCTGCCAAGGAGGGATCTCCTTGATCGAGGACTTGTTACTGATGCCCAACGGCGTGGTATCCTCGTGATCCCCTGGACCCTGAATGGAGAAGATGAATGGGAGGAAGCACGGGATCTCGGGGTTGATGGGGTTGTCACCGATGATCCATGCAGCGCCAGGAGATGGAGAGATGGCGCAATCTGAAATGCAGGAGGCGCGGGCAATCCTGGTTCACTTCGGCGCCACCGGGTCCCAAGGGCCCCGCCTCGCCTCCCGGATCCTCCATTCGTTGGGGAAATTTTTCCCCGTGGAAAATGGGGGAATCTTTTTTTTCTTCTCTGCCACATCTGCCTAATAACGCCATGGATACCGGAATTCTCCTTCTGGGGGCAGTCCTTGCAGTCACGATCATCCTCTTCGTCGGCGAATGGGTCAGGATAGACATGGTCGCCATTATGGCGAGCCTCTCCCTGGCCTGGCTTGGCCTCATCTCCCCAGTGGAGGCGTTCTCTGGATTTGCGTCAAACGCGGTCATCGCAATGGTCGCGGTGATGATCCTCGGGTATGGCATCGAGCGGACGGGCGTCACCTCACGTATTGCCAATGCCATCATCCGCCATGCCGGGACCAGCGATCAGCGGGTCGTTGCCACCACTTCGGTGACGGTAGGTCTCCTCTCGTCCGTCCTTCAGAACATCGGGTCGGCGGCGCTCTTTCTGCCCGCAGTGAGGAGGATTGGGAAACAGACCAGGATCCCCGTTTCACGCCTGATGATGCCGATGGGGTTTGCCGCGATCCTCGGGGGGAGCATCACGATGATCGGGTCAAGTCCCCTGATCGTCCTGAATGATCTCCTCAGGCAGTCCGACGCAGCCCCATTCTCCCTCTTTGCGGTCACGCCAATAGGGGTGCCCCTCCTTGTTGCGGGGGTGCTGCTCTTTGCATTCGCAGGGGATCGCATTCTCCCGAGAAAGGACGAGGAGGTGAAAAAGACGAGTGTTGCCGAGATCTGGGGGATAGATCATCCGCTCAGGACTGCAACCATCACTCCTTCCTCACCCCTTGTGGGAAAGACACGGGAGGAGGCGTTTTTCAAGATTCGGTACGGCCTTGACCTTCTCGCTATCCGGTCCCTGCGGGAGATCACGGTTGCACCTTCGCGTGCGACGCGCTTGGCGGAAGGCCAGGAACTCGCCTTCATCGGGCCGGAGGAGGGGTTCTCAAAGTTCATCAGGGAATCCGGCTGCATTCCCCCGGGGCCTGAGAGCAGGTTCAAGGATATCCTCGATGGAGAAGGATATGGATTTGCGGAGTTGATAGTCAGGCCGAAGGCATCCCTCATCGGCAAGACAATGCGAGAGGTAGGGTTCAGGCAGTTGTTCTCGATCGAGCCGATCGTTCACCAGAGGGGGGAGACCGAGACGCGCGCCGACTTTTCGCACATGCCCCTTGCAGCAGGAGATGTGATTGTGGCGTTCGGGGCATGGGACACGCTACGCCTCCTCGCCGGGCACAAGGACCTCCTTCTCCTCACCCATCCCGAGGGTGACGCGGTGCGGCATGGTATGGCGCACCTCGCGGTGCTGATATTCGCCGCGTCACTTGCCCTCACCATGACCGGTGTCCTCCTCTCGCTTGCCCTCCTCACCGGTGCGGCAGCGATGGTCATATCGGGGGTGCTGACCATCGACGAGGCCTACCGGGCAATCGAATGGAAGACAATCGCCCTGATCGCTGGCCTGATACCGCTCGGCATTGCAATGGAGAAGACCGGTGCGGCGGCCCTCATCGCGGGAGCCCTCATCGGGGGACTCGGCGGTGCGCATCCACTCGTGATCATGTCTGCCGTGGCAGTTCTCGCGACGGCGCTCTCCCTCGTGATCTCCAATGTAGCCGCGACGGTCCTGCTTGTCCCGCTGGTGATGATTGCCGGGGCCGGGACCGGCGTGGACCCGCGCGCCCTTGCCCTCCTGGTCGCGGTCTGTGCGTCAAACTCGTTCATCCTCCCGACCCACCAGGTCAATGCACTCCTGATGGGCCCGGGAGGGTATTCCACGAGGGACTTCATCAGGGCAGGGAGTGTCATGACGGTGATCTTCATCGGGATCGCAGTAACACTCATCTATCTCCTTATCGCATAGACCCCTGAGAGTAAATGATTATCAGGCAGTTTTTCATCCCTGGCATAGCCCACAGTTCCTACATCGTCGCAGGAAGCAGGACATGTGCGGTGGTCGATCCTTCCCGCGACGTGGATCGCTACCTGTCTGCCGCACGAGAGATGGGGCTTCGCATCACGCATATCCTGGAGACCCACCTCCACGCGGATTTCATATCCGGCCATCTTGACCTTGCCAAAGCCACCGGCGCTGAGATATATGCGCCGAAATCCGGTAAATGTGAATTCCCCCATACCGCACTCGTTGAAGGCGACGAATTACCGCTTGAGCATATCCATTTCAGGATAATTGAGACGGCCGGCCACACTCCAGAGCATATCTCGTACATTGCGACCGATACATCCCGCGGCGAAACCCCTGTTGCCCTCTTCTGCGGCGACACTCTCTTTGTCGGGGATGTCGGCCGCCCTGACCTTTTTCCCGGGAGAGCCGAGGAGCTCGCATCGGCTCTCTACGAGAACCTCCATACCAAGATCATGACCCTCCCCGATGAGTGCGAGGTGTATCCCGCCCATGGAATGGGCTCGCTCTGCGGAAGGTCGATGGCAGCGAAGAGGACGAGCACGGTCGGCTACGAGAAGAAATACAATTACGCCCTCCGGATTGGTGAGCGGGGGGAGTTCGTCCGCGCCCTTACCTCTGACATGCCCGCTGCGCCCGATCATTTCGCCCGCTGTTCAGAGATAAACCGGGCAGGACCGGCCCTGATGGGAACACTTCCGAAACCTTCACCCGCCGATCCGAGAGCCTTCTCAGAGTGGATCCGCAGGAATGATGCGGTACTTCTGGATGTCCGGAGCTACCCTGCATTCTCGGGATTACACATCCCTGGTTCGTGGCACATCGACCTCTCAGGAAACTTCGCAACGCAGGCCGGATGGATCCTCCCTCCAGAGAGGGACATCCTCCTCGTCGTCGAGTCAAGGGACCAGGCGGAAGAGGCGGCCCTCCAGCTACGGCGCGTCGGATTTGACCGCGTGCCGGCATTCCTCGACGGTGGATTGATTGCGTGGGGGTCATCGAACCTCCCTATAAGCCGAGTGCCGGTGATCTCGGCAGGGGAGGCCCATTCCCTTGTCAGTTCAGGCGAGGCAGTCCTTGTTGATGTCAGGTCATGGGAGGAATGGGAGGCCGGCCATCCTGTGGGGGCTGTGCATATCCCATGGCATGACCTCAGGACCCGGCATTCCGAGCTTGACCCTGCCAGGCATACCATCGTCATGTGCAAGGGGGGACAGAGGGGGAGCATCGCGGCAAGCATCCTGAAGATGCATGGCTTTGAAACGGTCTCGAACCTCGCGGGTGGCTTCCTCGCGTACCAGCGGGCGGGTTTTGTGCCATGAGAGGAGATATTATCACGGGAGAACCAAACCATCCCTGAAACGGAGACCGTGCATGTTCACATGGCTTTCAATGGCGAGCTGGTCGCCCTACATCGTCGGCGCGGGGATCGGAGTGCTCGTGTGGGTGGCATTCTTCTTCTCTGACCGCCCCCTCAGGGCATCAACCGCATATGCGAAGACTGCCGGGATGCTTGAATTGGCTCTCTCGAAGAAAAAAGCAGTGGCGATGCCTTACTACAGGAAGTTTACGCCCACTGTTGACTGGCAGTGGATGATCGTTGTTGGTATTGTAATCGGAGGGTTTCTCTCTGCCTGGCTCGGAGGGACTTTTTCGGTGTTTGTTGTCCCTCCCCTCTTTGCAGGAGCTTTCTCTGCGGATCCGCCTCTCCGGGTTGCAGTAGCGCTCATCGGAGGGATCCTGATGGGGCTCGGGGCTCGGTGGGCCGGCGGCTGCACATCGGGACACGGCATATCCGGGACCCTCCAGCTCTCGGTTGCAAGCTGGGTAGCGGTGATCTGCTTCTTTGCGGGGGGGATCCTTGTCGCCGGCCTGATCTTCGGGTTCCCGTTCCTTCCGGGGGGCTGAACCATGGAACCAGAGAAGATCAGGTCGAATGCACGCGTGCAGATTGTGCTTGGGCTCCTCATCGGCATCGCATTTGGCTTTCTCCTGCAAAAGGGTGGGGTGACAGAGTATGGGGTGATAATCGGCCAGCTCCTCCTTACTGATTTCACCGTGGTCAAGGTGATGCTTTCGGCGATCCTCGTGGGGATGATTGGGATCCATGTGATGAAGGCAAAGGGGCTGGTCCGCCTCCACTGCAAAGTGGGATCGATTGGTTCCACGGTTGTGGGGGGATTGATCTTTGGCGCCGGGTTTGCCGTTCTCGGGTACTGTCCCGGGACTGCAGCCGGAGCATTTGGGTCGGGGGCACTGGATGGAGCCGTGGGAATGGCAGGGATCGTGATTGGTGCAGGTCTCTTTGCCCGCCTCTTCCCATACCTTGAGCAAAAGATCCTGAACCTCGGAGTATTTCCCGCGGAGACAATCCCCGAGATGGTGGGTGTCCGTCCGGCGTGGGTGGTCGTCGTGGTCGCAATCTTCATCGTTGGGATCCTCGCTGTCCTCGCAGAACTCGGTGTATGATGGAGAGATCTTCTTGCTTCCTCTCACCAGAAGAGCTGTCTTATGTGAAGGCATCTCAAATCAACCAAAGATACAGGACAATCTTTTTATCCTCTTTTTATGCCGTCAATTGGGCTTTTCATCGAGAGGTATTTTTTCAGGTATGAGGGACAGGGGTTCACGGACTCCCTTTCCTTCGCCAGACGTCCCTTGAGGGAGGACCGGCACACCCTGCAGAAAAGATTTAAAGGGGCCGGGAGTGGAGTACTCAGGTATGGCACAGCCTCCGGGGGCAGGTGAAGGTATACAGCCCAGAAAGAGCGTATCAATCCCCCTCTTTTACCAGGTGCTGGTGAGCATGATCTTTGTCGCGGTCATCCCGGTCCTCCTCCTTTCGGTCGTCTCCATGGGAGGAACTGCCAGCATAGTGGCCACGATTGGCACCCCTGCAACAGTACTCCTTCTCACCATCGGCACTGTGCTCCTGGTACTCCTCTGGAGCTACTTTGTGGCGTTTCGCATCACCCGGCCAATCGTAGAGCTCTCTTCCATCGCCACGAGGATCAGCAGGGGATATCTGCCGGACAGGGAGATGGAGATCAGGTCACATGACGAGATCGGGGAACTCGTGGCCGCATTCAACCGTATGATCAATACCTACCGGATTCTGGATACTCTTGCAAAGGAAGAGCCTGAGTGAACGCCCATCCAACAAGGGAAGGGAGGAACTGATCGGATGCTGAAGAACGAACTCCAGCACCTCTTCTCACTCGAAGGGGTGAGGATGGTGATCGTCATCGACTCCGAGGGCCGGGTCGCCGATGAGATGGGGGCATCGAACATTCGAGGAGAGCAGCTTGCCGCGGTGGTGGCGTTTGTGATGGCCGAGTCCAGGGCAATGGCCACGCGCCTTGGCCAGGAGCAGATCTCGATGGTCTTCGTAGAGTTCCGGGACCTGGCATTGATCTCTGTACCCCTCCGGTCCGGGTACTTCCTGGTCGTGATCACCCAGGTCGGGGCAAATGTCGGCCAGGTCAGTTATGAAATGAAGAAGCACCAGGATATCATCTCATCGTTCCTATGACCGGATCTCTGCCCGCCGGGTTTTTTGTTGGGGAGATGCAGGCGCCGTTCAAGTGGATTCTCATCCACGCGGCACGCTTCCAGGGGATGATCCTGGTGCACGCGCCGGATGGGGAGGGGCATGTCCTTGTCCGGAAGGGCAGTCCGATGGGCTGCAGCTTCCGCAGGGGGAAGGACGAACTCAAGGGAGAGGCCGCATATCGTCACATACTCACCTTTCCCGTGGTCGACCTCTCCATCTACCGGTATACAAGCGAGGAGATGGAGGAGGCCACCCGCCACCTGATGGAATCCGGCTCGATATGCCCGAGCAGTGACACGATACCGATGATCCAACCGGGCAGAGCAGATTCCGTCTCCCCACACACCACCAGGGAGGGGGAACCGGCTTCTGTGAATGCCCCCGGTGCGGGGGGAGTGCCCCCACTTCCCAGGAGGAACCTTCCATCCCGGGATGCTGCCGGTGAGAGCACCGAAGATGCCGCCGAAGAGGCCCCCGTTGTCCTCCCGAGCGGCCTCGATCTCGAGGACCTCGCCTACCTTCTCCTGGGCCGCATCCTCAGGCTCCCGGGAGTCCAGGCGGTCTCCATATTCGGGAGAGGAAAATCGGTGCTCTCCATTGGAAACATGGAACTTGATTCCCTTGTTGTCCTAGCCGAGGACATGCTTCATGCGGCAAGGGAGATCAGCTCCGTGATGCGTACCGGCTCGTTCGTCCACCTGACACTGCAGATCCCTTCAGGGAAGGTGATTGTCGCCCCGTACTTCAATGAGTATCTCTGTATCCTCACCAGCCCCGGAGTCAATCTTGGCCAGATACGGAAGATCCTGAAGGAGATCCCAGACATGGCTGATGAGGGGAGGGAGGTTGCCTGATGTACCGGATCCTCATCGTTGACGACAACCCTGCCATCACTGATATCCTGGCAAGGATGGTGAGGCATGAGGGCCTGGAGGCCATTGAGGCACACTCTGGCGAGGAGGCGCTTGCCGTGATCCGGCAAAAGCACCCCGACCTCGTATTCCTCGATATCCTCATGGAGCCCATGGACGGGTGGGAGACGCTCTCCCGGATCAAGCAGGATAAGCGGACTGCAGATATCCCGGTGATGATGATCACTGCCAAGAGCCTCGATCCCGCGGAGGTCCAGGCCCATACCGCGCAGTTCGAGGACTATATCCAGAAGCCCATCACCAGGAGAGATCTCTGCAGGGTCATACGGCGTTATTTCAAAAAGGAGTCTGAGATTGGGGACGAGGTGGATAGGGCCCGCATTTCGGGGGTTGATGCCGGGCTCCTGGACGAGTTCCGGCGACTCTCGAGGGACATCGAGGTACACCAGAGGCTTCTCCTTCTGCTCTGGAACGTGTTTCGCACGAGTGCGGAAGACGATCCCCGGAAGGGGGATCTTCTTGAGGCTATCGGGCGCATGGAGAACGCACAGAACGCGATGAGGGAGCGTCACCAGGAGATCAGAAGGGTGATCCGAATGAACCTGAAGGGGGATGGGAGCGGGGGAGATCCCGGCAGAGAAGGGGCCTGAAAACCATGTCCCCGTCACGGATGTGATCGTGTGAGGAACATGCTCCTTGGCATCGGCAACCCTCTCAGGAGGGATGACGGTGCCGGGAATTACGTCGCTTCCTGTTTTTGCGCCCCGGGATGGAGGACGGCAGACTGCGGGACCGCGCCTGAGAACTTTACAGGCCTTGTGAGGCGGCACCATCCCGATCTCCTTGTCCTGGTAGACGCTGCGGATATGGGCGTTGACCCCGGGGAGTGTATGGTCATCCCGAAGGAGAGGATCAGGGATGTGGGTATCGTGACTCACCAGCTCCCGCTCGACTTTTTCATCGGTTTTGTTGAGGAGAGTGCCGGAGCGATCATCCTCATCGGGATCCAGCCGAAGGTGGTGGATTCGGGGGAGGGCCTGAGTCCCGAGGTGCAGGAGGGCGCAGACCGGCTCATCCGGGTTCTCGAGAAGGGGGAGGTTGGAGCAATCCCGGTGCTGGGAGAAGAACCGGAAGCGTCAGCATGAGGAAAGGTGGGGTATTCCGCGCACTTGCTCTTTGACCCAGTATCTCTGCCGGGATGAATACAGCCCGGGCACTTCCGGAGATTGATGAAAAATGAAGAATTCCCTTCACTCCACGATCAGGTTCTCCGAGTACCTGTCCTCGTCTGCAAGGAGGAACTCGGCGCTCATGGAGAGGCTGCTTTTGGGACAGATGCTGGTGCACTGCGAGCAGAAGATGCACTGGTCGACCCAGATGCGTACCTTTTTTGTCGGCAGCAGTTCGATGGCATGAGATGGGCATATCTTTGTGCAAAGGCCGCACCCGATGCAGGTATCACGCGCGTAGGCGATTTTGCCCCTGAACTCCGGGGGTGTGGGGACAGGCGGGATGAGTCGGGTCTTCCCCGAAGCCACGTCACGTAAAAACCCCGTAACCGTGGGCGGGAGGTACTTGGCAGGGAACCGGTTCGTTGCCGGCTCGCGGAAGAGCTGGCGGACGAGTTCGGGAATGAGCGGGAGAAGCCTCATAGTCCCACCCCCACGAGCGCGGGAAGTGCGGCATCGGCCATCAGGAGAATGAGGCCGAAGAGGCCGATCACCGAGAGGGAACGCCAGTAGATCGAGACCACCTGGGTGATCCGGAACCTCGCCATTCCCACCCTGACGAGGGTGACGGCAAAGAAGAGCACGATGATTGCCTTTACGAGGAAGAAGAGGAGATCCGCGGGAATGGCCAGCCACGGGGGCATCGCGAGGAATCCCGAGAGGTTCCACGGGAAGAAGATCGCAACGATCACGGCCGCGAGGACAAGTGTCTTTACTCCCTGGGCGAGGTAGAACATGGCGAGGTTCTTCCCCGAGTACTCCACAAGCAACCCGCCGGCAAGCTCGGTCTCCGCCTCCTGGGTGTCGAAGGGGATGCGGGAGAGCTCGGCAGGGGTGACCACAGCAAGCACAAGGAGGAGAATGAAGGCCCCGATAAACCCAATGGGCCCGACAACGGTCCAAATCGGGGTTGCCGCGATCGTCGCGAGTGCGAACGGCGAGGCGAGTCCGGCCGCCCCGATGCGCCATGCAACCCCGATCACGACGATCGCAAGCGGAAACTCGTATGCGATCATGGTGACCATCTCGCGCTGTGCACCCACTGTTGCATACGGTGAACCGGACGCAAAGCCCCCTGCGACCATTGCGAGCGCGGGAACTGTCAAAAGGTACATCACCAGCACCAGGTCTCCGTACATGCCGAGCACCGGAAGGATGCTTCCCACCGGCAGGTAAAAGAGGATCACGATACTCGATGCCAGCGCAATCACCGGGGCGGCGTGAAAGATGCTGGAAATGGCGTTTGCAGGGACCACGTTCTCTTTCTGGAGGAGCTTTGCGACGTCGATGAAGGGCTGGCGTATCGGCGGGCCTATCCTCGCCTGCATGTGGGCGGCGAGCTTTCTGTCAACCCCGAGCAGGAAGAGCCCGCCTGCAATGGCAAAGAGCGAGAAAAAGACGCACCAGCCCAGGATGACGGCAATTCCGGCCGGGGTCATCGCTGCAGCCTCCTTGTCTTCTCCACTGAGAGGCGGTGGAGGTATTCCTTTGTGAGGATACTCCGCTGCCCCTCCCTGACCACCGCAACCCTGTCAGTGCAGGAGAGGCAGGGGTCGATAGATGCAACGATGATGGGAATGTCTGCGATCTGTTCTCCAATCAGCATGGGTATCCATGACATGAGATTGCTGTATGACGATGCCTTGACCTTCCACGCGGTAGGAGATTCCTTCCCGTCCATCCGGACGTAATGGAGGCATTCGCCCCTTGGGGCCTCGACTCTCCCGATGGCCTCGCCCTGTGCCTTCTTGCAGATGAGAAGGAGTTTCGCGAGTTTCTCTTCAGCGGTGATTGGGCCTGCCGGCATCTCGGAGAGGCACTGCCGGATTATCTGGCAGGACTGGCCCACCTCCAGCAACCTTACCACGATCCTGTCGAAGACGTCGCCGTGGGTCTCCCCCATGTGCTGTTCAGGGAGGATGGCCCTGACATCGAGATCTCCGTAGGCAGCGTATGGATAGTCCTGCCTGAGGTCGACGTTGACTCCTGACGCCCGCGCGGTCGGCCCCACGGTACATAATTCAATGGCATCCTTTCTCGTCAGAATTCCGCAATCCCTGCAGCGCATGGCGATCGTCCGGTCGTCCAGGAAAAGGTTCAGGAGCTTTTCAAGAAGCCCTTCGTATGCTGACAGGCATTGCTCGATGGCCGGGTGCTGTTCGGGAGCGATGTCCCTCCTCACACCTCCTACCTGGACGATCCCGTAATTGACACGGTTTCCCGTCAGGTTCTCTATCACATCCATGGCCTGCTCGCGCACCCTCCATGTCAGGTGCAGGAGCGAATCGAAACCGAGTTCGTGAGCGGCGACACCAGCCCACAGGAGGTGGGACTGGATACGCTCGAACTCGTGAAGGATTGACCTGATATAATCAGCCCGTTCCGGGACCTGGATCTCCGCGATCTGCTCGACTGCGAGGGAAAATGAAAGGGTATGGACAACCCCGCATATGCCGCAGATCCGATCCGTGAGATGGACAATCTGCACAGGATTCCGGCGCATCCCCATCCATTCGATACCCCTGTGGGTCTGCCCGGGAGCAAAGTCGACTGCTTTTACCTGCTCCCCCTCCATCTCGAAGGTGAACATCACAGGTTCCTTCAATGCAGGGTGGACCGGTCCGATCTGCACGGTGTATGGCGCCTTCTTCTCATCGGGGGCCATGTCAGTTGTCCTCCTTTGGTGACTGTCCACTCTCTTTCGCTGGTTCTGCATTGATCCCGGAGACCTCTTTGATCTCCACTACTGGGGCCGGCCGGTTCGCGGGTCTCCTGGATGCCCAGAGATCCTTCACCATTCCAGGAGGTATCCCGGTCTCATCCTTCCTCCAGGGATACACCCCTGCAGGGAAATCTTCGGGGAGGAAAAGGCGGCGGCTGTCCGGTATTCCTACCACCTTCACCCCGAGAAACTCTTGCTTTTCGCGTTCGCCGAATACCGCCCCGGGGATAAGATCCGATATCGTTGGGATGGTAAGATCGGTCTTCGGAAGGGTCACCGCGAAGGTCACCATGTATTCACTCTTTACCTCACCGTACTGAATGGAGAAGATATACACGAGGCGTATCGAATCGCCGAGATCATTTGCACCAATAACAGAAAGATGCGGGAATCGGATCTCCATCAGGATCTCGATGGCCGGCCTGAGCAGTTCCTTGTCGATCTCGAGCCAGATCGTGTAGTGGGGATTTTTCTTCTTCCCTTCGCGCCGTTCACTGATACGGGCTTCCCGAATTCCGCTTCCGATACGTGCCGTGAACCGGTCCATCACCTGTTGTGGTGAGATGATAGATCCTGTCATGCTCTTTCCCCCTGGAGCCTTTCGAGTTTTGCGAGGGCGGTGACCACCCCGTGGATGATCGCCTCGGGCCGGGGGGGGCAGCCCGGAACGTAGACGTCGACGGGAAGGACCTCGTCAACCGGCCCTTCCAGGTTATACGAGTCAAAGAACACGCCCCCCGAGATCCCGCAGGTACCGATGCACATCACGAGTTTTGGGTCAGGCATCTGGGCGTATACCCTGAGCAACCGGTCCTTCATCTTGTGAACCACCGGCCCGGTGACGAGCATCACGTCGGCATGGCGGGGGGTTCCCACCAGTTTAATGCCAAACCGCTCCGGGTCATACCGGGGAGTGATGGCAGCCACGATCTCGATCTCGCAGCCGTTGCAGGACCCCGAGTTGAAGTGGTAGACCCAGAGGGACCGGTTGAACGAGGAGTTCAATCTCATGAGAAGATCACCACCAGCACGAGGAAGAGCGCGGTGATACCGAGATACCAGAGGATATAGTCGTGGAGATTCCCCGAATGGAGGGGGACCAGGCGGTCGTAATATCCCCTGAGTGCCTCGAGGTATCCCCAGTACAGGTTCCCGGCCCTGACATGGACCATCCCCTTCTCAGGCTCCTTGTTTCCTGAAATGAAGGGCTCTGCCTGCGCAGTGCCGGGCTTGTACCCCTTCTCACCCATCGAGTAGATGAGCCAGGCGAGAATGATTGCGACAACGAGGCCGAGGAGCCATGCCAGCGGGTTCCAGTATCCAGCTCCGGTCAGGAGCGTTGAGGTCGCATCCATCGTCTCATGCACCTCCCAGCACCGCGCCGATATAGGCCCCCTGGTCCACCAGGGCATGGGCCGCAGGGGCAATCAGGCTCTCCACGACAATACCCGGGAAGAGGCCAAAGAGTATTACCACGACGGCGAGGATCCCCATCCCGGCGAGCATCGGCATCGGCGCTTCCTTCACTTCCGCATACTCGGGAAGTGCGGGCCCCATGAAGATGGAATGGAAGACCTTGACAAACGACGCGAGGGTCAGGATACTCACCACCATCGCGATCACCGCAAGCAACGGGTTGAAGACAAAGACAGACTCGTAGATCATCAGTTTCGACGCAAACCCGTTGAAGGGTGGGATCCCGGCAATGGCCAGTGCTCCAATCACAAAAAAGAGCATCGTCCACTTCATCGAGTGGCCGAGGCCTCCCATCCTGTTCAGGTTGTAGGTCCCCAGGCGGAGAAAAATCGCCCCCGCGGTGAGGAAGAGGAGCCCCTTGTACATCGCATGGTTGATGATGTGGAAGATCCCTCCTTCCATGGCCATGTACCCGAATGCGTCGAGAAGGGACTGGTTCCCGAGCACCGCAAGGCCGACTCCCACCCCGAGAAGCATGTAGCCTGTCTGGGAGACTGCATGGTAGGCCATAAGTCGTTTCACGTTCTTCTGGGGGATCGCCATCGTCACCCCCACCACCATCGAGAGGACGCCGAGGATGATGAGGAGCCACCCGACTGTTGCGGCGTTGAGGGTGACGTTGTAGAGTGTGAAGACAGTCCTGAAGAGGCCGTAGAGACTCGCCTGGCTTGCGACCACCAGGAGTGCGGTGATGGAAGAAGGTGCCATCGAGTAGGCATCCGGGGTCCAGAAGTGCATCGGTACTGCCCCGCACTTCATCGCGAGAGCGGCGATGATCAGGACCAGGGCCACCTGGTCAAGGACCGAGAACTGCATCCTCGCGGCGATCATGGCCATGTTCAGCGCGTTGTACTGGCCGTAGTATATGCCGATCGCGACGAGTATCGCGAGGGCCCCGATCGTGCTGAGAACAAAGTACTTGAGGGCCGCCTCGACCGCGACCCCCCCATCGATCCGGTATGCGATGAGCCCGGCGGATGCGAGGGAGAGGATCTCGAGGAAGACGAAGAAGTTGAAGATATCGCCGGTCGAGACCATCCCGAGTATCCCTGTGATCATCAGCAGGTAGAGGGTGTAGTAGCTCTCAAGGCCGGTGTGAGAGCGCTCGCTCGAGAGGGAGTAGACGATGATCGAAAACCCCGATATTGCAGTGATCACGAGCATCAGGGCGCTCATAGGGTCGATCTCGAAGATGATCCGTATGGGGATGCCACCCGAATCGGGGGGGATTGCAGCGGATGCCGCGGAGGCACCGAAGACATACAGCCTGGTTCCGGCGGAATACACGTCAAGCGCGAGGATGAGTGCGATCGCGGACGTGACAGCCATCGCCCCTCCCACCCATATCGATCGGACCGTCGATGAGATGCGGCCGATGAACGGCGAAAGAAACGCCGCGACAAGGGGGACGATGATCATCAGGGCGGGGGAGTTTTCAACAATGAATGCCGGGATCATTCCCTGAGCCTCCTGATCCTGTCGATGTCGATGCTCCCGTACTTCTTCCAGATAACGATTGCAAACGAGAGGAGGAGGGCGCTCGTCGCCACCCCGATCACGATAGAGGTGAGGGTGAGTGCCTGTGGCGTGGGAAGCACCATTGTTGCCTGGGGTGCGTTTGTGTAGATCGGTGCAATACCGCCCTCCCGGTACCCGAGGGTAATCAAAAAGAGGTTTACCGCGGACTCCAGGATTACGATCCCGAGGAACACCTTGATCAGGTTCTTCTTGAAGACGATAATTGCAAGTGCAATGAGGATCAGTGCGACCACCGCGATGAGCGGGAGGTTCCAGAACATGGTCAGGACCCCTCCTCTGGAATACTTGAGAGCATGTAAAGGACGATGATGGCAAGGCCTCCCCACACCTCGATTCCCACCGCGACGTTCATGATGGGAATCACTCCCGCGGTGTTCAGGTCGCCGGGATTCGGACCGGCAGGGACGGTCTGCCCGAAGAGGAGGCCGCTGTTGGCAAGGATGTTTGAGAAGAACGGGGCGCCTGCGGCCAGCGCGGCAACCCCTGCGCCGATGAAGAGGAGGAGTCCGATCGACTCCCTGGCTTTCATCCCCACTTTCTTTATCATTGAAGTCACCTCCTCGAAGGAGTATGCGACGATGACGAGCGCCACCCCGGTCGCAACCACTGCCCCTCCCTGGAAACCTCCGCCGGGGGTGAGGTGCCCGTGCATGATCACGTAGAGGCCGAATATGAGGACGAAGGGATAGAGGAGGTTGGCCCCCGTCCGCACGATCTTACTCATCCTCATGCTCTTCCTCCTCCCGCATCGATCTGAACATCAGTCCGACGCCGATGACCGCGGCAAAGAGAATGACCGACTCGCCAAGGGTATCAAAGCCCCTGTAGTCAAAGACGACAGAGGTGACGATGTTGTTTGTGGCAGCCTGTGCCTGCCCATTCCCGATGAAGTACTGGTCCATGCCGGACTCTGCGGGTTCTCCGAATGTGAGGAATGCCGGGATGGCGCAGAGACCTGCGGCAAGGACGATGAAAATGACTGCGGACAGCCCCCTCTTCATGGCTGGCCCCCCTCGTACCTTGAAGTTGCCCGGATGGCGATGATGAAGATCGCCGTGGTGAGCCCTGCCCCGATTGCGGCCTGCGAGATCGCCACGTCCGGTGCCTGCAAAATGTAGAACTCTACCGAGATGAGAAAGCTGAAGAACCCTGCGGCCAGCGTCGCCGCAAGGAGGTCGCGGAAGTAAAATACCATCAGGGCGGATGCGATCAGCCCGGCAATGACCAGGGTGTGAATTGCCACTTCGATCATGGTGACCACTCCTCGAGCCTGTCAACGACTGCCGGTGAAGGCTTTATCCCGGATCGGTGGGCTCCCCGTGCGATTGCATGGGATCCCACTGCGTTTGTGAGCGCGAGCGCCAGCGCTGCGATAAGGGTATGGAGGGAGAGCGTCATGTACTGGCTGTCAGCAGTCGAAATGAACTGCACGGCCCCGAATATTATCACCGCAAGAGCCGTGAACATTGACCCGAACGTGGTCATCTTTGTCGTGGCATGCATCCGTGTATATACATCAGGGAAGCGGAGAAGTCCCACGATTCCCAGGGTATTGAAGAGGATCCCTACAGAGAGGCATGCCAGGACCAGGATATCTGCGATCACAGTTCCCCTCCCAGGTACTTCGCGATATAGAGCGTGCTGACAAACGAGAGAACAGCATAGACAATTGCCACGTCGATGAAGATGATCTGCTGGTAGGCCACCCCAAGGAGGATCAACACGGCCACCGAGAGGGTGTTGACGGTGTCAACCGCGACCGCCCGGTCTGCGGGTGTCGGTCCAAGGAACAGCCTCACAAGTGCGAGGCAGACAAGGATGACCAGGAGGAATGCGGCAACATACCACGGGTCGATCATTCCGCAATCCTCCGTATCCAGCCAGGGATGTCAGCGAGGGAGAAGAGCTCGCTGTCTTTGACCTCGGTTTTCGCTTCCCACCCTTCAGGGACATTGATATTGTGGACAAAGAGGTCGTGGCTCTCTTCATCGATGTCGACCGTGATCGTCCCCGGTGTGAGGGTGATTGAGTTTGCGAGCATGAAGATACCGAGATCGGTCTTTAACCCTGAATGCACCCTGATGATGCCGGGGCGGATCTTCCCCGTGATCACCCGGTATGCCACGTCGAGATTGGCCAGGGTCACCTCCACCAGGAACGGGCCGAGGATATATATGGGGATGAGGATCAGCCGGAGTGGATTTGCCATCCGGAAGTTGTGCGACCGGCAGAGGAGGTTCTTTGCAACCGCAGCGGCAAGGAGTGAGAGCACGATCCCTGCCACCAGTTCCTGGGGGGACCAGAGCAGGAGGCTCCCGCTACCGGCTGTCAGGATAAGGTACAGCAGGAGAGCAAGGAGAAACGTGAGCAGGAACGGTATCATCAAGACCTCCTGCGGGCATTGCCCCGGTATTCTAAACATGCACCAATCATCATGGGTATCACAGGATGCCTGATTTTTGGGAAACAGTAACCGGGATGAGGAGATCCGGTCACTCTTCCGGTGGGATCAATTTATCATGATCAATTATGTAAATCAAGAAAGATAAATAATGTTGTCTCATGAAATTTTCAAAACGATTTAAATGATTTTTTGGAGTAAAAAACGAATTTAAATCATTCACACGGCATCATACCATATCCGCGGTATCCTTAGACGGGGAAGGCAGCTACCTGTGGATATTTATGGATATATCTGCAAAATGTACCTCCAATGCGCCCACCTTCCCCCCGCAGGGGCATGCTCTGGTGGTGTGATACCTGCCACACCCCCGCACTTGCAAGGGTCTGCTCGTCATGCGGCTCACGGTCAAGAGAGGTCACACTTACCCCACCGGGAGACGCAAGACCCGCCTTTCCCGCAGATGTCTCGCTGGTAAACAGGATATACTCGGAACACTTCGGCGAACCACTCATTCCCCCCGGGCACCTCGCGCTCCTGAACAAGGTACCCGATCCCGATCGGATGGAAGAGATAATCGTCGGAGGGGGCGTGGCAGGGTCGATAAAGTACATCCCCGACGAGTCGAGGTGGGAGGCGATCCCCCGCCCCCAGGCATCAGTCTTCCTCTCTCCCCGGAGGAAATATGTCGTGGTGGACAATGGGGCTGTTCCGTCAATACAGGGGGAAGGGGCAAGCGTGCTCGCGCCCGGGCTCGTGGAGATCGAGCCGTCGGTAACCCGTGGGGACGAGGTGTTCGTCCTCGACGAACAGGGGAATGTTGTCGCGGTCGGACGGGCCAAGGTTGACGCTCGCGATGCCGAACGGATGGAGCGGGGCCCGGTTGTCCG
This sequence comes from Methanolinea sp., assembly GCA_018263335.1. Taxonomy (GTDB): domain Archaea; phylum Halobacteriota; class Methanomicrobia; order Methanomicrobiales; family Methanospirillaceae; genus Methanolinea_A. Next base: position 18,261 of record JADFCY010000002.1, on the reverse strand, counting down.
GACGAGGCGCAACTTCCCCTCGATCTGCACCAGGGGGGAGGCGACATGGGACGATGCGGTGAGGTCCTGTGAAGGTGTTCTCGAAGAACGCGAGGCAGAGGCAGTCTCGTTTATCAGGGATGTCGCGGCCAGAAACGCCCTGCCGGTGAACGTGTCGTATTCGGGTGGCAAGGACAGCCTTGCAACCCTCCTTCTCGCGAGGAAAGCGCTCGGGCTCGTCCCTATCCTCTTTGCAGATACGGGGCTTGAGTTCCCCGAGACGTGCCGAAATGTCGAAGAGGTCTCCCGCACGTTCGATGCCCCTATCGTGCGGGCATGTGGAAAGGAGGCATTCTGGAAGGTATTTGAGACAAATGGGCCTCCAGCAGTCGATTTCAGGTGGTGTTGCCGTGCCGCAAAGCTTGGACCGGTGGAGGATGCGATCAGGGAGAAATGGGGCGAATGCCTCTCATTCATCGGCCAGAGAAAGTACGAGTCGAATCGGCGGATGGCGAGTAAGAGGGTCTGGCGAAACCCGCACCTGAAACGCCAGCTCTCTGCGGCGCCCATTCACCACTGGACCGCACTGCAGGTCTGGCTCTACCTCTTCAGGGAGAATGCACCCTACAACCCGCTGTATGAGACGGGGCTAGACCGGATCGGGTGCTTCATGTGCCCGTCGAGCGACATCGCAGTCCTCCGGCAGATAGAAGTGAGCCACCCTGCTCTCTGGCAAGAGTGGAGAGCCCGGCTGGAAGACTGGCAGAGAGAGAAAGGTCTCCCCGATTCATGGACAGGAGAGGCCCGCTGGAGAATCAAGGGGGTGCCTGGTGAAGAAGATTATAATTGTTGATTATGGGCTTGGGAATTTGCGTTCTGTGAGGCGGGGGATCGAGAAGTCGGGAGGAAGACCTCTCATCTCTTCTGACATAGAGGAGATATCATCCGCAGAGGGCATCGTGCTCCCCGGGGTGGGTGCATTCAGGGACGGGATGCAGCAACTGGGAGCGCTGCAGAGGGTCCTTATTGCCAGTTCGTCATCGGTCCCCGTTCTCGGCATATGCCTCGGAATGCAGATGCTGATGGATTGGAGCGAGGAGCACGGCGTTCACCGTGGTCTTGGTCTGGTCCCGGGGGTGGTGCGGAGGTTTCCGAGGAGGGAGGGGTACAAGGTTCCCCACATGGGGTGGAACACGCTCACCCTTCCAGTGGCAGGACACCCGCTTTTTGAGGGCATACCATCCGGTGAATACATGTATTTCGTCCACTCGTATTACGCCGATACCGATACCGCTCACACCCTTGCAGGGACTGAGTATATCTGCCCGTTCTCATCCGCAATATGGAACCAGGACCGCGTCTATGGGGTGCAGTTCCATCCAGAGAAGAGCGGAGCCGCGGGCTTGAGAATGCTTCGAAACTTCATCGCGATGGTCTGAATCGGGGATAAGAAATGTGACCTCCCCTCTTCTTGGCATCACGAGGAGTGTGGCTTTCCCGGGCTGAAGGTAAGAAGTGGGTTGCCTTCTGCATTGGTGAGGGTGAGAAGTCCGTTCTCAATCCTGTATCCTGCTGTCCGCTGCAGGAACGACAGGTACATGGCCTCCTGGCTCATGATCCCCGAAGGCGAGCCGCAATAGAGTTCGGTGACGGCAAGGTCCCTGATAAAAAGTCTCCCCTCTCTTTCTGCAAAGGACACCCTGTACCTGTTGCAACCGGCAAGACCACCGACCATGCCGTCGCTCCCGAAGGAGGCAGTGACCTCTGTCCCTGGCAGGACCTCGGCCGATCTGCCGGATGCCGTGTGGAATATGAGAAGGTACCACGTCATCCCCTCAAGTCCGGTCACTTCACCAGACGCCGCAGAACCCGGTTGGTGCCCTGCCCCGCCAGGGTTTTCGCCATTGTGGACCAGGATGCTGCACCCGCAGGTGCAGAGCGCCAGGACAAGCACCCCTGCGATGAGGCAGGCGAAGGCCTTTTTCATGCATGAATACTCAAGTGTCTGCTACCTTAATCTATCGGTCGCCCGGGTTGTGAACTGCGGGGAGAGGCGTTCTCTGAAGCGGAGACGATATGAAAAGCCCCGGAGCACTCAAAAACGCCGTCTCCCGCTCATCATGAATTCCGGGAGTTCCATTCACCTTCGCGTGGACCATTTTCACAATATTGATGCACAGCTCCATCCCACGGTGATGTGACTGACGTGACAAGACTTGACGATCTCCTGGGTCCTTTGGAAGAAGGGATTTGGGAGGTTGCCGTTCCGAAAGAATCGGTCACAGAGCCGCTTGATGGAGGGTGGGAGCGGTCTGTGATCAATATCCCTACCCCCGGGACCATCGCGAGCTACCGAAAAGGCCACTACCACGCACACGAGACCGTGGCGGAGTGGAAGGTTCACCTGGACTGTTATGACCCGAAAGTACACCCGGTCCTCCATCTCCTTGACGACGCCCCCCTCCTCCTGATGATCGCAGACACCTTCATCACCCTGGTTGCCGCTGCAAGACGTGGTCCCGGAGGGTACGTTGACATGGAATTAAAAGAGCAGAGGAGAACCTGGCAGGTGCTTCTCCTGGCCGGGTGCGCCCTTGGACTCATCGGCGTATGGATCTTTGGAAACCCCATGGACAGTCTCGGCGGAATCGTCCCTCTGCTGTTCCCGGTGGGAATCATCGCGCTCGGGGTGGTCATTGCCAGGAGAGGTATCAGCCTGTCCGAGCGTGCCCTGGTCTCTCCGGGGAGTTTTTTCATCGGGATCTCCCTCGTGGTCCTTGGCATCTTGACATTTGACATCGACCTGGAGGTGTGGATCCAACTGCTCCTGCTGATTCTTGCGTCATGGGCATTCGGGAGTGCCTATATGTCGTTCTCCCGGGTGGCCCGAGGAAGAAGAAGAGTGCCTGAAGGTTTCTTCCGCAGGCTGGGTATTGGAGTCTTCTCATTTGTTCTGGCAGCGGGCATACTGATCGTGCCTGATACGATGCTTGAAATGCTGATGGAGACCTTCGGCATACTGGTATTCCTGCTTGGGATCGCCCTTGCATCAAGCGGATGGAGATTGCGGGAGAAGATGCGTGCGGTGCGAAAGGATCCCTAAACCCCGGAGAAAGGGTACCGGGCATTGGAGGGGAATGGGACATACCTGCCCGGTTGATGCAACCTTTCCATCATGGAATAGAAAGACCAAAAGCCCCTGCAACAGATCATGAAAAGAGATAACAGTGCTCCCGGTGATGTCTGAGTATGCGCGCCAGGTTCCTTTCGACACTCAAAGTCCTAAAAGAACTCTCTAAGGCGCTGATCTTCTTCTTTCTCTTCGTGATCGCAGTCCCGGTCATGATGGGCATGGTGCTTAATATACCAGCAGCACATATCCTCAGTTTTCTTGCCTCCACGTTCATCCTCCAGGCGGCCGCACCACCGCTTGGAGGGCCACTGGGCCTCTCTCCCGCAACAATACTCTCCCTCATGGCATCGTTCTCGTTTGGCGTAGTCCTTGCAATACTTGAAGTGTGCGAGAGCCTGGCACTCACGTCAGAGCGGGTCTCACGCTGGATTGCGAAGGTTGGAAAGAAGATGGAGAAATACCCCGCCATCCGGAAGTACGGGGCTGTCTCGTGCACCCTTATTGCCTGGATACCAGGAATTGGTCTCTATGGGACACCCATCATTGCATGGATACTCGGCTGGAACCGGTGGCTTTCGGCGGTCTTCACCACGATCGGTTTTGTGATCGCCGCGGCGTTCGTGATCTTCGTTGCCCAGCATATCAAGAGTATTGAGGACGTGTTCATCCTTGGCATGGTGGGAGCAGCGGGGGTCGTTGTTCTGTTGCTGTCCGGGAAGATCGCCAGCAAAAGGGCTGGATAAATTATCCCGGTCCTGAAGGAAAAAGTCGGGGAATGGGATCAGGATTCTGCATACCTCTTGCAGAATGCATGGCTCAGGTATCCGGCGATCACCATCAGTATCCCCAGGAGAAGGAAGTAGATGGCGAGGAGATACCCAAAAAGGATAAGGCTGCCGATGAAGGGGTAGAATATAATCAGCAGGGCGAATATGATGGAGAGTATCCCCGAGATGAAATAGAGGGCTCTCCTTCTGTCCCCCTCAAAGACCAGACCGAAGAGCATCTGCATCATGCCGATGACAAAGATAACCGCCCCGATGATCTCGGTCACCACGGCACCCGCAAGGATGGGGTACACGATCATTCCCACTCCAATCAGCAGCCCTGCCAGGCCTCCAAAGAGGAGGAGAGTTGACCGTGAATCCCCGGCAGGCAAAAAGAGGGACGAGAGGAGCATAATGGCACCGAGGATGATGACGAGCACCCCGATAAGCGTCACAACCGCAATCGCCGTGAGATCGGGGAAGAGGAGCATCAGGACCCCAAAGAGGATCGAGAAGAGACCGAGAACAAGAAGTGCACCCCACCCCCTGTCGCATGCGGTGACCACAACTACCGTGTCAGGCATAACCAAGTATGGCGCATCCCCCGTGTATGAATCTATCGGGGTTGTGCCGCAAAAAACCCCTGCGGCCTATGGATGATACACGCGGCCCCTAAAAAAAATCCGGTAAATTATCGGGAGACTGTTTCCATGCCGGTTCTTTATTTCGTGCTTTTACCCAAAAGGGTATGCAGCGTGATCATCCCATTGCATGAGTTGCACACATAAAATTCCTCTGTCCAGCAGGACTGGCATGCCCACCGTCCGCACAGGATACACTGCCTGAGTTCATGGTAAGCGAACGGGCTGTTGCAGAGGTCGCAGAGGAACCCCGAGAAGTGTGCCGGATCCTTCTCCGGGGGCTCTCCCGGGTTCCTCATCCGTGGGATGTCCTTTTTGAGCCGGGACACCAGGTCTCCCTTCTCTCTCTCGGGCCGCCCGCTATCTGAGGACCTGCTTTTCCAGAGTCTCAAGCCGTTCCTCCAGGCTGGCCATCTTCTCCCCGAATTCTTTCTCGAACCCGGTCAGGGAGGCCATCCTCTTCTCTTCCTGGGAAATGTCGGCAATCTTCTCGTCCCTGAACTTTTGCGCCTGGGGCTTCCGGATAAGTGACCATTCGTCGATCATTGCATCGAAACGCCGGTCGAGGTATTCATCAATCCTGCTCTCCATCGGCCGGGATATCTCAAGTTTGCCGGATGAACCGCGGAAGTAGTAGTAGATGATGAACGCGATAAGGAGGATAAGCAGGAGGATCAGAAGCGCTTCGACGACGGTCATTTCATCACTTCCTTCAGGTGCAGGAGGCGCTTCTCAAGTTCGGTCATCTTGGCAGACGCGGTTGCCTCGAATCCGGCGCATCTCCTCGCCTCGTCCTCGATTGCATGGAGCCTCGCATAAAGGTCACCAAGGTCGTTTCTTGTGGCAAGGTTCCATTCATCGATGAGATACTTCATGCGGCGGTCGATATAACGCTCCATGTAGTCCAGTCCCTTCATAATCCCTCCAGTATTTTGAGTTCTTTCTCAAGCCTGGCGGCTCTCCCTTCCAGCGCAGTCCGCTCCTTCTCCAGGTAATCTATCTGCTGGTGGACCCTCGTGAGCCGCCGTTCGAGCTGCGTGAGATGGACGCTGCTGAGAAGGCCCCACTCTTCGATGATTGCTGGCAGGTTCTGGTCAAAGTAAAGGTCAAAGTCCTTGTCCATCGTGGGGAGTCTCTGGTCGATATAGCCAGGGATCTCCTTTATCGAGTCGATGAAGGAATGCTTCCCGGTGGTTGCCTCAGGTGTTTCATAGACATTCATGCATCATCACCCCAGTCGGTCCTCTTCTTTTTTTATCTTCTCGATCATGCGGTCGAGCTTGGTCAGCTTGACCTTGCTCTCGAGCCTCTGGATCCGTTTCTCCACCGCACTCTGCTGGGCAAAGATGTCGGTCTCAAGCATCGTGTTCTCCTCGTCAAGGCTCCGGAGCTCTTCCTGCTTTGCAGGAGAGACGCGAAAGAATGGGTGGCCTTTCTGCTCGAGATCCGCCTTGATCAGCTGGAGTTTCTCCTTCTCGAGGTCGAGCTTTGCAATCCTGGTCTTTGTATACATGATCCGGATCTCGCGGATGATGAAGTAAAAGATGACCAGGCCGAATATGATCAGGAGGAAGGGGAATGATTGGTTGAAGGTCACCCAGATATCTGTCATCGATCGCCTCCCCTGTTTACAGATCTTTATCCTGCAGTTTCTTCTTCACCGACTCGGTGCCCTTCTCGATGGATCCTTTTGCAGCAGCCGCTCCTCCTTTGACGATTTCCGCAGCCTGGCCGGCACCTTCCTTGACCTTTCCTGCGGCCTGCGGTGCTCCCCCCTTAATCTTCTCTGCGGCCTGGCCAGCTCCTTCCTTGACTTTCCCTGCGGTATCTTCCGCCCCTTTCTTCACCCTCTCGACCAGGGGAGGCCTTTTCTTGACTGTCACGGTCGACCCGGGGGCAGCTCCGATGGCAGCGATATCCTGGGGGCTGAGGCGTATATGACCCTCCTCGACCAGGGTGTCAGCAAAGACTGTGACGATGCCGGTTTTTGCTGCACCTTCGAAGGAGATCTCCACCTCGTCACCTTCTTTTATGCCCAGTTGCTTGAGGTACGTCTCATGCAACCTTGCGCGTCCCCTGCTCGGAAAAGCGCGTTCCTGTATCTTCAGTTTTAAAGAATCCATATGACAGAAACTTGTGCTCACAATTTATATAGTTTATTCTGAAAGCGGCCGAAAAATGAAGCGATATTCTCATAAAATCAAAAATTGTTCTCTATTCGGGCCAATTTTTCCCGAAAAAATATTCTTCTGACCGAGATGCACCCATTCCATCTGCATTTGGGTCTCTCTCTCATTCCTGTCCCGGTGTTTTGCCGAACAGAAACTAATTATCCCCGGCCCACTGAGTGAATCACATGAGATCGGCAGTTTTTTTCCTCCTTTGCCTGCTCTTCCTGGTCGGAAGCGCACAGGCGTACGTCCTCATAATATCCGCGCCTGCAGAGATCAGGGCAGGTGCGCCGCTTGAGATCTCGGGGACCACCACCTTTCCTGTGGGGACAGTATTTGACCTGGTGATCTACCGGCTGCAGCCAACCACTCCCGAGGAAGTGGCAAGGAAGATAATCGTCGTTGATGAGTCCAAATCTTTCCAGGAATCCTTTCCCACATCCGGTATGCTCTCGGGAGACTACAAGGTAGAAGCAACGTTCCTGACGGATCCCGGCTCAAAACTCGGGTCAGATTCGGTCACAACAAAGGTTTTCCGGATCACGGACCGATCAGGGGAGATTGTGCTGACTGTCCCTCTAGATCAGGTGCTGGGAGAAGCGCTCAGAATCGAGGGATATATCCCAAAGGCAGGAGTCACGACGATCACGTTGAAAGTCAGCGGGCCGCAGGGGGCGGTGCTTCCCCCGCAGGATGTCCGGACCACCACCCGGACAGGAAAGGATGAAGGATATTTCTCGAGGACTATCCCGGTCGCAGAGCGGGGCAACTATTACGTGGACTTCTATGATATCAGGGGATTCATGACGACGGTAAAGTTCATGGTGGATACCCCTCATGAGGAGTCATCCATCGCATCCCCCGTGATCACCCAGCCCCCAGAGGAGACGCCGCTCCCCACTGTCGTGCCTGCACCCCTTGCCGGGTTCTGCGGAGCGCTGATCATTGCAGGAATGCTGGCACGTCGGATGCAAAAGAAGTGATCAGGGATAGCCGGATTTTTTTTAATGACCAGTCCTCGCATTCCCTCATCAGCAGGTGGAGCGGATGGAGCATCTCCTGAAAAGCAGGGAATTTTTCATGAATATGATGATCAGGCTGGTCATTTTAAAGAATTCCCTCTCTTTCGGATTGGGATGCATCGTTAGTGCTTCGCCGCCAGGCCACTTCCCGCTCCACCCTGGGCATTCCCCGCAGAGGAGGCGAAATCCATAAAATATTTTGTTAGGAAAAATGGCATCATTTATTGAGGCATTTGGCCTTGAAAGAAGAGCGGATTTTTCTTCTCTCCTGCATTTGGCTCTCTTCGGCTCCTACCTCATATCTTTTTTCTCCACACTGCGACCTCGTATACGAGGAGAATTAAGAGGACCAGGCATCCCCCAAGGAAGAACGCAAGGACCGGGTCGGGAGCCGGCCCCTGCGGCAGGACGCCGGCTGCAGGTGCAGGCTCGGCCATCACTCCAACCGCTTTCTCGCCCTGGAACCGTGCGACATCCTCTCCCCCCAACCCCGCAGGGGCAGTCATGATCGGCAGCATCGCGTATCCCGCGAGGGAAGCAAGGACGATAATTCCAAAGAGAGTCGCATATTTGAGGAGAATGGACCTGATGTTCTGGACCTTCGGTGCGACGATGAGGAGCTGGTCCTTGATGCCGTAGACTTTTATCTGCCTCCCCTTCACGCTGTAGCGTGTCTCGCGGACTTCGACGAGACCTGCGTCAAGGAGGTTCTCAAGGTGGTACTTCACGGTTCCCATGGGCATGGAAAGCGCCGATGCCAGGTCTCCGGCGGTCTTTGGCATTTCCTGGAGGGCGTGCAGGATATCGTTCGCCGACTGGCTGGCGATCGCCTTGCCGATCTTCTGGGCCCGCTCGTCGCCTGGCTGGAGCACGACTACCTCTCCTGCCTGAAACACAGGTCCCTTTTCACCAGAATCGTCGTGAAGAGTACTCATCTGCTCCACCCTGCCGCCACGGCTAGCCCCGCAGCGCCTCGATGATCCGCTCCCTTCCGACCCTTAGGGCAAGGTCGACCTGCTGCACGTTGGGGCCGCCTCCCTGGGCCATGGTCCTTGAACCTCCCCCCTTGCCCCCAAGGAGCGAGCAGACCTGGCCGATGATCTCGCCGGCGTTCACCTTATCGGTCCCCGACATCAGGAGGACAGTTGCGGGGTCGGAGCCGCTTGCGAGAAGTGCGACCCCGCCCTTTCCAGAGACACTCCCGCCGATTGCCGCGAGCTCCTTGCTGGAGAGATCGATCTGCCGCACGAGAAGGAGGGTGCCATTGACCGTTTCCGGGGTGAGGTTTTGCATCTCGAGGTCCACGATTCTCTGGCGGAGGCGTTCGATCTCCTTCTTCTGGCCTTTCCACTCATTGAAGAACCGGCTGACGGTTGCAGGGAGGTTCTCATACTGGACTGAGAGCACCTCTGCGGCCTGGGCCATCAGGGATTCCATCCGGTGCACGTATTCTACGGCGGCCAGCCCTGCTGCAAACTCGATGCGTTCGATCCCGTCCTGGATGTGTTCAACCCTGATAATCTTGACAAAACCGATATCACCGGTACTCCGGCAGTGCGTGCCTGCGCATGCTTCAACATCTCCTCCGACCTGCACGATGCGGATCTCGCGCCCCGGCGGGACCCCTCCCTGGTAGAGCGCAAACCCATAGAGCTGCTCGGCACGTGTCCGGTCAAGGTGCTTGACGTCGACCACCTGGTCGGCCATGACCATTCGGTTCACTGCGATCTCGATCTTCTTCAGCTCTTCAGGGGTGATATGCGTGTAGTGGCGGATGTCGAGCCGGGAGCTCTCGAGGCCTTTCTGCGCCCCTGCCTGGTGGATATGCGCGCCGAGCACTTCCTTTGCGGCGTGGAGAAGGAGGTGCGTTGCGGTATGGTGGCGCATGAGGGACCAGCGTCGTTCCTCGTCCACGATCCCCTTGACACGGTCTCCCCTCCGGAGAGTACCGCCTGCCACGTGATGCACGATCACGTCACCCACTTTCCTGACATCATCAACCCTGACCATGTTCTCTGCGGTCATCAGCATTCCACTGTCAGAGGGCTGGCCGCCCCCTTCGGGGTAGAAAAGGGTCTGGTCCATCACAACGTACCCGTCAAAAAAGTCGATGACCATCGCATCGAACTCCATGTCGCAGGGCTGCTCGTAGAAGAGTTTCCTTGTTGCCGGCAGCGCGGAGATCCGTTCCCTGTAACGGGCGAAGGGGTCTTCTTCAACGACGGCGCCGGATTCTGAATGCATGTCGGCGATGAGGGAGTAGAAGTTGTCTGGAAGGTCCACGACCGCACCCTCCTTGAGCGCCACGTCGCGCACGATCTCGGGGGGTATCCCGTGCGAATCGTAGAGGGTGATCACCTCTTTTAACGGGACCCTCTCGCGCCTGTTCTTGTAGGTGCGTGCGATCCTCTGGACTATCTTGGTGCCCCGCTCCATCGTGGCATTGCTCTTCTCCACCTCGCGCTCCACGATCTCGCGCACGATGAAGATGTCCTGCTCAAAGGACGAGGTTCCCACTATTCTCATCTGCTGCTCGATGAGATCTGCCAGGGGTTCCTTTATCCCGAGGTCGTTCATCATCCGGAGCGTCCTCCGAAGCACCAGCCTGACGAGGTATCCCTCCCTCACGTTGGAGGGGACGATGCAGTCGCCGAGCATGTAGGCGAGGCAGCGGGTATGATCGACGATTGCGTATACTTTCTCGATGGGCGCGATCATCCTGTCGAGGCGCTCGATGGGCACGTCGATCGCGGTGGCGACTTTCTTTCGGAGCTGGTAAAGGTTGGTCCCGGAGATGTCCATCACCCCGGCGAACTTTGCGTTCAGGGAGAGGATCTTGGTGTACTCCTTATCCTCGAGTGCATGGGCAAGTCCCGCGGCCTCCATCACCCTGCTGACCATCTCTGGGAAGACCGCATCGTAGATGGTGGGCGACCCGCGTGAGGCCCATACGAACCGCTCCAGGCCGTATCCCGTGTCCACGATCCAGTTGGACATGGGATAGTAGGGCTCTCCTGCCAGGTCGATGCCGGGTTTGCCGGTCTTTTGCCTCCCGAGGTTCATGAATACCAGCGTTGCGACCTCAAGCCCACCGATCAGTACTTCAAGGCTCGGGCCTGCGTTTCCCCCGCCGATCCATGGATGCTCCTTGTACGTCACCCGGGAGAGATCACCGCCAATAGAGGAGAGGAACTGCTCGCAGAGTTCGACGGTGCGCTCCTTCCAGTAAATCTCCTCCCCTTCAGAGTTGAAGGCGTGGTGGGCCATCATCTCGAAGAGCGTGAGGTGCCTGCCCGAGCGGCCAACCGAGTCGAGGTCGTTTAACCTGATACAGGGCTGCGAGATGGTCAGCGGGTTTGCGGGGGGAGGCACGATCCCGCCGGTTACCCATGGCTGGAAATCGGCAATCGAGGCGATCGTGAGGTAAATATCGTCACGCCAGCGTGCCGCGACAGGATAGCGGTTAATCCTGGTATGGCCGTTTTTCTCAAAGAAGGAGAGGTATGCCTCTCTCATCTCGTCAACGGTGTGGCGCTTGAAGATCGGGGCCCCGATAAAATTGTACGTTTCACAGGGGGCATCACCGCAGATATCGGTGTCGGGGTTCCTTGTCCAGAACGCCGATCCGCACCTGGTGCATATCTTCCGGGTGAGCCCGTGGGTCTTAAAATATTCAAGCTGGTATTCCTCTTCGAGCATAAAACCCTCGTCTTCTCAATTTATTCGGTTTTTCACGATAAAAATTGTTGGATTCCTCTCCTTCAGAGGTGCCACTTCTCCTGGTACCATTCGTTGCGTGCGTCATATCCGCCGCACGCTGCCGCGAGGCGTGCCGCGAGGAGATGCCAGCAGCACCTCCCCCGGAACAGAAAGTCCTGGCAGGTGCAGAAGTCTTCCTCGACGATATACTCCTTCGAACTGCCGGCGACGACAACAAAGTCCTGGTATCTCTGAACCTTCCCGTTCCTGTATGCGTCGAGGGCTTTCTGGCCACGGTCACCATAGATACTGATGAACTCGTGGAGGAGCCCGGGGGAGAGGCACTTTTCCTTCGTTAACAGTGTCCAGAACTCATCGGGGTCCATGTCTGCAGCTGCGGGATATCCTCGATATAGGTCCAGCCCATCCTCTCCGCAAGCGATCTCATCGCAGGGGCTTCCAGGGCATAGTGGGTTGCTTCCAGGAGGGGAATGGGGGAGCTGCGGGCGACCGAGTGCCGCAACTCCGCGGAGAGGAAGGATTCTGCCCCCGCGTCTGCCGCTTCGCGTATGAGTTCTCTCGAGAATCCTGAGCCGCCCACCACGCCAAGCGTCCCTGGCAGGTGCGGGCCATTCCATGCCCGCACCGGGCTGTTCAGCCTGTCTGCGATCTCCTGGATCCCAATCCCACATTCTCCTACAAGGCCAAGGGAAAGGGGGAGAATGTTCTCCAAGCCGAGGATCTCTGCGAGGACATCGTTGACACCTCCCTGGGCGCGGTCGTAGTTTGTATGCATCACGTAAATGTTCATTCCTGATGAGATTGCCTTTCGCAGCAGTGAAGCGAGGGGCCCGCGAAACGCGGTCACGGGAGTCCAGAGGGGCGTATGATGCACCACGAGCATGTCAGCTCTCTGCGAGACGGCCTGACCAACCGTTTCAGGCGTTGCATCGAGCGCACAGCAGATCTTTTCCACCTCCGGTGTCCCCTCCACTACAAGGCCGATCTTCTCTGAATCCCACTCCTCCGCAAGTTCGGGCGGTGCCAGCGCCTCCATGATACGGACGAACTCCCCGATCTCCATGAGGGGTATATCGATTCGCGGGGTTATTAAAAGTTTATTACTGTGGATAATACGAAACATCTATAAATATTCTTTATAAAATATTGCAGTATGAAGAAGACCATCCATCAGATCAACGAGCGGATTCGCGACGGGAACGCCAGGGTGGTCACCGCAGAAGAGATGCCTGCCCTCGTTGCCGAGCTCGGCGAGGAAGGCGCCCTCGCCGAAGTGGACGTGGTGACTACCGGGACATTCGGCGCCATGTGCTCGTCAGGGGGCTTTTTCAACTTCGGGCATGCGGATCCCCCTATTCGGATGGAGCGGGTCTGGTTGAACGATGTTGAAGCATACGCGGGGCTTGCTGCAGTCGATGCGTTCATCGGCGCAACCCAGCAGTCCACCACTAGGGAGGAGAATTACGGGGGCGCCCATGTCATAGAGGATTTCATCGCCGGAAAAGCCGTGGAACTCAGGGCCATCTCCCGCGGCACGGACTGCTACCCCCGGCGGACGATCACCACTGACCTACTCCTCGAGAACCTCAACCAGGCGATCATGTGCAACCCCAGGAACGGGTACCAGCGGTACAACGCGGCATGCAATTCCACCGATCGTGTCCTTCACACCTACATGGGAATGCTCCTTCCGGGATGCGGAAACGTGACCTACTCGGGGGCAGGGCTCCTCAATCCCATCTCGAACGATCCCCATTTCAGGGTCATAGGGTCAGGGGTGCCCTGTCTCCTCGGCGGGGCTCCCGGGATGGTTATCGGAGAGGGTACCCAGGCATCCCCTGCTGGGGGGTTTGGGACCCTTATGGTCACCGCCGACATGAAACAGATGGACACGGAGTATATCAGGGCCGCGACGATGACAGGCTATGGCGTGACGCTGTACGTGGGGCTCGGCATCCCCATTCCCATCCTCGATATCGAGACGGTGAGAAGCACCGCGGTGAGGGACGAGGATATATGGGTGGATATCATCGATTACGGGGTTCCCTCGCGGGACCGACCGTCCATTGGGAAGGTGAACTATGCAATGCTCAAATCAGGCCACCTGGAGATCAACGGTGAGGAGGTGCGTATCTCTTCGCTCTCCAGCCTCCGCAGGGCGAGAAGGGTCGCATCCGATCTGAAGAAGTGGATCGAATCCGGGAAGATGCCGGTCTGCCTGCCGACACGGAGGATCGATCCCTCCAAGAGAGTGGGGCCGATGAGAGAGACCGCACAGGGGCCGAGGGTGCTTGAGATCATGGACCGCAGGGTGATCACCATCTCCGAGGATGAGCCAATAAGGGACGCTGCGAAAAAACTCCTGAAAGGTGAGACTAACCACCTCCCGGTCATCAATGGGAAAGGGGTCCTTGTGGGAATCGTCACCACGTATGACGTATCAAAAGCCGTGGTGAACCCCGAGAAGATATCCCATGTGCGGGACATCATGCGCCGCAGGGTGATTACCACCACCGCGGACGAACCGGTGGATATCGCGGTAAGGAAACTCGAGAAACACAACATCAGCGCCCTCCCCGTCGTCGATGGGGAGTTCCGCGTGGTGGGGATGCTTACTGCGATGGACCTTGGGAAGCTCTTTGGCGGGAGGTGGCTGAAATGAAACTCCTAGTGACCTTCTCGCGAAAGGAAGGAAAAAAGCCCATCATTGCCCAGGTAGTACGGGACACGGGGGTGCTCGTGAATGTGGAGCGGGCCATCATAGATTCATCGGAAGGGGAGGCCCTGATCGATATTCCCGATGAGTCCTGCCGGGTCGTCAAGGACAAGCTGGCGGATCTCGGCGCCTCGGTCCGCATCCTCGAGGAGGAGATAAGCCTTGACGAGAACGAGTGCGTGGACTGCGGCGCATGCATCAGCATATGCCCGCAGGAGGTCTTCTCCTTTGACGAAGAGTTCCGCCTCCGCGTGGATGCGAAACGCTGTGTGCTCTGTGGAAGGTGTATCGAGATCTGCCCTCATCGCGCCCTTTCACGAAGGGTTGAGATCTGAGACTGCGAAGGAGGAGTGTATCTTTTCCCGGTAATGAGTCTGATTGCCGGTGGAGACGCTTAAGCGAGGCGGAGTGCCGCGCGCGCATCGGCATGTGTCGCAAACCGCGCACCGTCAGGTGACGCCCCGATGATCTCCACCAGCTCATCGAGGGAGAGAGGCACGTATCCCACCACCTCTGCGGTGACGTTCACCCTCCTCTTCTCCATGTTGAGGAAGGGGAACTCATCGGGCTGGTTGTTGTGCAGGTGGCCGTGGATCACGAAACCGGGGTAATCCGGTGGTGCGTCAGCAGGGTCGTGCACCATCAGGAACCTCTGGCTCTTCCAGGACACCTCGATGCTCACCCCGGTGTGCGCAACCCCCGTATCATGGTTTCCGGGAACGAATTGGATCACCCCTGAAAGGAGGGAGAGGTACTCTGCAGCACGTCGGGCATTTCGCCCGTGCGCAAGATCGCCCAGGAAATATACCGTGTCGGTGGGTTTTACACGGAAGTTCCAGTTGCGGATGAGCACATCGTCCATTGCTGCGGCGTCCGGGAATGGACGGGAAGTATAGGTGACGATATTCTCGTGACCGAGGTGCAGGTCGGAGATGACGAATGCCGCATCTCCTGGGGAGAAGCGTGGCCGATCGAGCTGGAACCCCATCCTCTTCCGGAACGCTTCCAGGGTCTTTTCTTCTGCGTCTTCCCTGAAAAACTCCGCGCGGCCTGTCCAGCGGCCTGTGGGGAAGTCAAATACCTTCCAGAGCGCCCCCCTCCGGATCACTGCAAGGCGAAAAGACTCTATGGTTGTCCCTCCGAGCCGACCTATCCCATCTGGGCCTCGCCTGCCGGCAGGGATCGTCTCGAGGAAGTCGAGGATCTCCCTGGCCCTTTGATGGCGCAACCCAAACCCGACGCTGACGTGAAAGATCCGCTGACCCGGGAGCTGGTCGATCCAGGTGCAGGATCGGGTGTGGGGGAGGAGGCATTCCCTGATTCGTGTCGCGATCCCGGAGAGTTGTTCGTCAGGGAATGCCCTGACAACTGCCGCAAACCCTCTCCTCCCCCGGAGAATCAGGGCATCGTCGAGCCTTGCGGTGCATGACGGGGGATTCCCCCCGGAAAGCGGAAGAATTTGTCGGAGCAGGGATTCCGGATCACAGCAGCGCTTCAGCGTGAAGGGGCCAAAAAGGGTGATATGCGGGTCATGCTGCTCGCTGCGTGATAGTGTGAACATTTCTGCCAGGCGCGCGAGGCACTTCCTCGCGAAACGGTTGTTCACCTGCACTGTCACCAGGTATGTTGGCGGAGGATGATCTCCGGTCATCCGCCTGCGGTGGCCGCAGGGACTCTGGTGCGCCATGCGATTCTCCAGAAGATCGCTTGAGGGGGTGCCTATAAATAAGTGCGTGCTCCAATTGCAGCGAACATGGCATTTTTTCAGATTGAGAGGACCTAATTGTCTCTTATGATCAGGCGGCGGTTCCATTTCCGCGAGACGATCGCCACAATCCTTGCAGATGACGAGAACCACGTGGAGGCTGCCCGGGAAGGGTTGATGCAGGCACGCCACGAACTCGAACACCACATCGCCCAGGATCCGTTCTTTCTGACTACCATGGAGCCATATGCTGGCCGATCTGACTGCCTTGTCGCAAGGAGGATGATTGCCGCGGCGCTCTCAGCAGGGGTGGGTCCCATGGCCGCGGTGGCAGGGGCGATCGCATGGGCAGGAGTGGAATCGATGGCCGCGAGAGGGGCCTCCCTCGGGGTGATTGACAACGGGGGGGACATCGCCCTGATCTCGGACCGCGTTCTCCGCGTCGGGGTTCATGCCGGAAGGTCGCCATACAGCGACCGTTTTGCATTTGAGATCCCTCCGCAAAAGGAGATCCTCGGAATCTGCACCTCTTCTGCAACAGTCGGGCATTCCCTCTCCCTCGGGACTGCTGATGCGGTCTGTGTCTTCTCACAAGATCCCGCACTTGCGGATGCGTGGGCGACTGCCATCTGCAATACCATCACACCGGATGACACGAGCATCATCGACAGGGTCCCCTGGGAGGAAGTGGACGGTGTCTATGTCGTTTCGGGGGAGTGGACTGCCTCCTTTGGCAGTCTGCCCCCCCTGGTCAGGGCAAGGGTGGATCGTGACCTGGTGACGGGTGGTCCCTGGTGAGGATCAAAAAGACTACGTGGAGCAGTCTCTGAAATACGGATACAGGAAAGCTGCCAATGGACCCATAATGCCTGCCGGAAAGACCCGCACACAGGGTACAGTGGTCGCGCTCGGAAGGGGTGGTATCAGGGACAATGGACAGGACGATACTGGTGGTCGACGATAACAGGAGGATCGTCGATTTTCTCGAGACCGTGCTGGAGATGGAGGGATACATCGTGCATGGTGCCTACAGCGGCGCAGAATGCCTTGCCTACCTCGAACGGGAGAAACCAGGTCTCATTCTCCTCGATATTGTCATGTCGCCAATGGACGGATGGACAGTCCTTGAGCGGATACGGGAGAAGCCCGGTTTGAAGAAGGTCCGTGTCATCATGCTGACCGCAAAGCATCCTACGAAGGAGGAGGCCGGGAAGTATGCCCCGCTCATTGACGGGTTCATACTCAAACCCTTCGATCTCCGCAGCCTCAAGGAGAGCATCCAAAAGGCCTTCCTCGAACAGGAGCGCCTCTCCGGCATCGTTCACGAAGCCTCCAGGAGGGGAACCGAGAGGAGTTTCCTTGAGGAATACTGCAGGTTATCGCGGATAGTCAAGGCGCAGGAGGCATTTCTTTTGCTCCTTGGACCGGAGTCGGGCAGCGTGAAGGAGAGGGAGGAGACCCCCGAAGCGATCCAGCTCGCAAGGATGAAACGGATCATCCAGCAGGTGATCGGCATCCCGGGTTCAGGCGAATGAGCGCGCGCGGCCTGTGCAGGCCTTCCCGCCTCGTCCCTCGCTCCACCCGTGTCTTTTCTTCTTTTAGCTAAAGTGCATCGTCGATAAAACGAAGGGCCCTGCGGTAAGCGTCTTTTCCCCGGTAATTCACGAGAAACTGTTCGCCGTCACTGACACTTATCACAGGCCTGTCGTCTTCTAGGCGGAAGATGATCTCCATGAGTTCGAGTTCCGCCATCATCACGCCCTGTACCAGCGCCGATGCCGGCTGCAGTATGAGCCTCTCTCTCTCAAGGTCCCCCGGTGCCTCGCGGAAAAAATAATAATAGACCTGGTAGGCGTTCAGGAAATCGGACTGGAGCAGCTCCCGCCTGATTGCAGGATCAATCAAATCGAGCTCCCTGGCGAGGAGCGACTCGTCCTCGTCGGCCTTCTCGAAGAGATGCTCCGCGATCCCTGCGAGCTCCCTGTGTGTGGGAACTTTCTCCCGGTCTTGCATATCCAGGGATAGAGCCCGGGCTACTTTATAGTTATAGGACTTACGCACTTGGTTTCGACCGAAAAAGCTAAGAGGTAAGAAAACCCATTAGCCCCCTCTTTTAGGCATGTTCAAAAAACACAAAATACATCATCCAAATAGCGATTTGAAAAAAATCCACCGACATCGAGTAAAAGTACATTTTGAAAAACCCCGAAATTTGAAAATAAGCAAGAACAAACCGTAAAATTGATCGTACTCGAAGGGGAATACATATTTGATCAAGAAATGCATCCCCCATTGATAGTTGATCGGAAGGACCCAAAATGGTTCCTCTTAGAAAGGGTCCTGGCAATTGTATCAGATCGTCGGACACATCAGGAATTTTCAAAATACGAGATTACCCCGGTTAAAA
>JADFCY010000029.1 GCA_018263335.1 Methanolinea sp. | reverse complement strand
GTAGATTCGGAGTACGTGACGTCTGCAGACTTGAGCGGGACAAACCCTCTTGGCGTGTCAGGGGGGGCATCCGGGTTAAACGGAGTGATTTCCGCCATCCGGCCCTCCTGGAGGTGTCCACGGACATATGCATTCATCGATCCTGTTGCATGAGCGCGAGTGTCTTGGTAAGAATTGCCGCCTCCAGCGATTGAATAATCTATGCTCACGGGAAACGCAATTGATTCTGACACGAATTGTGCACCTGCAGAGGTTGCGATAGATCCCTGTGAAAGATCGATGCTGCTGCCCATCTGAACCACGCTGCAGAACGGGGGGATGAAGAGGCTTTCATCAACGCCGAATGGGCAGAGCGTGGAACTCTCTGCAGTAGTATGCGTACCGGCGGCGTCGATAAGGAGATCTTCATCAGACGTTACTCTTCCGAATGGATCTTCTGCGAGGAATGCAAGGTGGGTGGTGATATCGATATTTTCTTCATTTCCGACCTTGTTTCCCGTATCGAGATCAACTATCCTGTGAAGGTGGGTTGTTCCCTGTGCAGCAAGGGTAGTCGATACGTATCCCGCGGTGTACCTGACCTCCCCCGGAGGAATCGGCTCTTCCAGCAACTCCGCAAGTGCGGGATCGGCGGTCCAGCCATACACGGGATTTCCGAATCGGTCAAACCAGACCGTAAAGAAACCTCCTGGGTTGAGCGGCGGATCATGGAGCGATGAGCTCGACTGCTCCCAGGTAAGTGAGTTCGATTGTGTGACCGTCCCCATGCAGTCGAGGTCAGTCATGCTGGAGATTCCGGTGGTTTCCAGCGTTGCATTGACCGGGACGTCTGCCCACACAGGGATGGTGGCAGTGGTTGATAAGAACATGGCAATCAACCAAACCACGCCAATATTGTCGAATTTCACTCGCCCTCACATCCTGCCTCTTCTTTTGTAAGTGCCTTCATCCACATGACTCCTTTCAGGTAATGGTAACGGCATTCGCCCGCGTGCATGTCCCACCGTCGGGATTATTCACGACAATACTCCACTTCCCCCTTGCCGATGAAGGCACGGGAATAGTTCCCGCGATCTTTGACGGGGGCGTGAGTGTTTTGATGGTTATCGGGATGGTTGCACTTCCCTGAACAAGTCTTGCGGTCGCCCCGTTCTGGAAGTAATTGCCGAGAATCGCCACATTCACGGTCTTCCCGTGGACCATCTTCGCAGGGGAAAACGAGGTGATCACAGGTGGGCGGGCCGCAGCGACCGTGATATACCCTGTTCTTGTAAGCGAGTCTGTCCCCCCCTCATTCTCCACAGCCAGTGCCACCGTGTAGGTTCCCGCCACGGTATAGGTATGGGTAGGGTCTTTCTCCTCGCTGGTCCCCCCGTCCCCGAATGTCCATCGCCAGCTGGTGGGAAAACCTCTCGAGGTGTCAGTGAAAGAGACCTTATGCGGTGTCTTCCCGGACATGGGTGAACCGACGAACGATGCAGTCGGGGGGCCTTCCGTGACGCGGAACCCCTGCTCAAGAACCCCTGTCTTTCCATCGGGGTTTTCGACCACTACGTCCCAGAAGCCGGCAGCCTGTTCCGCCAGGTCAAACGTGCAGGTGATCTGTGACGACGAAAGGGCAGTGACGTCATTGGCCGGAATATCGGGATGTCCGGTCCGGTTCAGTCTCACCAAAGGAGCGTTGAGAGTATCGAAATTCGCTCCTGAAAGGTTCGTGATGGTGACTTTCCCGGTATTCTGGCCTTCTCCCGGCGTGATTCCCACCAGTTCAGGAGCGGGGAGTTCAGGGCTTACTGTGATACATGATTCCCATCTCGTGATGTGGGAGCCATCTTCATTGTATGCCTGGAGCGTGACGTGATAGACGCCTGCCGCCCCGTAGACATGTCGGGGATTCTTCTCTCCATTCGCAGTCGGAAACCGCCATACGTCGTTTTTGATACCATTCTGAGTCTGTCCACCCATCAGCACGATGCTGCCGTCAGGGAGCAAAACGGTGCGGTGATGATACCTGCCCTCTCCTCCGGGCAAGCGGTATTTCTGGGCAGACCAGGAAGATTCCTGCTCCCGGAGATGCAGGGATTCATTCAGGTATCCCGAGCACTCTCCACCAGTGATCAGGATGCTCCCGTCCGGAAGCGCAACCGCGCTGTGGTAGCGCCGTGGCAGGTGTATTTCTCCCGGAGAATAACTCTGCAGGGTCCAGGTTAAGCCATCATTGTCTGAGATCCAGAGATCCCTGGAGTATCTCTCCGTTGAAGAGTAATACATCCCACCAATAATGGCGATCCTCCCATCCGCCAGAACAACACCTGCCATTCCATACCGGCCGGACCAGTTGGCATGGTCAGTGATGCAGGTCCATGTCACGCCCTGGTCGTCGGACCGCCAGACATCGTTCAGGTACGCACCGTTGAACCCGCCCATGAGAATGATGCTCCCGTCCGGGAGTCCGACACTTGCGTGCTTTGCGCGTGCAGGCCAGGGAGCTGCAGCAGTCTGCCTCGTCCACGTAATCCCCTGATCGGCAGATCTCCAGACATCCTTGAAATAGGATCCATTATAGCCGCCCATCAGCACGATGCTCCCGTCAGGGAGTGCGACACAGGTGTGGAATTCGCGTCCTGCCCATCCTGCAGAGGTGTTCTGTGCGGTCCAGGTGATCCCCTGGTCCGAAGATCGCCATACGTCGTTCTTGTATCCGCCGCCGCCTCCCGTCAGGATGATGCTCCCGTCATGAAGCGCCACACTTGCATGGCCGAACCTGCCATACCAGGCAGATCCATTCTGCTCAACCCATTCAGTGTGGTGGTAATCCTCGTCACCGAAATACCACGCGAAGCCCTCCGGGGAACCTGTGGAGGTATCCTTGAACGATACGGTGAGGGGGGCGTGTCCCGATTGGGGAGTAACGGAGAAGGAGGCGGACGGCACCGCAGCAAAGGTCCCCGCAGGAATCGCCGCACAACAGATCAGTATGATGATCAACCGGATGGGAATGGACAAATGTTCACCTCTCGTGGTCAGGTAAAACTGGCATCGGTGGCCCCTGGCAGCCAAATTTGAGTGTGTGACCCTCCGTCTTCCGCATCCCGGAATCCTTGATTCGCTCACATCCTCTCTCTGCGATGCCCTGCGCACCAGAGAAGAAGGCTGGACTTCTGGTCAATTCCAAATATATATCCCTGGCAGCAGCATTTTCAGAATCACAAAATCCTGCCCTGAATTGCCCTTTGCCGGGAGAAATGGAGCCTCACCTTCAAAATCCTCTATAAGTGCCTCTTTTTCTTATTCAATATTTGAGAAGAAGATTTCGATTTTATTCTCAAATTGAGAGGTGACGTTGATCCTCGGTTCAGAGGGTAGCAATCAGATCACAGGAGGCGTTTCTTCCCCTGATTGGTCACCCACTGGAAAATTCTCTCTCAATTTCTGGGAATAATCACAAAGGAGAATGAAAGGTCTGAATGTGTTCGGAAGGGACGATGAAAGCATTCCTCACGGCAACTATTGGGCACCTCTCGAAAAAATGGATTGAACTCTCTTTAGAAACCGTGATGGGGGAGGTCCAGTTCCGCGGACAATGGCATTCAACGGTGGATGAAGATCTCTCTCAACTCTTTGGCCTGAAGGTCCGCGAGGGGCACCGGTCTGCGTCCCGGTCGGGAGGAGCCGGCCCGTTTATCCGGCACTCTCCTTCTTTTCCCCCCTTCCCGGGAGTATAGAGGAAGCAGTCGCTGCAGGTTGGCATGTGAGAGAGATGCGGCCAGTGCGATAAAAATGTTGTGCCTAACCAAGGGCATACCCGAAGTGGGGGAGGATGGTGCCTGCAAGGAATGCGACCAGGACGGTCGCGAGGATGACGATGACTGCGCGGTCCAGGAGGTTCATCCTCTCCTCGCGGAAGGGCGTCCGGGCCCTGGTGCGGTAGCCCCGCATGTCGATGGTGAGGCCAAGCACCGTCGCCCTCGAAAGGGCGTTTGAGACCAGGGGGACCATGACGGGTGCGACGCTCCTGATCCTGCCGACAAAGCCGGTTCCGGGAGCATAGCCCCGTGCGAGCTGGGCCTCGTGGATCCTTTTTGCCTCGATCTGCAGGGTCGGGATGAACCGAAGGGCGATCAGGAACATCAGGTTGTAGTCGATGGGGACTCCTGCCTTCTCGAGCGTGTTCACAAGGTCGCGGGGTTGCGTCGTGATCACAAAGACCTGGAACGAGATGATGAGGATGGCGAACCGGAGCGTGAGGAGGACTCCCGCGTACAGCGCCCCGGTCGTCACCGGCAGGAAGCCTCCCGGGATGAGATACCCGAGGACCTCGCCTTCGGGCATGGTGATCAGCGTGATGAGGATGAATATCACGCTCATCGCGAGGATAAGCGCCATCTGCTGGAGCACCTCGCGCAGCACCTTTCCCGCCAGTGCCAGGAGGAGGACTGCGAGGAGGATCAGGCAGAGCAGGGGGATGTCAAGGGTGAGGATGGTGAGAACGCCGATGACCAGGATCAAAAAGATCTTTGTGCCGGGGTGCATCCGGTGGAAGAGCCCGTCCTTGTGGATGTACTGGAGGATCTCGGACACTCGCTTAATCCCTCCTCGAGATATCTGATGCGATCTTCCCGCCTTCCATCGTGATGATCCGATCCGTGCACTCCTCGGCGATCTGGCGGCTGTGGGTGACCATCACGATGGCCCGGCCGTCCCGCTGGAGGTGCTTTAAGATCTCCATGATCTCGCGGGACTCGCGGCCGTCGAGCCCGGTCGTGGGCTCATCGAGGACGATCACCTTCGGCTGCATTGCGAGCACGCACGCGATGGCAAGCCGCTGCCGTTCCCCCCGGGAGAGCCAGCGGGGATAGAGATCGCGTGCGTGGGAGAGGCCGGTCTTCTCCATTACCCCCTCAAGCACTTTCTCTGGTTCGGGGATCCCAAGGTTCGCGATGCCGAACCCAATCTCCTCGGCAACAGTGTTGGCAAAGAACATGTGGTCAGGGTTCTGGAAGACGAGGCCGACGGTATGGGCAAGTTCTGAAACCTGTGCGGTCGCGGCATTCTTTCCGTCAACGGTCACGGTCCCCCGCGTGGGCCGGAGCAGCCCGACGAAGTGCTTGATCAGCGTGGTCTTCCCTGAGCCGTTCTCTCCGACGATGGCGATGAACTCCCCGGCTGATATATCGAGGTTTACTCCCTGAAGGGCCGGGACGTCCCCGTAGCAATGTTCGAGCCCCCGCACCGATATCAACGGCTTGCCGCCGTTCTGCGGTGGAGGGACGGAAAAGTCCCTGATTCCGGAAAAATCGGGGAGGATGATCCTCCTCACGGACTCGTCCCCTGCGATCTGATCGGGGGGACCGGATGCCCGTATCCTGCCCCCCTCCATCACTACGAGGCGGTCGGCGAGGTCCCTGAACCGGGAATACTTGTGCTCGGTGAGGATGATGGTCTTTCCCTTGGCTTTCAAATCCTTTAAGACCGAGACGATGCTCTCTGTCCCCTGCTCGTCGAGTTCCGCGGTTGGCTCGTCGAGGATGAGGATGTCGGTGCCAAGCGCGAGTGTCGTTGCCAGGACCACCCGCTGCTTCTGCCCGCCCGAGAGGGCATGGGGGGCCCGGTCTTTGAGCGCAGAGAGGTGAGTGATCTCCATGATTGAGGCAAGCCTCTCTTCGATCTCGGCCGGGGAGAGCCCCCTCCGCTCGAGCGCGGAGAGGATCTCCTCTTCGACAGTCGTAAAGATCAGCTGGGCCTCGGGGTCGTCAAAGACCATGCCCACCAGGGTTGAGATGTCAGAGAGGCTGGGGTACTCCTTTGCGTCCTTCCCATTGATGGTGACCCGGCCGTCCTTCTTCCCGCCGTACTCATGCTCGAGGATGCCTGCTGCCGCCATGCAGAGGGTGGTCTTTCCCGCCCCTGACGGCCCGGTGATGAAGATGCACTCTCCCGGACTGACTGAGAGAGAGAGACCCGAGAGCGCGTCTCTTCCACCCTGCGGGTAGCAGTAGGTGACACCCTCGAGCTCGATCATCTACGGCCCCCGGTTCAGCACCCTGTTCGCAGGGTAATACAGGATCTGGACGATGATGGCATTGAACACAGCCGTGATCACGACAATCGGGACAAAGACCAGGATGAACCCAAAGACTGTCGAGTACTTGTCAAGGATCTTCGGGGCGACTGCGAGCAGGGCGATTGCCGCAAATGAGAAGCCGCTTGCAAGAGTGGTCGTGAAGGTGGCAACCGCAGGGCCGCCTACGCGGTCTTTCAGCACGGCGTACAGCCCGAAGCAGACGAGGGCACCGATCGGTTCGCTGATGAGGTTTGCCGGGGGGAAGATGGAGCTCGAGATGAGCATCGAGAGGATCCCTGCGACGATACCGATGCCGAGGGCCTCGAGGACCTTTGGCTTGACAAGGATGATCGCCAGGCAGTAGAAGGCGATGATCATGTTCGGGGTCAGCGGAGTATGCAGCATGGCCAGGAAGTAGCGCAGGATGGCGCCGATGGCCAGCAATATGCCAACAATGGCAATGTCTTTTGATTTCATGGGTATATCACGTTGGGTACGAGATGGGCATTCTGCAGGCAGATGAGTTGGCTCGAAAGAGCAATGGGATACTTGGGATCAGAAGAGGGTTCGCCAGGGAGCCAGCACCGGAAAGAATACAGAAGATTTCTGCATCTTTCGCGGAGTTGGGTATGCGATATCGTTGCATGGCATAAGGTTTTTCACACCAGTGTACTTTGATGTATAAAATTATACATCCATGTATAAAAAAATGTTGAGCCATCCGCCCAATCCAGGGGAGAATCCTTATCCCTCCTGTCGCAAAGGGTAGTGCATGCGCACCATGAGATTCAGATATCCTGTCCTTGTCGCGCTCACACTCGTTCTCCTCTGCGGCATCGCCATTGCGCACTCCCCGTCTGACATGCGCCTCGAGTACGACCCGGGCCCGGGCACTCTCCGCGTGTCCGTGACCCACCAGGTCGACGATTCATCCACTCACTTCGTCAGGGAAGTGGCGATCCAGAAGAACGGGGTGACGGCAGACACGGTCACCTACACGGGCCAGCCGTCGACAGAGACCTTCACGTACTCCTATCCGCTGACCCTCGAACCAGGAGACGTGGCACGGGTCACGGCGAGGTGCAATATCGGGGGTTCGATCACCCGCGAGTACACGAGGCCCGCCGCCCAGGGCCAGCCCGCCACGGCGGTTCCCACCACGCCGTCGATGGCTCCCTCGCCCTGGGTCATGCATGCCGCATTGCTGATCGCTGCGATCCTGCTCTTCTCTGGAGTCTCGATCCTGCCGGCGTATGGAAAAAAGATTGCAGGCTGGTACCGCTTTCATACTGCCCTTGCTATTATCGGGGCAATCCTTGCAGTCGTGGCGATCGCGATGGTCCTTGGACCAGTCCCTTCTGGAACAATCCGTGACGCCTGGGATGCCCATGTGGCACTCGGGCTCTTTGTGCTCGGTCTCCTGCTGTTCACGCTTGGTGCAGGGGTATACCGGAAATGGGCAGGCGGGCACAAAGGACAGGTCAGGACCGTCCACCTCTGGCTTGGGAGGGGACTGGTAGTGCTGGTCCTTTTGAATGTTGTCCTTGGGTTGGCTGCAGTGGGGATTTTTTAGGGAGAGCCCCCTGATGCAACCGGAGGTTCTGGATATGCATGAAGCATGTACATTCGGGAGATGTGATCAATGAGAGTCCTCATCCTCTTCTACTCACTCTACGGGCACGTATATCGAATGGCTGAAGCAGTTGCCGAAGGAGTCCGCGAGGTGCCTGGAGCAGAGGCAATCCTCCGAAGGGTGCCTGAGACCCTTCCGGCCGAAGTCATCCGGAAGATGGGGGCGGCAGAATACCAGGAGGCCTTTGCCCACGTGCCGGTCTGCAGTATCGACGAGCTCGGGGAGGCGGATGCCATTCTCTTCGGCACACCGACCCGCTTTGGGAACATGGCAGGACAGATGCGGCAGTTCCTGGACGCGACAGGGAAGCTCTGGGCATCAGGCGCACTCGCAGGGAAGGTGGGGAGCGTCTTTACGAGTTCCGCTACCCAGCACGGCGGCCAGGAATCTACGATACTCTCGTTTCATATCACGCTCCTTCACCATGGGATGGTCATCGTTGGGCTGCCGTATGCGTTCGAGGGGCAGAGCCGGCTGGACGAGATCACGGGATGCTCTCCGTATGGTGCATCCACCATTGCGGGGAACGGTCCTGCGACGAGGCTGCCGAGTGAGAACGAATGTGCGGGGGCACGGTTCCAGGGCCGCTACGTGGCCACCATCGCACACCGGCTCTCCGGGTGAGCCGCCGTACCTGGGGTCATCCCCGGCGCTTCACCCATTCCCGAGAATTGAACGCTTCATGAGGCTCGGTGATTTGCAGGTCCAATAGAGTGACGATTACTGTGTTCCCGGTATCACGAAACCGTTAATTCCCACGAATCCCCCCCCTATTGT
Source organism: Methanolinea sp. (assembly GCA_018263335.1). Taxonomy (GTDB): domain Archaea; phylum Halobacteriota; class Methanomicrobia; order Methanomicrobiales; family Methanospirillaceae; genus Methanolinea_A. The sequence continues at coordinate 11,498 of JADFCY010000029.1, read as the reverse complement.
ATGAAGAATCCACTTTTTCTCACCCTCGCCATTCTCTCTCTCCTGCTGCTTGCGGCGGGGTGCATATCTGCACCACCCGGCCAGGCACCTTCGGCAACCACACCAGTGCCACCGTTTGAGAAGCCGCATTACGCCATCGGAATCGACGCGGATTATCCGCCATTCACCTACCGGGACGATTCGGGCAACTTCACCGGGCTCGACATCGAGGCTGCCCGGTGGATCGCGGAAAAGCAGGGGTTCGAGGTCGTGTTCGTCCCAGTCTCCTGGGACGGGGTACTTGAAGCACTCAGGGACGGCCATATCGACATGGTCTATTCCGGGATGACGATCACCCCGGAGCGCGAGAAGGAGGTTGAATTCACCATGCCATACTTCACGGTCACAAAGAGCGTCGCCGTTCGTTCCGGCTCGAATGTCACCCTTGACGACATAAGTGCGGGCCGGCTGAAGGTAGGCGCCCAGGCGGGATCGACCAGCGAGTCATGGGTGAAGGAACACCTCGTGAATATCGGCATCCTGCACCCAGAGCAGGTGTTCATGTATCCCGATGTCCTCACCCTCACCGATGCCCTCATGAACGGGAGAATCGATGCGTCAATATCGGATACCCCCACCCAGCAGTTGGCGATCGCAGGGAGACCTCTCGTGATCATCGGCGAGATCCCGACCAGTGAACAGTATGCGGTCGCGGTGCGAAAGACCGATACGCACCTTCATACCATCATGGACGACGGGCTCCGGCAGCTGATGGCAGACCCCCACTGGCAGGATCTCCTGAAGAAGTACGGACTCAATACCCAGGCCGCCCCCATTTTTTTGGCAAATAACACCAGCGGATCGGGATAATATGTGCATTCCCCCCGGCGATCCGCGAAGATCACGAGGGATTGCAGAGAGAGGAATTGAGTGTCTGTTCGGCCTCTCTTCGCTGGATCACTGCAGAACAGTGGAGAATGAAGAGGTCAAGGAGTTCGGTATTTACCGGGATGCTCCCAGGCGGGAGGAGGATAGCGGTGACCCCATGCAGTTTCCCTTCCCACCAGAGGCCCCTGCCGATGACCTTCTCAAAGAAGGGGAGTTCCTCAATTTTCCTGCAGACCTCATGGGGTAAAAGGCCGAAGGTGATGGTATTGATCCCCCCTTCCACTTCGATAAACGAGTGCGGGAGAAACGGCCCGAGATCCACGGCAGGAGGGTGAAAAGAGAGGTCCTCGAGCGGCCTGCCGATCGCCCGTGTGATAGCCGCAATGGCGCCCTCTTCGCCCCGGACGGCCTCCAGCTTTACGACGGGACCCTTGAGAACGGAACTGAGCACGATGAGAGATCCAGGAGGTGCAAGTTGTGAGAGGGCGTCGGCGATAAACCCATAAATGTCGGCATCAGGAGGGAGGTCGATCATGGTGCTTGCGCTCTCGGTGACAAACCGTATATCGCGGATGACTGAGTCGAGCTGATCCCTTGCCCTGTTCTGGCGGGACATATCAGAAAACGCGGCAACGAATCCCAGGGGGGCGCCGGACTCGCCTTCTACGACATTGACAGAGACCCGTGCATTGAACGTGGTGCCGTCTCTTCGCCGGGCAACCGCACAACCCGACCATGTCCTCTCGGCAAAAAGCCCCGGGATATCATCCTTCGAGATCTCGGGCGACACCACGAAATCTGCCGCGTAGCGTCCGATCACCTCTCGCTCATCGGTGTAGCCCCATATGGCGAGTCCTGCCGGGTTTGCATACTGGATTCTCCCTTCTGTATCGCAGAGCGCAATCGGGCAGAGCGATGACCGGAACGCCGCTTCCCTTATCCTGAGCAGGGAAGAGGTCTGCTCGTGCTGCTCCTCGGCACGCCGCCTCTTGACGGTCTCCCGAATCGCATGCTCGAGCTGGATGAACTGCGACCTGACCTGGTGCCCCTTTGGCAGGAAGAAGTCCGCCCCGCTGGTGAGCGCCTCGATGACGATTTCCTCATCCATCTGGTCAGAAAAGAGGAGGAACGGCGTCACGGGGTCGGTCTGGCGGACGTTTTTCAGGAGATCGATCCCGTTGCAGCCGGGCATATGGTAATCAGCGACGATCGCGTCGTATTTTTTTGATTTGAGCATATCTCCTGCAGCCTCTCCCGAGAGGGCGCAGTCCACGATGATATCGCCGCCTCCCCCAAGGAAATAGCCTGACAGTTCGAGAATTGTCCTGTCGTCGTCGACATGCAGTAGCCGGATCACCGGATACCCCCAGATCCCTTATAAAAAAGGGAGGACTGTGCACATACTTAAGAATTTGTATGCGTTTCGGGGGAGTGTCTGACACGTGGACAGGTCGAATTGAATCTCTCCCTGGTATGCCACTGTCAGGAAAGAGCAAAGGAGTTCTGGCGGGATCATTCCTTTTGAGATCACCTGACCTGGCGCTCTTTTTTTTTTATTGGCCCCCCTGGCAGGACATTGAATAAATTGCCCATATCCTCCGGGAATGGATTCGAAAACAATAATGCGTATCCCCTGAGAATATCAGGGTATGAGGAATTTCCGGGGCGTTGACCCCCACCCCTCCTTCTTCCTGATGATCCTCTCCATCTCCCTTGCCATCTTCATGTCGTCCCTCGACGGAACCATCGTCAACATCGCGCTCCCCACCATCTCCGAAGCGTTCTCCATCTCTTCGAGCACGGTGAGCTGGGTCGCGACGGCGTACCTTCTCGTGATGGCCGGGTGCGTCCTTGTGTTTGGGAAGATCTCGGATGTCATCGGGTTCAAGAAGGTCTTCCTGTCGGGGTTCGTCATCTTCACCCTTGGGTCGTTTGCCTGCGGGGCACTCCCTGACCTGTTCAACTCGTTTCCCATCCTTGTCGGGTCGCGGGTGTTCCAGGCTGTCGGGGGTGCAATGATCACTGCGATCGCCCCGGCCATGGTGACTGCGTATATCCCAATGGAGAAGAAGGGAAAGGCGATGGGCATCATCATGACGCTTGCCGCCCTCGCGACTGCGATCGGTCCCACGGTTGGAGGGGCACTGACACAGTACGCCTCCTGGCACTGGATCTTCTTCATCAACGTGCCAATCGGGATCTTTGCCGTCCTGCTCGGTGCCCGGGTCATACCACCATCGAAAGCTCCGGGTATCCTGACCGGGTTTGACCGTTATGGTGCCGTGCTCATCTTTATCGGGCTTGCAACTCTCCTCTTCGCAGTGACAGAGGGATATTCGCTTGGATGGAGTTCCCCTCTCATCATCGGCATGCTCATCGTTGCGGGAGTTGCATTCGCCGCGTTCCTCTGGCACGAACTCCGGGTCAGGGATCCCATCCTCGAACTCCGGCTCTTCTCCCACCCAAACTTCCTCTACACGAACATGATCATGGTCCTCGTTTTCTTGAGCTTCTCCGGGATCAACTACCTGCTTCCGTTCTACCTCCAGTACGTCCAGGGATACGAGGTCTCAAACGCCGGCTTGATCCTGACCTCTCTCTCGGTTGCAATGATGATAAGCGGCATCATCGCAGGGCTTCTCTTCAACCGTGTCGGCGCAAGGCCCCTCTGCATCACCTCGGCATTCATCCTCCTCGCCGGGTATTTCATGATCTGGCACCTAGGGGTGGACACCGCCATGGGCTACATCGTGGCATGCCTGTCCGCGATCGGGTTTGGCATGGGGATGCTGATCACCCCTGTTGCCAACATGATCATGAACTCGGTGGCGAAGAGCTACCAGGGGATGGTCTCAAGCCTCACGAGCCTGGAACGCTTTGCGCCGATGACGATCGGGATCGCGCTCTTCAACCTGGTCTTCCTCCAGGGCATCCAGGCGATTGCGGGGCACCGCGGTGTGACAGATACCGCGCCGGTGGCACTCAAGCTCGACGTGCTCGCCTCGGGATTTGACCTCGCGTTCTTCGGGTCGTTCCTGCTCGGCATATGCATCGTCGTCCTTGCGTTCGTTGTGCGGGTTGAGATCCACCCGGACTACCTCGAAGGAGATGAAGGAGAGTCACCACTGGTTGGGATGGTGTGACAGTGAAAGGACGCGCCTCTTTTCCGCGGGTCCCGGGCCGGATTACCCTTCACTCGCATCCTTTTTTGGTGGTGAGTCCAGGGTATACACTCGCGTCCCCTCCCCCATCCCTTTCCCCTGCTCTTTCCTGCAGGCAGGGACAAACCCGACCTTCTCGAGCACCCTGATCGATGGCTTCAGGTCAGGATACGTGGTCGCGATTATCTTCCGGATGCCGGGCCACGAGAAGACCTCTCCTGCGATGCCGCGGATCGCCTCGGTCGCATATCCCTGGTTCTGGAACTCGTCGAGGACCGAGTATCCGATCATCACCGCGTCAGGGGTGCCTGACGACGATCCCGTCCCGCCGCAGCCGATGAGCGTCCGCCCTTCCCCTGCACGATCCGCCCGCACCCAGTACCATGAGCAGAAGTTCGGGTCTGACCCGTCTTCTTTCATGCGGATGAATTGAGAGATCGTCTCTTCATCGAGCAGCGGAGGGGGCCACGCGGCCGGAACGGCGGCATCGAGGAGCCGGGAGAGTCCTCTCCTGTCGCTTCTGTCGTGCACCAGCATTTCGACCGTTGCCGGGATGAGGACGAGCCGTTTTGTCCGGATGGTGGATGCAAGGTTCACCGGGCGGCTCAACCCCGGAAAAAATCGACGATATTGTGGAAAAGCCGCATGTTGACCGATTCCGATGGGAGGGGCTTTCCTTCCCGGACCAACTTCTCCTTCATGAGCGGCCAGTCGTACAGGTTCACGAACTCCATTGCGCGCTCTGGGTGCGGCATCATGCCGAGCACCTTGCCGTCCTCCGAAGTGATCCCCGCGATGTCTGCACGCGAGCCGTTCGGGTTATAGGGGAACTCCCCATTCGCCGGCCCAAGGTCGTCCCTGCAATAGGTGAAGGCGACCATCCCTCCGGATTCGAGCCGGTTCAGGGTCTCGTCCGTGCAGTAAAAGTTCCCTTCGCCATGGGAGACCGGGCAGTACAGGTGCGAGATGCCCCGCGTCCAGAGGTTCTCGGATGCGGGCTTCAGCGTGACGAACCGGCACTCGAGCACGCCCTTCCTGTTTGGCATGAGGGCGATCTCGCGCGCCGGGGTGCGGCCGAACGCCGGCACGAGGCCAAGGTTTGCGAGGATCTGGAACCCGTTGCAGATGCCGAGGACGAGGTTGTCCCCGTCGAGGAACTCGCAGACATCGTCCCAGAGGTTGTTTCTGACCCGGTTGGCGTAGGCGTTGCCTGCACCCGTGTCGTCGCCGTAGGAGAAGCCGCCCGGAAAGACCAGCAGCCGGTACTCCGACAACCGCTTCGTTCCGGCGATGAGGTCGTTGATGTGGACGATATCCGACCGCATCCCCGCCCGTCGCAGGGCTTCCTGGGTCTCCATCTCTGAGTTGATCCCGTACCCGCTCATGATGAGGCCCTTCTCGGGGATCGTCGATTTCCGGCCGGGCACGCTCCCTGCCGGGGACTTCATCTGATCTCCGTACATGGATGCCATGATCAGTACCCCCCGAACGGCGCCCTGTAGGTAGCCTCCAACTCCGCGACAGGAAGGTCGATGATCGGCCTTCCCGCAGTCACCCGCAGGCATGAGCCCCCGACCCGGCCGAGGAGCATCGCCACGCCCCCCATACTCTCCTCGAATGCCTGCCGGTTCCCCGGGGAGACGGTGACCACGAACCGCCCGAGCGACTCTGAGAAGAGGTAAAAATCCGGGCGCATGGCGGAAGGGATGGCGATCTCCATTCCCAGTCGCCCCGCGATGGAGACCTTTGCCAGGGCGATGATGAGGCCCCCGTGGCTGACCGGGAACGCGGACGCCACAAGCCCCCTCTCTATCGCCTTTGTGAGCCGGCCGTACCGCGCTCTCGCGCTGCCCAGGTCGAGGGCCGGGACGCGGTTCCCAAGGCTCCCGAGGTGCAGGAAGTACTCAGATCCCCCGAGTTCTTCCCTTGTCTCCCCGATGACGTAGACGAGGTCTCCTTCGAACTTTGCGTCCATTGAGACCGCGCTTGTGACGGCCGGGTGGATACCGATCGAGGAGATGAGGAGCGTCGGGAGGACCGAGACCTTTACGGGGTTGTTCTCCCCATCGAACCCCGAGAAGTCGTTGAACATGCTGTCCTTTCCGGAGATGAAAGGGGTCGAGAACGCGGTCGCACCGTCGTAGCAGCCGAATGCTGCCCTCTTTAATTGCCAGAGCCTTTCCGGGTCGTCGGAAGAGCACCAGCAGAAGTTATCGAGGAGTGCGATTGCGTCCAGCGGTACACCGATTGCGATAAGTCCCCGTATGGCCAGGTCGATGGCTGCGATTGCCATCCGGTAGGGGTCGATCTCCGAGTACAGGGGAAAGAGCCCCTGCGAGAGCCCGACGCCCCTCTCTGATCCCGGGACGACCTTCGTGAGCGTTGCGCACCCCTGGACCCTTCCCGGCCCCTGGACGGGCCCAAGGACGTGTCCACCCTGGACAGTGTGGTCATACTGGGTCGAGATGAACTCCCTGGAGCAGAGGTTCTTTCGCCGGAGCATGGCAAGGAGCGTTGCGTCGAGCCGGTCGGGGCAGGGTACCGCGGGCTCGGGGTTTCTTGTGACCACAGGAGTCGTTTTTAAGTGTTTCTTCGGAAGCCCGTCGTGCAGGAAGTCAAGTCCGACATCCATCACGACCGCGCCGTGGCACTCGACCACGCACCTCCCGCTCGAGGTGAACCTGCCAATCACTGTTGCTTCCACCTCGCGCCTCTGCATCAGGTCCATGAACGCGTCCAGGCGCTCCTCCGGCACGGCGAGCGTCATGCGCTCCTGCGACTCCGAGATCCAGATCTCCCAGGGGGCCATTCCGGGATACTTCAGCGGCACCCTGTCGAGGAAGACGTGGCAACCGTTCGATTCCTTTGCCATCTCCGCGACTGCGCAGGAGAGGCCCCCTGCACCGTTGTCGGTGATGCTCCTGTACAACCCCAGGTCCCGGGCCTCCTTGACGATGACGTCCGAGAACTTCTTCTGGGTGATGGGGTCCCCGATCTGGACCGCGGTCACCGGGCTTGCCGGGTCAAGCGCTTCCGAAGAGAAGGTGGCGCCGTGTATGCCGTCTTTTCCCACCCGGCCGCCAACCATGACGATGAGATCGCCGGGCCAGGCCCGTTTCTCGTAAAGCTTCCTCTTCCCGTGGACGCGCGGCATCACGCCGACGGTCCCCGCGAATACGAGGGGCTTTCCCACGTACCGGTCATGGAAGTAGCACCACCCCTGCGGAGTCGGGATGCCCGAGCAGTTGCCCCCGACCCCGACGCCGTGGACGACGCCGTCGAGGATCCTGCGGGGTGAGAGGATAGGCCTCTCCCTGTCTTTTCCCCGGAAGAGCGCAGGATCCGTATCAGGGTCTCCGACACAGTACCCGTACACGTTGATGCAGGGCTTTGCTCCGAGGCCGAACCCTATCGTGTCCCGGTTCACCCCCACGATCCCGGTCAGTGCCCCGCCAAACGGGTCGAGCGCGGACGGCGAGTTGTGGGTCTCGACCTTGTGCGTCACGAGGAAAGTCTCGTCAAAGACGATCGCCCCGGAGTTGTCGGTGAACACCGTCACGCAGATATCCCGGTCTCCTCTCTCTTTCCGTATGGCATTGGTTGCCGCCTGGATACAGGTGCGATAGAGCCCGTCCGGGACGTCATCGTCCATTGCGGAGGCAAAGATGGTGTGCTTGCAGTGCTCGCTCCAGGTCTGCGCGAGCGACTCGAGCTCGACGTCAGTCGGCTTTCTCCCAAGGCCACGGAAATAGTTGCGTATTGCGTGGAGCTGGGGCAGGTCGAGGGCGAGGGGCCCGCGCCGCTCACCTGTGAGGGGGTCACGGATCCCCTCCTTTCCAAGCCGGGCGAGTTCTGCATCGTCGAGGTCGAGGTCGACGGTCTCGGCTGTCGGCAGCTCGTGCAGCGAGACGAAGGGTGCGACGGGGTCCATTCCCCTCTCCCCGTATTCTTCCCTGGTTTTTACGTGCACGCGGTTCACGAGGGGGTTGGCAAGCGTGGCCAGGAGTCTCTCCACTGATTCTGGGGGGAGTGCTCCGCAGACGAGAAAGAGCTGCGAGGAGAAGACGGCCTCGCCCTCTCCGAACCGGTATCCGGAATAGTCCTCGATGGTCTGGCGTGCGGTCGTCCCCACGTTGTCGGTGACGCCGGGCAGGAACCCGACCTCGATCGCAAGGTCAAAGGCCGCACGGGTCGCCTTGTCGACGGTGTACTCCTGCACGACGGGGTTGACGAGCTGGGCGCCGATCTCCGCGAGCTCGGCCTGCGAGAAGTCCCTTGCGCGGGTGGCAATGGTATAGACATCCACCAGGTTCACGGCATCGACAGGAAACCCAAGGGAGCGGAACCGATCGGTCCTGGTCTTTTGCCGCGGGTCGTCCCGGTAGCGGACTTCTATCCGGTGGATGTGAGAAGCCATGGATAGTGATGGTGCGTAAACCGACAAAATAGCTACCGACGAAGCCAGGTCTCGTCCATCGTCAGGTCACGCCCGCCACCCCGGTTCACACCGGTCATCCCATGAGATGAAAAATCAGCCTGCGAATATCTGGCACAATCCGGATCTCTTACCCATCGGAGTACCCGGGTTTTTCTCCTCGCACGCCAACAGGGGAGGTATGAAACGATTCGTGTGTGCACTCACGATTCTCGCAATCGCAGTCCTTGCCTGCGGGTGTACGACTACCGCGCCTTCATCCCAGGTCGTATCAGCGGCGATACCGGACCTCACCGGCAACTGGTCAGGCACGATGGAGGGGTTCATCGAGGAGAAAGGATACACCGACTACCCGGGCGAGGCGATGACCATGAGTGTCACCGATCAGAGAGGAAGGATCTTCTCGGGGGAGATTGTCTTCTCGAACCAGACCGCCACCCACGAGGTCAAGGCATTTGCAGGGGCGATCAACCCCGACGGCCGGACCTTCTCAATAGTCGAGCACGGGGGAGGGTCCTCGACCGGGACACTGCTCTCGCCCGGCGAACTCGAGCTCGTCTACATCGAGCGGGCAGTCCCGTTCACCATCGCGATCGACACGCTGAAGAAGGTCTGAGAGGGAGCCCAACCCTCTCTCTGACAAGAGGGATCTGCAGTAGGGAGCCCGGGCCGGCATGCGGCATGGAGCGGTATACTCCGTTGCGGCATGCAACAATGCCATCCCTGGCTTACGCTCCGGGTTCTCTGGGAGATCAGGAACACCTGGCTCAGATCGACTTCTCCCACCCCTGCCCCATGTCTACGAGCGGCCGCACCTCGGTCACTTCGAACCTCGCCGCAGCGTGGATCATCCCTGCCGCAGCCTCTCCTGCCACCTTCGCGATCTGGCCCTTCAGGCCCTCGAGCATCGGCCCAGACGTAGCGATATCCTTTGCCACCAGGTAGACACGTATTCCCTTCCAGTCCATGATGCTCTTCCCCGGCTCCATGATCAGGTATGCCGCGTGCGGGTTCTCCATGAGGTTGGAGAGCGAGCGGTTCTTCCCAAGGCCCATGATCACGGTCTTCTCATCAGTCATGTGCGGCGAGCCGAAGACGGCGACGTCAACTTTTCCGTCCTTTCCGGAGGTGCTGAGTGTCCCGATCCTCGGCTGCCTGTTGAAGTACTCCATCAGTCTCGATGGCATGTGCATTCCCCCGACACAACTGGCTTGCAGGGCACACTGCTTAAACGTTGTGGAGATAGCCGTGCCAGGAGGGGAGACTGCCCCATGGAGAGGGGGAAAACCCAGTCCCCTCGGGATACGGGCCCCCCCTAGTCCGTCTCCCACCGGTCCTGTGAGATGAAGTACGGGGGGGCCGTCCGGTGGAGGACCCCTCCGCACTCGGGGCAGAAATGGGGACCCTGGGGTGGGGGTGCACCGCAGGAGCATCCCGAATTGAGGTAGAATTCCCTGCTGCAGCTGGCACACTTCAAGCGTTCCATGCAGGTATACAATGGCGGGAGAACGGTTCAATCCTTTGGTAGAGCGCAGGGGGAGATCCCACAGGACAGGAATGTCCGTTTGGGAGAAAACCGGAAAATTTCCTGCTGATCTCAAAAAAAGCGTTTAAAACCCGGGTAACTTCTCCCGGATAAACGTGCCGGGTCCACTTTCACCCCGCGTGCTCTCCCACACTTAAGGAAGTACGGGGTGCCAGTCTCACAGGCATGGAGTTCGATCTGCACCCCTCGGTCACGCTCCGGAGCGGGACCTTCTCGGCCGTCGTGGCGCCCGGGGAGGTGGTGCTGGCCGGGTTAAACGACAGCCCGGTGCTCAGGCGGTTCCTGTTCCTCTTCGTGAGCGGGAACTACTCAAGGCTCCTCTCGGGGATCAACCGGAGGTCCGTCAGCATCGAAGTGCGGCGGGCGTTCACCGCCTTCCAGCTCATGCAGATCATCCGCGAGTCCTACCACACCATCGTCTTCGTCGAGCACGACCCCTCGCTCTACGAGGGTGCGGGGGAGGAGATGGCCCCCCAGGTGGGAGAGGCCCTCCGGCAGCTCGGGCAGGGGGCGCTCGTCGTGTTGTACGCCGAGTGTGCGGATCCCTCGTTCGATGCGATGGCAAGGTTCGCGGACCGGGTCTTCTACCTTGCAAGCCCCGCGGCACGGCCGCCTGCACCCAGGGCCAGGGGTCGGGGGAGGGAGCGCTACCCCGGGGGGCTCCCCCGCGGCCAGCAGACCCTCGGGGGGCTGTGAGATGGGGAGGAGTTTTGCCAGCGTGCGAATGGGGGTCAGGGAGATCCTCTCCCGCTGGGAGCGGGCCGCCCGCGCCCTTCCCGGAAAGGACCGGGAGCATGCCCTCAGGGTGATCGCGATGGCGCGGGTGCATGCGAGCGAGTGCTTTTACGCATTCGGCGACCCGCTCGAGGCCGTGCTCTTCTCGGTCCTCCTGGAGGTCGCAAAGGAGCGCGAGGAGGGGAGGCGCCGTGTGGATCCTTGACACCTGCTCGCGGAACGGGCAGGTGGAGATATGGGAGCGGGGCCGCGGCGGACGGCACCTCGTCGTCCCTGCTCCCCCCTCATTCCTCCTTCACCTGCCGGACCCGCATGCCCACGGCGATCTCCTGGAGGGCCTTGAGAGTCGCTTCCCCGTGGAGGAGTACAGCATCCGCACGGTGTACGGAACCCTGGACGGCTACCGGGTGCAGGCCGGCAGGGAGGTCGCAGCACTCGTCGAGAAACAGACGCGGTACGAGGCCCGGATCTTCAATGCCGATCTCCGGCCTGACCAGTGCGTCCTTGCAGCGTGCGGCCTTGTCCCCTGCAGCGACGAGGGAGAGTCGCGGTTCTCCACCGATCTCTCAATCGATCTCCCTGCAATGGAGATCGCGGTCGCGGACAACCCTTTTGCCAGAGACCCGGTCTCCGTGCTCTCGCTCTCTGTCGACGGGAGGCAGGTGCGGCTCGGAGGAGACGAGAAGACCATCCTCTCTGACATGGAAGGCCTCGTGTGCTCTGCTGACCCTGACGTGATCCTCTTTCCACAGGC
>JADFCY010000028.1 GCA_018263335.1 Methanolinea sp. | reverse complement strand
ATAAACGCCATCTGCATATACGTCGGCTCCGGGAGGAGAGGATATGATACTGACGGTTCCGTAAAGCGGCTCGGGATCCCTCCCAAGGGTGGGAGCGATGGCTGCCTCCACGCCGGCCACGACCTCCACCTCCCCTGTCCAGTCAACGTACCCTGCTTTGGATACCTTCACGGAATGCTGGCCGGGGGCAAGGTTTCCCGCGATATGTGGGGTCACACCCCTGTATGTGCCGTCGATATGCACCGCCGCCTGGCCAGGCGTGGAGCCGATGGAGAGCGCACCACCGGGCATTAATAGAGAGAGATTGGCGATCACGTGCGCAGTCTCGCCTTTCCGCACGTTGACGCTGGTGTAGTATGTCTGGTACCCTGGAAGGTACACTGATACCTCGTGGTCTCCTATCGGGACGGCGGCAAAGGTACATGGGGTCTCCATGGTGTGAGTCCGATCAAGTGTGGAGGCAGCTCCAGGGGGCAAAGAAATCACCTGTATTGCCCCCGATGTGGTGGCATGGACGAGTATAGCCATGACTGTGGCGGTCTGCCCGGGCCGCGGGTTGCCCTGGTATGTGGTGCTCCACGGCTCGTATCCTCCGCGGATAAGGCTGATCTCATGGGCGGGCTTTCCCGTGGTGGAAACCGCAACCGTAACCGGGGTCTCTCCGAGAAATTTTCCGTCAAAATATACATCCGCGTCCCGGGGGAACGAATCGATCAGGAAATATCCCTGGTCCGCTCCGTCAAGAGTCGCAGGTGCTCCGGGTGTTGCCGTCAGGAGCTCTCCTGTGGACCCTCCGGATGCAAGGCAGACAATTATCCCAAGGATCACCACGCATGTCTTAAAACCGTCCACGCAATCGCCTTCTTTTCAGGATGGATCTCTCAACGCTCTCCGCGGATAAGACTGCCGGTTGATCAGTCTCGGAATGGGGTGTGCCGCATATTAGGCGATACACATCCCCCCGGGTTGAGGGTCCATAGAGAGTTATTCCTGGCCAGGACCGGGGGAATCGTATGCACGGCATCTCTCTTCTGTCACGACAGTGATTGTCCACCACGACCGTGTGTAAGTCCCTGTCGTTTCAAAAAGGATGATCCCTGATCCTACCCTGGTGATACATGACCATGCCGGATTGAGTGGCCCCGTCTGACATGGATACACCCGTGGGAATGAGGTGGAAAATCCTGGCCACTCACCTACCCCTTATGCAGCCGGCTGGAGTGAGAAAAAGAGGGCCGTGAACTGGGCCCGCGATACGAGAACCAGGGGGGAGTTTTCTCCCTATTCCCCGGATTTGGAGGATACCTATGCGCCTGCCGCGCTCTTTATCTGGAACGCGAAGAATATGGCTGCGAGCCCGCCAATGATGCCGAATATGCCCAGTACAAACGGGAGATAAATGACCGTTATCAACGGGTTGAAGAGGATGATGCACCCGAAGATGATCGCAAGCACTCCCACCACTGCTGCCCCGATACCGCCTCCTTTGAAGGAAGAGATGAGACTCACGCACCCCATCATGACACCCCAGACTGCGATCATGATGACAAAAATCTCCGGGACAACGATCGTGCTGTAGTAGGGGTAGGCAAGTATCAGTATCCCCGCAATGATTCCGAGTAATGCAAGGACAATTTTTACTCCCATGTTGCTCTTGTCGTGGGCCAGGCTCACGAGCGCGAAGATCCCGCTCACGAACCAGTATGCCCCAAGGAACGTCACCATTACAAAGAGGGTCCCCATGGGATAGGCAAGAAACATAATTCCAAGAAGGAGGGATAGGATGCCCTGGAGGAGGACGATCCACCAGGGGAAGAGGTGCACCATGTCATCCACCTTCAATGCCGCTGAAGCCACTTCGTCTGTCATGAGATCACACTTCTCTCGCAGGGATTACGTCTCAACGAAGAGTATATGAACGTTTCTCTCTCATTTCCCTCATTTTCGCTCCCTTTGCCATTCCTGAAGTGCGAGGTGAAAATCGCAGGGGGCAAATCTGATACGCAGGCGACCGCGTCTTTTCCCCTTGTGAACACGGTCATTTCGCTCTCCCGGCAATACCAAAGCCTCTGTGTCCCTGGATGCGTAGTGCTGTTCCCCGACTGGGCCAGGACCCCCTCATCTCAAATCCTTTCCCTCATCTCCTGAAAAGGATTTATCGGCACCTTTCCTTCGTGCTGGACGCACCCGGCTCGACAAGGTGGGGCTTCTCTCCCCCCTCTTCCAGTCATGGGAGTGACCTTCATTTGTTTTGTTGGACATGCAGGTTCCTTCTGCATGCACACGGCATTTCCCTCCTGCAGCTTGCCAGAAAACTGCCGTTCTTCGAAGGATGGGCTCGAGTCACATCTCGCCCCGCGTTTTCCGACCCCTGCGAAAAGCAGATTATGCATCACGACTCACCTGGAAGGAACGTCATCTGACGAAGGTGAACAGAATGGGACTCTTTGATAAGTTAAAAGGGAGCAGGACCGTTGAACTGAACCCGAAATCCGCACTCGTGCTGTCCGCAATCACGGTGATCGCATCAGACGGGGTGATCGACGAGGCCGAGATGATGGACCTCGCAAAAATTGCACGGGGCGACAGGAATGCTGTGAACACGGCCGTCCGGGTCCTCGAAGGGATCACCATCCCCGAGGCAGTGGATCTCGTCGCACAGACCCTTAATGATCAGCAGAGGATGGCAGCCATGGCGATCCTGACGGACCTGGCCATGTCTGACGGCGTCCTTGCAGCTCAGGAGCAGAAGATCCTCCAAATGTACATGGAGAAGTTCGGGATCACAGAGGACGCGCTCAAGCCCATTGTCGACACCATCGCGATCAAGAACGATTTCTCTATCTTCTCCTGATCATATCCCCGCACTTTTTTTTGTCGCAGACGGGGTGCATTCTCCACCCTGCACCACCCATGATTCGAATGCCCCTCCAAAGAAGACCTCCACCCTGACCGCCGCCCCGGCTCGCAGAGCCCGCATCCCGTCGTCAAACCGTTTCCGGACAGGGCGGAGGCCATGGGCCGGGAAGTACCTGGCCGCATACTCAAAGAATGCAATCTCCTGGCGAAGGACTGCGGCTTCGAATGCCTTCACGTCGCAGGCAATCTCCCTTGCAACGTCAGGCAGGATGGGAAAATGGTACTCCCCATGCTGATCGAGGCCGCTGACATGCCGCCAGTCAAATACCCCCTCCTCATCCGGCTCGCGGTGGAGCATGTAGGGATATATGCGGCATATCATGGGCCTCTCCTGATATATCCGGCACCGGCCGTCCATGAGAAAATGGCAGTCTCCTCTCTTCCCAGGCTGTGCCCTGAGCGTGTATCCTGCCACGTAGAACGTCCCATGTTGATCAGAGAGATCGAACTCCGGTGGCGGCGCGAGGGCAGCGGGATCGATCGACCGGATCCTCGCTGCATCTTCATCGAGGAGGAGGACATGGCCGTTGAATTCTCTCGTGCAGCACCGGGCACAGAGGGTGCATGAAAATCCGACCTCGCCAATTACCATGGCGAGCTCCTCCCACGGGTATTCCTCCACTGCCTCCAGTTCCTTCTTTCGATCAAGGATCTGCTTCTGAAAAAACGGCAGGGGCGCAGGGGTCATCGTTCTCTCGGGAAATATCTGTCAGCTGCGATGAAAAAACAGTGAGATCAAAATCCCGCCCGATTTATTTCCCTGATCATATCGGGTCTCTCTGGAGGGGGCAGGTCATGCAGTGCCCTCCTCCGCGTCCCCTCGAGAGCTCCGATCCCGCAACCTCGATGACATCGATCCCGGCCTTCTCGAAGTTCCTGTTTGTACAGGTGTTCCTGTCGTACGCCACCACCTTGCCGGGCGCGATTGCGAGGACATTGTTGCCATCGTCCCACTGCTCCCGTGCGGCCTGGTACTCGTCGCCGCCGGTGGGAATGACCGAGAGCCGCCCGACCCCGAGGGCATCGGCGACTGCCACGAGGAAGTCCTCCTTGCGGGTCACCTCAAAGATCCTGTCCCCTTCCCCTTGGCGAATGGAGAACGCCCTGATCTTTTCGACCACTTTTGGGAACAGTGTAACCGTGCACTCGTCGAGCATCGTAAAGACGGTGTCAAGGTGCATATGTGCCCGATCGTGGCTCATCTGGGCGACGATGATCCTCTCCACCGTGCCGGACGAAAGGAGCACCCGGGCGAGCTCCTCGACCATCGGCGCCCCCGTCCTCTCGCCCATCCCCACAAGGAGCGTATCCCTCCCGATTGGCATGATATCCCCTCCCTCCATCGAGGCTTTTGCGGAGGCTGCAGGAGAGGTGGCGTCCTCCTCATCGAGGCAGGAGTACCATGTCCGGATATTGTTTCCCGAGAAGAGCGGGTGGAAACGGTAGACAGCCGCAGTGTTGACCACCTCCATCCGTCGTGCGGGCCAGAACATCGGGTTCAGGGTATACCCCTCGCAGATCCACGAAGACGTGTCGCGGGTGTACAGGGTGTTTGGGAGCGGGGGGAGAATGAAGGAGTCGGGACCTGACGCCGCGACCTGGAGCGAAGACCTTGCCATTCCTTCAAGGTAGATGCACTCGAGCTCGTTCCGGGTGAGTCCCCCGATGAGGTGCTCGGCCAGAGCGCCTGCCTCCATCTCCATCAGGCACGACCTCACCGCCCCGCACGCGGAACGCCCGACAGTCATCGGGTTGACGGCCCTCTCGATCACCCACCTCCTGGCCTCTTTGCCCGCGAGCACCTCTGCAAGGAGTGAGGCGAGGCGATACACCCGGACTCCCTCCCCTTCGAGGACCCTCACAAAGGCATCGTGCTCCTCCATCGCCCTCTCCACCCAGAGGACGCTGTCAAAGAGGAGGTCCCGGTGGTTCCCCGGCGTGAGCCTTCTTGTACTCAGGTCCGGCCTGTGGACGAGCACCTTCCTCAACCTCCCGACTTCCGAATATACCCCGAATTCCGGCATATCTACGCCTCAATCCTCCCGGATTCCCCCGCGGTCACCTGTGTCCCGGCCTCTCCAGAGACCAGGGCGCGGATGTCGGAGAGCGCCCCAATCGCCGCCCGACCCCCTGCTCCGTCCACGAAACTGCATGCCGCCTCCACCTTGGGCCCCATGGAGCCCGCTGCAAAGCGGTGCTGTCTGAGCTGTCCCGGGGTCGTGGCACGGATGAGGCGCGCAGAAGGGGTATTCCAGTCAAGGAACACGCCCTCCACGTCTGTTGCCATCACCAGGAGATCAGCCCCGAGTTCTTCTGCCAGCAGCGCACTTGCGCGGTCCTTGTCAATCACTGCCTCGACTCCCTCGAATACCCGCCTCTTCCCGGGGGCTTTGATCACAGGAATCCCCCCGCCGCCTGCGCAGATGACAATCGCACCATGGGAGAGAAGCCACCTGATCGGCTCGATCTCCACGATCCTCCGCGGCAGGGGTGAAGGCACGACCCTCCGCCAGGCGTCACCGTCCTTCCCAAAGGTCCATCCCTTCTCCCGTGATACCTGCTCCTTCTCGGCCTCGCGGTAAACGGGCCCCACACCCTTGGAGGGGTTCAGGAAAGCCGGATCGTCAGGGTCGACCTCGACCATGGTGAGGATCGTGGCGCAGGGATGCGATTCGGGGAGGTTGCTTGCCAGCTCCTGCTCGATCATGTAACCGATCATACCCTCGGTCTGTGCGTCGAGGACATCAAGGGGATACGGCTCCACGGGCCGGTAGCAGGCGGCCTGGAGCGCGAGCAGCCCCACCTGGGGACCGTTGCCGTGGGTGACGACGAGTTCGTGGTCTGATGCCAGTGGCGCGATCATCCTGGCCGCAACACTCACGTTCCCGCGCTGCACCTCCGCAGTCATTGGCTCGCCCCTCTTGAGGAGGGCATTTCCGCCCAGTGCAATGACAATCCGCATGGTCTCGTGGTCCCCCTGGTGGCCACCCTCCGCCTGTGAGACTGGCCCTTCACCCGTATATCCAGACTACCGTCTTCTCCATGTAAATACATGACTCCGGGAACCGTTGCCATCCGCACCACGCATGAACATCCACTGGCATGGAAATTCCCATGCCATTTCTCAATCTCCCTCCAGATATCCCATCGTGGCGACCCCAAAGGTTCCGTCGGTTGCGATGCCAAGGAATAAAGGTTCGGTCTGCGAAAAGAATGATTGCTCAAAAATCCGGGCAGTGCGTGCAGGGGGAGAGATCCGGGTGATTGACGAACGATACCACAAGCGCCTCCAGGTCAGACCAGGGATAAAGGTCAGGCTTGGCGAGTATAATACCGGCTGGGCCCAGAACGATGCCCTGAAAGAGGCAGGAAAGGACGCGGTGAGAGAGCGTGCCATGGAGATCCTCGAAGAGAACCGGGCGCAGCTTGCATCTGCGCAGGAACTCCTGTGGGCGAGTAACACGTATGCGGTCCTCATCATTCTCCAGGGGATGGACACCGCAGGGAAAGACGGCACCATCAAGCACGTGATGTCCGGGGTGAACCCCCAGGGATGCAAGGTGCACAGCTTCCGGGTCCCCACCGAAGAGGAGCTCGACCACACGTTCCTCTGGCGTTACTGGAGAGGCCTTCCAAACCGCGGGGAGATAGGCATCTTCAACCGCTCCTATTACGAGGACGTCCTGGTGGTCAAGGTACATCCCGAGAGGCTGGTGAACCTTCCTCCGGGAAAGAGGGGGAAGAAGTTCTGGAACGCCCGTTACGAGGATATCAACGCGTTCGAGCGGCACCTTATACGGAATGGGACCGTGATCCTCAAGTTCTACCTCCATATTTCAAAAGATGAGCAGAAGAAGAGGCTCCTTGAGCGGCTTGACGACAGGGAGAAGCTATGGAAATTTTCACTCTCAGACATTGAAGAGAGGAAGTTCTGGGATCGCTACCAGGAAGTCTACGAGGACGCACTCACCATGACCAGCACCGATGAAGCTCCCTGGCATATCATCCCCGCAGACCACAAGTGGGTGGCACGCACCCTGGTTGCAGACATCATCACCACGAAAATTCAGTCCCTTGACCTTGCGTTTCCCACGGTTTCCGGAGAGGCGATTGCACAGTTAAAGGAGGCCCGCCGCCATCTGGAAGAGGAGGAGGGGTAAGCGAAAAAGTCCTATGAACCTCCAGGAATTCGAACGCGTCAATGCCGTCAAATCGAGGCTGCTGAAACTTGCCGCAGGAGGGAGGTGCGAACACTGCGGGGAGGCGTATCCTCTTTTGCTCCTTGTTATCCATGAGATAGATCCCCGCTCCAGGGCAGAGACCGCGTGCCCTGACCTCCAAAAGGAGGTGCTTATTCTCTGCCCGGACTGCCATTTCTTCTTCCATGCAAGACCGGTCGAGGAGTCCATTCAGCGGGAACTCGTCAGATATCGCCCCAAAGAGGTGAAGGCTGCCATGAGGCGGATCCTTTGCACCAGGCCACGCACCTATGTCCCGCCAGAGACAGGTGACCCTGCAGCGATTTTTGCGGAGATGTTTGCGAGCGGGGCACTGGATCTCTGCCTGAACGGGGGGTGAACGTCCAGATCGTTTGGGTGAGGACTGTGGACGATGGGAATCGGGAAACCCGGAATTCGGAGATCTTGCCTGTGAAAAAAGGATTACATCTGATTCTTCAGTCTGTATCCATCGCCGGTCTGCTCGGCTCTCCCTCTCTCCACGAGTTCCCGGACCGCAAAGAGCACGTCATCCATCCGCGGCCTCATGTGATACGTGTTCACAAGTGATGACCGGATCTTTCCTGGAGTCGCCGACCTCCTGGTCATCACCTTTTCCACAAATCCCGTCAGGTCCTCGTGCAGGGCCCAGGGATACACGATCCAGTGCCATTCAGGGACCACCTTCGCATAGAAGTCAGGAATGAACGCAGAGGTGGTCTTGTGATGGAGCACCCCTGTCTTGATGCTCCTGGGCCGAAGCGACTGGAGGTACTCTCTCGCTGCAATAAGCGTCTTCCCGGTATCGGTCACGTCATCAATGACCAGTATGTCCTGGCCTTCCACGTCCACCGAAAGGGGGTAGCGGATATGCGCTTCCCCGTAGCAACTGGCCGCCTCACCCCAGTGCTCGATCCTGATGCTCGTGAGCGTGGTGATCAGCAGGGAATCGCACACTATCCGCCCGGGAACGTATCCGCCCCGCCCAATGGCAATCACAAGGTCTGGATGATACCTCCCCCGTATACACTCTGCGAGGTCCTTTGAGAGAGAGACTGCGTCTTTCCACGAGACGAGTTCAACAGAGAACGATTCCTGCATCATTCTATATCCCTGAAGAAGCTCTTCCGATTTGAATTTTTCCGCGATCCCGCAGGGGAAAAAAATCAACCGTTCATTCCCATACACCCCGGATTCGGAGAAGAGATTTGCGATTTTTTCTTCGCATGAGGTATGCTCAATTTTTTAGCCCTTTGCTATCTGGCGTGGGGAGGACTGATGAACCTGATACATTTTGTGGGGGCTGTTCCCCCCCCATGCCCCCATATCCGGTGCACGCCGCCGCCAACGAAGGACGCCCCGACGGCAGTTCAGTGACTAACCTCGCATGCAGATAACCCCCTCGATCCAATCTCACCAAATAAACAGCGAGGAGGCCATTTTTACTATCGGAAAGAGATCATTGATTTCCACATGTATAGGTGTCTTAAAAAAGTCGCATGATTCTCATCAAGGCACACGCATACAAAATGAAGACAGGATGGATGAATCCTGCAACAGGCCAAACACAAGGAGATGCTTTAGACGTTTTTGCGGGAACCACTCATAACTGCCCTGCCTTCGAGTATCAGAGAATGAACATGATGGGGTGATTTTCATTCGAAAAACGATACGCTGCAACTCAGGGGATTGGTGGCGGGGAGAGCAAAGATTCCAGGATCTGGGAGATCCTCCTGAGCGTGGGCTCGTCCAGAAAGATGAGAATATTCCCCGAGATCGTACTGTCATCGGATGCGAGCCTGACCTGGAGGACAATGACGTCATCCACATCCAACCCCCTCTGGGCAATCAGGGATTCTATTATCGCGTGGGCAATGTCAATTGCGAGAAACGGCGGTGACGGAAGCATCATGATTCCGAGAAGGTCTGATGTCGCACCAAGGAACGATGAGATCATGATGTTCCCGACCTCAAGGAGGGCGCTCTGGTCCATCTCGCCAAGAGGGCGGTCTGTGCCAGACATCCCGCACATGATGTTTGCGGTCCTGATGGCGGCCCCGTCAGAAAAATGCAGAACCAGGAATCCTCCTTCTGGGATATCTCCCAGGAGCTGGAAGAGGACCATTGTGGTGATCTCCTCTCCAAGGATTGTGCCCACCTGTGCAACATCAACAATATTGACTTCAGGTACACTCATGCCGATATTGCATTGTAACATCTGGGAGAGGGTTGTTGCCGCGTGGGCGGCCCCAATGTTGGTAAATTCCTTCAACGCATCCAGTTGTTCGGGCGAGAATTCCATGGAGCACCAGTTGCCAGAGAGAACGCACAATCCTGCGATGTAATAAGACGTTTCTTGGGGTCCTTTATAAAATGTATCAGTATACCCCCTCCTGTTACTCCTCACCATCACTTCTGATCGCTGCTCTACATATATACAGGCCGGGTTCCCGTCATGTGGCCCAGGTATGGCTTGATTGAGAGATCCCATTCGCATTGATTCCCAAGATCATATACTGTTGGGACGCAGAGATACTCGCATGCACCGGATCATAGACTGGAACGAACTGTGGAAGGCCATCCATGTCAGCTCCCCGGGAAGGACTGCCAAAGACCAGGATCCTGCATCGGTATGGGACAGGAATGCCGCCTCGTACCACCGGAACACGAGGGACGAGCGGAGTGCCACACTGCGGGACCTTGAGCTCCTTGATCTCCGCCCGGGGGACACTGTCCTTGACATGGGTGCAGGGACAGGCAGGCTCGCGGTGCCTATTGCCGGGCGGGTTGCGCACGTGACCGCCCTCGATGCCTCGGGAGGCATGCTCGGGATACTGAAAGAGCGGATGGTTGCCGAAGGGAGGACCAATTACTCCTGCGTTCAGAAACGCTGGGAGGATACTGTTGTCGGGCGGGACATCGAACCCCACGATGTAGTCATCGCCGCGTTTTCGCTCGGTTTTTATGACCTTAAGGCTGCGTTACTGAAACTCGATGCGGCTGCAAAACGCTCCGTCTTCCTCTTCTGGCACGCGGGTGAATGGAGAGGCCCTGAGGAGATGTCGCTGTACCGCACCGTGTTCGGGGAATATGGAGTGATGAAAAAGGGGTATCCAGACTACCAGTTCCCCCTGAATATTCTCCACGATGAGGGGATATATGCAAACGTCCGGATTTATTCCGCCATCTGGGAGGCGTCCTACGAGTCCGCAGAAGAGGCGGCCCGGGACTGGGTAACCCTGCACTACCCAAACCTCAAAGATCTCTCTCCTGTCGTCGAGTTCTTCTCACGGGTGCTGAAGCCCGGTCCTTCCGGCGGGTTCGTGCACTCCGCTGTCCGGCCCACCGCAGTGATATGGTGGGAGAAGGAGTGAGGGGTGAAAGAGGTTACAGAGAGACAATCTACAGGAAGAGATGGGGCATCTCCTGATTGCGGGATCACTGATTCAATGAGACCCCATCAAACCGGCAAATGGTACATCATCAGTCATTCAGAATAGGCTGTAAATATGAAAATCCAGGGGATTTGAACCCAGGCTCCGGATGCCTCAGCCCGGATTTGAACCGGGGACAACCAGATCTTCAGTCTGGCGCTCTCCCGAACTGAGCTACTGAGGCAGGGAAACAATATTGTCAGTACAGACTAATAAAAGATGTGTTTTCCTGCATGAATACGAGACAAGGCGCATTTTATCCTGCGCTTCGGCGGTGGATCCCGTGAAATTTCCCTGGACTGCTCCCCGCCACAAAGGCCGCGACGAGGAACTCCGGGACCAGTTGCAGAACCGCCCCCGCGGGGTCGTGCACGTCACCCATAACGACCTTGATGCAGTCGGATGCGATGCAATCCACCGGAGAGTCTTTGATCCCGTTACGACGGTTTTCTGCTCAGTGGGGCGGTTTCCGCATGTGATGAGCGAAATCTCCAGGATACATGGTGAAGGGGACACGCTGAGCATCTCCGATCTCGGCTACTTCCAGGGGTCTGAAAGCGTGGTTGATGCCATCAGGGAGCAGGGCTGGAGAGTCGAGTGGCGGGACCACCACCGGTGGCGGGACGATGAGCGTGCCCGCGTGGAGAAGAACTGCACCCTCCTTTCTGTGCAGGTCGATACCTGCGCGACGGGGATCTGCGCCCGAGACCTTGCACCGGATGATGCCATTTCTCGCGAGGTGGCACGGGTGGTATGCGACTACGACCTCTGGATACACGCCGATCCACGGTCAGCAGTCCTTGGCCAGGTGCTCCAGCGGAAGAAGAACCGGGAATACGTGAGAGACTGCCTTGTGCAGGGAATATTCTCAGATGAGCGCATCATGGCACAGTACCGGGAGATAAGGGAGGAGATGGAGAGGCTCATGGAGAAGAGTATCCGGAAAGCCCAGGTCCGGGGTGACAGGTATCGTATCGCGTTTGCACCCCTCTACGGGTACCCGAGCGAGACTGCGGCCGGGATGCGCAGCACCCTATCCACCGACATGGAGGTACTCATCTCCCCATCGGGACGGTTCTCCCTGAGGTCGGTCCCCCCTGTAAGCCATATCCTCGCACGTAACTTCGGAGGCGGGGGTCATCCGAATGCGGCGGGAGGAAACTTCCCCTTCTCGTTCTGGGACGGCGTCCTCTTCCGGCTGTTCGGGAGATCCCCGTATATTGACCGGTTCGTGGAGATTGCAGAATCACTGGAGTGATACGGTAGCGGAATCAACGAGACCCCGCCAGTATTCCAGGTGGCGTTCAGTGCAATACCCACCCACCCGGATCTGATCCTGGTCAAACGAATTGAGCAGGACCGTGAGATCCCCTGTGTCGGGGTCCATGATGAGGACCTGTGAGACTTCGTATTCTTCTCTCTGCTCAAGGAGAAGCGGGAGCTGGCCAACCCTGATTGCAATTGCCCGCTGGTACTCAAGAAGCGTGGTGATCGTCTCTTCGTCAGGTTCCTCCAGGTAGAAGAAGACTGTTTTTCCTGCCAGGGCCTCCAGTTCTTCAGGAATTGCAGCGGAGCAGTGGAGCACGTGGCCCGCAACCCCTGCGTCCCTCATCGCCCGGAAGAGACGGCGATACTGCTGGCAGAGTGCGGCAGAGAACTCGTCCGCGTCTCCATAATACCGGTCAGTCAGTTCCATGAGGTGGGGGGCGGGAAGGGCGACCCTGCAGCCCCCTGAAAGAGACCTTCCCCTCGCGGCATCATCCTCGACTGCCGCCGGCATTGTCCCTAGTTCCTGAATGATGGATCCCTCTTTTATCCCGGAGATTGATTCAAGCCACCTGGCATGATAGAATTTCCCGCCGGCACAGGGGAAATCAACTCCCGCCTCCACCTGGGGACGGAGCCCTGCTTCGATCAGAAACGAGGTGAGATCAGCCTGCTTTCCCCTCTCTGTGCGGACCCACCCTGCAAGCTCTCCGGCGTCGGGGACGGGCGGCTCCGAGCCCATGGAAACAGTCGGGAAGACGAGCTTTTTTGTCATGACTCTTTCAGTTATTTATAGCATCATCATCAAAAGCATAGTGATGAGTGAGAAGCCCATACTGGTGACGTGCGGCCTTCCCTATACCAATGGCCCCTGTCACATCGGGCACCTGCGGACCTATGTCCCCGCAGACTGCTACGTCAGGTACCTGCGGAGGAGAGGCGAGGAGGTGGTGTTTGTCTGCGGTTCCGACAACCACGGCACGCCAATCGTGGTCAGCGCAGAGGAGGCAAAGATCACCCCAAGGGAGATGTCAGAACGCTACCATGCCCACTTTGACCAGACTTTCCGTCGGATGAAAGTTGAATTCGACCATTTCGGGATGACCGACGACCCCACGAACCACTCGCGCACGAGGCAGATCGTCGAAGCCCTCGAGAGGAACGGCTTTATTTACTCCAAGGTGATCAAGCAGAGCTACTGCACGAAGTGCCGCCGTTTCCTCCCCGACAGGTACGTAGAGGGGACGTGCCCCCACTGCGGAGTTCAGGCCCGTGGCGACGAGTGCGACCAGGGTTGCGGCCGGCACCTTGAGCCCGGAGAGATCCGTGACCCGGTCTGCATGGTGTGCAAGACAAAGGCCGAGCTTCGCGACCAGGAGCACTTCTTCTTCAGGCTGAGCGAGTTCAAGGAGTTCCTTCTCCAGTACCTTGACGGTCTTTCGGGGACCCTGAATGCCAAACATTACGCCCTCGGCTGGGTGAAGGAAGACCTGCACGACTGGTGCATCACCAGGACGCTCGAATGGGGGGTGAAGTTTCCCGGCCGGGACGACCTCGTCGTCTACGTATGGGTGGACGCGCCCATCGGGTATATCTCGTTCACGGAAGAATGGGCAAAGAAGACAGGAAACGATTGGAAAGCCCTCTGGTGCGGCGAGAACCGCGTGACACACTTCATCGGGGGGGACATCATCTACCACCATTGCATCTTCTGGCCTGCGCTCCTCAAGGGGGCAGGGTACGGGACGCCGCACTCGGTCGTTGCCAGCGGGATGGTCAAGGTGGATGACCACAAGTTCTCAAAGTCCCGGGGCTACGTCGTGTGGACAAACGACGATTACCTGGACAGGGGGCTTTCCGCCGACTACCTGCGGTATTACCTCCTCTCCTATACGAACCACACAAAAGACCTCAACTTCTCCTGGAAGGTCTTTGGCGAGCGGGTGAACAACGAGCTCGTGAACACCCTCGGGAACTTCATCTACCGGAGCCTCTATTTCGCGCACAGGGAGTTCGGCGGGATTCCCGATGTCCCCGCGAGAGAGGAGATTTTTGCGCAGATACGGCAGTCTTTTGCCAGGGTCGACACGGCGATGCGCGAGTACGACTTCAAAGTCGCGGTGGACGAGATGATGGCGCTCGCGGCATTCGGGAACAACTACATCCAGAGCAATGCCCCCTGGAAGCGTATCAAGACGGATCGGGAGGCCGCAGCGCAGGTGGTCAAGGACTGCCTCGTCCTGGCACGGGCGCTCTGCCTTCTCTTTGAGCCTGTGCTGCCCGAAAAGGCACGCGAGATATGGGCCATGCTCGGCAATTCCCGCCAACTGGATACATGCATCCTCGACGAGGCATTTTCTGATCTGTCCCCATGTGCACTCCCTGCACCAAGACCGCTCTTTCCGAAACTCGAAGACGCGTTCATCACCGAGATGGACTCACTCCTGCAAAAGAGGGTCGAGGAGGCAAAAAAGCGATCAAAGGAGGACATTTCCGTCTCCATCGAGGAGTTCTCCCGCCTGGACATCCGGACCGGGAAGATCCTTTCCGCAGAACCGATCCCGAAATCCTCAAAACTCCTCAGGCTCCAGGTTGACATCGGTGATGAGAGGAGGCAGATAGTGGCAGGGATCGCACAATTCTACGACCCGGCAGATCTCATCGGGCTGCCCGTCGTCGTGGTGGCAAACCTTGCTCCCGCAAAGATCTTCGGGGTAGAGAGCCGCGGGATGATCCTTGCTGCCGGAGACCGGGCCTCGCTCCTTATGCCGCGGACGGACGTTCCGCCGGGGACAAAGATCAGGTAATTCCTATCCCAGCCTCTTTTTATCGAGCACTTCCTTCAGGATGTCTCTCTCAGGGCCCGCTGGCACTTCCGCGAGCGCTCGCCTGATCCCCCTCTCAGCCTCTTCCCCACCGATCATTCCAAGCGAGAGTGCAGCCATGCGGCGTACGTACTCGTTCTCATCCGAGAGCCTGGAAACGAGGGGTGTGACTGCACTTCTAGCTCCAAGGAGCCCAAGCGATTTTGCTGCCATGTACCTGACGTGGTCCTTCTCATCGGTGAGTGCCTGTATGAGGGCTGCTGCTGCGTTTGCGGAACCGCTCATCCCAAGGGCCTCGGCAGCCCTGTACCTGATCCGCCAGTCATGGTTCCGTAACAATGAAACGAGGTCCGGGACTGCGTCTTCGCCAAGGCCTGCAAGGGCGCGGGCTGCCTGGCCCCTCACTCCCTTGTCAGTGTCCCTCAACGAAGTGAGGAAGAGACTTTTTTTCGAGGCGTCCTTTTCGGCCCCGAGAAGAGAGAGGGAATACCCCCGCACATGCGGATCGGGGGATGAACTGGCCTCTCTTTCGAGCATCTCCACTGCGACCTCCCGTTTTGATTCCGGCATGCCTGGATCATCCATCCATATCCCGACCAGAATGGGGTATACTGGACAAAAGGGTTTTTGAAATTTATTTCCTGATTCCCAGCACGATCAGAAAGATCCCAAATCCCATGAACAGGAGGCTGACCGGAAGAGGAACCACCGGGTATGAACCGGCGATGATCGGGAATACTCCAAAGAGAATGATGAGAAGACCAAGGCCGATTATGGGCCCGCCGCTCTCGACCCCGAAGACCGGGCAGGATCTTCCTTCTCTCTTTTGAGGTGCAGTGGACCGTGCCTGCGTGCCCATACCTCTCTTATCCTCGCATTCATGTGGCATCATGGTCTCGAACTCACTTCCTGGACCGCTTTCACCTGTATTGTTTTCATCGCTATCATATAGCATTATAGGGTTTACATCAGGAAATTCAGGAATTTTCACCACCCCAGGCAACCTTCTTGTTCAGGATGTCAACCCTTCAAACAAACGACGATATACTCAATCATTCAAGATGCATCAGGCTCTCGCGCCCCACACTCTCCCTCGCATTGCATCCCCAACCAGGACTCTCCTGGTGTCCTGGATATAGATACTTGGGCCTGACTATTTCTCCTCCAGTGTGCGATTGATTTTTTAGCCTCCTCGCTGTTTTGGGTAGGGAGACTGAATAGTAAGAATTATTCACATCCTTATTTCGGTCATGAAACCGCGGAATTTACTACGAACCGAATCAATAGTTCCGAATTGATTCCTGTACCCTACGAATGCATTATTGTGGGCCGAAATGTCTCCTACAGGACTTGATTGGCAGAACCCCGGTGAAAATTTTTGAGTCGGCGGAGTGGTATCGCATTACGACGTGCAGGGACAGACAGTCCCCCAAAAAAACTGACGTGATCCTTCAATCATTTCCATACCAGTCGGCAAAAGAGCTATTCACGCGTTGATGGAATATTTCACCCGGTGCAGGAATTCCATGGGTATTCCTTGACTAAGACGCATTGAATTGAGAATGAATTGGGAATTGGGGAGAGATTCTTGCATCTGCAGAAGGGATTTACTCGCATTGTAGTCTCCACAGTCAACCGGTAATTGCGTTCGTTCAACCCTGACCTATCCCGGCGAACTCAAGTCATAGAAAAAAGAGATACGATGGGGTATTCAGCAGCAGTTGCTGCAGCCAAAGGGACAGCCAGAGAGATACGCGGGTAAATTCACTACAGTGGTCTGGTTCGGGGCAACGACCGCTGTCGCGCACCACACCGCATCTGAGGAAATCGATCTGCTTTTCGTTACTTTGAGGCAGTATGACCCGGACAGGATATTGTTATCGAAGTTCACGGGAAGGATGCCGCAGGAATGCCACTGCATGTCATAATAATCCTCCACATCGGTGGCAAAGAACAGTGGCTTTACCCATAGATAGTAAGGACCTCCCGAATCAGGCCCGGAAACAACCATCGACCCATACCCCCTCTCAGTGGTCTGGGAAGGACTCGGATAGTAGGTTGGCCCGGTCGAGTAATGGTTAATGACCGTGTACTGATTCACCCCGCTGCAGGTGCTGCAGTATCCATACGGTGAGAAAGAATCCGTGATACTGACGCTTGTCTGGGATGACCCTGTGGTTGAACGATATTTAGAGAGCTCGTTCAAATTCTGGGTGAATACCGGGCTCTCCTGTATAGCACTGAATTTTTCCAGCACATTTCCCTTCGAGATAGTCATCCCCGATGTGGAAAAGGGAGCGTTCAGATTCCTCACCTCGAACGCCGCAGATACCGGGACCAGCAGCAGTACAAATGCAACCATGACTGCAATTGCACGAAGATACATACCTTTCATACTATTCGCTCTCCTCTGACCTTATTTTCCGTACACCCTTGATAACACCGCGATATACTCGCAGCTCACCCCGGTGTTCCGTACCAGTATAGATACACCGTGACAATAAAAGAATATCGCATTCAGAAAATCGAGCCGGTGAATGAGACCCCTGGGAGATTTGTCCTTTTTTAAAAGAGTCCACACATCTGGAATCCAAAATGAACTGCTCCCGGGCGAAACCGGTGATATGCCCCGGGATGAACATATTCACCATTGTTACCACAGTTCGGAAACAGGTTCCTGGAATTTCTAAAAAGATCGGAAAACCGGCTGCAATACGGATCAAAAGAATACTCTTCCGCGTCCTCTCCTGAATGAACAAGAGACGCCTGATTCTTGTGAATTTGGTTAAAAATTATTTAACCGGAAGTGTAGCTCACTTCCTTTGCCAGGTTGAAGAGGCCGCTCGCGGTGGTCACGTCACTGTAGGTGATCTCGCTTCCAACCGCGGTGCTGTTGCCGATTCCCTCCTGGAGGTTCGCATTGACATACACCGTGGCTGTACCGACTGCTCCAGTAGTCAGGTCTCCCTCTGTCTGGTTCACGCCTTCAATCTCGACATAGTAGTCCATCGATACCGGGGTGCTGGTCGAATCAGCGGTAATGGTAGCACCAGTGGCTGAAGTCACGGCAGCCTCGGAAACGACCATTGAAGACCCTGCCACGATTACGCCATTTGTCGCCGGCACCGCAGTTCCGTCAGGTGCTCCCCAGACCGAATCACAGCAGGTTTCCCCGGTTGTGCAACCGTTGGCAACGGTTTCAACGAGGATGCTCTCGTCGGCGATCATCTTTCCATTACTGGTACCATCGCCATTGGTGTCATAGGTCAGGATCTGCGTCGACTCGAAGTTGTCGCTGTTGGCAGTCTTTGGCCCGGTATCAAGGTTCGTGTACTTATCATACGTCGCCGTGCCTGAAATTGCCATGATATCCTCCTGGTAGCTGATGGTCGACTGCCCTTCGCCACAGGTCATGTTCTGCGGGTTGTTGCCCAGATCATTGTTCCCCTGGACATACACGATATCGGAATGAGAATAGAGGTTTCCGATCACCGCGACAGATGTCCGGGTCGTGATCGACGTGGTCTCGTTGGTGGGGGGGAGTGTCCTTGCGGCAGTTGCAAAGGTCCCAAAAACTGCTATCATTACAAGAATGAGAGCTATGCATATGCAAGTATTTCGTTTCATTGTGCCACCTTGATTCGCATAAGCCTGCGTAATCAACACATTGTTATCAGTTGGAACTATTTATAGTTTCTGCACGGTGCAGGTGTGAAAGGAGAAAATGGTGGTAAAATGGGCTTTTTAGGAGGAATAGAGAGTAAATGGCGGATATTCTCCGCGATCTTTTCAGATTGACTTTTCCGATCGCAGGGATTGTTGACAATAAACGGAAGACCGATATGCCGTTTGCCGGCGGCAGGCCTGATCCACCCGGTAACGAATAATGTGTCGAAAGCCAACGTGCACGAGTGACCTTTTTACCGAGATTGATGAATGATATGATTCTCTTTGACATCCATGTATCCCATTGAACGCCGGTACAGCCATTCTGGGAGGACAACCGGGAACATTGGCGGCAGTTCCTTGGAAGGTTGAGCCATCGTATTCGTGAGGTTGAAATGAGAATCACCCTCCTCTTCCCATGCATGCAAACGAGTGGTTCTCCTCTGTTTGTTCTTCGTGATTTATGTGCAGTCCGAGCAGGAAATATGGGGGGATACCTCAAAAACCAAAAAAAACCAGGGAAATACGGTTCAAATAAAAAATAATGGGGTTATGGGACCGAGACACTCTTGGTATAGTAGCTCCAGCGGCTCTTACCGGCACAGTCATAGCTCATGACTGCCAGCGTGACCGAGAAGGTCCCCTTCTTGGAATAGGTGTGTTTTGGATTCTGTAGTGTTGAAATCTTCCCATCCCCGAACTTCCAGAGCCAGGAGACAGGGTATCCCGTTGATTTATCCGTGAACTGGATGGTGTGGAGAGGCGTTTTCAATGCACTGTATGCAAAGATTGCCTGGGTCGGGCATGAGCATGGATTGACTATCTGGTAATTCCCGAAGTTCTGTGTCACATTCATGGTGGCATTCGCTTTGAATTCGAATTTCCCGGACGCCGGCTCCGTCTGCTGCCACCCAGACTTCTGGAGCTCGTTTACGGTATAATTGCCAGGGTTCTTGATCAGGAGCTGGTAGTATCCCACCGGGGAAGAGACAGTCGACCCATAAAGGTGCTGCGTCTCGTTGTAGACCCGTATGGTAAAGTCCTGCAGCCCTTGCTCCCCGGCATCCCGCTTCCCGTTCTTATTGGTGTCCAGGTACTTGTAGCCTGTTACATACAGCCAGCGGAAGAAGCCGAAATTGTTGTCGGGATGATCCTCTTCCACGACATCAAAGAAAATACAGGTCCGGGGAACCGGGTCATCGCTGTAGACCACTGGCGGAACAAGGACCGGGCTTGCCATCGCATACAATTGTTCATTGAAGTCGGTGGTATCACCATCGGTAATCCCCGGGACACTCACCACGTATGGCCCAGGGGTAAGCAGTGAAAACTCGTAGAATCCGGATGCATTCGTCTTGGTGATGCCGACAGTGCTGCAGGGATAGGTGTTTCCACAGTTGTTGCAGAGCCACATGGTCAGGTCTGGGATCCCCGCCTCTCCCGGGTCCTGCTGCCCGTTGCCATTGTTGTCATAATAGACTATGCCGGATTTATTGTAGGTGGGGCTTGGGTCATAGCAGGCTCGATCAGTATCTTCGACAAAATTTCCTCCACCCTCCGGCGTTGCATTTGCAGTAAAATCATTGCATTGTGTTCCCAATACAGCAGCTACAGGTCCATAATAGCAGGTGAACGATTCCGCTGGTTGCAAAAGAACCGGAGGTGTGCAGGGAAGGGGGTTATAGAGAGAATCTTTGAATTGGATTCCAGTTAGGTTCACATTGCCGTCATTCGTCACCACGAATTTATAGTATACCGGATACCCTTCCAGCACATCGATCGGAGTCGTGTCAGCATGGGTGAAACTTACGTTATTGGTGGAGATGAGCTTTTCAACCATAATGGAAGGGATTGTATCCCACAACACCGTGGCATTGGCACTAATAGAGCCCGGAAGGAGGGAAATAGTCGTCACGGACTGCCTGTTTCTGCCCGGGTCATAAAGAAGTGTCCCATAATTACCCCGGACGTCTGCCATAATATGGGCATGTCCACTGCCTCCCGGCGCAGTGTAATTGATTGCGATTTGACCATTCGTATTAGTTATCCCCTGGGTAATGTTAAGAGCTCCACCCGAGTTATGTGTAAAATTGACTGTAATACCAGGAAGTGGGGCTCCATGCTGGTCATAGATTGTCGCCACCAGTGTGGCATCACCTGTGGGAGTCAAAGTGGTCTGTACTGGAGGCTCAAGTGTGACATTGACCGGGAACCTGAATGTGCAATTTCCTTCAGTATCTCGGGGCACAGAATTAAGGATTTGGAATGCTCTTGCCCTGACCGCATCACGGGGGGTTCCTGACTGCCGGTAGGCATCATAGGGAGTTGGAGTGGTCGGATCACTCATAAACTGGTAGCGTCCCCCTAACCCCGTGTACGGACCCTCAGGAGCAGTTGTCAGGTACCAGAGCGCCGACTGTATGGACGCGGCCTCCAGGTTGGACAAGGGGGAGACCGATGCATAGGTATTCAGGATATAATTCACCGCACACCAATCAACCTTGTCCCTGATATCCTCAGAGAGAGGCCCGTTCACCACGAGCGTGTTGCCGACGCTGATTGTGTTGAATAGAGCGATACAGAACCCTGGATAGTTTGTGCCCCCAACATTCATGTTGAAGATCTGTGCCGGGGTATACCTGCTGTAATAACGCGTATAAATACTCTCACCGGCGCCAAGGCCAGTAAATGTTGCAGTGGTCTGGGCAAGGGCTATACCTGGGATACAGCTTCCCAATATCAGCATTGCAAGAATCACTACGAAAACGGTTCGATTCCTTGTGATCATGTTCATCCCTTCGTTATATCAAACAATAATCCCAAAGGTCTCCTGTCTTAAAAATGTTATTCAATGGGAAAATCTCAAAAATTAGATTTCAAGTCCTTCAAAAAGCGAGAGGGGTTATCGAGTGCAATGAACAATTACCAATTTATGAGTTACTGTCATATCATCTCAATTGTTTTTTGAGGCTGGAGTTCTACACAAATGACAAAAAAGTGACGAGAAATTTCGTTAGAGCCGTCACGGTATAAAAATTGACCCTGTTTATAAGTCGCATGAAAATTATTCGAAAACCGAAAAATGAAAGTGAATTAGGGGACTGAAATCTTCTTTGTATAATAACTCCAGCGGCTCTTTCCTGCACAATCATAGCTCATG
>JADFCY010000027.1 GCA_018263335.1 Methanolinea sp. | reverse complement strand
CGCACCCGTGTACCCGGTGGAGACGATGGTCTGGAACTCGTCTACGATGATGGCCCCGAAGTTACGCCGGAGGCACGTCCCCTGGTGTGCGCACCGGAGGGCGAGGTCAAGGAAGTACTGGTGCCGGTTGGTCCTCATATACCTAGAGAATTGCCCTTCGAGAGGGTATCAACATGCCTGTCTCTTCTCCATCATGAGGCATCATCCCCTGGTGCAGGAGAAGAAGAAACCCCACGGTCTATCCTCTCCCCGTTTCCCCTGAAAGGGGGTGGAAAATTGCGTGTGCCAGAGAGAACACATCCCGCCCCTCCTTATTGGGATCTCCCTTCGGACGCGCCCCTTCATCGAAAACCCGATCCCAGGCCCGACATGATCGCCTCCAGGGCCACGGGAGCAAGCCTCCCCTTCTTCCCAGCGACATCCCGCGGCGCGATGCGGACCATCGCCCCGGTGAGCGCATAGCTCTCGTCCATGATATCGAGGCCCCCTTCCTGGAAGTCTTCAAGCCCGAATGGAACAGCCCGCTGGTCCCGGGAGGGGGTGGAGGAGACGGGAAAGGCATGGAGGCACCCGTCGTCCCCTTCCCTGACGACGATTGCGGGCCGGACCTTCGGCTCGCCCTTCTCCCCAATCCGGATCCTGGCAAGGATCACATCGCCGGGAACAAAGCGGGACATTGATTGATCCATACCAGATTGGACAAGATTCACATAAGGGATGTGATCGGTGGAGCCAGGGGTTGTGCTTTCCGCTCCACAGCCATAGGAGATTGTCCTCCCGGACATGAGAAGAGATTGCGTCTTTTTTTATCCCCCTCATTTTGTATAATGCGTCGCTACGCTGATTGCAAAGACTCTTTTTCCCGGAATGCTGAGCTATAACGAGAAAAAGATGGAACTTTTGGACGGGATGGGGGTCGCGGGAGAGAAGCGATTCCCTGACGAGGCACTCTCGCGGGTCTGTTCCAGCCTCCCCGGGTCAACCGCGTTCTGGGGAGGATGTTCCCCTCCCTGGGACGGGTGCACCGTGAAGGACCGCCTCGGGATGATCCCGGGGACTGCGGAGAAAGTCGCTTCCGTGGGGGATGCAATCGGGGAAGTCAATCCCCCGAATCCCCGGGCTGAACTGGGGAATGCCCACGAGAGAATGGGAGGGGCGCTGCGGGCGGCAACTCCGCAGGTCTCCCCTGCCCACTCCCATTTGCTTGCCCTTGCGATGCTCCTTGCGGGTTCCGCGGGTTTCATGGACGCGATGACCATGATCGCCCTCCCTCAGGTCTTCTCGAGCATGATGAGCGGAAACCTCCTCTTCCTGATCCTCGACTTCATCGCCCCCGCCCTCTTCTGGAAACCAGGACTGCACGCTGTCGCGGTGCTTGCGTATATCGGAGGCATCGGGTTCTCTATGCTCCTCTCGAGGGCCTTCGCAGGAAGGTGTTTGCCCGGCCGCACCACATTCCTTGCCCTGATTGTGATCGAAGTGCTGCTCCTCGTGCTGTTCTCAGTATGTGGCTTCTGGTATCCCCCGTTCCCGGGAACCGGCGTCATTCCTCTTGCTTACCTCCTCGTCTCTCTTGCGTCTGCCGCGATGGGAATCCAGAACAGCCTCGTCCCGCATGTCGCGGGTGTTCCTGTCCAGACAGGGTTCATGACCGGGACACTCGGCTCCCTGGTAAAAAAGGGGATTGCCATCAGCCTGCCGGTGAGAGGAGCCGCATCTTGCGGGGAGACGGGGGACCGGGACCAGGCACGAAGGGAATTTTGGGTACTGGCACCTATCTTTTCCGCGTTCTTCGCAGGTGCCGTCATTGGAGGGGTCATTGCAGTGACTGTCGGGCCTGAAGGGACACTGGTGGTCCCGGCTGCGCTCACCGTTGCCATCGCATACTGGCATGTACGGGGGTTCCCTGAACGATGAATATCGACCGTTCTCTCTCTGAAGGACGCGAGTGGGTAAGAGGGTGGGTGGAGGTCGGAGGTGCGAAGCTCCTGCCTGGTGAGGCACTCTCGCGGGTCCGTTCCAACCCGCTCGCGGCAACCGCATTCGGGGGAGAGTTCTCCCTCTCATGGGACGGGTGCACCGCGAGGGACCGCCTCGGCATTGTTCCTGGTGGGGGGCCTGCGGGAAAGATCACCTGCCGCGGGGATACCATCGGGGAGGTCAATCCCCAGTACCCCCGGATGGACCTGGAGACTGCCATCCGCGAGGCAGTCAGGCTCCGCGCCGACGAGGGGGTAGTCGCGCTCTCTGGGGGAGTCGACTCGTCGCTTGTTGCGGTCCTGGCAGGACTGCCCTGCCTCGCGGTAGGAGTCGAAGGCTCCCACGACCTGGAGAAGGCCGACTCGGCCGCCCGTCTCCTCGGGCTTCACTGCACACGGGTGGCAATTCATCCCGGAGAGGTCGAGGAGGCGCTTGCAGCAGTGATGAGCGTCATCCCGCAAAAGAACGCAGTAGATGCGGCGATCGGGACAACCGTCTTCTTCATCACCCGTGCGGCGCGTGATATGGGCGCGTTCCGGGTACTCACCGGCCAGGGGGCCGACGAACTCTTCGGGGGATATGCCAGGTACCTCACGACCGGGGATATCGAGTCCCAGCTCGCAACTGACTTTGCCACACTCGGGGCACAGGCGGAACGGGACCAGGCGGTCGCTGCCCTGCACGGCGTCCTCCTCTCGCTGCCCTACCTGGACCTGCGGGTAGTCGATGCGGCAAAGGCACTTCCACCGGAGAGAAAAGTCGCTGGCGGTCTCCGGAAGGTGGCGCTGCGGGAGGTTGCCGGGCGGTACATGCCGCGGGACCTCGCATGGAGAGAGAAGAAGGCGATGCAGTACGGAAGCGGGGTCGCAAAGGAGATCCGGCGGCTCTCAAGGAGCAAGGGGTATCCCAGGACAGGAGACTACCTCGCACACCTGGCAGGGGAACGCACCTGATCTCTCCCTGATGCAGGTACTGCAAGGGTGCCGCGGTCAGGTTTTTTATCCTTTTTTTTCGTCTCTTTGCGCGAGGGTTCCGATAAGCCTGCTGCAACTCCTCCCCAGGGACATGGAGCACCTCCCTTTTCCCCCGCCAATTCCTCCATATATGGCTCTTTGAAATTCGCCATGCCAGGAGAGTACCAACAGGAGGCAAGAGCAGTTTTTACACTATCTATAATGTTATACTACACGCGTGCTGCATCTTCCTGCGCGGGTGGAGGGATCCTGGAAAGTGGCACAATTGATCTGCGGAGTTATTTCCAAGGCATTCGGAGATTCCTTTTCGTGATCGAAGGCTCAATATCCCGGATATTGAATGGCATGCACATGCGGGAGCGGCCATTCGCCGGACAACAATGGTTATAAAAAACCGTATCAAGACTACTTATCCTCATACAGGACATTGGAACCCGCACGGGAGGCATACCCAGGGATGATCACCGAGAGAGATACCGAACATATCGCGCAACTCGCCGATATCGCCATTGACCGGGAGGAACTCGCGTCGTTCACCTCGCGGTTCAACGAGATCCTCGAGTACTTCGACATTCTCGACCAGGTCGAGATGGCAGAGGAGTCCGGGGAGAAGGCATACAATATCTTCCGCGAGGACGAGGTCGTCCCCTCCCTCTCCCAGGAGGAGGCGCTTTCGAATACCACAGCACCTGAAGAGGGGTTCTTCAGGGCCCCCCGGGTGATGTGATGCCCGGACGCACCGTATCGTTCCATCCCGACGACCGGTACGCCGCCTTCCTTCGCACGATACCAGAAGCCCCCTGCGGGGAGGGAAGACTTGCCGGGGTTCCCGTTGCAGTCAAGGACAACATCTCCACCGCGGGGATCGAGACCACCTGCGCTTCCAAAATACTCAAGGGCTACGTCCCCCCGTACGACGCCACGGTGGTGGAGCGCCTGAAGAGGGAGGGCGCCGCAATCGTGGGAAAGACCAACATGGACGAGTTCGGCATGGGGACGACCACCGAGAACTCGGCATTCTGGCCCACGCTGAACCCCGCCGACCCCACCCGCGTCCCGGGTGGCTCTTCGGGCGGAAGCGCTGCAGCCGTCGCCGCGGGGCTCGTCCCCCTCGCACTCGGCACCGACACCGGAGGGTCAATCCGGTGCCCTGCGGCCTTCTGCGGGATCGTGGGGCTCAAGCCTACCTACGGCCGGGTGTCCCGGTACGGGCTGATCGCCTATGCAAACTCGCTCGAGCAGATCGGGCCCATGGCAAGGACAGTGAAGGACGCAAGCCTCCTCATGGAGGTCATCGCAGGGCACGATCCCCGCGACTCGACCTCGCGTGACTGCCCGTACCACCATGCCCCAGACCCCGAGATCAGGGGAGTCCGGATCGGTGTGCCCGAGGAGTTCTTTGGGGAGGGAGTCGACCCCCGGGTCGCATCGGTCGTCTGGGACGCGATCTCGCTCCTCGAGCGGAAAGGCGCTGAGGTCATCACGTGCAGGATGCCGAGTATGGCCTATGCCCTTGCGGCCTATTACGTGACCTGCACGAGCGAGGCGAGCTCAAACCTCGCCCGCTTTGACGGCGTCAGGTACGGTCCCCCGGCGGACACAAAGAAGCCGTGGCACGAGGCATTCCAGGAGCAAAGAAGGGCAGGCTTTGGCGAGGAGGTGCGAAGGAGGATCATGCTCGGCACCTTTGCCCTCTCGTCAGGCTACTATGGCAAGTACTACGCCAAGGCCCAGGCGGCACGAAACAACGTCAGGGCCGACTTCGAGCGCCTCTTTTGCGACGTGGACGTGCTTGCCGGCCCGACCATGCCAACGGTCGCCTTCAGGTTCGGCGAGAAGAGCGACCCCCTCTCCATGTACCTCTCCGACATCCTCACCGTCCCCGCAAACCTCGCAGGCGTCCCTGCGATCTCGGTCCCCTGCGGGAAAGTCGACGGACTCCCCGTCGGCCTGCAGATAATGGGGCGCTGGATGGAGGACGAGCGGGTGGTGGACGTCGCATATGCGTTCGAGCAGGGGGGATCTCCATGACCGTGATCGTGGGCCTCGAGATCCACTGCCAGCTCGACACCGCCACCAAGCTCTTCTGCGGGTGCTCGACCGATTACCGGGATGACCCGCCAAACTCGCACGTCTGCCCGGTATGCCTCGGCCTTCCGGGCTCGCTGCCGAAGATCAACAGGAAGGCGGTCGAATACGCCCTCAGGGTCGCAAAAGCCTTGAACTGCGAGGTCCCTGAAGAGTCGGAGTTTGCCAGGAAGAACTACTTCTATCCGGACCTCGACAAGGGATACCAGATCACCCAGTACGACAAGCCCCTCGCAGTCTGCGGCTACCTTGACATCGAGGGGGACGAGGGGGAAAAGAGGGTCCGGATCACCCGGGTCCACATGGAGGAGGACCCCGGAAGGCTCGTCCACAAGGGGGGAGCGGACCGTCCGAAGTATACCCTCGTCGATTACAACCGGGCCGGGATCCCGTTGATCGAGATCGTGACCGAGCCGGACCTTCGGTCGCCGAAGGAGGCACGCCGCTTCCTGAACAAGCTCAGGGCGACCCTCGAGTACCTCGGGGTGTTTGACAGCGAGAAGGAGGGGTCGCTTCGTGTCGATGCAAACATCTCGCTTGCGGGAAGCGAGCGCGTGGAGGTCAAGAACATCACCTCCTACAAGGGCGTAGAGAAAGCGCTCACGTTCGAGGTGACCCGGCAGAAGAACGCGATCCGGAGGGGGCAGAAGATCGTCAGGGAGACGCGCCACTTCGTCGAAGCCCGCGGGGTCACCACCTCCTCACGGAGCAAGGAGATGGAGCAGGACTACCGGTACTTCCCTGAACCGGACCTCCGCCCCCTTCGTGTCCGCGACTGGGCAGAGGAGATCAAGATCCCCGAACTCCCTGATGCGAGGAAACAGAGGTTCATCGAGGACTACGGGGTCTCTCCCACCCACGCCGCGACACTGACGGGGGACTGGCAGATCGCCGAGTTCTACGACAGCCTGCCCGCCGACCTGAGGGTCTCCACGGCGACCGCAACATGGGTGGCAGATACGCTCCTTGGAGAGCTCAATTACCGGGACATGAGCATCCGCGGTGTCCCCCTCGACCACTTCAAGGAGCTTCTCCTCATCCGCCAGGCTGGTGAGATCACCGAGAAGGCAGCAGTGGAGGTCCTCAGGACCCTGCTCGACCAGATACGGGATACAGGTACCTGCGAACTCCCGCGGCAGTGCATCGGGAGGCTCGGGCTCTTTGTGATCGCGGCGGCAGAAGAAGGAGCGGATGACCCCGTGACCGCGGCAGCACGGCAGGCCATTGCCGAGAACCCCCAGGCTGTCGCCGACTTCTGCCAGGGCAAAAAGGAGGCCTTGAACTTCCTCGTCGGGCAGGTGATGAGAAAGACCCGCGGGTGCGCAAAGCCGGGCGATGTGAACCGGGTGCTCACGAGCCTCCTCTCAGGGGATGAGTGAGGAGCCCCATGTACCTCATAGTCACCGAGAAGAACATCTCTGCACGGAGGATATCGGGGATACTCGCCGGAAAGGAGAAGGTCCGCGAGGCAAAGGACGGGGGGATCTCGAGTTACCAGTTCGACGAGACCGTGGTCGTGGGGCTGAAAGGACACGTCGTCGAGATCGACTTCGTGCAGGGATACTCGAACTGGCGAAGCGAGACACGCACTCCCCGGAGCCTCATCGACGCCCCTACGGTGAAAGTCCCGACCGAGAAGAAGATCGTCGCCCTCATCCAGAAACTCGCCAGGAAGGCCACCCGCGTCACGATCGCGACCGACTTTGACACCGAGGGGGAACTGATAGGAAAAGAGGCATACGAGCTTGTGAGGGAAGCAAACCCCCGTGTCCGCGTGGACCGTGCACGGTTCTCTGCCATCACCCCCGAAGAGATCCGGCACGCCTTCTCGGCAACGACCGAACTTGACTTCGACCTTGCCGCCGCAGGTGAGGCAAGGCAGGTGATCGACCTCGTCTGGGGCGCTTCCCTCACGCGGTTCATCTCCCTTGCGGCACGGAGGGGTGGCGCACACATCCTCTCGGTCGGGAGAGTCCAGAGCCCGACGCTTGCGATGATCGTCGACCGGGAGCGAGAGATCGAGGCCTTTGTGCCCGAGAAGTACTGGCAGCTGCACCTCCTCACGACAAAGGAGGGACAGGAGATGGAGGCGAGGCATACCACCTCGCGGTTCAACGAGAAGAGCCTGGCGGAGGGCGCCCGCGACCGGACACGGGAGCCCCTCGTCGTCACTGAAGTCAGGGAAGGGGCAAAGGCGGACAGGGCGCCCTCGCCATTTGACACTACCTCCTTTATTGTCGCCGCAGCTCGGCTCGGGTTCTCCGCGGCAAACGCCATGCGCCTCGCAGAAGATCTCTACATGAACGGGTTCATCTCCTACCCGAGGACCGACAACACCGCATACCCGGCAACCCTCGACCTGTCCGCGATCCTCTCCGCGATCAGGCCGACTGCCTTTCGGCAGGACGTCGAATGGGTGATGGCAAACCGGAGGCCGACCCCCACGCGGGGCAAGAAGACGAGCACCGACCACCCGCCGATTCACCCTACCGGCGCAGCGCACAGGGAAGGGCTCGGCGAGGACCGCTGGAAGATATACGAACTGGTCGTCAGGCGATTCCTTGCGACCCTCTCCCCGGACGCTCGCTGGCGGACGATGAAGGTGATGCTCTCTGCCGCAGGCGAGCCATACACCATCACCGGCGGGCAGATCACCGAGCCGGGGTGGCGCAAGGTGTATCCCTACAGTGCTGCGACCGAGTACGTCATCCCGGCGCTTGCCGCAGGGGAGACGCTCCCGCTCATCTCGGTCACGATGGATGAGAAGGAGACGCAGCCGCCGCCGAGATACACCCAGAGCCGGCTGATCCAGAGGATGGAGGAACTCGGCCTTGGGACCAAGAGCACGCGGCACGAGGTCATCCAGAAACTCGTCTCCCGGAAATACGTGGAGGGCAACCCGCTCCGGCCGACCCTCGTAGGGAGAGCGGTCATCGAAAGCCTTGAGCACCATGCCGACACCATCACCCGCCCTGATATGACCCAGACGCTTGAAGCCCACATGCAGCAGATCAAGCAGAAGGCACGCTCCCGCGATGACGTGATCGGCGAGTCGCGGGGGATGCTCCACCAGGTCTTTGACCAGCTCGAAGCCCACAGGCAGGAGATAGGGGACGAGATCATGGACCAGACCGCCGAGGAGCTGACGCTGGGGCCCTGCCCGATATGCGGCCACGATATCAGGATCAGGCACCTCCGCAACCAGACCCAGTTCATAGGCTGCACCAATTACCCCACCTGCAGCTTCAATATCGGCCTGCCCATGACCATGTGGGGTCTTGCGGTTAGGACCGACGAGGTCTGCCCCACCCACCGTCTCCACTCCGTTCGCCTTGTCAGGAAAGGCGCCCGGCCCTGGGACATCGGGTGCCCGCTCTGCCACCATATCAGCTCCCACAGGGAGACACTTGCCCTGATGCCGTCATTCTCGGATGCCCTTCACCAGAAGATGCTTGCCGCACACCTCTACACGGTGTATGACCTTGCGAACACTCCCGTTGAATCAGTCGAGAAGATCCTTATGATCAGCAGCGCAGAGGCAGAGAGGCTCAGGCGAGAAGCCGCCGACGCACTCGACCTGCTTCGCCGGCGCTCTGACTGCCGGAAATTCGTACGGTCAATCCTCCCCCCAAGGAGGGGGAGGAGCCCCGCGGGCGTGATACGGAAATTGCATGAGGCAGGCATCAATGACATCGAAAGCCTTGGACTGGTCGACCGGTCTGTGCTCCGGCAGGCAGGGGTGGGTGAGAAGGAGGCAGAAAGCCTCCAGGCAGAGGCAAAGAAGGTCGCCGGGGAGAGGCGCCTGAAGGAGACTGGCCTGCCGGCCGTGAGCCTGAAGAAGTATATCGAAGCAGGGTTCAGCCGTCCCGAAGACCTCCTGTCTGCACATCCCCTGTATATCTCCTCGAGAACCGGGATCTCGCCTGAGACCGTGTACAGGCATATCGGGAAAGTGGCATCCGCGCTCGGAAGACCCGTCCCGGAGAAGGTCAGCAGCGCACAGTACGAGAAGGGGAG
The DNA here is from genome assembly GCA_018263335.1 of Methanolinea sp. Classification (GTDB taxonomy): domain Archaea; phylum Halobacteriota; class Methanomicrobia; order Methanomicrobiales; family Methanospirillaceae; genus Methanolinea_A. The sequence goes on along the minus strand of JADFCY010000027.1, from coordinate 12,648 downwards.
GAGAGAGATCCTCGGGATCAGGGGAGTGACCGAGTCCACCCGGGAGGCGCTGCTCCGCGCGGGCGTGTACAATCTCGAGACACTCCACGAGATCGATGAGTCCACGATCTCGTGCAGGTCAGGCCTTCCCCGGGAGCGGGTGCGGGAACTCAGGTCAGCGGCACCCTTCAAAAAGAAGAAGAAACAGAGCGACGATATCATTGTCATCTGAGGGAGTGGCCTGATGCACATCAACTGGAAGAGCTGGAACCACGTGACCAAGCTTGACCCCGACAAGCAGCTGACACCCGATGCAATCACCGGGGTCGTCACAAGCGGGACCGATGCCCTGATGCTCTCGGGGACCCTGAACGTCACACGGGAGAACATGCAGGAACTCCTGCGGCAGGTGGCGCGGTACGGCCTCCCCCTCGTGGTGGAGCCGGCGGGGCCCGAGGCAGTGATCGCCGAGGGTATCGATTTTCTCTTCATCCCGAGCGTATTGAACACCCAGGACGTCGGCTGGATCGTCGGCAAGCACCGGCAGTGGGTCCAGCAGCAGGAGATCGACTGGGACCGGGTGGTACCGGAGGCCTACATCGTCCTCAACCCCAACTCATCGGTGGGAAAGGTGACGCGTGCGAGCTGCTCCCTCTCACCCCCCGAGGTCGCTGCATATGCAACGCTCGCCGAGAGGTACTTCCACTTCCCGATCGTCTATATCGAGTACAGTGGGATGTACGGGGACCCCTCGGTGGTGAAGGCCGTCTCCGAGGCGCTTGACTCCTCTGTCCTGTATTACGGGGGCGGCATCAACTCCCCGGAACGTGCGGCAGAGATGGCGAAATACGCAGACACGATCGTCGTCGGAAACGCTGTCTACGACCAGGGCATCGACGTGCTGAAGGCCACCGTCAGGGCCATCCAGTAGGCAGGGGATGCCTGACGTTGAGTTTGTCCTGGTCCAGCCCCTCTACGAGGGGAATGTCGGGTTCGCCGCACGTGCCATCAAGAACTTCGGGTTCACGCGGCTGGTCCTCGTGGACCCATGCCCACTCGGGGATGACGCCATCGCCAGGGCGGGGCACGCAAAAGACGTCCTCGAATCGGCGAAGCGGCTGACTCTTTCGGAGGTCTTTTCAGGGAGCGATTGTGTCATTGCGACAACCGGCGAGCTGAGCAAGTCCATATGCAACCCGATGAGGATGCCCTATTATACCCCCCGCGAGATCCGAAGGCTCATCGAACCGTGCCAGGGGAGAGTGTCGGTCCTCTTCGGGCGGGAGAACTGGGGGCTGAACAACAGGGAGATCCGAAAGTCCGATGTCATATGCACGATTCCTACGTCGGCGGAATACCCGATCCTGAACCTCTCGCATGCCGTCGCGATCATCGCGTACGAACTTGCCGACCTCCCCCGCGGGGAGTACCTTCTTGCCGGAAGAGAACAGATGGAGCACCTCTACCAGCATATCGACCAGTACCTCACCCTCATCGGGCACCCGGGATTCAAGCGTGACGTGACCATGCTCCTCGTGCGCCGGATCCTCGGGAGGGCAAACCTGACCGCACGGGAGGCAAGTACCCTGCACGGACTGATGAGGCGGTCCGAGTGGTATATCACCCCAGGGGGAAAGAGACCGGAAAACGGGACGCCTGATAATGAACCGGGCGAGCCGGATGAATGAACGCATCCCTCTTTTAGCCCCCGGTTCACCGCGGGACCTTCTGCCGGGCGTTTCGCGGTCTGGGCGGGTCGTCTCTCCGAGAGCCCGCACGCATGAACCGTAGGAGGCAAAAAAAGGTGCCAATCGCGTGGCCCGCCGGGGCCCTGAACCCTTCTCCCCGGCTGCCCCCTGCACCGGGCGAAAAAAAGATCCTGCCACAAGTCGCCATGCCATCACAGGACGATGAAAGGTAAATCGGGGCATTTAAGTGAGATACACCCAAACAGTGCAGTGCCCCCATGAGACGAAGGCATATCCCCTGCATATCCTGCCTTGTGCTCGTTGCCGCAGTCCTCCTCTCCGGATGCAGCGCCCCCGGATCTCCTCAAGACCGCAGCCCGGTGATGACTCCCGCTGCCCTGGCCGGATTCGTGCATGAAGCGGCCGGATTCGCGGACCGTGCCGGCAAAGAGGCCGCGCTCTCCGAGTTTAACCGAGAAGACGGTGCGTTTTCCCGGGGCGACCTCTATATATATGCCTACGACTACCACGGGACGCTCCTTGCCCACCCATACCAGAGGGAGAGCGTCGGGACCAACCGGCTGGACTGGACGGATATCCGGGGCCTTCCCGCAATTCGCATAGGGGCGCACGTGGCCTCACAAGGCGGGGGGTTCATCACCTACCTCTACCCTGCCCCCTCCCCAGGTGGGATCAACGAGTCGTCTCTTGAGGCCTATGTCCCGAAGATCGGGTATGTATCCCCTGCCGGAGAGGACTGGTGGATCGCATCGGGCATCTACTTCTCCGGGCTTGACGGCGAGGGCCCCGAAGGATATCCACGGGCAGTCGGGGAGATGGTGAGCCTCGTGGAACGCGGGGCAGCCTATGGGCGCGAGCATGGCGAGGAGGCGGCGTGTGAAGAGATCTCGAACGCCTCGGGATTGTTCGTCGATGCCGACGCCCATTACCTGTATGCCTACGACTTCAACGGGACACTCCTTGCCCACCCCCACCTGAAGGATGCAATCGGGACCAGCCTCATAGAGAGGACCGATCCCTTTGGGATGAAGAACATCCAGGCGCTCGCTGACACCGCACGCTCCGGCGGCGGGTTCATCGTCTTCGTCTGGCCAAACTCCGCGAGGGAGAACCGGCAGGAGATGAAGATTGGGTATGTCCTTCCTGTCGATGACCGGTGGTGGCTGGGATCGGGTGTCTACTTAAGCGAGGTCACCGGGATTGACACCTCGTTTCCCCTTCCCAACCCCTGATCATACCAGGAGATGGAGTGTCCACTGCAAAAAGAGAGGAACCCTAATCCCCACCCAAGATCCATACAGATCCTCATGATTCTCGTGGACTGGCAGATACTGGACCGCATCCAGAGGGGTTTTATCACCGTCGAGCCCTTCGATCCGCAGCTCGTCCAGCCCAACTCCCTTGATATCCGCCTCGGGAACCATTTCGTCTGGTACGAGAGGGGCGACGACGTGATCGATCCCTACCAGGGGGAGACGATCGCCAGGGGGACGCACGAGACCACCGCCGACTCGATCGTCCTCTTCCCAGGCCAGTTCATGCTCGCCGAGACATACGAGGTGATAGGACTCCCCGACAACGTCGTGGCCAGCATCGAGGGCAAGAGCAGCATCGCACGCCTCGGGGTGGAACTGCACCAGACAGGGGGATGGATAGATGCCGGTTTTCGCGGCTCCATCACGCTCGAGATGTGCAACGTGAACCAGCGGCCGGTGAGGATGTACGCGGGCATGCCAATCGGGCAGCTCGTGTTTTACACGACCGAGAGGGCGCTTTTACCCTACGACAGGAAGAAGGACGCCAAGTACATGGACCAGCGGCAGGCAACGCTCTCCCGCTACCACAAGAACCTCCCCGATCTCTGAATGGGTATATACACCATGAAACCACAATTATCTGGGATGATCTGACCGGAAATGGAGCTGAATGCATGCGACTTCTCTTGATACACTCTGATTTTATTGAATTCGAGGCAAGAAAAAAGACTGGAATGGCAGAAGAGGGTCAGCCTTTGAAGGGATTCAAGGAAGAAGCCCTCACCGTCTTCTGCGCTGTCGAGGCTGGCGATGAAGACGACATTCCCGGCGTGGTCGAACTCGCCGGCGAGGAGATCGGAAAGACCGCCGATCAGCTCTCGGTGGAGAACATTGTCCTTTACCCTTATGCCCACCTCTCAAGCGACCTCGCGAGGCCCGATGCGGCAGTCGAGGCCCTCAGAATGCTCGAGCACCTCCTGGTGGACATTGGCTTTGACGTGACCAGGGCACCATTCGGATGGTACAAGTCCTTCCGCATCTCCTGCAAGGGCCACCCGCTCTCGGAGCTCTCAAAGACCATCCTCCCGCCAGAGGAGGGCAAAAAGGCCGAGAAGAAGGAGATCACCCACGAGTTCTTTGTCCTCACTCCAGACGGGAAACGGCACGACCCAAAGAAGTATATGGACGACTCCTCTTTTGGCTGCCTCCTCAAAAAAGAGCTCGGCGAGCCCGCGGAGGGGGGCGGCGAGCCCATCCACGTCGAACTGATGAGGAGCAAGGAGCTCGTGGACTACGAGCCGGTCTCAGACGTCGGGCACCTTCGGTGGATGCCGAGGGGGAAGCTGATCCGCGACCTCCTTGCCGACTACGTCCTCCAGAAAGTCCTGCCCTACGGGGCAACGCCGGTCGAGACCCCGGTCATGTACGACCTCGGCGACCGGGCAATCTACGAGCACGCCGACAAGTTCGGGGAGCGTCAGTACCGGTTCAAGAGCGGGACGAGGAGCATGATGCTCCGGTTCGCCGCGTGCTTCGGGATGTTCTCGATCATGCGGGACATGCACATCTCCCCAAACACCCTCCCGATGAAGATGTACGAGCTCTCCACCTACTCGTTCCGGCACGAGCAGAAGGGGGAGGTGATAGGGCTCAAGCGCCTCCGGGCGTTCACGATGCCCGACATGCACTCCCTCTGCACCGACATGCCCGAGGCCCTCCAGTGCTTCGAGGAGCAGCTCCTGATGGGCTGGGAGACCGGCAGGGACTTCGGGACCGAGCTCGTCGGCGTGATCCGCTGCACGAGGGACTTCTACGACGAGCACAAGGAGTGGGTCGCACGGATGGTGAAGATATCGGGCTGCCCGATGCTCATCGAGGTCCTCTCCGAGCGTGTCCACTACTGGGTCGCAAAGGTCGACCTCGCGGCGATCGACGGCCAGGGCAGGCCCATCGAGAACCCCACCGTGCAGATCGACGTGGAGAGCTCGCGCAGGTTCAATATCAGGTACCATTTGGACGGGGAGGAGATCCACCCCCCGATCCTCCACTGCTCACCGACCGGCTCTGTCGAGCGCGTCATCTGCGCCATCCTCGAGAGCACCGCTAGGCAGAAAGTCCCGAGGCTTCCCACCTGGCTCTCTCCCTCACAGGTCCGGGTGATTCCCGTCGCCGAGCGCCACCTCTCCTTTGCCGAGAAGATCGCATCCGACCTGAACACGAGAAAGATCCGTGCCGACCTTGACGACCGCGACGAGAGTGTCGGCAAAAAGGTCCGGGAGGCGGGTATGGACTGGGTACCGTACGTGGTCGTCGTCGGTGATGCGGAGGTCGAGAGCGGGAGACTCACAGTCACCATCAGGTCGAAGTCCGAGCCAAACAAGCCCTTCAAGGAGTCGTTTACCCTTCCCGACCTCGTGGCTCTGGTCCATGCAGATTGTGGCACCATGCCGTTCCGGCCACTCTATACCCCGATGAAGCTCTCAAGGAAGGCCCGGTATATCTGAAATCCTCTCTTCTTTTTTAGACCTCCCCTTCGATTGAAAAGATCTTTGCTGAATTGCACCCCATTGCGCAAAATCTTATGAGAAATACTCCTATTCATAAGAAACACGTTAAAATATGCGTTTTTAAATAAATTTTCTATTATCCAAAAAAATTTATTATCTATAAGATATGACAGTCCGGTTATGTCCTATTCTGCCTATCAGCTTGCCACTGCCATGGGACTGTCATTTTTGATAATCGCGATCATTGTTGGCTGGGCGAACGTGATATCCTGGTTTGGGAGGAGACATGCAGAGATTCCAACTTCGAAAACCTCCGATCTTCAAGCGGCAATAGTGCCTCCAAAGCATTTCATCCTGCTGCGAGTGCTCCTCGACGAGCATCAGCATGCAAGTCTATCGTTGTTCCAACTGCTCATGTGGACGCTCCTGATCTCGTTTCTCTACCTCTCGTTGTGGTGCCTGCAGTTCCTTGCGGGCGGAACAAAAGCGCCACCTGCAATCCCGGGGGGCCTGATGGCCCTTATGGGATTAAGCGTCGGTGTACCGCTTGTTAGCAAGGGAATCTCGGAGTATAAAAAATTTAAACCGCGTTTGGAAGGGGAGATCTATGAGGAACCACGCTACGCCTCTATGCTCGAGGAAGAGGGAAGGCCCAGCCTGCTGCGTTTCCAGATGTTTTTTTGGACGCTTGCATCCCTCGTGGTATATTCCTGGTCATTCGTGAATACAGTCCTTGTTCCCCTTCCAGAAGGGGGAATGCCGGGACTACCTGATGTCGATCCCACCCTTCTCTTTCTGATGGGCCTGTCCCAGACGGGCTATCTGGGCGGCATGGCATACGCAGGTACATTAAAGAAGGAAGAGAGACCTGCAAAGGTTGCCGATGCGGGACCCACGGTAGTTGGACCGCCCGTGGCAGGCAAGTCCATGGCTATTCGAGAGATAATTCCAACGCCAGCCTTGCCGAACGAAAAGGCTACTATCATCGGGTCGGGATTCGGGGCGACTCCCGATACCATCATACTCGGAGAAGAGATGATATCTTCGGATAATATCCACAGTTGGACAGACACACGAATAGAATTTACTGTCCCCGGTACAGCTGTTTCTGGCACGCATACCATTCAAATCCTTTCAGGAGGCCGATCGGTCAGAGGGGTGCTGACTGCTGGGAAACCGCCCTGGATGCACGAGGGGATTGACAAGACAGCCGCAGAGATCATCAGTGAGATCTGGATAGACGATCCCGTCAACAAGTGGTATCGCCTGCCCCCTATAGGGCATTTCATCACCGGCAAACGATATTACTTCTTTTTCGAGTTTTCCGTTCCCCCGGGGATACCTTCATGGGGCAGGACCGAGTTTGGGGCTAGATTTTACATCGACGGCAAACAGGTGGGCGATCCCAGGAGTTTTATGCCAGGTTACATGAACGGAAAGAATTACGGCGTCTTTGACCACATCTTCGAAGCCGCAGGACAATATACCATAGAAATTCGCGGGGCGAACACGAAATCCATGCAGGTTGAGGTCAGAAAACCTGCAGGGCTTTAAGAGGAAGAGGACATGGCAGGTGAACCCCGTTTCGGGATGGGGACGATCCCTGACGACAGGAGTGTCATCGTTGTTTCGGATCTCCACCTTGGCAGCCGGGAAGACCCCGAGACCTCCAGAAGATTCTGCAGGTTCCTGGATTACATTTCTAGTGGCCCCTTTCCGGTTTCCTGTCCCCGCTGGTCAAAGAAGGATAATGGAGAGCAAAACCCTGCAGGGGAAAAATGGATGGCCCCGCCCGGAAGGATCATCCTGCTCGGGGACATTCTCGAACTCTGGGACTCCCGCTGGATCGACCGTAACAATTCTTTCCTCGATGCGCTGCTCCCTTTCTTGCGGATGCGCGATATGGACTGTGACGTGGTCTACGTTGTTGGAAACCATGATGAGGATATCGCGGAATTTATCACATCCCACGACGAGGACCGGAAAAAACGGAAGGAGATGGAGAAGAACAGGCAGAACAAGACAGATGAAGGCAGGATTGCTCCGGCAGCACCGGATACTGGGGTTTCCAGCGGAAAGAGCCAGTCCCGATGCGATCTTACGGATTACAGTATCCTGCGGGTTCCAGGTCCAGGTGGCCGAATGGAACCCGAGAGCATGAAGATCCGGTGGGGGAAGGACCGTACTCTCGAGATATGCAATCGTCGTTATCCTACCCCCCATGCCCGGGGCGGAAATCTCGGTCTGGATGTCGGCGGGGTGAAATACGCATTCATTCACGGGCAGCAATTCGACAAGGAACAGATTACCTATACCATCAGCAGGGCATTCAGGCAGCGTTTCGACCCGGTGGACTTCTTCCAGGACCTTGCATCCATTTCTGTCACGAAAAAGATGACATTTCTCTCGCATGTGATGAACATGGTTCTGGCCGTGGCATTACTGCAACTCTTTTTCACACCGGCGTTTTTCCCCCTCGTGCTCTTCATTGGTGCAATAGGAGGCATCATACTTGCCGTGATATTTTTGTATGGGATATTCTTGTTTGGTTTCCGTGAACGGGACCAGCCTTCCTCTTCATGGCTGACATGGGCGTGTGCGCTCGCGTTCATTGTGATAATCATCATCCTCGCCGCCGGGCGTTTCTATCCCCAGTCCGTATTTCCGCTGTTGTTTTTAATCCCCTTCATCTCATCGCTCTACATTCTGGCGGTCATTTCGTTGCCTATGTTCATCGCGCATGTGAAGCGGACTGCATACACCTTATGGTCCAGCAGAAATATGGGATCTAAAGAGATCGTGGCAAAAAAACGGTTCGATTTGAAAAAGTACCAATACGAATCAAGGGTCCTGGTATTCGGTCATACTCACCAGGCGGATTTTGAAGCGGTCGAGGGGAGTAAAAGCGTCCGTCTTCTCGTAAATACTGGCACGTGGGTCGACGAATCCACGCAGGGTAAATGTTCAGACCATGATACATTTATGTACATCGACAAAACCGGCCCCTGCTGCATGAGATGGGCAGACGAGCAAGGAATAGTGGAGTGCTACTGCAGGAAGGATAATTCCGGGAATCGCACAATACCACTATGCGAGTATCTCGTGAAAATGAATATACGGTTGAGGGATTGAGAGAGCTATAGCCGACCTTTGCGGCCAGGTTTGCCCGCTAGAAAAATTTTAAGGCAGTTCTCACCTCTCCTTTTTGCCTGGACGTGATCGCAGTTTTTATTATAAAATTTTTAGGACACGTACTTGAATGATTCAATCAATCTTTGGATTTTTCTTTTGCATTGGCTGTTATCTTTGGGTATTTTAATCTCATGTTACAGAAAACTTATACGATTCACGTGAGCCAGGGACAGATATGCAGGCAGTGCGGGCACTGCTGCGAGCGGTGGGGATGGGGGCAATGGGGGTCTCCTGAGGATCTCCGTCCCTGGATTGAACAGGACCGTGAGGAGATCCTGCAGCACGTGACAGTCTTCCTCGAGAACGGGAAAAAGACGAGCGGCACCGGCATTGCACCCGGCGATATTCCCCGCATCAAAAGGGTGCGGTACTGGCAGAACCCTTCCGGCCGGCCGTTGCGACACTGCCCGTTCCTCGGCAGATCGGCGGACGGGAAGGCCTTCTGCCGCATCCACGACGTCCGTCCGGCGGTCTGCAGGGAGTATGCCCCATGGAACTGCGACAACGGAGATTACCAGTATGTCCGGTGCCAGGCATGCCGCGAGAGGACGCCCTGACACGGAGGGACATGCACCGATATCCTCACCGGGTGCCCGTCTCCCGGGCGCGGGTGCTTCATCTATCTGACCCTTCATGGACCCTCTCCTCTCCCTCAACGGTCTCTTTCGTAATGGAGAGTGGAGAGCGCCATGTACTCGTCGGGTTACGCGGTTGAGTCGCACCGGCACGAGGGCTCTGGCCAGAGCACTTCGCCCCGCCGCGCATGCCACTGCCCACGGAGCATGTGGTAGTCAAGCCGCTTTCCCCTCGGCTCTGTGAGGAGCGATACGAACTCTCCCCTCATGAACGAGTCCACGCAGTCAATGGCAGGATCCACCGGTGCGTCGTGGGTGAGGATGAACCCGATGATGCGGCTGCAGGACTGGGAGGAGGAGAGGGCAGGGTCAGGGGTGAAGACTTCGGGAGTGTCGATGTTATGCGTCCATCTCAAAGAGTACCACGTGATCGATCCAGGGTTTCAGCCGGGAGGGGTGAACCCTTTTCTGCCCGATAGGCATGGGATGACAGGCAGGCGGACTCATGGCAATCTCAAAGTGATGATCGATCGATGGGGGACAGTCCTCCATTCGCGAATTGCGAACCGCGATATCCACACCGGGGAGGGCAGCGAGTACTGTCTCTTCTGCAAGGGCGGCCATTGCCGGCGAGGGCTCGATGAGGAGCACCTCTCTCGCACCCGGGACGTTCCCTGCATCGACGAGGCGGGTGAGAAGGGTGGCGGTGAGCGCCCCATCGCCGCACCCGATGTCCATGAACCGGACAGGCCGGTCAAAGACCGGGAGGGAATGGCCGCACTGCCTGATGAACTGCTGCCTCGCCACCTTCATGACGGGAACCACTGAAAAATGGATGAATGGCCGCGGGTCATGGAACGGTGCGGAGGGTGCCGCGAGCCTTCCCCCCCTGCTGCGTGAAAAACCCGGGGAGAAAGGCGCATCAAAAGAGCCCTTCCTCCTCGCCGAGGGTCCCACTCTCAAGCCACCCGATGCCACGTTCACCCTTCCCGTGTGCGGCAAGGGAACGCGGCGACATAGAAGTGAAACGGTGGTATGAAGTCTATATGAACCCCAAAGTCGCAGGATCCCGGCTGCAGACTCCTAAAAAAAAGCACCTCATTCGCAGAACCTGCCCATTGCCGCCTCTCTGCCGTTGAAACAGATCGCCTGCGGTGAAGCAAAAGACGGGCAGGACTCTTCGACAATTGGGGAAGAGATCAATTTTTTATCGCTGCGTTCACCCCTGCGAGCATCTCCCGGCGGATCCGATCCATGGTGCGTGCGGTATTTGCGTGCTCCGCGATCTCCTTCATGAGTTCTGCGTCGTTCGGTGAAGAGGCTTCATATGTCTGGTTCTTTCCGGTGCATCTGAAAGACGGCATTTTTTCACCGGTGGTTCATCCGGTTCAAGTGCGTATGCCTTTTTATCGGGACCAGGAACCGCTGAATCGGGTCGTCTCCAATAAAGGGGGAGAGACCACGCCGATCTCTCAAATAATCCACGAGGACCATTGGATCCGCTTGCCCTGAGACACGTGGGGAGTCCCATTCTAAAGAATTTCATATCCAGCAGTCATCCTGATCCCTGCATAACATTTTTACCGCCAGAGGTTCTCTCACACCATTTGGGGATCTGTATGGTTGCACCAGAGAAACCCGGGATCGAGTTCCAGAGCGTGGTCGACCGCGCCTACCAGGAGTACAAGCGGCACAGGAAGGTATCTGACATCATGAGCCCTGAGGTGGCCATCACCACCCCTCAGGCCCCGATGGCCGAGGCTGCACGAACGATGGGGGAGAAGCGGATCGGAAGTCTGATCGTGGTGCAGTACGGCACACCGATCGCCATTGTCACCGAGCGTGACCTCCTCTCGAAGGTGCTTGCAGGGGGGATGGACCTGGAGAAGACAAAGGTCTCCGAGGTGATGTCCTTTCCACTCATCAAGATCTGCCCCGACCTCGAGATACGCGAGGCGGCAAGGACTATGATAAGGAAGAAGGGGCGTCTCGCCGTCTTCCAGTGCGGCATGATATGCGGCGTGATCACCGCATCTGACCTTATCCGCGAGATGCCGGACGCCCCGGAGACTTCGCTCGTGGTAGACGACTTCATGACAAAGGACCTCGTCTGCGTCGAGGATGATCAGAAGATAGAGGATGTGGCCCGGATAATGGGCCAGAAACGGGTTGGGAGCGTGATAGTGAAAGAAGGAGGCACCCCGAGGGGAATATTCACCGAGCGCGACCTCCTCTCTGCGCTGATCGCAAAAGGAGTATCGCTTGACGTGCCGGCCGGGGAGGTCTGCTCGCCGATGCTCGTCACCGCGCCAACGGGAATAAGCATTCACGAGGCGGCCACCATAATGGCATCGAAGCATATACGCAGGCTCCCGCTCGTGAAGAAGAAGAAGCTCGCCGGGATCATCACCGCAAGGGACCTCGTGGAAGCCTACGCACGGTAACTGCGGGATTGAGGGGGAAGAGAAAAGATTCCTGGGGGTTTTCTCCGGACCAGGGGGAGAGGGGCCTGGCGGGGTGCCAGCCCACTCCTTTCCCCTGTTCGCTGGTTGATGGATGGCGTCGTTTTGTCCTGTGTGCCCCGGAGAGCCTCTTCTCCCGTGGACCTGACTGCAGGGTGCGCCCCCTCTTCCGAGAGGCACTTTTCTCCCACTGGGACGCACTCTCGCGGCGCGTCCAAGCGGGGTCATGGACCGCCCGCACCCCGGTACTCTGTTCTTGATCTCGGTCCCGAATGTGCACGGGAAAGGCACGGACCGCTCTTTCCGCTCCCCCTCTTCCCAGGAGCGATGACTTCATGCGTCATGACGGATCCCTGCCCCTGCACAATGAGACGGGCACATCCATTTTCGGCGGATCCTGGCCCTCTCCAAGTGCCTAAAATGACCCGATCAAGCCGTGCGTATTTCGACATTCTCCAGTGTCGTTCGTAAATCCCTCCCGCACACAGCCTCTGGCTGACCCAGAGATCCCGAGAATCCTTCACGCTCATGGGAGTGATATCGCCACCAAAGAGACACGAAAGCGCTCCACGCCCCGGACAGGGCCAAAAGTCACCCGGGGGGGAAATTTCTGGCTTGAAGAGATGAAAAATGGCTGCCGGTTCACTGCCGGAGAATGCGTCACCATTCCCCACTTCATGTTGGCCCAAGTGGGAGATGTGATCCGTTCCCCTCCGTAATTGGCTCCTCCCGCAATGACAGATATCTTTTTTCGGGGGCACTCTTCGAGGCCGTCTTCACATTCGCCCTGCACCCGATGGTATTATTCACCCCCACCACAGTCTCATTTCATGGATGAAGATACCCTCGTCACGTATTGCGGTCTCTGCTGCCTCGATTGCCATGGGTACTCCCAGAAGATACCGGATCTCGCACGCGATCTCAGAAAGGAACTTCGCAAGGCGCATTACGAAAAGTTCGCCGCTACC
>JADFCY010000026.1 GCA_018263335.1 Methanolinea sp. | reverse complement strand
AATCACCAAACAGGGATCCAAACATCTCCGATGGATTCTCGTTGAAATTGCTCATTCCTGTATTCGTACAAAAAATACGGCTCTGAGAGATTTCTTTGACCGCATCTTTTCCCGCTCAGGGTACAAGAAGGCCATCGTAGCACTGGCCCGGAAGATTCTCAAGCTTGTCTGGCACCTTCTCATAAATGACGAGATGTATCAGGAGAAAGATATTCGTCCAAAATCCTCTCGCTTGCCGAATCCACGTGATATTGGGTCAATTTCTGTTTCTGCTGCTCTCGAATTGCTGGTTAAAGCTGGTTACCACATCGTCGATGGAACTGATCTCTCCCAAAAAGGTAATCTGGGAACATGACTTCCCAGATTTTCATGACAAAAAGTGGGAATGGAAGGGAAACCCGGGTCATCTCCCTTCCACAATCGCATGCCCGTTTTTGTCCCCTCTCCCGATCCCCTTGTAGATCCACCCGTGCGGGATGAACGCGTCGGGATCCACAATGTTCCTCCCGTCCACGATCACCGGATGGGCTTTCCCCGTCAACCGCTTCAGATGGAGGGGATCGAGTGCCCGGTACTCCCGGTGGCCGGTGAAGACTGCCACCGCGTCCGCACCCGTGATCGCCCGGTCAAGGTCAGGTGAGATCTCCAATCCGGAGTACTCTTTCACCCATGGATCGTGCACGTCCACCTCTGCTCCCTCCGAAACGACGAGATCCCTGAACACCTCCGACGGCGTGTTCCGTGAATCGTCTGAATCCGCGATGAATGCCCAGCCGAGGATGGCAACCCTTGACCCCGCCACCTCCTTCCCCGCTCGTGCGAGGCCATCACGGGTGAGGTGGAACATGTGCATGGGCATGAAATTGTTGATCGCCCGGGCCGAGAGGAACAGCGACTTCTCCCCTTCAGGCCAGTCGAGGTCCCCCCCACACACCTTCACTCCCCGCTCCAGGTGGTATGTGTCCTTGGTGAGACAGTGCCCGCCGACCCCTGCGCCGGGCCAGAGGATCGCACGGGTCACGCCTTCCTCTTTCAAAGATGCGATCCCTTCCCGGACATCGTAGAAGTTCACCCCCATCGCCTCGCAGTAGAGGGCGAGCTGGTTCGCGGCCGCGATCTGCAGGTCGCGAAACGTGTTCTCGGCGGTCTTCTCGACCTCGGCGGCGGTAGCGGACATCGGGATGATCCGTCCCTTTGCAAGGATTGGAGAGTAGAGATCGCATGCCCTCGCAGTACTCGCGTCGTCTATCCCTCCCACGACCCGGTCGTGCTCCTGCAGGTTCCTGATCAGCCGCCCGACCATCACCCGCTCGGGGGCATGGGCGAGGCCAAAGTCCCTGCCCGCGACCATCCCCGACTCCTCTTCGAGGATCCGGCGGGCGGTGCCAGCGGTCGTCCCGGGCGTGACCGTGGATTCGATCACGACAAGTGTTCCCTCGGAAAGGTGCCTTCCGGTGAGGCGGATGCCCTCCTCGAGGGCAGAAAAGTCGGGGAGGAGATCCGAAGGGTCCAGAAACGGCGTCTGGATCGCGAGGGTGACTGCATCGCACGAAGCGATTCGCGAAAAGTCTGCGGTGCAGGAGAACTTCCCTGCAGCAACGACTCTTTGGATAAGGGCGGCAAGACCTGGCTCGTCACCGCCAAGCGGGCTCTCGCCACGGTTCAGCATGGCGATCTTGTAGCCGGACGTGGCAGAGTCCCGCTGGAACCCCCACACCCTGCTGTACCGCGGGACGTCTGCAAAGAGTGCGGCGGCAGGAATGCCCACGTAGCCCATTCCCACCACCCCGATTGTCCGGATCGGCCCCCTCTTCACAAAGGCCTCCGCCAGTCCCCGTGCCATCTATCTCCCCTGGAGACTCGACTTGATCTCCTCGCAGAGTGCCAGGTTCCTGGTTGCCTGCTCTGGCGTGACCGGGAATGGCGACCCCCTCTTTACACAGTCGAGAAAAGTCGAGAGCTCCACCTTGAGCGGCTCGACCTTGTTCACCATCACCTTCTCGATGATGTTCTCCTGGACGTACCGCTCGTTCTCAACACGGTAATGCTCGGGCTTGTAATAGGTGAAGACCTCCTGGTTCATGAAATCCCCTTCGAGCGTGAGATCCTCCTCCTCGATATAGATGCGGCGGATCTTCTTTGAAGACTTCCTGCTGGCCGAGATGAAGGCAGAAGTCGAGTTGAACCGAAAGAGCGCGGATGCCGCGTCAAGACTGCCGGCGGCAGAGAGGTCGTAGTCGCCTGAAAAGAGCACGTGCTGGAGGATGTCAAGGTCATGGATCATCAGGTCCTCAATCACCGAGGACCCCATGGGACGTGACGAGGCAGGGTTGTGCCGGTTCATCTCCACGAAGAGGGGCTTTCGGATGATCCGGCGGATCTCTCCCACGATGGGATTGAACCGCTCGATATGCCCGACACCCACAATCATGTCCTTCTCCATGAGGGAGAGGAGCTCCCGCGCCTCTCTCTCCGTCGCACAGATTGGCTTTTCGATCAGCATGTGCACCCCGGCCGAGATCACCTGCGCTCCGGTTGCCCGGTGGTAAGGGGTGGGGACGCACACGCTCACGGCGTCGACTGACCTCAGGAGGTCGTCAAGCGAGTCGCAGGGAGTCGCCTCGAACGCAAGGGCGACCCCCATGGCCGCCTCGCGGTTGAGGTCATAGAGATACACAGTGCCTGCCTGTTTCAACTCCGAGTACACCCGGACATGGTTTCTTCCCATCAGGCCGACCCCTATCACCCCTACGTCCATTTCAGGGAACCTCCTGTATTACGCGGCATATATACGCGCACTCTTCATCAGTGACCTGCGGGTGTACCGGGAGGCTGAGCACCGTTCCCGCGAGTTCGTCTGCCACGGGGCACCCGGCACTCCCGGCAAACCCTGAGAACACGGGCTGCCTGTGGAGGGGGACAGGGTAATGCACCGCCGTCCCGATTCCCCTGCCCCCCAGGTATCTGGCCAGTTCGTCGCGGGAAAGGGAAAACTCCCCTGTCACTTTGATCACGTACTGGTGGTATACGTGGGTCATGCCGGGTGCGACCGAGGGCGTGAGAATCCCCTCCCTGCGGAGGTGGGAATCGTAGTATCGTGCAACCTCCCTCCTCCTGCGATTGAACCCGTCGAGTTTCTTCAACTGCTCCTTTCCAATCGACGCGGCGATGTCCGTCATGCGAAAGTTGTACCCAAGGCAGGTGTGGATATACTTCTCCTCCTGGCCGTGGTTGATGAACACGCGGACTCTTTTTGCCAGGACTTCGTCGTCCAGCGTCACCATGCCGCCTTCCCCGGAGGTCATGTTCTTTGTCGGGTAAAAAGAGAAGCATCCCGCGGTCCCAAGTCCCCCCGCTCTCTTTTTATGATATTCGGCACCGTGGGCCTGGGCGGCGTCCTCGATGAAGGGGATCCCCCGTTCGTCGCATAATTCACGCAGCGGTCTCACCTCGCAGGGCTGGCCGAACAGGTGGACACCGATGACCGCGTGCGTCCTCTGGGAGAGCAACTTCTGGACACTCCCCACAGAGAGATTGAAGGTATCCGGGTCCACATCCGCAAAGACCGGCCTTGCCCCGCACATGCACACTGCCGAACCCGTGGCAAAAAACGTGAACGCGGGGACGATCACGTCGTGGCCGGGGCCGATCCCAAGCGCCGCGAGGGCTGCATGGAGTGCCGCGGTACCGGAATTCACCCCCACCGCGTGCCGTGCCCCACAATACCGGGCAAACTGGTCCTCAAACCCGGCGACTTCGGGGCCCTGTGCAAGCATCCCTGACCTGAGCACGCGTGTCACCGCTTCCTCCTCCTCCTGGCCAAGCCAGGGTCTTCCCACGGGGATCATTCCTTTCTCCTCCTCATCTCAGGGGGCATGTCCCGAATGATGGCAGGGACCCCCACCGCCATCTTTCCTGCGGGAACGTCCCTCGTCACTACCGCCCCAGCCGCAACCGCTGCCCCCTCTCCGATCCGGACACCCGGCAGGATCGTCGCATGTGCCCCGATGACCGCAAAATCCTCGATCACGGGGCCTTTCAGCTCAGGCTTCCCGGTGGGAGGGTACCGGTCGTTTGTCAGGACTGCCGCCGGCCCGATGAAGACGTGGTCACCAATCTCCGTGTGGGTGGGCACAAACACCATGCTCTGGATGCGGACCTCGTCCCCTATACTCCCATATCCCTCGATCACGGAGGAGGACCCGACGGCGGTATTTTTTCCGATGCGCATTCTTTCACGAATCAGGACGTGGTGTCCGCACTGGAAATGATCACCAATCTCGACATCGCAGTAGATGATTGTTCCCGACCTGAGAACTGCGTTGTCCCCTATCCTCGCACCAGGGAAATCCTCCTGGTGCATCCTCTCCCTTGAGGGAAATCCCACGATCACCGGTTCAAATACCTGGAGATCCCTTCCCAGGATATTTCTCCCGTATTCGATCATGTATTCACTATCCACCCGTATAAGAATGGGAAGGCGACTCTCAACCCATCTGAAATAGAAAAATGCCATGATGCACAATAAATCCATCGTGAAAAAAGAGGGATCTCGATCGAAACAGACTCACTACTGCCTGTCTCCCTCTAAAACATCCTGTATGCAGGAGACCGGGACCAAGGACACCTGAGAAAATTTCCAATTCATTATCACAGGTGGGGACAATATTCAAGGGATGCCACCTCCGGGTTCCCAGGGTACCTGCCTGCTTTGCAGGAAGACGATAAAGAAGAAGGATGCCGTTTCACACGCCAGCGAATGCCTCGATTCGCAGGACTGGCCAAGAGGCAAGAACCCTGCGCTTCTCATTTCGGTGCAGGGGCACCGGATGGGATCGTACTGGCTCCTCCTGCTTGCCCGCAAGTCCTGCACCCTTGCCACACTCGACTCGCTTATCCGCGACGTCTGGGTTGAATGCTGCGGTCACCTCAGTGAATTTACCATCCAGGGCCAGAGGTTCAGACGCAGCGCGGAGTGTGGCGAGATGCACATGGATATCCCTCTCTCCCGGGTCCTCTCGCCGGGTGTGCAATTCCTCTATGAATACGACTTTGGGTCTACGACAACCCTTGACCTGCATGTCATCGATACCCACCCTGCCTCTCCCCCGAAGGGGAGCCTCTGCCTCATTGCGAGGAACACCCCTCCCAAAGTATCCTGCGATATTTGCGGGAGTCCGGCAGAACTCCGGCTTTGTGATGACGACCGGGAATCCTGCACACATCTCTGCCGCAAGTGTGTGGTACACTCTGATCATGATTCATGGTACATCGAGGTGATATGCAATTCGCCGAGAGATGGTGTCTGTGGATACGAGGAAGATGCAGGAGCTGCGGTGACGTGGTACCCTCCCGGATGGACGCATGAAGACCTCCTTGACCCGGAACTCGAAGCACTCCTGGAAAGAATCTAGTAGAGAAAAGGCTTTTCTGACAAGTCCTTCGCTTGCACGCCGTCGGCGGAGCGGATGGATCTCTCTCCCCCATACCTGAAACGTGAGTCCTTCGGAATCCACAATATACAGGCCAATTGCGTCTTTAATGTGGGGAGTCGTCTCTCCGGGAGTCTCTCTGTGAACAACTGGTCTGCCTGCTTCCACGCTGCATAAAAACGGCTCTTCGCTATCCCACATGGGCAGGATTGACGAACCATCCGCATTTTGCGTGGTCTTTTGAGCCCTTGCGCCCCGGTGAGATGCCACGCCGTCCCTACCAGATGGGGCGCCCAGGTGGCGGATCGATTGCTGGATAGGTCTTAAAAAAGAGAGCCCCCTCAATTCAGTCCCCTGCATCACACAGAGGAGAGGCAAAAAAGGCATATCGCCCCTATTCTTCACTCTCACCCCATTCACGCAACAACCTATAAAACACCTCCAGCAAGACCTCAATAGCAGCGAATTTCCATGAAAGGCATCATCCTCGCCGGCGGGTTCGGTACCCGCCTCTACCCCATCACGAAGTCGGTCTCAAAGCACCTCCTCCCGGTATACGACAAGCCCCTCATCTACTACCCGCTCTCGGTCCTCATGCTCTCGGGCATCCGCGAGATCCTGATCATCTCCACGGCCAGGGATCTCCCCCTCTACCGGGAACTCCTGGGGGACGGGAGCCAGATCGGGCTCTCGTTCTCGTACGCCGTCCAGGAGAGACCCGGAGGCCTCGCGGAGGCCTTCATCGTCGGAGAACAATTCATCGGCAGTGACAGAGTGGCACTCGTCCTCGGGGACAACATCTTCTACGGGCAGCACTTTTCAGAACTCCTCAGGAAGGCGGCTGCACAGAAGGAGGGTGCGACCGTCTTCGGGTACTGGGTCCGGGACCCCCGCCCTTATGGAGTGGTCGAGGTGGGACCTGACGGGCGTGCGCTCTCGATCGAGGAGAAGCCGGCAAAACCAAAGTCCCACTACGCGGTGCCCGGCCTGTACTTTTACGACAACCGGGTGGTCGGGATCGCAAAGTCCATCTCACCCTCTGCAAGGGGAGAGCTCGAGATCACCGACCTGAACAGGGAGTACATGAAGAGGGGCGAGCTCTTCGTGCTTATCTTCGGGCGGGGGATGGCGTGGCTCGACGCCGGGACCCACGACTCCCTCCTCGAGGCCGGAAACTACATCGAGACCATCCAGAAGCGGCAGGGGCTCTACGTGGCCTGCATCGAGGAGATCGCATACCGGCAGGGGTTCATCGGGAAGGACCAGCTCCTGGCACTCGCAGAAGGCCTCAAGAACACGGAGTACGGGCGGTACCTGGCAGAACTCGCAGAGAATGATACGGGAACTCCCGGGCAGGGATAAGATATGGCCGCTGGCAAGTTCACTCCCATCCCGACCGCTCTTCCCGGCGCACTCCTGATCGAGCCCCGTGTCTTTGGAGACGACCGCGGGTTCTTCCTCGAGTCGTACACAAGAAGAGACATGGCGGCGCTCGGCATCCCGGAAGAGTTTGTCCAGGACAACCACTCACGGTCAGCGAAAGGGGTTCTGCGGGGGTTGCACTTCCAGTATCCCTTCTCCCAGAGCAAGCTCGTCCGGGTCGCGAGAGGGGCAATATACGACGTGATCGTGGACATCAGGAGAGGCTCGCCCACGTTCGGGCGCCACGCCTCCTTCATCCTCTCCGAGGAGAACCACCGGCTGCTCTACGTCCCGGCGGGGTTTGCCCACGGCTTTCTTGCACTTTCGGACAGGACCGAGATCCTTTACAAGGCAGGCGAATACTACCACCCCGAGGCCGACGCCGGGATCCGATGGAACGACCCTGACCTCGCAATCCCATGGCCCCTCTCGGAGCACGGGATCGCGGCACCCCTCCTCTCCGACAAGGACGCGCGCCTCCCCCTCTTCTCGGACATCGAGAGCCCGTTTTTCTTCAAGGGGGCGAGCAGATGACCATGCGCAGGAACTCTCTCCTCACCACCCATGAAGGAATAAAAACTCGTTCTCCCCATCGCACTCCAATGAGCGGGTCTCCAATACAGAAGCATGAGTGGAGGCATATCTCACCCGATCGGCCCGCCACTCTGACCCCTGGCAGCATCTCAGGGAGGATCCACTGATGAAAGTCATGATCACCGGTGCGGGGGGTCAGCTTGGAAAGGAGATGGCTGCACAGGCCGCAATGAGGGGGTACGATACCATCCCGTTCATCTCACGCGAACTCGATATCACCCATTCGGGATCAGTCCGCGACGCCATCTTCCGCTGCCACCCTGACGCTGTCATCAACTGCGCCGCGTACAACGCCGTCGACGAGGCCGAGCGCGAATGGAAGCGGGCATTCCTCGTCAATGGCCTCGCGGTGCGAAACCTCGCGCTCGCGGCAAATGAGGGAGGAGCCATCCTCGTCCACTACTCAACCGACTACGTCTTCGACGGACTCTCTACCCGCCCCTACACGATCGCCGACCGCCCGAATCCCCTCAGCAGGTACGGGGAGAGCAAGCTCCTGGGAGAGCAGGCGGTCCGCGACCATTCCAGGCGTTACTTCCTTATCCGGACCTCCTGGGTCTTTGGACCCGGGAACACCAACTTCGCGCAGAAGGTGATCGAATGGAGCCGCCAGAACGATCGCCTGAAGATCGTGGACGACCAGGTCTCATCGCCCACCTCCACGCGTGACCTGGCAGGTGCCACCCTTGACCTCCTGGAGACAGGGAAGTTCGGGCTCTACCACCTCACCAACAGCGGGTCGTGCTCCCGGTACGAATGGGCGAAGTATATCCTCGATGCAACCGGGTGGAAGGGCGTGCTCCTTCCCGCAAGGAGCGAAGAGTTCCCGACACCCGCCCGGCGGCCCGCCTACTCGGTCCTCGACAACTTCGGGGCCGCCGAGGTACTGGGGCACGATCTCCCCTTGTGGGAGGACGCGACGCGTGCATATCTCGAAGAGATGGGGGAAATCCCGTGACACATCTCCTTGTGACCGGGGTCGCCGGGTTCATCGGCAGCAACTTCGTATACCATGTCCTCGGGACCCACCCTGAGATCTCCATCGTAGGCCTCGACTCCCTCACGTATGCAGGGAACCTCGAGAACCTGGCAGCGCTTGGAAAGAAGGAGCAGGAGCGGTTCACCTTCGTGAAGGGAGACATCGGGGACCGCCCGCTCGCAGACTCGCTCTTCTCGGAGCATGCGATCAATGCCGTGGTCAACTTCGCGGCCGAGTCCCACGTCGACCGCTCGATCGAGGACCCCCAGCTCTTCCTCCGCACGAACATCCTCGGGACCTGCACGCTCCTTGATGCGGCACGGGCCGCCTGGCACCGGGACGGACGCTGGCTTCCCGGCTGCAGGTTCCTTCAGGTCTCGACCGACGAGGTGTACGGGTCGCTCGGGCCGGAAGGATACTTCACCGAAGAGACTCCCCTCGACCCCCACAGCCCCTACTCGGCGAGCAAGGCCGCCGCGGACATGATCGTAAAGGCCTACCACGACACCTTCGGCATGCCGGTCCTGATCACCCGGTGCTCAAACAACTACGGCCCCTACCAGTTCCCCGAGAAGCTGATCCCCCTGATGATCCGAAACGCCCTGCAGCACCGCCCGCTTCCGGTCTACGGGGACGGCAAGAACGTCCGGGACTGGCTCTACGTCGAGGACCACTGCCGTGCGATAGAAGTGGTCCTCAAAAATGGCCGGCCCGGCAGGGTGTATAACATCGGGGGGAACAACGAGTGGGAGAACATCGCGATCGTGAGACTCCTCCTCTCCATCCTGCGGGAGGAGACAGGGGACCCCGGGATCAACGAGAGCCTGATACAGTTCGTGAAGGACCGGCCAGGCCACGACCGGCGGTATGCGATCGACTCGACCAGGATCTCCCGCGAACTCGGGTGGGAACCAGTGACTTCGTTTCCGGACGGCATAAAAAAGACAGTCCGCTGGTACCTTGACCACCGGGAATGGATGGAGAGGGTGATATCAGGAGAATACCTCTCGTTCTACGAGCGGAATTACGAACAACGGTGAACCGGTGCCGTCCCATCCCGCCTGGCGGCCGCACGAAAACGCTCCCGGGATGATCTCCTGGCTGGCACCGTGCCGAAGAGGGACGCCCCGCGACATCCGGGGCAGCCTTCACTCCTCCCCCTTTTTATCCTTCACTCCCCTATCCTCAGGCTGATCATGATCTGCCTCGTCCTCGGCACCCGACCCGAGATTATCAAGCTCTCCCCCCTCATGCGGGAGTGCGGGCGACGGCAGATCCCGTTCTTCGTCCTCCATACCGGGCAGCACTACTCGTACGAGATGGACAGGGTCTTTTTTGAGGACCTGGAACTGCCGGCGCCGCAGTACAACCTCGATGCCGGCTCGGGTCTGCACGGGGAACAGACAGGAAAGATCCTCGCCGGCGCCGAGCGCGTCTTGCTCGCGCACCGACCCGATGCGGTCCTCGTCCAGGGCGACACGAATACCGTGCTCGCGGGAGCGCTCGCGGCCACAAAACTCCACATCCCGGTCGGCCACGTCGAGGCGGGCCTTCGGTCCTTTGACCGCCGGATGCCTGAGGAGATCAACCGGATCGTCGCGGACCACGTGAGCGACCTCCTCTTCGCACCCACAGAGACTGCCGCCAGATACCTTCGCAGGGAAGGGATACCAGACGAGAAGATATTCGTGACCGGGAACACCGTCGTGGACGCGGTCTTCCAGAACCTGGAGATCGCGCAAAAGAAGACCGGCGCAATGGAGCGGGTGGGGGCAAGGGAAGGGGACTTTATCCTCGTGACCGCCCACCGCGCCGAGAATGTCGACGACCGGGGCCGCCTGGCGGGAATCCTCGAAGGCCTTTTCGCGGTGGGAGAGGAGACCGGCATGCAGGTCATCTTCCCTGTCCATCCCCGGACTGCAAAGATGATCAGGGAGTTTGGGCTGGAGACCCGGGGAATCCGCATCGTCCCTCCACTCGGGTACCTGGAGTTCCTTCTCCTCGAGTCAAGAGCCGCCCTCATCCTCACTGACTCCGGAGGAATCCAGGAGGAGGCATGCGTGCTCGGCGTCCCCTGTGTCACGCTTCGCGAGAACACCGAGCGGCCTGAGACCCTCGAAGTGGGATCAAACGTGCTCGCCGGGACAGATCCGATGACCATCCAGCAGCGCTCACGGGAGATGCGCTCCCGCGACCGCGGCTGGGAGAACCCTTACGGCGACGGCCACGCCGGAGAGCGGATACTCGAGGTCCTGGCAAGAAGGGGGCTGACGGGATGATTCCTGGTCGTTCCCCGGTCCAGAAGAATTTCGGTTGCCCGCCGGGGCCCGTGGCGACCTGGACCGAAGGCCACCCCCGGGTCTCAGGGTGCCGCGTCAAGGTCCGCAATACTCCCTGCACCAATGCACTCGCGCACTCTCCCTCTCTCTTCCCTCTCCCCAAATGGTGGTTCCCATGAGATCCATTCTCGTCCTCGTGCTCTTGATCCTCGTATCCCTTGTTCTCCCTGCTTCCGCGGTGACGATCACCGAGAGGCCTGAAACGATTGCAAACGGGCAGCCCATATTCGTGACCATCCGCGACCTCCCGGCAAACTCCTCGTTCTCGCTCCTCGTGCAGGCCGACTGCGCCGTCCAGCCCAACTCCGAGTTCCGGTTCCAGATGAGCCAGTTCGTGATGCCGTTTGCGTTGAAGAAGAGCAGCATCACGGCGACCCTCTCGGGGACCTCCACGAATCGCCTCGAGGTGATGAAGGAGTCGACCATCGTCACGGTCTCGGGGAAGTCAAGGGATGGCCAGTTCTCGACCACGAAGCAGTACGACATCACTCCTGGGACTTACGATTACTTCCGGCTCTCGGGAACCTCCCTTCCCACCGCAAGGAGCATCACCGCTCAGCTCCAGGTGACCGGGACCACGCAGGGGTCAAAGGACTCGGAGATATCGTTTGTGGTCGAGGGCCTCACTTCCGGGACCATCACCATTGCAGCCCTCGTCGACGGGAGGCAGGCCCTCTACAAGAACATCCCGATCGGGGGGTCAGATCCATCCCCTGCGGGGAGCGGCCTGGCAGCTGCCTCAATAGCGGCGCCTCCGCCCGAGCAATGGCGCACATTCACGTCAGCCGACGGCATGGTCAGCGTCACGGTCTCGCATGCAGAACCGGTCGGGTTCCTCAGGGTGCCGGCACAAGACCCGGGCCTTGGGATGCGGGTCCTCTCCGGCCCCTACACCCTTGTTCCTCAGGATGCATCGTTTACCCCCCCGGGCAGGATCGAGTTCCGCATCCCCGCCGGGGTCCCCTCTGAGGGGCTCGTCATCGCCTCCCATGACCGCGAAACCTGGACCAGCCTTCCCTCGACGATTGGAAATACCACCGTGACGGCGCCCGTTACCGCCAGCGGAACCTTTGCCCTGCTTGGCCCGCTCCCTGCCCCCACCCTCACCACGATTCCCGCTACCCCGGCAACCACGATTCCAAAGACCACAAGGACCCCCTCCCCCACTCCCACTCCCACAACGGGGGCAGGAGTCGAGCCCGCAACGCTCCTTCTTGCTGCGGGCGCCGCCTGTGCGGTGGCGATGAGAAAGAGGGATTAACGCCCGAAACGTCCGGATTTTCCCGCTCGCAATAGCCCGGGTCTTCCCCTCTCTCACCCCATCTCGAACGTGGTGACCCCAAAGATCCGGCCGACCGGAAGCGGCGGGATCTCCCTCGTGTACATCCTGGCGGTGCCAAAGACCTCCTCCATTTGCCGGTCCTGCGCCATCGACACCGCCTCCCGGTTCGGCTCCGGGGTGTCAAGGAAGAAGAGGTGCCCCCTCACCTCATCCCTCCCGGTCAGGTCCTCAAGGATACGCCCGGCGATCTCCGGCGTATCGGCAAAGAGCGGGCCGACCTTAAATCCCTCGAAGCACCGCCGGATCACCCCGTAGCCCCGCAGAGACCCTCCTTCCACAAAGGCTGATGACCATGATCCCGGCACGCGGATCCACCGCTCCAGGAAGCGGCCCCGTTCCGCGGGGAAATGGATGGCATCGTATGCAACGAGAGCAGAAAAGGGTACATCCTGCGCGGAGCAGAGCCCGGCCTGCCTCCTTCCGCCCGCGATACCCCGCCACCTGATGTTCCGGTGTGCGAAACGGAACCCCATCCGGGAAGAATACTTCTCCTGCATCTCGTAGACCCCGTCGATTCCAAGGTTCCGGTCGCCCGCGTGCCGGATGGCTGCACTCGAGAGCTGCCACCCCAGACCCCTGGACCGCATATCATCCCTGATGACAAAGAAACCCCCAAAAGAGAACCGGGAGTCGTAATTGGTGATCGCAATAGTCCCGGCGATCTCGCCGTCCGCCTCCGCGACATACCACCCGGCCGGGTCCACCGCGTAATGGCACTCGCCGTCGTGCAGACCCGGGTTCCATCCCTCTCTCCTCGCCCACTCGATGAAGACCGGGACCTCATCCTCCCGCGCCGTCCGGATCAAAAGGTCATCCATACGATTGGATGAAGCAGCAATTGACTTATAGTAAATTGCGGCGGGGAGCAGTGGGGGCCAGAGCCCCAACTGCGGGGGGTGTCCGGGGGTGGCTCCGGAGGGGGATACCCCCCCGGGCTCAGATCCCAGTATTCCCTTGTCACGAGGTGAATGCAACAGCACTCCTTCCATCATCACGTCCACGGGACTCGCTCACTCCTCTCCTGTGGCTTCCTGAACCCAATAAGAGCAGTGGGGGCCAGAGCCCCAACTGCGGGGGGTGTCCGGGGGTGGCTCCGGTGGGGGATACCCCCCCGGGCTCAAATCCCAGTATTCACTCATCACGAGGTGAATGCAAGTGCACTCATTCCATGATCACGTCCACGGGACTCGCTCACTCCGCTCCTGTGGCTCCCTGAACCCAATAAGAGCAGTGGGGGCCAGAGCCCCAACTGAGGAAATCCCCATTGGAAGTGTCTGTAATATGAATGATCCATGGGTTGAACTGGACCTGCCTCTTCACACTTCCGGCCCGTACACTCCCGACCCCACGAACCATTCCTCGTCGACCGGCACCACGTAACAGAGCTTGAGGGCCTCGGACCCGGTGTCGGGGTTCAGGTACACCACGTAGACGAAACCCCCGCCGGCGCGTGCCACCTCGATCTCCCAGTCGATGATCGCAACCCCGTAATGGTCAAGGAAGCCAATGCGGCTGGTCCCGATCAGCTCAGGCTGGTGGGGAAGCGCAAGCGTTGTCCCGTTCATCGCATACGCAAAGATGTAGTTTCCTCCGGGAGCCCACTGCCCTGAGAGGTCGTTGAACGAAGCGAGGGCGGCAGCCATTCCCTCCTGCCGGGCAAAGTCGCGGGCTGCATGCACCCTCTGCATGAGGGCGTCCTTCTCCTGCCGGCTGAAGGTGGCGTTCACATGGGAGAGATAGATCCCGGATCCGAGGAACCAGGAATCGTCCACCGGCACCACCGAGGAGATCTTCAGTTCCTCGGCGAATCCTGCCGCGGGGTTTGGGTACACGTAGTACACGTGCCCGCCCCCGCGGGAGGCTGCCCCCACAAGGGCCCGGATGAAGGCAACGCCGTGCACATCATGGACATCAATGCGGTTCTGCCCGACGAGGCCCTGCTGGAACGGCAGCGCATACACCGTCCCGTTCATGTCGTACGCGAAGATGTACAGGTCTCCCTCCACAAACCGGCCGACTGGATCATTGAACTCCCTGATGGCAGCCTCTCTTCCCTCACTCGCGGCATACGCAACCGCAGACTGCACGTACGCATCAAGGTCTTTTAGTTCCGCAAGGGAGGCATTCCTCGCGGAGGAGGCCGCCGCGCTTCCGGGCGGGATCTTTACTTCCGTCAGCACCACCCGCCACGCTGCCCCGTCGATGCCTGCGGTCTCCCAGGAGGCCTCTTTTTCGATCTCCCTGTCCCAGCCACGGTCCCAGAACCGGTAGGAGCCTGTTCCCGAGGGTTCGGATACCACCCTCCTGAAGAACTCCTGGAGTCCCGGTTCCTGGTAGACCGGATCCAAAAAGAGGTTCTTTCCTATCTCCTCCTGCGTCGTGTCGTAGATGACCGTCCCGTCCGTCTGGGTCACCCAGATGTCAAAAGGCGTCCCCTCCACCACGGGCCCAATGGCCCTCTCGATGAGGGTCTCGGGGCGGTACGTCACGTCGGTATAACCTAGGTAGGTGCCATTTGACGAGAATACCGGGGCACTCTGGGAGATCCCGGCAAACCCTTCCTCCATCATGAAGACCTCGCTTACCCGGGGCACCTTCATGGCCAGGGCTTCCTGGACCGGTCCCTGGTATTTCACGTCCCTCCCGACGATCTCGCGGTAATGCTCCGGGACCGCGGCAACGATGATTCCCTCTGGGGAGATCGTGACAGACGAGAGTGCCCACGGGAGCGCGTCGAGTTTCTCGCGGAGGGCAGTTTCTGCCGCAGGGCCGACGAGCCCCGTCCGGGAGAGCCGATTGGCACTCGCGAGGTTGAGAGCCTGCACCCCAGCGAGATCCGCATCGATGGCCTTTACGGCCCCTGTGAGCGCCGCGCTGGCCGCGGATGCCTCCGCCTGTTCCTTCTGAGGGGTGATGCACCCGCTGGCGAGAAGCACTGCTCCCATGACAAGGAGAAGTAAGAGTATGCGTACCTTCATGCATTGACTTTTGATCGACCACCCCGCATAAGCATTGTGAAAAGAGCGGCGAGGGGCCCGTGGATCATTCCATCGAGGCGAGGGTGTCAGAAAGCCCTTCTCTCAACGTGAACCGCGGAGAATACCCGAGCGCGGCCTGTGCCTGTGAGATGTCGGCAACAGACCGCCTCACCTCGCCGGGCCTCTCGGGGCAATGGACCGGGTCCATCCTGCACCCACACAGGTCCATGAGCATCGAGGCCAGCTGGTTGACGCTTGTCTCGCTCCCTGATGCGATGTTGAAGACCCCGCATACTTCTGAATCCATTGCCTTGATCATTGCCGTGACTACGTCCTTAACGTAGACGAAGTCCCGTGTCTGGCCACCGTCACCGTAGATCAGGGGTGCCTCTCCTGCCCGTATCCTCGCGATGAATCTGGGGATGACCGCTGCATAGTCGGAACGCGGGTCCTGCCTCGGACCGTACACGTTGAAGAAGCGGAGGGATACCGCCTGCAGGCCGTAAAGAAGCGAAAACACCCTGCAATACCGCTCCCCGGCGTACTTGGCAACCGCGTACGGGGAGAGGGGGTCGACCGGCATGTCCTCCCTCTTGGGGAGATCCGGGATGTTTCCGTACACGGCAGCAGAAGAGGCGTGGACCACCCGCTTCACCCCGGTATCCCTTGCAGCAAGGAGCACGTTCAGGGTGCCGGTGAGGGTGACCTCGTGGCTGGCGAGGGGATGTGCGATGGACCGCGGGACCGATACCATCGCCGCCAGGTGGAAGACCCCGTCCGCACCCTGGAAATATTCAAGGAGCGACGTGAAGTCCTGGACCGTGTCCTGGATGAGACTGACCCTTGGACTCGGCAGGAGCGAAGAGATGTGCTCAATCCTTCCGGAAGAGAGGTCATCGATGATCGTCACATGGTGGCCGCCATTTGCCAGTGCCTCGCAGAGATGCGACCCGATGAACCCGGCGCCGCCGGTGACGATGTAGTGCATGGTGTGTCCCTTATGACCACCTATGATACGATCAGGGAAAAAACTGCGGGCGAAACAGGCACTTGAACCACCCCCGAATCCTTAATGTCCAGGAGCGCCAGAACCTATCATCCATGGTCTCTCTCGCCGAGATCCAGGCTGCCCGCTCACTCCTGGAGGGAAAGGTGATCCGCACCCCGCTCGTCTACTCCCCCACCTTCTCCGAGATGACCGGTGCGGAGGTGTACCTGAAACTTGAGACCATGCAGAAGGCAGGGTCGTTCAAGGTCCGGGGGGCAGCCAACCGGATATTCGGGAAAAAGGATGACATTGGAAAAGGCGGCGTGATCGCGGCGTCTGCCGGGAACCATGCCCAGGGGGTTGCCGTGGCCGCCTCCATGGCAGGAGTCGCGGCGACGATCGTCATGCCCGAGTGGGTCTCCCTCTCAAAGCAGGAGGCCACTGTCGGGTATGGGGCCCGGGTCATCCTCAAAGGTGGCAGCCTGGAGGAGAGCATTATGCATGCGGTGCAGGCCGCCCGCGACGAGGGGCTGACCTTCATCCACCCCTACGATGACCCGCTGGTGATCGCCGGCCAGGGCACCATCGGGCTCGAGATCCTCGAAGACCTCCCAGATGTGGATCTCGTGGTCGTTCCCGTGGGGGGCGGGGGCCTCATCGCAGGGATTGCGACTGCAGTGAAGGCGTTTCGGCCGGGCTCGCGGGTGGTCGGTGTCCAGGCGGCAGCATGCCCCTCGGCGGCCGAGGCCCTCCGCCAGGGAGGCCCGGTCGCAGTGGGAGCCGATCCCACCATCGCGGACGGGATACGGGTGAAACGGACCGGTGACCTGACCTATCCCGTCCTCCGGGACCTTGTCAGCAGCGTGGTGCTTGTCAAGGAGGAGGCGATCATGGGTGCGATGCTCCAGCTCCTCGAGCGAAAGAAAGTCCTTTCAGAGGGTGCGGGGGCAGCCCCCCTTGCCGCACTCCTCTCGGAGCTCGTCCCCCTCGCGAAGGGGGAGAAAGTGGCCCTCGTCATCAGCGGGGGCAACGTGGATACCTTCCTCCTGGAAAGGATCCTGAAAAAAGGCCTCTATGCAGGCGGGAGGATGGTGCAGCTCGCCGTCACAGTCGAGGAGGGCACCCATTCACTCCCTGCGCTCCTGCAGGTCCTCGCACGCGCCGGCGGGGTGGTCAACCGTATTGATCAGGAACGGAGCGCCCCCGACCTCCCCGTACACCAGATGCGGGTGATACTGGAGCTGGAAGCGCGGGGTCGGCCTCATCGGGAAGCGTTGATTGCCGCGCTGCACGATGCGGGCTTTGCTGCGCGACCCTTCCCGGAGGGTTACTGAGGTCCACCTGGATTGACCCCACGTGGACCGTGGCAACCCGGTGCGCATCGTGCGGCGGTGCACGGAATGCGAGGGTGCCTGACACGAGGTCGAGCCGGTCCACGAGCCCAAGGGCGACCACCATCATCTCGGCATCGCAGAGGGCGATCAGCAGGTCCCTCCATGAATCTTCCCGGAACGACTCGGGCATCCTGCCGTGCACCCCGAGCCCCGAGAGGAACCTGGCATGCGGGACGGCATTCGCAAAATACTCCGAGAACCGCTGGAAGCGGTAGAGGCGCCGCCAGTCGCGCTTGCGCTCCACCACCTGCGGGGGAGCGGCACACTCGATGATCTGGATCCTCGGGTGGCGGCGGAAGTTCACCAGGATCCCCTCGAGTTCCGGCCCGCGTTCGAACCCCACCACCAGGTCAGGCTGGAGGAGGTCGATCATGCGGACATGGAACTCCTGTGCCGCCGGCTCCACCACCCACCCGGGCGAGTCCACCACAAGGAACGACGCGCCCTCCTCCCTCGCCCGCTCCTTCAGCCGGAGCGCCCCGACAAGCTCCTGTACCATGTGCCCGCTCGGGGTCACCGCGCCCACGAACCGGAGGAATGTCGCCCGTGGGCAGTCGACCGAGTCCTTGTAGAGGGCCAGGCCAACGGTCGCCGGGGGGCCGAGGGTGGACTGCCCGATATCACAGTCAAGAAATCCTGCGAGGGCTACATTCGCCAGCCGGCCAGTCAGCCAGCGGCAGAACGTGGTCTTTCCCCTGTCTGCGGCACCGACCACGTACACCATCCCCGATCCCCTGTCCCGGAGTGCGCGGAGCACCGCTTCCCACTCGGAGGGGATCACTATATCAGAGGCCACTCCACTCTTCCTCTTGGTGCTCTTTCGTCATAAATGATCAGACTCACCCGACTGCTCACCCGGCTTTCGGAATCTCGTCATGCAGAGGATATTCTTGCCTCCCGTATACTCGTATGTGACCGTATCCATCAGGTTTCGGATAAGATGGACCCCGAGCCCCCCGATTGGCCGGTCTTCCACCCCGCCACTGAGATCAGGGGGCTCGACTGCGAGGGGATCGAAGGGGTGTCCGCTGTCGATGATGCAGACCGTCGCAGAGGTGGGGGTCACGGTGCATTCCAGCGTCACCTCACCCTCGCCGGGCGTATAGGCATACCGGATGATGTTGGTGCAGGCCTCGTCCACGGCAAGGTCCATCTCAAAGATAGTCTTCTCGGGAAAGCCATGCTCTTTGAGGAGACCAGTGACCATGCCGGTCAGCGCCTCGAGGTGCCCGAGCGTCGCAGGGACGGTCAGCCTCCGGGTCACCCCGCCGGTCATGTTCCCACCTTCAGGAGAAGCAGCGTCATGTCGTCGTTCTGCGGCGCAGCCTGCGTGTGGGCCGCCACCGCGTCCTGGATTGCGGCAAGCGCCTCGCCCGCGGTGCGATCGTGCAGCCCTTTCACCAGTTCCGCCAGCCGCTCGTCCCCGAACTGCTGCTGCGATGCGTCTTCTGCCTCAGTCACCCCGTCGGTATAGAGGACCAGCAGGTCGCCAGGGGAGAGCTGGATGGATCGCTCCTCGTAGACCGACCTGTCGTCAGCCCCAAGCGCGATCCCGGACGCCCGGAGCTCGATGAGGGACCCGTCCGCCCTCGCAAGCATCGGCGGGTTGTGGCCGGCGTTCACGTAGGTGAGCGTCCCCTCCGCAGGGTCGAGGATACAGAAGAAGAGCGTCACGAACATCCCCGATCCCGATTCCCGGCAGATGAGGGCGTTCGCATCGCTCACCGCATCGCGCGGACGCTGGTGCCATGCGGCGCTTGCACGCATCACCGTGGAAGAGAGGGCCATGAAGAGCGCGGCAGGGACCCCCTTGTCCGAGACATCTGCAATCACGAGGCCGACCCTCCCCCCATGAGAACCGAGCACGTCGTAGAAGTCCCCGCCCACCTCGCGTGCGGGCCGGCTCTCCGCGGCAAGTGCATAACCCGGGAGCGTGGGGAGGGAGGGGGGAAGGAAACTCTCCTGGATCTCCCTCGCAATCTGGAGCTCGGCGTTCTTCCGCTGCAGCTCGGCCTGGTAGCGGTCACGCTCCCTGCAGGTCCTCCTCTCGTTCTCGAAGTTGAGGGTGATGAGCGCGAAGATGCACATGCCGGCCGCATTGGCAGCGATCATCGGGAACGCCGCATCCGAGACGAGCTCGACTGCGTCGGGGAGGGGGCGGCTCAGGAGGAGGACGAGTCCCATGTGCATCCCCTCGATCAAGACCGCCCCCGATACCGCGAGGAGGAGGCCGGGAAAACGCCTCCGGTTGGCAAGGTTGATCATTCCTGCGAGGAGGCCGGCGAGCACGGTCGCAAGCGAACACGAGACCGCGGTAAACCCACCCATGGTCATCCGGTACCCTGCCCCTATCAGCCCCGCCCCAATACCCGCGACGGGTCCTCCCACAAACCCTGCCACCATCGGCCCGAGATCGCGTATGTTGAGGGGTGCGCCGAGGATATCGATGCCGCTCTCGGAACCATAGATGGAGAGGACCCCAAAGATCAGGATAAGGATGGCCTGGTTCTTCCAGGAGAAGCCCCCCTCGAGCACCTCGGGATAGAAGCGGGTCCTCGTCACCAGGTATGCGAAGACCACCACCACGCACATCATCTGAAAGAGGATGAGGAAATCGGTGACCACTTCGGGGAGCATGGTATCAGGCGGCGGTCAAGCGAGAGGCAAAGAGCGCGTTCATCGTGCCGCGTCCGCCCCGAGGGCCTCGTCAAGGTTCCTGTAGATGGGAAAGAGCCGGTTGAACCCGGCGATATCAAAGACCTTCTGGATCTCAGGCGCGAGTGCGGTGAGCTTCAACATCCCTCCCGAGGCTTTCAGCCTCTTCAACCCCGAGAGCAGCACCCGCAGGCCGGCACTGCTGATATACTCGAGGCCAGAGAGATCGACGACCAGCTGGCGATCACCCCCATCGATAAGGCGGTTGATATGCGCCTCCGCGTCCGGGGAGGTGGTGGCATCCATGCGTCCTTTCAGAAACACCACGGGAACATCACCCCGGCGCTCCTCCGCAACCTGCAGGATAGTGCTCATTGAAGAATCTCTCTCTCCTTCATCCCATATGAGCGTAGCGAGAGGGGCACCCGCGACAGAGGAAAGAGCGCTGTTTCGATTGGAGACAGGGGACGCTGCGAGGATGCAAATATCCTCAAATGACAGTTATATTCGTAATTAAAAGCCAAATGTTGGTTTTTTTTTACGCGGGGAAATATTCCCCCGCGACGTATCTCAGCATCCGGATGTTTCAGAAATGGACCCAAAAAGAGGTTCGGGAAATGGACCTGAAAGGAAAAACCTAACGCTCTTGCCGTATAGCAACATATGGTTTATTGGATTTTCGGTCACAGGAACCGTTGCCAGGTATTGCTCCAGTGAATGGAGGTATAATGAAAAAATACGCGCAATGGCGCAAGAAAAGGGCTTCCGGGAGGGATCAAATCCCGGACCATCGGGCCGAAAGGAAATATGCCCCCATGGATCACCCGTTTCGCACTCCAGGAAAAATATCATTCACACCGAGAAACGCCTGGACTGTGTGACCCCGGGAGGGCGGCCTTACCCCTGCTCGCTCTCCGGCCCGGTTCTCTGCTCTGATTTCTTGTCGAGGGTCTTTTTCTCCGAGAGGGGGAAGAATTCCTGGTATACCCTCTTTCTTTCTTCCAGGTCAGTGTGCAGGTAGATCTCGGTCGTCTTGATGGAAGTGTGCCCAAGGTTCTCCTGCACCACCCGCAGGTTCTTTGATCTCCGGTAGAGCTCGCTTGCATAGCTGTGGCGGATCTTGTGCGGGGTGATCCCTTCGGGGGCGTACTTCCTGAAGATGTGCTGGACTGCCCTCGGGGAGATGTGGTGGCCCTGCTGGCCGCAAAAGAGCGGCCCTTCGATCCTCTTTCCGATGAATGCATCCATCTCTGCGAGGGTATCCGGGTCGACGAACACGATCCGTATCTTTCCTCCCTTTCCGCGCACCTTGATCGTCCCGTCCTCGAAGTCGATGTCTTCGATATTGATCCCGCAGAGCTCGGAGACCCGGACGCCGGTCGCATAGATGGCCCGCACGATCAGCCGGTCGCGGACATCGTCGATGGAATCGATCAGCCTGAGCACCTGGCTGTGCTTGAGGTACCGGAGTTCCTGGCCCTTGATCTTTGGTCGCTCCACGGCAACCATGGGATTGGCGGAGACCGCTCCCTGGGAGTACAGGAAGCGGTAAAAAGAACTCAGGGTGGAGATGATCCGGTGCAGGGTCTTCGGCTTATAGGTCCGCATCGAGGTCACAAACGAGAGGTAATCGTCAAGGAGCACCGGTTCGACCTCGACGCTCGTCTCAACCCGGGCCTTTGAGAAGTCTTCCCAGTAGATCATCAGCTTCTGGGGGTCGATGTTTCGCCGAAGCCAGACATAGTATGCGAAGTGTCTGACCACCTGCTCGTAGCTCTGGATGGTCCGGGGGGAGTAATTGCGCATTCTCAGGTAGTGGCGGTAGCGGTTGAGCCATTCCGAGAAAAATCCCCCCTGCATGCTCTATTCTTTTTTTCCTCGAATTATAAACTTTTTGCGCAGAATACACATTTCACGACAAACAGCGTTCGGCCACTTCAGGGATAAAAAAACAGGCCCTTCGCCACCCGGTATGGGCAGGATTGATGAACTGTGCTGTTTTGTGGGGGGTATCCGACACCACACCCCGTATACGGTGCGAGCTCCCCCGATGGGGCACACCAGCGGAGGGCCGACGACGCAACAAGCATGCAGAAAAAACCCCGATTCAGTTCCTCCCAAAAAAACAGCGGAGAGACAAAAACAAGTGCCAGGGGATTGGCCTCTGCGACTTCGTTGATAGCATACATTTGGAGCGCGGTATATCGGCCAGGGAAGCGCTCAGAAATCTCCAATTTCCCGGGCTTTTATTCTCACGAGAATGGGAAAAGTTGCTCTCTTTCATGTATTTCCTCTTATTCAGAGAAATTGAGCCTATAACGTGCGATTATTCAGGTATCTGTGATTCTGGAGGTGTCTATTCATTCCGTACCTGCGTATCACTGAAGAATCACACTCTCCGGCAGGAAAAATGGGTGCGCAAGGGGAATAGACAAACCAGGAACCTACTCACAAAAGCCGCGGCGCTGGTGAATGCCCAATCAACAGCGTTGCACCAATAGACGTGCATTGAAGGTTCGGTGGGATCACCCACGCAATTTCGGTCCGAGGAATGCCTCTTCCGGTTCACGCAACCGAGATCGGGATTGTCTCTCTACCGGAATGGTGATGCATCCTTTCAACACACGCATCCACCCGCCACAAGACGCATCGGAATATCCTTCAGGGGAGGCAATTGGCCTTCGCCGGGAAAGGCCTTCGCGAGCACCCCCGGCAATGAACACAATTCTCCCGATTTGTCCGTGAAAAACGGGCGGGTGGAGACCCCAACTCCCCAGGGGATTTCCGGATATCTGAAGTCAGAACTCTGTCCACCCATCAGGAGAGGCGCCCCCTCGGGCACCAGGTCCACTTACATGGGGGGAGATCCAAAATATTGCGGAATCTCTCGATCCTGATATGCCCAATTGGATCAGAAGAGGGGGGAGTCCCCCAGACAGAGGTGGCAAAATGGCTCTTTTGCGTTCAAGGACGGGCGGGATTGACCAACTATCGTATTGTAGGGAGCATCCACCCCCCGATGCGATGCTGCACCGCCGCTCTTTTGGAGGCGGCCCTGCACCGGTTTGATGACTGAATAGGTGTGCAAGGGAATCCCCTCGACTCGATCCCCCACGCAGAAGAGAGAGGGGATGGAATATTTTTCCTCCGTCACAAGTTCCCGGTGCAAGACAGCATGCGGGAAGTGGCAGGTAGGCCACCTGGAATATCTCCTCAATGGAGATGGGCTCGGTCTCTCTCTCACTTTTCGCGAATGCGATTCCGTTGAAATGCTGCCAAACACGTGGATACGGGGACCGGGGGTTTTCGCGCCATTGCGAAATGAATTTTCTTGGTGTTCCCTATCAATGACGGGTAAGAAGAGAAGATCGAGAGAAAATCCTGCATTCAAATCAAGATCACACGAAACCACCAATGGATCCAGGAAATGAGGTCGGGGCTCTGAACCCATTCTCATGGAAAAAAGAGAGCCAAGTGTTGCAACCTACATTTCGCGGGTCTCCCTCAAAAAATAATATTTTTCACAAGCGGGCCCCATCACCCCAAGAATTTCAGTCACCACATCGTCCAGATTCACAATAAACCGCTGAATCTGTGAATTCATCGAGATAGTGACCTCTGCAGGTTTCATAAACAGCATGAAGATCCACTTCATCGTCGGATTCTGGATAGGTTTCTTCAGCTGGTTCATCACACTCTTTCCTGCCGTTTTCAGCCTCGACCGCAACAGCCACTCCGCAACGGAATACACAAACAGGCACAGGACCATGACCATGGAAAGAGCCTCGATCCTGTTCTCCTTTTTCAAAAATACCGGGGAAACATGAAAACTATCGTCCTTCAAAAACCGGAATCCCCGTTCCACGGACTGCTGACCCTTGTAATACAGAAGGACGTGTTCTGCATCCAGGTCCAGGTCGTTCGTTGCAACCACGAACCTTCCCAGATGCGACTTCTCCTGCTCGATGTACTCCGCATTGACTTCGAGAGGAGAAGTAACAGAATAGACAATCGAGACCTCTTCTCCTTTCCCAGGTCTCCCCCTCTTCCTGTTTTTCTTCTTCACAT
>JADFCY010000025.1 GCA_018263335.1 Methanolinea sp. | reverse complement strand
TCCGGTGCAGGGGCTCAAGAGTGGATATCAGGTACACGACTCGATCGACCTTTGGTACCATGCTCCTCTACCTGACTGGCTCAAAGGCATTCAACATTCGTCTCCGCGAGAGGGCCCTCGAGAAGGGGTGGCGGCTGAACGAGTACGGGATCCGTGACCTCACACTCGGCACGGTCCACGAGTTCTCGCGAGAGGAGGAGATCTTTTCGTTCCTCGGGATGGACCCAATCGTCCCGGAACTCCGGGAAGACTGGGGGGAGATCGATGCCGCGCTCTCGCACAATCTTCCAAACCTTGTTGAGCGAACACAGATCAGGTCAGACCTCCATGTGCACAGTTCCTGGAGCGACGGAAACCTTGACATCCCGGCCCTCGCAAGGGCCGGAGAGGCGCATGGATACACCCACCTCCTCTGCACCGACCACTCTGTGTCCCTGGGAATTGCCCGTGGACTTGACGAACCTGCACTCCGGCGCCAGGCACACGAGATAGAGATTGCCAACCGCGATTCGTCCTGCCAGATCCTCCATGGAGTTGAGGTGGACATTCTTGCCGATGGGACGACGGGCCTTCCTTCACGCGTCTTAAAGGACCTTGACGTGGTCATCGGTTCTGTTCACTCGGCATTTTCACAGGAAATTGACGCGATGACCAGGAGAGTCCTCTCTGCAATAGGGAACGAACACATCGATATCATCGGTCACCCCACAGGGCGGCTGCTCGGGCAACGCGAAGCATATGCAATCGACATGCAGCGGGTGATTGCTGCCGCTGCAGAGGCAGGAAAGGCGCTCGAATGCAATGCATCCCCTTTCAGGATGGACATCGACGATCTCCATATCAGGGAGGCCGTCAGAAACGGGGTCTCCATCTCCATCGGGACAGATTCGCATGGTCCGGGCGACCTCGCCTGGATGGATTATGGGGTGAAGCTCTGCCGCAGGGGATGGGCGGAGCCGGGCAACATCCTCAACACTTTGAGTGCGGATGGCCTCCGGGAGTGGGCATCGTGATCCGGTGGCTGTACGAGCGGCGCCTGTTATCGGGGCTCTCCATACTCCCTGCCCAGATCTGCTTCATGATCACGGGAGAGGATGTGGAAGAGGCCCCGGGCAAGCTGGTCGAGGTGAGCCGCTGGTGCGTGGAGGTCTCAGATGCGGTAGTCAATGCCTGCAAGGGAGAGGCCGGAAAGGATACCCTGGGGGGGATCAGAGGGGTTACGTTTCACATCAGCACGCGGGGAAGAGAGGACGAATTATCCTGCATAGGGAGATTTCGGGAGGTTGCACACTTTGCCAGGCTCACCCTGCACCACGGTTCGACGGCGGAGACCGAGGGGGAAGGGATAGACGTCCATGTCGCGGTTGGGAAGAGCGGACGAGAGGAGATCACCGAATGCATCAGGAAGATGGCAAAGGACGGGCTCTCTCCTGGGGAAGTGACGGAACACGCGATTGAGGAGCGGCTCACATTCCGGTATACCCCCGATCTCGTGATCAAGACTGGAGGAAGCCACCTGACAGACTTCCTCATCTGGCAGTCGGTGTATTCCGAGCTCTTCTTTTCTGACGTGAACTGGGCGCTCTTCCGGAAGACTGACTTTCTGAGAGCGCTCCGGGATTACCAGTCACGTGTGCGCCGGTTCGGGAGATGAACGCGTGGCATTCTCCCACGTTCAGGGAACAGGGGATGCTCTTCCCTGCGAGTCAACCCTTTGAGAATAGACCCTTATTGCCCTCAGCAGGTCGATCTTTCTGAACAAAGGCCAGAACGGTGCGCAAAAATAGACCGCACACTCGTGCCCGCTTGCAAGCCATGGGAGAAAATTCGAGGTCCTGCACTCGTTTCCGGTGCGGATGATCAGGTCAACCGGTGGGATCTCCTTTCCTGCATGGAGCTGGCTCTCGACAAGCTCTGGGGTGATCTCGTCGGGAGTATATTCACCGGATGCCACCCTTTCGAGTATCCTTCCTGCTGCCTGAACGATCTCGTTTCGACCCCCATACGCCAGCGCAACATTGAGGTGGTACTCCGAATAGGCACGAGTTGATTCCTCGGCCTTCTCGATCACCTCCCGGAGGTCGGGAGGGAGCAGGCTCCGGTCTCCCACGATCTGTACCCTGATCCCTTCGCGGTGCACCCTCGGGTCATCCGTGACCTTCTGGAATTTCTCCTTGAAGAGGGAGAACAGGTCCCTGACCTCCTCTGCATCTCTCTGGAAGTTCTCTGTTGAGAATGAGTACAGGGTGATATGCCGGATCCCAAGTTCGCGCGCCCAGTCGAGCATCTCTTCAGTCCTCGCAGCGCCTACCCGGTGCCCCACTGAGCGCGGGAGGTGCTGGAGTTTCGCATAGCGGCGGTTTCCATCCTGGATGATTGCGATGTGATGGGGAATATGCCGGCACTGGAGGCGGATAATGCGTTCGTAGAGGGGGGAGAGGATCTCGCGGATCATTCGATCGGGGTCACCTCCACTACAAGACCCCTGTCAGGGTACCGCTCTATGATGGTCTTTTTCCCCTCGATCTGATTGCCGAATTCTGTGAGTACCCACCACGCCGTCTCGAATGCACCATCTTTCTCTTCGTACATGTCAGGTTCGAGCTGGTGGAAGAGCGCGGGGACGACTCCCTCGTTCTCGAGCAGACCATAGAGTATGGTGCCGTCCCGGGTAATCTGGTCAAAAGGCCTTGCAGTATTCTTCGCAACCCGAAGCAACCTTTTCCTGAGCTGGACCGAGTCCTTGAACCGGGAAGAGCACCAGTGCACTTTTGGATGTCCCGTGAGGCGTCTCGCCCACCCGCGTGCTCCGCTCACCGCGTTGTGAACCCCGTCGTCGAGGACCATGCGGCGTTCCCGCATGGCCACAGCATTTGTCTCTCCCCATTCAAGTTCGTTGATGTTCATAAAATCCAAAAAAGGGAGCATGGATTCGAGGCTGTCGATGCCGGGGAGGGAAGGGACCTCGAAACCGACGGAAAAACCCAGTACCCTTGCGTTATGGGCCGCCTCCATGTAGGGGGTGTCCACGATCCGGTCCCAGATCTCTTGGGGGGGGTGCATCCGTATCTCGTCGACAAGCCCCACGAGCCCTGAGAGGTCCTCTCTCGCCGGGGCCATTCCGGTATAAAGGTGGATATGGTGAGAGTTCCCAAATTCCCTCTTCAGGAACCTTGCATATTCCTGTAACCTCTGCGGCACACTGAGAGGTTCGCCTCCCGTGATGCCGGTGCCAAGCGCACTCATCAGGCGCGCAACCGATGCAGCCTCCTCCGGGGTATGGATGCGACGTTCATTCGCGTAGATCACATCCCTCTCTTTTCGTTCCTTCGAGAGCGGACAGTACCAGCACGAACGGGGGCACAGGCCGGAGAGAAAGAGCACCATCTTTGCGCCCTGATGGCAGAGCACGCAGCCCGTGGAGAGTGACCTTCCTTTCTGCATCTGACTAATCGCCTTTCATATCAGTCTGTGTTTCTGAAAGATTGAACCTATGCTCCCCGCACCTGCAATCCCTGTATCAGATGAACCCACCCGTGCCCGGAGGGCGTGTGACCGCGGGAATGAAATTCTCCTCACGGTAGTTGCTCCGTAAATATTCCCCTGTCTCTGAAGGACCGCTCTGCAGGGTCCCTGCCGGTGAGAACACAAGGCCGTTTCCGGAAGGAGATGTGTGCTGCGGGGCAGACATTCTGCTGGGTATACCCGCGGTCTTGATGGTGACGGACCTCGTGGATGAACCGGTATTCCCTGCCGCATCGAGCGCCCTCACGCGGATTGTGACGCTCCCCGTGAGGTCCTCCGGGACAATCCACGAATATTTCCCTGTGGCGGGCGCCTGTTGCAGGATCGTGATCCACGAATTGCCCTTGTCTGCGGAGTACTCTATCACCACATTGACCACTGCAACATTGTCCTGTGCTGACCATTCGATCATGACTTCGTCTCCAGGTGCATAGCCTGCCATGAATTTTGGTGAGGAGATACTTACCGTGGGAGTCCGCCGGTCTGTCGAAGTGGGCGGCATGGTCGGGATTCCCGTCGGCTGCGTGGTGGGAGTGTAGGTTGGCGTCGAAGGGGCCGCATCCGTGAAGGCTTTTACACACACATTTGAGTTGGCATAGACTGTCGTGAGATCAGTCCAACTGGTGCCGTCGCTGCTCACCCAGCTCTCCCCGGCACGCGCCGATGCACGGGATGAATACCCCGGGTATGGGTATTCCACGGCGATTGGATACTGGTACCCGGGTGTCGTCAGTTTCACAATCACCGAGAATTTTTGCCCTTTCTGGAGCGGGACTGATGAGTGTAACGGAACAGTATGATAGCCGGCATAAGAGATGCTCCCCTGCTGGACGAGGCTTGCGGATCTTCCCCTCGGGGTTGTCCCCACATCGTTGAATATCTCGACCTGGTACTGGGCATTCGGGACAGGAGTGTAGAAGCTGACAGCCTTGAGATCCTCTTTCTGGGTTGAGGTGAAGATATTCGCAAACCATGCGCTGTCTCCCCCCACGCCGACACTGGTCACCCATCCGAAGGGGTCATACTGGTAGACCCGGTCATAATTCGAGGGGTCTTCAGAGAGGAACTGGGCAGAGGGCCTCCCGATGCAGGTATCGTAATATGAGACGTAACAATACCCGTATTCTCCCCAGTCCTCGCCCCAGCTGTTCCGTACGATGAACGCTCCGTCACCCGGTGGCGCGGTGGAGAACCTCGTCCTGCTGTAGCTGTCATCCCACCCGACGATGACCACCGCATGGTTCGCAGGGGATGAGCCAGGATAGTAATAGGATGCCAGTTTCTTGTTGTAGTACCCGCTCTCCCATCGGATCTGCGAATATACCGCTCCGTTCTGCTGCAGAAGCTGCTTGATCTGGGCGTTATCGAGAGGCCCTGTCCGGGAAGGCAGGAATATGACATCCTGAACATGCTGCACGACAGGCACGTTTCCCCCCGAGGTACTGGCAGTTGACAGGTAGGGATCGGCTGCCTCGCTCACCGCCCCTGACCAGCGGGCGAGGTATGCGGTGGACATCTGGTAATTGCCGCCCTTGCACGGGTCAAGGTCGAAACCGTGGGTGTTTTTCATGTTGTTCTCAGAAAAATCCCACTTCTTGCCGGGAAGGTTCGTGGATTCGAGGGACCCGTAGGTGGAAAATGCCCAGCATGCCCCGCACTGCTCCTGGTCACGGACAGGGGTGAGTTTCCCTGTCATTCGAAGGTCAAACCAGCTCGTGGGAGATGCAGTCGTTATGGGGGAGGAATAAATGGCGGGGCTTTGGGAGCCAAGAAGTGTACCGAATGGCTGGTCCGTATCGGGAATGCCAGCGGACATGAGGGTTCCGATGTCGATGGGGGAGGGGATAAGGCCAAGGGACCGACCTTCAGAGTCTGATTCCGGGGAATATCTCGAGTTGTACTCCTCGATGAACCTCCGGAACTCGGGGTTCATGGGAGAGATCCGGTATTGTTCGATAGATCTCAATATCGTCTGAGTTGTCTCGTTCAAAGAAGAGGCGCTCTGCTTTGAGTCTGAATAGACAGGAGATTTCAGGTTGCTCGTGTCATATTTGAGGACTATCGGCGAAGGAATCAGCCCCATGCTGTGCCCTTCCCTGTCGAAAGTCGATCCTTCACTGCTTACGTTATATTTGAAAAATTTTATAAATTCCTGATTGATGCTTGGCTTTTCAGAAATTATCCTGTCCCCCGCGGAGAGCGGGAAGAGCAGCAGTGAACATATGGCAAGAAGAATGATAATTTTTTTCTGCCTGTGATTCATTCCAATCTCCTTATCTTTATTCTCCCTTTTCTGATGCAGAAGGTCAGCCGGGTTGTGGGTGAGGGATGACCGCCTGCATCAATTCCCGGGAATATATGGGATGCCCTGGTAATGTCATTCCCTTGTCATGGGGATAAAATAATAGGATGGGGAAGGTTCATCCATCACGGGGTATCTATTCACTGCCAGGCCTGTCCTTTTCGTCTGCACTCTCCTGTGCCGATTCTTTTTGGGATCTTTTCGCCCTCTTTCCGAGATAGAACGCGAGGATCCCGAGTATAACCAGAATTGCGATGAGCCCGAACATCATCTCTGTGGAGGGATTCACCGGTCCCCCCCGGGGACCTGTCGCGGGTGTTGAGTGGGCAGTTGGTTCGCGTGTCTCCTGGTACGCCGGGTCAGGGGTCACCATGGCCGCAACCCGCAGGTTGAGTTCAGTGACCGAACCGGGCGAGAAGCGATATGTCGTGCTCCAGGGGTCAGTTGAGCCCCCTGGCTGTACCTCTGCTTCGACTCCTCCCACGTAGAAGGTGAGGCTGGTCCCCCCGGGGAGGGTGCCCTGGACTTCCAACCGCGGCCTGAACGGGTCCTGAGATCCATAACCCCCTGCATGCGAGTATATCGGATTTCCAGGTATGCCAAAAGACACCCCCTCAGCTCTCACTTCAACCGGGACACCGGCGGGGACCGGGTTGCCTGCCGCCTCAATGGTCCCATAAAACGAATGCGGGATTTGAGGCTGGCCCGGGAAAGCCGGCCCCGCCGCAGCCTCATCGGCCATACCTGGAACGCCCATCCCTGTGAATAAGAGGAGAAGGCAGCCAATCAGAAGTATTGTCATTCTCATGATTTCAGATCCATGCATTCCTACATAATCTCCTCCGATATCCCCCTTAACTTTTACCTGACCGATGCGGAGGATGAATGGAGAACGCTTCACTTTAAAAGAATACGAGGGGATGAATGGGGAACGATTCACTCATAAGAATGGAAAATAATCCCCTCTCAATTCAGCGTTTGGGAGTCCTTCTCGCTTTGGAGAGGCCAAGCCGCACGATTGCGTCGGTGTCAACCGAACCCTCCTCGACAAGGTTATTGCGCGCAATTGCTTCTTTGAGGAATGTTCTCCCGGTATCATTCCTCACGATGAGAGTGGTATGACCCCTCTTGCTCCCCACCCCGCCGGCCGAGATATCCGAGCAGACTGCGGTGAAGTCTGTGCAATGGCGGCACCCCGGCCTGATTGCTTCCTGAAGTCTCTCAAGCGGGAGTGTGAGCGACGACCCGTCCCGCATGGTCACTTCAAGTTTTCCACGCACGTCGAGGCGGTCGATGTTCCAGGTCTCGATTTGTTTCTCTTTCTGGAGGATCCCTTCCATGAGGATGCGATAATCGAAAGTCTCCGTACAGAAGAGCCCGATGACAAGGCGAATCCGCTTCCCGAACGGTTTCAGGAGATCATTTTCACTCTCCCGGATGCGATGGACTGCCTGCACCACGCATGGCACCCCGATTACGGCAATTCTCTCAAATTTCCTGCCGATAACTGCAGTCTTGAGCGCGGCGACGAGCGGCACCCACCAGTTGTAACGGCTGCCGGCGTGATGTACGATCTCTCCGGCCTGCGTGATAACCACTGATGCAGGTTTCTTGGTCCATGGGTCCTCTGTCACGGTGACGACCGCATCGATCAGGCCCTGATCGAGGGCGGTAAATATGATTGCGGTGACCGCACCTCCGGTCTGCCGCCGCGGTATCTCGAGGGTTGCCCTGGCAGAGACGATCTCCAGGTAGTTGCCGAGGACATCTCCCGTGATTGCCTGGACGCGGGGGCAGGCATCATAGCATGCTCCGCAGTCCACCTCGTCATTCTGCTGCTTGCAGTAGCCGATGTTTCTCGGCGACAGGGCTCCTCCCTGTTCGTCAAAGCAGATGGCATCTGCCGGGCATACTGCGACGCATGCACCGCATCCTGCGCAGGCACCCCTGTCCCATACCTCGGCTTTCAGGTCTGCATAACTCTTGGTTGCCATGTCACTTCTCACTCCCAGGTATACTTGCTCGCAAACGGCCTGCTGCTCGATGGCCGTATCTGCACGTAGGAATCATCCAGCAGCACGTCAGGATCCCTCTGGAAATAGGTGGCGAACTCCCTGATTAGGGGAGAGATCTCGTCTCTCTCCTCGCGGGTAAGGGGAGATTTCTGGGCACCGACACCGAGATACTCATCATCCACGTCCCCGCGGACGATGATCCTCCCCCCATGGATGCCTGAGCCGATCCCGCGTTCCCTGATCGGCCTGTCCGGTGGAGGCCCCAAGGCCAGG
This sequence comes from Methanolinea sp., assembly GCA_018263335.1. Lineage (GTDB taxonomy): Archaea > Halobacteriota > Methanomicrobia > Methanomicrobiales > Methanospirillaceae > Methanolinea_A. Next base: position 16,997 of record JADFCY010000025.1, on the reverse strand, counting down.
ATAAGCCCCCCCGCCATGTATTCCCCGAGGAATGCACGGAAGTTTCCGCCCAGCACAAGGATGGGGCGCTTGTCGCGGTACTGCTTCATGTGGATGCCGCCGCGGTAACCGATGGAGTCTCTCACAAAGACCTTCCCGCCCCTCATGGAATGTGCCACCGCATCACCCGCACTCCCATGTATGACGATCAGGCCCGAGTCCATCGTGTTTCCAGGGGCATGGTCACAGTTCCCGTGAACGATACAGGTGGGCCCGCTCATGAACATGCCCAGATCTCCCCCTGGCACACCGTGGATTATGAGCCTGACATCCCCTTTGAGCCCGTCGGCGATGAACCTCTGGCCCATTACGTGGTCGATCTCTATCTCGCGGGCGCCCTTGGCGACCGCCGCCCGAATTGCCATGTTGAGGGGAGTATAGTGCATTCCCGCGGCATCGATTCTCACGCGGTCCATAACGGCATCAGGCCCCCACTGGTTTGACATCGAGCACCTTCATTATAGACTCGTCAAGGAGGTATCCCCTCAGCCGATCCCTGTTGCCCCGGAGGGACTCGATACTGTTGATTCCCGCCGCACCCATCAGTTCGGAAAGTTCGAGGGTCCATGCATGGATAAGGTTTGCGACATTCCGGGAGGCGATCTCGGGGTCGAGGCGGGCGACAAGGTCGGGTCTCTGCGTTGCGATTCCCCATGGACACAGGCCCCGGTAACAGGTGCCGCAGACACGGCAGCCCATTGCAACGAGCGCCGCAGTCCCGATATACACCGCGTCGGCCCCGAGCGCGATCACCTTTGCGACGTCTGCGCTCTCGCGGATACCTCCGCTTGCGATCAGTGAGACTTCGTTCCTTATACCCTGTGAACGCAGTTTTGCATCCACGCTGGCAATCGCCGCTTCGACCGGGATCCCTACATGGTCACGAAACACTCTTGGCGCAGCCCCTGTTCCACCCCGGAATCCGTCTATCACGACTGCGTCTGCGGCGGACCTGGCGATGCCTGCCGCGATTGCGGCAGAGTTGTGGACCGCTGCTATCTTCACGAATACGGGTTTCTTCCACTCCGTGGCCTCTTTCAAACTCCGCACGAGCTGCTTGAGGTCCTCGATGCTGTAGATGTCATGGTGGGGCGCGGGGCTGATGGCATCGCTTCCGACCGGTATCATCCGCGTGCAGGAGACATCCTCGCATACTTTCTCCCCTGGCAGATGGCCGCCGATGCCGGGTTTTGCGCCCTGGCCTATCTTGATCTCGATTGCGGCACCTCTCTCAAGGTAATTGATATCGACGCCGAACCGTCCCGAGGCCACCTGGACAATCATGTGGTCCTGGTAGGGATAGAGTGACTGGTGGAGCCCTCCTTCTCCGGTCCCCATGAAAGTCCCTGTCTCAGTGACCGCTCTTGCGATGCTCGACTGGGCGTTCAGGCTTATGGCACCGTAACTCATGTGGCCTACCATGATGGGGGTCTCGAGCTGAAGGTTCGGAGAGAGGGATGTGAGCACCTCCACATCGCCGTCTCGCTGCCTGGTCTCGAGGCGCGATGGTTTCTTCCCAAGGTAGGTGCGAAGTTCCATCGGCTCGCGCAGCGGGTCGATGCTCGGGTTCGTCACCTGGCAGGCATCAAGGACGAGGCTGTCGAATATGATGGGGTATGGCTTTGCATTCCCCATCCCGGCAAGTATGATCTTTCCGGTCCGTGACTGGTTGTAGATTGCCTCCCTGGCCTCCGTGGTCCAGACGGGATGGCTGCGGTAATCTACAGGCCGTTCCCTGATATTGATGGCATCGCGTGGGCACATCGCGATGCAACGGTGGCATGCCACGCATTTCCTTGAATTCACGTGGATCTTTCCATTTTCCAGCCGGAAGACGTCATACGGGCAGTTCTCCACACAGCGGCCGCAGAGCATGCACTGGTCGTGATCGACGGATATCCTGAATTTGACGGGAACGCTTCCGATGGTCATGTATACACCCTGCCTATGACAGGCTCCCCCGCACGTGGCATGGTGATGTCCCCGACCTCCGGCTCCATCACCCTGATCGCCGCTTCCTCGCTCGATATGTAGAGGCGGTCCCCCATCGTGCCGGTCACAAGGGGCCTGAGCTTGATGCGATCGGTGAACCCGACGATAGCGTCGGGCTTGGCCACGACGATTGCAAACGGGCCGTTCATGAGTGCCGGCCCGTATGTCAGCCTGATTGCCCTGTTGAGGTATGCTTCGCGTCCTGGCATGCGGTCTATCTCGTCCCAGAAGGGTGGTGCAAGCGCCCTTACGGCGAGTTCCGGGGCAAGGTGGTGGCGTCGGACGAGGAGGTCAAAGAGGTATGCCACCACCTCTGTATCGGTGAACATCGAACAGCGGTATCCATAGCTCTCAATATAGCGGCGGTTGGTCCCGTAGGAGGTGATCTCGCCATTGTGGACCACGCTCCAGTGGAGGAGGTTGAAGGGGTGTGCGCCGCCCCACCACCCCGGAGTGTTGGTGGGGTACCGGTTGTGGCCGAGCCATATGTATCCCTTGTAGTCCTGGATGCGGTAGAAGTCAGCAACCTCCTCGGGCCAACCCGAAGCCTTGAAGATGGCGATGTTCTTGCCGGAGGCATAGACGAGTGCTCCGGGGATACTTGTGTTCACCTTCATCACGAGGTGCATGACGATGTCGTCTTCCGGCGTGGTGCTCCTCGGCATGAGCCGTGCATCGGGCTGGAAGAAGTACCTCCATGGGGTGTGGATCTTCCTGATATTCTGCTGCTCGAAGGTAGGGATCTCCTCTTCGTGCACGATGGTGCCCCACTTGGATAACTCCTGGTCAACCGCCGCTTTTGTCTCGTGAATCGCATCAAAGAAGACATGGATGGCATAATAATCGGCAAATTCCGGGAATGCCCCATAGGCGACATACCCGGCGCCTTCCCCGCTTCCCCGTTCATCCATCATGGAGAGCGCTGACCGTATCGCCCGGCCATCCATGCGTTCCTTTGACCTGTCGATAACTCCAATTATTCCGCACATATCAACCACGGCCTGCGTTGCCCGTAATTCAGTCCGGCATAAAGATAATGATACCTGGCCTGATGCATAATCTCCATCATTATCTGGCCTGTTACATTAAATATATATCTGATTAGGTAGAAGTTAATTTCCATATGAGCAGAGACATCGTGTCTGAGATGCTGGAACGGATCGACGCAGACCTGGTCAAGTTCCTTCGCCTGCAGTTCACGGATATCCAGGGAATGCCCAAGAACGTGGCCATCCCCGTCCAGCAGGCAGAAAAAGCGCTCACTGAAGGGATCTGGTTTGATGGGTCATCCATCGAGGGATTCGCACGTATCGAAGAGTCCGACATGCTTCTGAAGCCGGATGTTGATACCTATGCGATCCTCCCCTGGAGGCCTGCAGATTCAAGGGTTGCCCGTTTCATCTGCGACGTCTATACCTACGGGAACAAGCCTTTCGAAGGTGACCCGAGATATGTCCTGAAGAAGCAGATTGAAAAAGCAAAATCCATGGGTTTTACCTTTAATACTGGCCCTGAAATGGAATTTTTCCTCTTCAAGACTATTGAAGGACGGGCCTCAACGGTGTACCAGGACTTCGGTGGATACTTTGACCTTGCCCCTACAGACTGGGCAGAGGACGCCCGCAGGGATATTGTCCTGGCGCTGACCCAGATGGGGTTCGAGATCGAGGCATCGCACCACGAGGTTGCCGAGAGCCAGCACGAGATCGACTTCAAATATAGCACCGCGCTTGATACGGCTGACAAGGTTATCACCTTCAAGTTTGCCACAAAAACCCTCGCCCTGAAACACAACCTCCATGCAACCTTCATGGCCAAGCCGATTGCCGGAATCAACGGGAGCGGGATGCATACCCATGGATCTCTCTCAAAGAATGGCAAGAATGCATTTTACGATCCCAAGGGAGAGAACCAGCTCTCTTCGACGGCATACTATTATATTGGCGGTATCCTTGAGCACGCAAAGGCAATCACAAGGGTCGCGAATCCGACGATTAACTCTTATAAACGTCTCGTCCCCGGTTATGAAGCCCCCGTATACATCACGTGGAGTGCCTCCAACCGTTCCGCGCTTGTGAGGGTTCCCGCCGCCCGAGGGAACAGTACAAGGGCCGAGTTCCGCAGTCCGGATCCGATGTGCAACCCATACCTCTGTTTTGCAGCTATGCTTGCTGCAGGCCTCGATGGAATCAAGAAAAAGATCGAACCTCCGGAAAGCACCGACGTGAACATTTACCATCTCTCAGAAAAGGAGAGGAGGTCACGGGGGATTGAGATGCTCCCCGGGAGCCTTATCGAGGCGAACGCAGAACTGAACAACGATGACGTGATAAAGAGCGCGATGGGCGCACACATAATGGATGGTCTCAACTCCATTGCACAACTGGAGACTGATTCGTTCAGGCTCGCCGTGCATCCCTGGGAGATAGACCGCTACCTGGCAACCTATTAATTTTTTTTCTTCGCTCTAAATAGAAAACTACTTATAGTATAACCAATAACTTCCTTCCATCGAATTGAGGGAATGCTCTCACCATGGAGAATGGGAACAAGGAAGGAAGGGAAAGATCGGACTGGTTGGTAAGTCCTCTTGTAAAAGAGATGACAGAGAACCAGTGGCTCCCAATTTTCCCAGGAAACGGGTTGGATCAACCCTTCAGTGGAGGAAAAGAGCGCAAAAGCCGCACAGACAAGTGAGGGAGGTCATGAAGAGCATCTCTGCAATCGTCAGGGAAGAAAGAGTACCCTTCATACAAAAAGCCCTCGAGAAAGAGGGAATTTTTGGAATGACGCTGAAAGGAGTGATGGGAAGGGGAAAGCAGGGGGGAATCAGTCTCCAGTTTCGCGGAGGCATCTTCAACGTCGACCTTCTCCCAAAGGTACGGGTCGATGTAGTTGTCCCCGATTCTCTTGAAGATGCGGCGGTGCGGGCCATCACTTCTCATGCGTTTACCGGAAAACCTGGTGACGGAATGATATTCGTCGTCGACGTCCTGCAGTCGATCAGGATACGGACCGGGGAGGTGGAGGCCTGATATGTAGTGATACTGTTGGTCCTCCCGAAAAATTTCTCCTGACCGGTAACGCCCGGTCAATGTGCTCTGGTGCGCCGGGGATCTCCCCGGCCCCATCTTACGAGGTAATTTTCCCTATTATTGCTCGAGAGTCCCTGGATCCTCCCTGCTCTTTTGGGTTTTGTGGAATCCTCATGCAAAAACAAATAGATATATATAGCATGGAACCATACTTCTACCAATCAAATGGTACATACCTGGAACATCCCAAGGGAAAACAGGGTCTTTCCAGTGGCTCCCGCCGGGATAGGGAAAAATTTTGCCCGAATGGATGAATTGCTCCCCGCCGGGCACCAGATAAGGTACCATTTGATATACCGGTCAAGGGAAGGATGCTGCAGGGATGTCGAGGACTCTCATCTTCAAAATGGAGAGATATTCGCATGTCCCATTGAAAATGAGCAATCGCCAATCCCCGTGGGATCCCTTCCGGCCGGAAATCATCTTAATGCAGGCTGACTATCAGATACAGAATTGAAAAGAAGGATTCAGGAGATTCACATGACATTAGACACGGGGACCACCGCATGGTTGCTGACTTCCACAGCCCTGGTGATGCTGATGACGCCTGGCGTGGGATTCTTCTACGGGGGCCTGGTCCGGAGAAAGAACTTCATCTCCATGGTCGCGCTCTCCTTCATCGTCTTTGCGCTTGTCAGCATCCAGTGGGTGGTGATGGGCTATTCGCTGGCGTTTGGACAGGATATCGGGGGGTTCATCGGGGATCTCCAGTTTGCGGGCCTGCAGGGTATTGGCATCGAGGCCGGAGAACAGGGCTATCCGCCCCTCCTCTTCGTGGCCTTCCAGCTGGTGTTCGCCGCGATTGCAATGGCAATCGTGACATCCGGCTTTGCCGAGAGGGTAAAACTCTCTGCCTTCCTGGTCTTTGCGCTCCTCTGGACCACACTTGTCTATGACCCCCTCGCACACTGGGCCTGGGGAGGAGGGTGGGCCATGACATTCGGGGCGCTTGATTTCGCTGGCGGGACTGTCGTGCACATCAGCTCGGGTTTTGCGGCCCTTGCCGTGGCGATGGTCATCGGAAAGAGGGCGGGTTTCGGGAAGTATACCATGGAGCCGCACAACATCCCGATGACCCTTCTCGGCGCTGCACTCCTCTGGTTCGGCTGGTTCGGGTTCAATGCCGGGAGTGCACTTGCTGCTGACGGTATCGCCGCAAATGCATTCATGGTCACGAACATATCCGCGGCGGCAGGAGGCCTTGCCTGGCTTGCTGCGAGCTGGGTGAGGGGCAAACCGAGTTCCCTTGGCATGGTGAGCGGAGCGATTGCCGGACTCGTCGCGATCACCCCGGCCGCGGGATACGTGACGGTGACAGGAGCCATCGCCATCGGGATAATCGCAGGGCTCCTCTGCTACGCATGCATGCTGTGGCGTATCAACAAGGGTCTCGACGAGAGCCTGGATGCATGGTCCATCCACGGGATGGGCGGCCTCTGGGGTGCATTTGCGACCGGGATATTCGCGGTCGCCGCGGTGAACGGGTACTCGGGGCTTATCGAGGGGAATGTCACCCAGTTCCTCGCAAACGCTGCCGGGGCACTTGCGGCACTCATATATGCCTTCGTTGTCACGTTCATACTGGCATTCGCCGTGGACAAGGTGATCGGATTGCGCGTGAGTGAAGAGGAGGAGTATGTCGGTCTTGACATCTCCCAGCACGGGGAGCGGGTATAGGGGGAGATGCCAATGAAGATGATCAAGGCCATCATCCGTCCCGAACGCCTCGAGTTCGTAAAAAAAGCCCTTGAAGAGAAGGGGACTTACGGCATGACGGTACTCGAAGTCTCGGGAAGGGGAGACCAGAAAGGAATCAGGCTCCAGTACCGTGGGGGGACCATGGTGGTGGATCTCATCCCAAAGGTCCAGATCGAGGTGGTGGTCAAAGACAATGACGCCGATGGCATCATACACGCGATTACCGAAGCGGCGCGGACGGGGAAGATGGGAGACGGCAGGATATTCGTAATCCCCGTGGAGAGGTCGATCAGGGTCCGCACCGGAGAGGAGGAGACCTGAAATACCCCTTCATATCCCCTCTTTTTTTGCATGGCCCTTGACCCTGGAGAGCCAACCCCACATATATGAGAGTATTCTTGAACATTTGCGTCGTTTCACCAGACTCCACGGCATTCCGAATCCTTTGCCCGGTCTCCAGTAATCAGAAGAGTATATATCTGTCAATGTGAAGACACAATGCGTGCATGAATCCTGGAGCCAGACGCATTGCAGGGCCGGCATGCTGTGATCACCCGGAAGACGAGAGATACTTCTCATGGGTTCTGCTGATTTTTCTCCTGATATTCGCCGGTATGGCTATCCCTGCAGAAGGTGCATCCAGTATAGATTTTACTGCAAACGTCACGTCTGGTTCTCCTCCCCTCGTTGTTCTCTTTACCGATACAAGCAGCCTCCCGGTGATCGGCGACTCGAGAAGGTGGGATTTCGGTGACGGTGCTATCGAATTCGATCCTGCGGGCACCATTTCCCATACATATCTCCAGGAAGGGATCTTCACGGTCAGGCTGGACCGCACGGACAGCGAAGGGTATCATTCTCTCATTAAATATGACTTTATTGCCGTCACGGGCCCAACCCCTACCCCCACATCCACCACCCCTGTGACGACTTCTCCCACCACGTCGCCGGTAACGACAGTGACGACGATAATCCCGACAACCACCCCAGTCACGACCACGCCCACCACTGTGCCGACTACCCAGCCCACGGTGCAGATCCCTGCTGAGTTTTTCGGGCAGGCCACCTCTTCGGGACTCCCTGTCCCCGCGGGGGCACGGATCACCGCACGGATAGGGTCCCGGAATGCCGGAGAGGTGGTTGTAGTCTCTCCTGGTACGTATGGTGGTGCGGGACCTTTCGATCCGAGGCTCAAGGTCTATGCCACAAACGACGAGATCGCAGCAGGGCCAGTCCTGATCACATTCTGGCTGAATGAAGCCTCGCAGGCAGCGCAGACTGCGTATTTCCAGTCGGGAACCTCACAGAACCTTGCCCTCACCTTCGCCGGCCCAACCCCTACCCCCACATCCACCACCCCTGTGACGACCACCCCCACCACGTCGCCGGTCACCACCGCGACCACCGTCATCCCGACCACCACACTCACCACTGCTCCCACCACCTCGCCCCAAACCACGGTGACAACAGTTCCCACCACCGGGCCTACCACGCTGCCGACCACCAGCCCCACCGTCACGCCAACGGCAGTCCCCGGGCTTACGCTCACATTCGAGCCAGGGTGGAACCATGTCGCCATCCCGCGATACCTCGCCCCCGGATCTGATTCCGGCAGCATATTCAGCTCAATTGATACTTCCGGGAGACCGATCTGGCGTTACAACAGTACGAGCCAGCTCTATGAACGCGTATACCCCTCGACACATCTCAACGCAACCGACAGCATCTGGATCTACAGCGGGTCGCATGCCACCCTCCCTCTGTCCTTCTCCGGCACGCAGGGGCTTGTGGAGCGCAACCTGTATTCTGGGTGGAACGGATTCGGCATCCTCAACCTGACAGAGGTCCCTGCGAGGGATGCACTCTTCCCAGTGTACTCCTCCTGGAAATACAGCTATGGGTTCGACCCGGTCGCCCAGCGGTACGAAGTATCCATCGTGAAGGGGGGGACAGGAATCCATAACGATTCAAGGACACTCATACCCGGCAGAGGATACTGGCTCTTCATGGAGGAGAACATAACGTACCGGGCCTTTATTCCGGATTCATGAGATTTGCAACTTTGGTGCAGTGTGGGCTTCTATTTTTTATTATCTGAAAGAAAGGGACGTATGCCACGAACCTCTCGGTCATGTCCTGGCATGGCGGCTATTCTGCAAGACCGGGAAGGACATTTAAATATTGTGTAAAAAAGTTCCCTCGTTTCCCCCTTGAGGAATACTGAATCGACGTTGCTGCCTGCATATCAATTCTGTCGATGAATCACTTGCGTAACGCCTATTGGGGTACGGCAGCGTGCATCACATGTGAGTATGGAGGTGCTAAAAGCTGCGAAAAAATCTCTGCAGTCCTTCATTATGCACATATCCTATGGCAAAATGCGAAAAGCATTGAGAGATGTGAGCGAATTCATGAGGGGTCCAGTCCCTGCATCTATGCGTGCGATACCACGCCTCATGCCCTGGAATTGCTGCGAGGGCCTGAGAGTTCGAATAATGTGCTCTTCTGCACCAAAAGTGTCAAGCACTATGTGCCAGATCGAATTGTCAGCCGGTTTCGTCGGAAGGTATTTGTTCATTCGTCCCAATCACGGTTCAGTCCTCCTTTTGCGATGAGGGATGGGGCTGAAAGCACTTCGAGTTCCAAGACCCCAGCACTATCGCTAAATCTTGCAGTCATCAGTTGGGCCCCTGATCACATTTCGGAAAATTTATTCCTGAATGACGACCACCTGCGATAGTTTGACCGCAGTCGACCGCCATCAAGCCATGTCACACCCCATGGCCACTATCCTGATGGTAGCGATAACCATCCTTCTCGCAGCGCTTCTCCTCCTCTCCATCGTTTTCCCTTCCTTCAACATGTCAATTTTCTCACCGACGCCCTCGTTTCTCGAGATAAAAAGCGTGAGGCATCTGAGCGAGGAGGGCTTCATGAACTATGACTCGCGGGTTACCCTCTATCATAACGGGACCGTCAGCTACAAGAACGACGAACTGTACCCGGTGTTTTTCCGGAACCAGGAGAAGATTCCCTGCGTGATCGAGACACTCAATGGGCACCGCTTCATTTCAACTCACCATTTTGGCGTCCAGAAGATGAGCGGCTTGGGGTGCTCGGGAGAGTGGTGGAACCCGTCCGAGAAGATCGCGATTGATTTCACGGACGAAACATTTCACCCCGGCGACCGGATAACAGTCGAGGTCTACCAGAGACCAAAGTCGACGCTGGTATCCCGACACAGCATCACCGCGTGATCTCCCACGCTGCGCGGATTGGATCACATGGCGGGCTGCCCATCTCTGCGGGCGATACCTCTTTTATCAAAGAGCGCGCAATCGACCGTATGAAACCCTTTTTACACTGGATGATCGCCTGCATTGTCCTTGTCATCATCGTTGCGGGCTGCACTCAGCCGTCATCTCCCCCGGCAACTCCGCCGCCTGCGACACAACCAGCGGTGACGCCATTTCCCACAGTGACTCCAGGCACAGATGCGGCCCTGCTTGGGACGTGGTACCTGAAAGCGATGACAGGTCCCGGCGGTTCTTCACCGGTCCAGACCATCAGCCCTCAGATAGATGCAACCTTTACCGATCAGGGAGTGGTGTCAGGCTTCTCCGGGTGCAACCATTACAGCGGCCCGTACACGCTGACAGGTGAAGTCCTCCAGGGTGGGTGGGGTATCGGGGTAGGTCCCGTTGTCTCAACCCTGATGTATTGCACCGACACAAGCGACATCGAGGCGAGATATCTCACTCACCTCCAGAATGCCGCGAGTTACTCCATCACAGGGGATACCCTCCCACTGACCGACAATGTCGGCAGTGCCCTTGTCTTCCAGAGAACACCCTACGGTCCCACCGCTGTGCCAAGGGGACTCTGATTTTTTTCTAAATAGGCATGTTTCCATCAAAACTACAGACAGATCCCCTCTCATTTCCAGAGCCCGGTTCATGAGATCCGCATTACTGATCTCGCTACGAGCCGTGCAACACGGAGGGGTTCGGGGACCTTTCCATCCCTTGCAAAGTCCTGGCAGAGACGAAAGGAGTCTTCGGGATTGAGGCCGAAAGGGCGGATATACACGGTATAGCCAGTGTGGAGTATACATGGAATCCGTTCACCGAGCGATTCGTAACATGCGAGCCGCCTGGAGTCGCCAGGGAAATGACGGCAAATGTCAGGCGCCAGTCCTTCAGAATCCTCGTACGTGACAACGATAACCGGGACTCCGGTCTCCCTGAATACGGAGGCAGGGTCAAGAATGTTGAACCATGCGACGACGCACCCGCTTACCATGATCACATTGATATCCCTTCGGCGAAGCGAGCGGTATATGGAGAGCACCCCTTCTGTCGCGTCGTTGCCACCCACAGTAATCCGCGACAGTGCCACACCATCGATTCGAAGGTCCTTTCGCATCACCACTCCCGCAAGTATCGAGTATTCCCGCGAAGAGAAACTCTCCGCGATTCCAAGCACCCGCAGGCCTTTCTTGGCGATGTGCATGGAAGCACTTATGTCGGTGGATTTTTAAATATAGCTCGATGGCCATCGACAAAGACCAGGTCTGCGTCCTCATACCCACTCTCAACGAGAGCCCGACCATCGGTGCCCTGGTCCGCGAGTTCCGGAGGCTGGGCTACCCCCACATTTTTATTATAGACGGGAACAGCACCGACGACACCCGCACGATCGCGGCCCGGGAAGGGGCGAGGGTGGAGGTTCAGACTGGGAAGGGCAAGGGGAATGCGCTGATCGAGGCATTTCCTCTCATCGAACAGCCCTACATCCTGATGATCGATGGTGACGGCACTTACTCCCCTGCAGATGCCGAGAAGATGCTTGCCCCCCTTGCGGAAGGGTATGACCATGTGATCGGTGACAGGCTCAATGAACAGAACCGGGATGCATTCTCGGGGTTGAATTATTTCGGAAACCAGGTCTTAAACCGCCTCTTCAAGGTTGCCCATGCTGCATACCTTTCAGACATCCTCTCCGGCTACCGTGCATTCACGAGGGACGCACTGCACCAGATGCACCTAAAAGAAGTGGGGTTTGGGATTGAGACTGAGATATCGGCTGAAGCGGTCCGGAGTGGGCAGAAGATCTCGGTTGTCCCGATCGAGTACAAGAAGAGGCCCGGAACTCCAACCAAACTGAACCCGTTTCACGATGGGTTCAAGATCACTGCAACAATTTACCGCCTGGCAAGGATGAACAACCCCCTCTTTTATTTTGGCTTGATCGGCCTGATCTTCATGGCTTCCGGGTTCTTCATCGGTGTCTATGTCATCATCGAGTGGCTTCGCCAGATCGAACACCTCCCCCTCACCCTCCTCACTGTTCTTCTCATCGTGGTTGGATTCCAGGTATTCATGTTTGGAATCCTCTCTGACATGATGCTCGCTCTCCACCGCGAAGTGGTTAGGGAACTGCACGAGAACCGTGACCGAAGGGAACCACGCTAGATGGCAAGATACTCTAAACGCAGGTCGCCCATGTGCGCCCCGATTTCTTCGAAAAAAAGAACATTTATGTCGGACGGATGCGAATGTATTCTACAATATTTCTCGTGCGATAGTAGTCTAGCGGCAGGACAGGGGCTTCCCAAGCCTCTAACCCGGGTTCGATCCCCGGCTATCGCATACCCGCCATGGATGACCAGGAGTCGGATCTCTTTGCCCTGCGCATCATCGCGGAGAACAGAAGGGGCGTTCTACGCGATATCTCTACTGTGGTCGCCGGCCACCACGCGAATATCCTGATGATTCACCAGGAGATATTCGACTCGGGCCCCTGGGAGGGTATGGCCGAGCTGTACATGGAGTATGACGCCTGCTCCGATACGGCCGGGATGATCTCGCACCTTGGAGAGATCTCCTCAGTCAAAGAGGTGAAGTCCGTCGAACCGTTCAGCCACATCTACGGGACGAGGGTGATCATCATTGGCGGAGGCGCACAGGTCGCCCAGGTGGCTCTCGGCGCGGTAAACGAGGCTGATCGGCATAATATCCGTGGAGAGCGCATATCGGTCGACACCATCCCCCTCGTGGGAGAGAAAACCGTCGCCCAGGCCGTCGATGCAGTTGCGAGGTTGCCGAGGGCCGCGATCCTCGTGCTCGCGGGATCACTGATGGGAGGAGAGATCTCACGTGCGGTCGACCGGGTAAGGGAAGCAGGTATCCCGGTGATCGCCTTGAAGATGGCAGGAAGTGTTCCCCAGCACGTGGACATGGTGGTCACGGATCCCATCCAGGCCGGGGTATTTGCCGTCATGCATGTCAGTCAAAAGGCAGTATTCGACATCAACCGCGTCAGGGGCAAGGAATTCTGATATGGACGTGGTCGAGCGGGCGGTCGGAATCCTCAGGCATGATGGGCTCGTGGTGTATCCTACAGACACCATCTACGGGCTCGGTGCAGATGCGCTCTCTGAAGAAGCGATCCTCAAGGTATACGAGGCAAAGAGACGCCCTGTTTCCCAGCCAATATCAATCGCGGTCTCCGACTTCGAGATGGCATTTGGGGTTGCAAGGATAGACCGCCGGGCACTCGCATTCATGGAGGCGTTTCTTCCGGGCCCGGTGACCGTGGTCGTCCCGGCCAGGTCTTCGTTGCCTGAGACCCTCACGGGTGGGACAGGGATGATCGGGATCCGGGTTCCTGCACACCCGGTCTGCCTCCGGCTTATCACCCTCCTCGACTCCCCCGTCACGGCCACGAGCGCCAACCAGCACGGTGCAAGGGACCCGGTCTCTCCCGACGAGTGCCATGTGATGCACGATCTTCTTATCGATGGCGGCCGGCTGCCCGGAACCCCGAGTACTGTTGTTGACCTCGAACATGGCGCCATGCTTCGCCGCGGGGCTCTTGCCGGGGACGTGGAAGCGTACATAACCGCAATGTGGTGATCCCGGTGAGGAGAAGGCCCATCAGGCTTCGCGATTTTATCGAGGATGCGGACGGATGGCTGTATGCTGTCTCAGCCTATGACAACCGCGATCGGGTGGGCTGCCTGCTGCGGTATGTGCCTGACCCTGCCGGCGACCGGCTGAATGCGGGAGGCGAGAGGTTCAGGAAGGTGGATTTCGAAGAGTCTTATGATCTCATCCGGAAGGAGAAGCCTGAATACCTCGATCTCCTTCACCGGGTACCTGTGGCCGATATCCAAAACGTCTACAAGCCCGAGGTTGAGATCTCCCACATCACCGCCCGCGATCACAGGATCTATACCCTCGTCTCGCTGTTCAACCTCCCCCCAGGGACGATCGGATGCACCGGGTCATTCCTCTGCGGCCTGGAGACTCCCGCTTCTGATATCGATCTGGTGGTATACGGCCGGCAGTGGTTCCATGCCCAGGAACTGCTGAAATATGCCACCCTGAAAGGAAAGCTCCCCGCAATCGATGAGGAGACCTGGAGGAAGATCTATGCAAAACGAAACCCTGAACTCGATTTCGGGGAGTTTCTCCTGCACGAGAAGAGGAAATGGAACCGGGGCCAGATTGGAGGGACATATTTCGACCTTCTCTATACCCGTTCGTACAAGGCCCTGCACCCGCTCCCCTCCGAGAGAGGGGAAGCGCTTGGGATTGACACGATCGAGGCACTGGTCAGGGATGCCCACCTCTCCCACGACAATCCCGCGGTCTACGAAGTAGATCACCCTGACGTCTCGCGAGTCCTCTCATTCACCCATACCTACAGCGGGCAGGCACTCGAAGGAGAGCGAATCGAAGCAAGGGGTGTCTGCGAGAGGCATGGAGACGAGGTCTGGCTCGTAGTAGGAACGACCCGCGAAGCACGTGGGGAATATATCCGATCCCTCACTCTTCTCGGGAAGGATTGAGAAAGAGTGTCTGGCTTTGCCGATCGGCAGGTGCTCCTCCGCTCAAAGGATATCTGAGAGGCGGCGGCCCGGAGGGCTGCACGCGCGATAAGACTCGCAGGCCCTGCACCTGGCACCGGTAGGCCTCGGGGGCGTTTCCCCTGACAGGATGGCCCTTGCATCTGCGAGTGCCTTGAAGAACCTCCGCTTGTCTACCGGCTGGGGTGTGCAGGGCCTTGCCACGCCGGACGGGATGTACTCGACCAGTCCCCCGGAGACATCCTTTCCTGTCACTTCGTTGACGAGCAGCATGTACCCAAACACCCTGAGTCTATCTGCGGAATAGACTCCTGCCGCAGGTGCCCTGCCGGCCCTGACGATTGAGATGAAGGGATCAGACTCGAGGAGTTTGTCAAGGTTTCCCGCAAGACCATGCGTCTCAGACCGGAGATAGACATCCGTCTCCGAGAATGCAGGCCACGGGCCCCCTTCCTCGCACCGTGCAATGCACGACTCCAGGAATCCGTACATCCCTGTGTCGATATCGGGGGCGATTGCGACCACCTCCTTCCATATCTGTGGGGGGTCCAGGCGATGGCCGAGGTGGGAGGATATCTGCTTGCATATGGTGTATTTCGGGCTCTCGAACCGGGACTCGCCCGCCCGGGAATCCAGGTAGAGGCGCATGGGACAGAGGGATGCGGTCACGACGGATGAGACCGGGATCGGGCGGTCACACCCCTCTCCTGTCTTATCCATACAGAACACCCCTCACATCGCGTTCTCCTCGAATCATATTAATCGTGCGGGCATTACGGATGAATTCAGGGAAGATTTTTTCAGGCAGGCTGAAATCCCACGTGAACACGGGTTCCCGCGCGGAAGACCCGGGACCATTTCCTGGCAGGGGCCTGTGCCCGGAAAGGATTAACCCGATCCATTCCCACAGTACTTGCATGACATCGCATGAGATCGCGGTCAATATTCCCAACACCCTTGACCCCGTATACAGCAATATGATCCAGATCGCCTATAAAGAAGACGAATTCACCTTCGTCTTCCTCCACCAGATCCCGGGCGTGAACCAGGCCAGGGCCAAGGCCATCGTAAGCATCACCCCCCAGCATGCAAAGACTCTCCTCTCGGTCTTCTCAAAAACGATGGCCGATTACGAGTCAAAGTTCGGGAAGGTAGAGGCAGCCCAGGGGAAGCAGCAGGGCGATAGTGTCACCACGATCAGGGGATACTCCTAAAAAAAAGATTTTTTCTCCTTTTTTTCTGATACCGGTAAAAGCGCGAACCTGCAGCCACTGATCACATTCCTGGTGAGAATGGGGAGCCTTATGCCGAATCTTCATATTCGAGCAGGTTCAATGTACTGGGTATCGTGCCGCCATGGCTTAGCGGTATAGCGGCTGATTCGTAATCAGCAGGTCGGGGGTTCAAGTCCCCCTGGCGGCTTTCCAGCACCAAGTTCAGTTCCCCCCGCTGGGTTTTATATACTCATGCACTCGACTTCTTTTTATGATGCCTTCCACATCTGTGACTCAGCGAGAGCATTTTGGGTGTATCAAATCAGAATATGGCGACACCGCAATCATCCAGGCACTTGCAACCGGCCGGATAGATCGCCGGGATGAATCTCTTTTAAGGGAATTTCTTGCGGAGAGACGAGGATCGGCTGGAATCAGCACCGGCCGGGCAAACAAGATTGCATTTACCCTCATCGGCTGGCGGAGATTTCTGCCCCCTTTCAGTGAACTTCGGATGGCTGATGTCTACGCCGGGATCGAGGGGATGCGTACCGGGATACATACACGGGGCAGACCCTTCAAGCAGAATACTCAGTACGATTACATCCGGATTTTGAAACAGTTCCTGCTCTGGATGATTGAGAGTGAATATATCTCTCTTCCCGAGAAGAAAGTGCGAAAGATCCAGACACCTCCAAAGGATACCATGACGAAGAAGGCGGGGGACCTTCTCACATCCAAGGAAGTACAAGCGATGGTCGATGCGTGCCGTACATCAAGAGACCGGGCACTCATACTCACACTCTACGAGGGAGGGTTCCGTGTCGGGGAGATTGGGCAACTCCGTTGGGGAGATCTCAAGGTTGATGCCAAGGGTATTGCGGTGAACCTGGACTTCAAGACAGGAATACCCCGGTATATCCGGCTTGTCATGTCCAAGAAATATATCGCGGAATGGCGGGCCGATTATCCCCGACCGGTTACGCCGGATGCACCAGTGTTTCTCACGGAACGAGACAAACCAGTCACCTACGGCGGGTTGTCCTCCCAAATTAAACGAATTGCCCAGAGAGCGGGTATCACAAA
>JADFCY010000024.1:22551-27422 GCA_018263335.1 Methanolinea sp. | reverse complement strand
GACCCGCTCGATCAGGAGCGAAGTTCCTTTCGTATGCGTATTCTTCATGATGTGATCTCCTAGGCGAGTTCCCGGATGATGCGGGAGATAATCTCCTCTGTCCGATCTTTATACCGCGCCGAGCATTCCACGATCCTCTCGTAGGTGAGCAGCTCTTCCGAGAGGCCGTTTGCGTAGTTATCGACGGTGCAGAGCGCCGCAACCTCCATCCCAAGTTCGACTGCAAGGGTTGCCTCGCTTGCAAGCGTCATCCCCACGATATCGCCGCAGAGGGCAAGGGCCCTGACCTCTGCCACCGTCTCGATCCTCGGCCCCATGGTCTGGACGTAGGTCCCGCCGAATATCGCCTCGGGGATGATCTCCTTCAGCCGGTTCGATAACCCCGGAGAGAACCCAGGGTGCACGTGGCAGATGGCATGATCATGGAGGGTGGGGACCGTTGCGGAGGAGAAGTAATCGGTCGGGATCACCATGCTCCCTGGTGGGACCTCTTTCTTGAGCGACCCCGACGATCCGAGCACCACCAGGCGATCCACGCCAAGAAGCGCGAGGGCCGAAAGGTGCGATCGGTAGTTAATCCGGTGTGGCGGGGTGTTTTGCTGGTGCCGGAGGAGGAGGGCCACCTCGCCTGCCATCACCTCGCTGTTGCCGTACGGCGTGTGCACCACCCTCTTCTCCAGGTCAGGAAGCCTTGCATAAAGGAGGCTTGTCCCCCCGATGATCCCGAGCATCAGGCCACCGCCATGGAAATCGTGCGCTTCATGATCTGTCCTTAAGTATTCTGGAGCGGGCGGGTGTTCTGACTTTCGGTGCAACCAGGGAGAGAAATTCAATACCTGTATCAGCATGCCGCTCAAATGCTACACCCATGGGAAGGTTCGGTATTGTCGACGACGAGCGTATAAGGAGAGGGGAATGCACGGATGTCTATTTCATGAGGAGCGAGGCAGTCCTCTCGGCATCCGGCCGGAATCCCCGTGTGGCCATGGAAGTCACAGCATCGATTGTCCCCGGAGGCGCAGGAATCCTCTGCGGGATGGAGGACGTCATATCCCTCCTGGAAGACCTCCCCATCGATGCATCTGCCATACCGGAAGGCTCGCTCTTCTACCCATGGGAGCCGGTCCTGCGGGTAGAGGGCAAATACCGCGACATTGCCCGGTATGAGACTGCAATCCTTGGGTTTCTCTGCCACGCGTCAGGAATCGCGACGGCAGCCGCCAGGATAAAGGCCATCGCCTGTGACCGGGAGATCTTCTCTTTTGGTTCGCGCCGCCAGCACCCGGCCATTGCCACGATGGTCGAGCGATCGGCCTGGATTGGCGGTGTCGACGGTGTGAGCAATGCGTGTGCACCGGACGGGATGCCGCTCGCGGGGACCATGCCGCACGCGTTCGTGATGTGCTATCCCTCTCCCGACGAAGCATTCATGGAATTCGACCGGCATTCCCCGCCTGGTGTCCCCCGCATCATGCTCTGCGACACCTTCTGCGACGAAAAGAGGGAGTCGCTCACCGGTGCACGCTGCGGCGCGGAGGCGGTCAGGCTCGACACTCCCCGGTCCCGGAGGGGCGACATGCGGGCGATCCTCGAGGAGGTACGCTGGGAACTCGACGCCGCGGGCTACCCGGGCGTCAGGATATTCCTGTCAGGGGGCGTCACGCTCGATGACGTGGCCCGGTACCGGGATATCGTGGGGGCTTTTGGTGTCGGAGGAGCGATCGCCAACGCCCCCGTGATCGATTTTGCCATGGACATGGTGGAGAAGGAGGGGAAGAAATACGCAAAGAGGGGGAAACGGAGCGGCGCCAAGCAGGTATGGGAGTTCCCGGGGGGAAGGCATGTGACGCTGCCCATAGAGGTGGCGGGCCCGCCCGGCGCAGAACCGCTTCTCCAGCCACGGATCCGCGGGGGGGCAGTCCTATCCAGGTCGACTGTAGAGGAAGCCAGGCAGCGTGTCCTCGCGCGCATCCCACTCCTCCGGGACCGCGGACAGGGAGCACAGAGGGGCTGCGCGTGAAGCGGGGGGACGGCTAAAAGACCCGGAAAGGCGAGGGAACCCGGTTTTTTTATCAAACCGGGAAACAATTCTTTTAACCCCCTGCAGCATACATTGTAGGCACGGGCCGATAGATCAGCGGAAGATCGCTTCCTTGGCATGGAAGAGGCCGCGGGTTCAATTCCCGCTCGGTCCATCCCGGCACCCGGGCCATCAAACCGGAGTGTTTTTCCCCGCTGGAAAAAATTCTCTTGTGATACACTTTGGGGATCAAGGAGTGGATAATTCCGCAGGACGAGGTGTTCTTCACCCTCTTTGAGAGGCTGGCCGCGGTGGTGGTCCTTGCCTCCTATCGTATCGTGGACCTCGTGGACGACTACACCTCTGTCAGGGAGAAGGTCCACCAGATCGAGCAGCTCGAGCACGAGGGTGACAAGATCACCCACGAGATCTATGAACAGCTGAACCAGACGTTCATCACTCCTCTGGACCCGGAAGAGATCTCGAAGCTTGCCTCCGCGCTCGATGATATCCTGGATTACATCAAGAGCACTGCCACGAGGATGTACCACTATGGGATCCCCGAGACGGATATGCACATGGTGGAACTCGCAAAACTCATCCAGCTCTCCGTCGTCGAGCTGGAAGATGCGGTCAAGGGGATACGGTCAATGAAGAACCCCCGCCAGATAGAACAGCGGTGCATCGAGGTCAACAGGCTTGAAAACCTCGCAGACGACGTCCTCCACCAGGCCTACGACGACCTCTTCAAGTCGACCGATGCCATCGCCATCATCAAGCGCAAGGACATTTACGAGTACCTCGAGATCGCCACCGACAAGTGCGAGGACGTCGCAAATGTCCTCTCGGACATCGCGATACGCCATTCATGAGTGAACAATGGAGAATATCGTCATCGCCGGGATATTCCTCGCACTCCTTTTTAATTTTGTCAACGGCCTCAATGATGCGGCAAATTCCATCGCCACCGTCGTAGCCACCCGCGTGCTCACCCCCCTCCAGGCCGTGCTGATGGCGGCGTTCTTCAACATGGCCGGGCCTTTCATCTTCACGACCGTGGTCGCAAAGACCATCGGGAAGGGGATCGTCGAATCGGGGTTCCTCACGACAGAAGTCATCCTGGTGGGTATGAGTGCGGCGGTCTTCTGGGTGTTCATCTCGTCCTATGCGGGGATCCCCATCTCTGCAAGCCATGCACTCGTGGGCGGCCTCATCGGGTCCGCCATTGCGTTCGGGGGTATCGGCTCGGTGCTGTGGCCGTCATCAGACCTGTTCCTTCGGGCAGTGACGATGGCCGCGGGGGGCGGGATCTGTGGCGCGTTTATCCTCTCCCTTACCGCGAAGGGCAAGGGTGAGGAGAACTGGCCAGAGTATACCGCGCTTGGGGCGCTGTGCGGGATATCCCTCGTGATCCCGGCGGGAGTGATCACCGGGGTCCTCCCTGTAAGCGGGATACTCGCCATCATCATCTTCATCGTCGTCTCGCCGACACTCGGGATGATCTCCGCGTATCTCCTGGGAATGGTCATCATCAGGCTGTTCCGGAACGCGAACTCAAAGTGGATGAATGTGATCTTCTCGAAACTACAGGTCTTCTCTGCCGCTTTTTACAGCATAGGACACGGAAGCAACGACGCCCAGAACGCAATGGGGGTCATCACCGCGCTCCTGGTCGCCGCGGGGATCCTCTCGGAGTTCATCGTCCCCGCGTGGGTCATCATCATATCGGGCCTTGCCATCGCGCTCGGGACCTTCCTTGGCGGCTGGAGGGTCGTCGAGACGATGGGAAAAAAGATCACCAAACTCCGCCCCTACCAGGGGTTCTGCGCGGAAACAGGCGGTGGAGTGGTCCTCTCCTTTGTCACGGCGTTCGGTGTCCCGGTCTCCACCACCCACGCCATCAGCGGCTCCATCATGGGTGTGGGGGCGACCAGGGGCTATTCCGCAGTCCAATGGGGAATCGTCCGGCGTATTGTCGCTGCATGGGTCCTGACAATCCCGCTCACCGCGACCTGTTCGTTTGCTGGGTTCCTGGCATACCGGGCTATCTTCGGGACCTGATCGGTCGGGAGGTCGGGACCCGGGAAAAATATGCACAGTACGACTGCACCGGGCATTCACTGCACCGGGGGTTCCTTGCAGTGCATGTGGCCCGCCCGTGCCGGATGAGGAGATAGTTCAGGTCCCCCCAGACCTTTTTTGGGAAGAGGGCCATCAGGTCGCGTTCGATCCGGGCAGGGTCCGGGTGGGAAGAGAACCCGATGCGTACCGACACCCTGCGTACGTGGGTGTCAACAGCGATCCCTTCGTTGATGCCGTACGCGTGGTTCATGACGATGTTTGCAGTCTTTCGCCCGACGCCCGGAAGAGTGAGGAGTTCATCCATCGTGCACGGCACCCGGCCGTTGAACCGCTCGGCAAGGGCCCTTGCAGCCCCGATGATATGTGCGGCCTTGGCATGGTAGAACCCGAGGCTCCGGATGATCGCTTCCACCTCCTCCCGCCGGGCTGCGGCGAGATCTTCTGGCCGCGGGTAACGCCTGAACAGTTCATCCCTGACGGCGTTTACATTCCTGTCGGTAGTCTGTGCAGAGAGGATGGTGAGGACAAGGATCTGGTAGGGGTTCTCGAACTGGAGGAACGTGCGGGGTGAGGCCGGGTCATCGAATTTTCGGCGAAGCAATGAATACACCCTGCACGCCGTCTCACTCTCCATGGTCATGGGGTAGGGCAGATTCGAACTGCCGTCAAAGCGTCCCAAACGCTCTAGGATGGACCAGGCTACCCTACTACCCCAAACAAGATCACATGTTGGACAGGGGCCGGCAAATAGGTTATGGTGGACGGTGGC
>JADFCY010000024.1:0-22185 GCA_018263335.1 Methanolinea sp. | reverse complement strand
CACCGCCCATCACGACGATCTTCCCCCGCCCGGAGTACTCCATCGCCTCCCCGGGGGTGAGCGCGACCCGCGGATAGGCGGCGGCCCCAAGCGCCCCGATCAGGAGCGTTGCGTTCAGGCGGGTGACCAGGATCCCAACCTCGTCGCAGAAGGCTTCGTCTGCCCCGGTATCCCTTGCGGCCTGGATATACCTCCTGGCTTCCCCGCCTCCGCCGACCACCACGAAGAGGTCAACGGAGCGTGCCAGGCCGCAAAGCACGGGAGCCCAGGCGCGGAGAGTATGCGCCTCGAGGGATGGGAAGAGAATGGAGCCCCCGAGGGAGAGGACCAGGCATGTCATGCTACAGTATCATTTCTCCATGCGGCACATATAGATGTTGAAGATATGCTGCGATGTCCTTCCTGCGGGAGCAGGGATGTCTATTGCGTGGTGGGAGGCTATATCGGCCAGATCTACCGGTGCAAGTCCTGCGGATACCGGGGGTCGCTGATCATGGAGTGCGAAATGCCCAAAAACCGCGAGCCGGATGAAGGCAAGGCGCTGCCTGAAGATCAGGGGCATCAGTTTAATAATTCCTGCACGCCTGATTGAGAACATGCACAGGGCACTCCAGTGGTCTCTGGGAGAGGGTGGTGCAGTGCAGTGCTCGCTCTGCAGCCACCGGTGTCTCATAAAGGAGGCCAGGACCGGGATCTGCGGGGTCCGGCGGAACGTGAATGGTGTCCTTTATGCGACCACCTACGGCAAGGTGAGCGCAGAGGCAGTCGATCCCATCGAGAAGAAGCCCCTCTACCACTTCCTGCCCCAAAGCCTCTCTTACTCACTCGGCAGCATCGGCTGCAACTTCCGGTGCGAGCACTGCCAGAACTGGCACATCTCGCGCGCAGAGCGGGACGCCTCGTCCCTTCCGGACCTCTCGCCTGAAGAAGGGGTAAGGAGGGCCAGGGCGGCCGGGTGTGCAAGCATCTCCTGGACCTACAACGAGCCTACCATCTGGCACGAGTATGCCCTCGACATGGGAACGCGTGCAAGGGGAGAAGGGCTTGCGACAGTGTACGTGACCAACGGGTACATCACGGAGGAGGCGCTCAAAGAGCTCTCTCCCATGCTGATGGCATACCGCGTGGACATCAAGTCGTTCTCGGAGGATTTCTACAAGAGAGTGTGCGGCGCCCGCCTCCAGCCGGTGCTGGACTCCGCGGTCCTTGCCCGGGAACTCGGGATGCACGTGGAGGTCGTGAACCTTGTCATCCCGGGCCTCAACGACAGCCCGGAGGAGACAGGAGCGCTCATCCGGTGGATCATCGAACACCTGGGAGCTGATACGCCCGTCCATTTCACCCGGTTCCACCCGGATTACCACATGCAGGACAGGAAGGCAACTCCTGTTGCGGTCCTCGAGCGCATCTATCACCAGGCAAAGGAACTGGGCCTCCGTTATCCCTACCTTGGCAACGTAATGTCTCACCCCTTCGAGAGCACCTACTGCCCGCGGTGCGGGGCGCTCTGTATCGAACGGAGAGGTTTTTCTGCGGTCTTTCGTAACCTTGAAGGCCATACCTGCACGATGTGCGGTGAGCGTATCGAGTATGTCGAGAACCACAGATGATCCCACCCTGCACACCCGGTTCCTCGCGGACCGGATGCTCGGCACCCTCTGCCGGTATTTGCGCTTCATGGGTTACGATACGGTGAGCGCTTCCGGATACAGGGAGGGGAACACCCGCGAGGACACGCTCCTTCTCAAAAGGGCACAGAGTGAAGGAAGGGTACTGCTCACCATGGACCGCGAGCTGGCAAGGAGAGGGGGAGAGGGGGCCGTCCTCCTCGAAGACCGGGACGTCATGGAACAGCTGCGTGTACTCGGGAAAAGAGGTCTTATCGTCCCTGCTTTGAGGCTGAACCGGTGCTCCCTCTGCAATACTCTCCTCCGCCCGGCAAGGGAGGTAGAGATCTCCAGGGCCCGCAACGCTCCCCTGAGCACGCCGGGGATGGAATTCTTCTGGTGCCCTTCGTGCAGGAAGCTCTACTGGCTGGGCTCCCACGGGAAGAACCTGGAAAAAAGAATAAAAGAGAATGTATTGCAGGATTAAGCGGATTTTGCTGTGGTCTTCTCGCTCACCTGGGCCCTGCGCTTCAGCCAGACCAGTTCCTTGCCATCAAAGCCGAAACTCTGCATGGGGAGGATCTGGACTTCCGGGGGGATACCTGCCGCCTCTGCACCCTGCGGGACCATGAGGATCAGGCGTGGGGAAGCAACTCCCGCGATGGGGTTTGATGCCGCCATCTCTTTTAACGCCTTGACGGTCTCTCCGGTCACTTTCCGGTCAAAGCTCACGAGGACCTGCGATCCTTCGAAGCGCCCGAGCAACCTCCGCGATATGGAGAAACCCGGATCGGCACCGGCCCTGGGTGCCTTTTTGATCTGCCAGCCGTCCACGCTTGGGTAAAGCCTCTTGAGCTCTCTACGTACAAAATCATGCATGATGTCTTCGTTAGATCCCATGACGAATCACAGCAAGTGTTAGTTGTACACTGGTATGGTAAAACAGTTTTGAAATGGTATACTGCCCGCCAATCCGGGGGATATACCGTATAAGAGCCGGGCCTATTCCGGCATCATGCTTATGTGCCCGGCAATTCACAGTGATACAGGAGCCAGAACAGTGAGTCGACTATGGCCGGGCCTTCTCCAATGAACGGGATGGTGCCCCGGGACAGGGAGCAATGCGACCTCCTTGAAGACCCGGGCCTCTTCATCAACAGGGAACTCTCCTGGATCGAGTTCAACAGGCGGGTGCTCGAGGAGGCGGCAGATAGGAGCCACCCCCTCCTGGAACGGGTCAAGTTCCTCTCGATCTTCGCCAACAACCTCGACGAGTTCTTCATGATCCGGGTCTCGGGGCTGCACCGGCAGGTTGAGCAGGGAGTCCTCGAGGCTCCCCCGGACGGCATGAGCCCGTCCAGGCAGCTTCGGGCCATACACCGGGCACTGCTTCCGCTCATCGGGGAGCAGATGGCGCTCTGGAAAGAAGATCTCCTCCCCTCCCTGGAGGCTTCCGGCATCTCGATCCTCCAGTACGGGGAACTCGGGGAAGAGGACCGGCATTCCCTTGAGAGATTCTTCCGGCAGGAGATCTTCCCGGTCCTCACTCCCCTTGCGTTCGACCGTTCCCACCCATTCCCGTTCATCTCTAACCTCTCCATATCGCTCGCCGTGCAGGTGGAAGACCCCGGCGGCGGCGGGGAACGGTTTGCCCGGGTCAAGGTCCCCACCCACCTCTTCCCGAGACTGGTGCGCATCCCCGGGCGTGAGGTGCCTGGGGCCCTCCACGATGATGTCCGCCTTGTCTTTCTGGAAGACGTCATCTGTGCAAACCTTGGCCACCTCTTCCCCGGGCTCGACGTCGTGGCAGCGTACCCGTTCCGGGTCACAAGGGACGCGGACATGGAGATCGAGGAGGACGAGGCCTCCGACCTGCTGACCGCAGTCGAAGAGGGAGTGGAGATGCGGAGGATTGGGTCTCCCGTGCGGATCGAGGTTGTACCTGGCATGCCCGGGAAGATATGTGCGCTCCTCGGCCGGAAACTCGGGGTCCCGCAGCACATGTTCTATACCCAGGAGGCGCCGCTCGGCATGGCAGACCTCATGCAGGTATGCTCCCTTGACCGGCCTGACCTCAAAGACACCCCCTTCATCCCCTCGGTCCCGCCACCCCTTGAGAGAGAGGAGGAGATCTTTCGCAGCATCAGGAAGAAGGACGTCATGCTCTTTCACCCGTACGAGAGCTTCTCTCCCGTGGTGGCATTCCTTCGCCAGGCGGCCCGGGACCCCCAGGTCCTGGCCATCAAGATCACGCTGTACCGGGTTGGCGCACAATCTCCCGTGGTAAAAACGCTCCTCGAGGCCAGGGAGCGGGGCAAGGCGGTCGCTGCGCTGATTGAGCTCAAGGCAAGGTTCGACGAGGAGAACAACATCGGGTGGGCGAGGGCGCTCGAGCGGGCGGGTGTGCACGTGGTGTACGGGGTCGTGGGCCTCAAGGTGCATGCCAAGGTATGCATGGTCGTGCGAAGGGAAAAGGATGGGATCACGAGGTATGTGCACCTCGGGACCGGGAACTACAATGCATCCAGCAGCAGGATCTACACCGACATCGGCGTACTCTCGGCAGATCCCGTGCTCGGGGAAGATGTGTCAGACCTCTTCAACAGCCTCACCGGCTATACCCGCATCCCTTCCTACCGGAGCCTCCTCGTCGCCCCGCAGTCCATCAGGAGCGAAATTCTCGCCCGCATCGAGCGGGAGATCGCGCGCCACCGTGAGCACGGGGACGGGCGCATCATCTTCAAGATGAACGCGCTCGTTGACCGGGAATGCATCATGGCGCTCTACCGGGCATCGAGGGCGGGGGTCTCGGTCATCCTCCAGGTCAGGGGTATCTGCTGCCTGCGCCCGGGGGTTCCCGGCACGAGCGATCGGGTTACGGTCACGAGCGTGGTGGGGCGGTTCCTCGAGCATGCCCGGATCTACTACTTCCGGAACGGGGGGCAGGATGAGGTATTCCTCGGGAGTGCTGACCTCATGCCCCGGAACCTCGACCGGAGGGTGGAGGTGCTCTTCCCCGTCAGGGACCCTGACCTCCACCGGGCGATCGTGGATATCATCCTCCCTGTGCACCTCCGCGACAACGAGAAGGCCCGGAAGCTGCTGGCAGATGGCAACTACGTCCGTGTGGAGAGACAGGAAGGAGAAACAGCCTGCAATGCCCAGGAATGGCTCATTGCACACAGGGGGTGCTGGCAGCATGGTAAAGAGACGAGGTGACCAACACGGGAGGTTCTGCCGATACGGTGCCTGGTATCTCTCCAGGATCCACCGGGAGTTCTGCGCCGAGATCGAGGGAGTGAAGGAAGGCAGGGATACCGAGGCGGTACACCGGATGAGGGTGGCATCGCGGAGGTTGCGCGCGGGTCTCCCGCTCTTCTCCCGCTGCTTCTCAAAGAAAGTGTACCAGAAGGTCTCACGCGGGGTCCGCCGGATCACGAGTGACCTTGGGGATGCCCGGGATTTCGATGTCCAGATAGGATACCTTGAAGGGCTGATCGAAAGCCTCCGGGCAGATAACGCCCCGGAGGTGAAAGGATGCGTGGCGCTCCTCTCCAGGAAAAAAGAGATGAGGGATGCCCTGCAGCCGAAAGTGATCGCGGACTGCGTGCGCCTCGAAGAGAAGGGGATCCCTGCACTGCTTGCGGAGGAGATTGGAGCGTGGAATATCCCTGATGGTCCCCCCCACCGCATCCCTTCCCGGGGGTTTCCCATGAAGAGATCCGGGAGAGCGATACAAAAGAAGGTCGAGAAGCTGCTCTCCTACGCCCCGGCGGTCCAGGATCCGGATGCCGCCGAAGCGCACCATGCGATGCGGATCGCCGCAAAGAGGCTTCGATACGTGATCGAAGTCTATGCCCCCCTCTACCGGAATGAGTTGAAACCCATGCTCAAACGCTTGAAGGCGCTCCAGGAGATCCTCGGGAATCTCCATGATTGCGACGTGTGGATCATGGACCTGCAGGATACGCTCAAAAGAATGGAGGACCAATCAGCGGACCGGGATCCCGAACTCGAGGCAGGGATGGCGTTCATTCTGAAAGACCGGAGAGAGGCGAGGGCCGCGTGTTACCTCGCACTGAAGGAGGAATGGGAAACGCTCACGGCCAGCGGTCTATTCTCCGATCTTATCGATACCGTATCTGCAGGGGCGAAGCAGGGATTCGGTTCCTCCTCTTTCACCCCGCGATAGAAAGGTATAACTGGTGCATTCCCCGATAGAATGAATAAATTGGAGTGATTTTTCGTCATTTCCAGGCACCATGATCGTGATCGGCATCGACCCGGGACTTGCAACCGTGGGATATGGGGTACTGGCAAAGGAGAACGGAAAGACGATCCCGCTCACGTACTCCTGTATCCGTACCGCGGCTGCCCATGGCGGCACGCCCGAGCGCCTGGAGAGGATATTTGACGCGATCTCTGCCATCCTTGACGAATATGGCCCGGGATGCATGGCCATGGAGAAGCTCTTCTTCTCCCGGAACGTCACTTCTGCGCTGGGAGTGGCGGAGGTGAGGGGAGTGATCATGCTCGCTGCAAGGAAGAGAGGGATACCCGTCGTTGAATACACCCCAAATCAGGTCAAGCAGGCAATAACCGGGTCAGGGAAGGCAGACAAGAGGCAGATGCAGGAGATGATCATGCGCCTCCTTTCCCTCCCGGAACTGCCGAGGCCCGATGACGTCGCCGATGGCCTCTCCGTCGCCCTCTGCCATGTCCACAGTGCGAGGGATGAGCGATGATCGCAAGGCTCAGGGGAGAGATCGTAGGAAGTGGCGATGGATACGTGATCCTTGAATCCGGCGGGGTGGGATTCCAGGTCTTCATGCCCGGACCAGTCGCCGAAGAGGCAAAAAAATCCCCCGCCGAGGTGGTGATCTATACCCACCTGGTTGCAAGGGAGGACACGATGGCGCTCTACGGGTTCCTCACCCCCGGGGAACTTGAGATGTTCCGGCTGCTCATCACTGTCAACCGGGTCGGCCCGGCACTCGCGACGGCCATCCTCTCGCAGATGACGGCCTCCGACCTTGCAGCGGCCGTGATCGGGGGGGATGAAAAGGCCCTGACCCGGGTGTCGGGAGTGGGCCGGAAGAACGCAGGAAGGATCATCCTCGAGTTGCGGGACAGGATGAAGAAGAAGGCAGCCCTCCTCATCGGAGGCCAGGATGCCGGGATCGACCCGCTCCGAAACGATGCCGAGAGTGCCCTCCTTGCCCTGGGGTTCTCCCCGCGTGAGTCAAGGGATGCGGTCTCGCAGGCACTCTCCGGCATGACCAATCCAGGCGTCCAGGACGTGATCAAGGCGTCTCTTCGGATACTGAGGGAGCGTTGACCGGGATGAAGGAGCAGCGAGTCTCGCCCGGCCCAGACGAGGGCGAGGTTGACGACCCGGCAATCCGCCCGGACCGTTTCAGCGACTTTATCGGCCAGGAAACCCAAAAAGAGACCCTTCGCATCGCGATCGAGGCCGCCAGGAGGCGCGGCGAACCCCTGGACCATACCCTCTTCTCGGGGCCACCCGGCCTTGGGAAGACCACCCTTGCCCATATCATCGCAAGGGAGATGGGGTCCTCCATCCACTGCACCAGCGGACCGGTGCTCGAAAAACCGGGTGACCTGGCAGCAATCCTTACCCTCCTCAAGAGGGGGGATGTCCTCTTCATCGATGAGATCCACCGGCTTCATACGGTGATCGAGGAGATCCTCTACCCTGCGATGGAGGACTTCTTCATCGACGTGATGATAGGGGAAGGACCGAGTGCACGCTCCATCAAGATCACTCTTGAGCCGTTCACTCTGGTGGGGGCCACGACGCGTATAGGCCTGCTCGGGTCTCCCTTCAGGGACAGGTTCGGGCTCATCTTGCGTCTCTCCCTCTACAGCCATGAAGACCTGGCGAAGATCGTGGAGCGGAACGCTGCGATCATGGGCATCGCGATCCTCCCTGAAGGGAGCATGGAGATCGCAAGGAGGAGCAGGGGCACACCGCGAATCGCGAACAGGCTCCTTCGACGGGTGGGGGACTATGCGCTGGTGAGGGGCGGGGGAGTGGTGGACCGCGAGGTGGCCGACCGGGCGCTCTGCATGCTGGGGGTGGACAGCCTTGGCCTTGACGAGCTGGACCGCCGGATCCTCAAGGTGATCGTCGAGGAGTTCGGAGGAGGCCCGGTAGGGGCAAAGACGATTGCCATCGCAGTCGGCGAGGACACGAGGACTGTGGAGGAGGTCCACGAGCCCTACCTTATCCAGGCAGGGTTTATCAAGCGCACCCCCCAGGGGAGAGAGGCTACCCCGGCAGCCAGGGGCCACCTTGCCCGGCAGTGGTGGTGATACTGGCGGATAACGGTGCGTTTTTGGGGATAATATAAATACTCGGAGAGATTATCGGAAAATATACCAGAATTCCGCAGATCTCAACGCATCAATCTCGTGGGGAGGAGAAAGGGATCGGGCGGAGTGATGGAGGGGCGGTCATGCAGAGTCCATGGAGGGACAAAGAGATATGGAGAGGGTATGCAGGGGTGGTGTTCCTGGTCCTGGTGCTTGCACTGTGCGGGCAGGCGGCGGGATCCGAGATACGGGCAACCTCCTGCAGTATCCCATCCCCTGGTGAGACAGGGGAATGCACGCTCATCCTTGACCGGGTCTCACCCGGCCTTTCGGAGTTCGAGGTGCAGGTCACACTTGAGAATCCTGCAGTCGGAAAGATCACGGGTGTACGGTTTCCATCGTGGGCGAACCTGAACAGCAAGAGCAAGGTGCCGGCAGATACCGTCGTCCTGAAGGGTGCCGATGCCGGGAGAAAGGTCGGCCCCGGTCAGAGCGAGGTGGTCCTTGCCACGCTTACCATCCGCGGGGATACCGCAGGAACGTGCGGGATCCAGGTGGTGGTGCTTGGGATGAAGGACGAGGCCGGTTCGCCGTATCTCATCCCGGGAAAAGACGGGACCCTGATTGTGCGGGAACCGCCTGAAGAAATCCATGAGAGGGAGAATACCGCGGGATCTTCCTCTCTCCTGCCCCAGGACATGGTATTTCCCACAAACGCCCTGCCGACGCTGACTCCCTCTCCTCCAGGGCCGGAGGTGACGGCCGTTCCGGAAGGATCCCTTCCCATTCCCCCTGATTCTTTAATTGAGGATGATGGCGGGACTGGGGACCATGATCCTGCAAATCCCGCCGCAGGAGTGGAGACAGGGGCCCTCTGCATCGATTCAGAACCGGGTGGAGCGCTGGTAACGGTCGACGGCCAAATCATCGGTACAACCCCCCTCTGCCTGGCCCTCGGTGAAGGGGCCCACCAGCTCTTCGTCTCGGCAGAGGGATACACCCCATGGGATGGAGAGGTGATCGTCTCCTTGACCGGGCAACCCCACCTCGCACACATCATACTCGAAGAGGAACAGGTGTACACCATCACCGCGGGCACGGGAGCCCATGGTTCCGTGCATCCCCCCGGGAGCGTGAGGGTCATGAGCGGGGACTCGGCGGCATTCACCTTCTTCCCTGACCCGGGGTACCGTCTCGATAGAGTACAGGTAGATGGAGTTTGGTATGATGCCAAATCCCCTGTCTGGTTCGAGGATGTGACCGCAGACCATTCTCTGTGGGGAACCTTCACTCCGATCCCACCCCCTGTCGCGAATTTTTCGGCGAACCGAACCGAAGGGTATGCGCCACTCGGAGTACTGTTCCGGGACCAGACCACGGGTGAAGTGTCTGGAATGCTCTGGGAATTCGGCGACAATACGAGTTCATTTGAAACCTCCCCTGTGCACACGTACCTGCGGACAGGGAGCTACACGGTGAGCCTTGAAGTGTGCGGGGCAGGCGGGTGCAATCTCTCCCGCAGGGAGCATTACATCAATGTGAGGGAAAAAGAACCTCTCATCGCTGATTTCTCGGCCAATGCCACATCTGGTCCCGCACCACTCTGCGTCCAGTTCCAGGACAATTCCACCGGGAATCCCGCATCCTGGTCCTGGGACTTCGGAGACGGGACCAACTCCACGGATCCTTCCCCCTGTCACCTCTTTGCGACGCCGGGCATCTATACAGTCCGCCTCACCATCGTTGCCGATGACGGCGTGACGGAGGCAGCAAAGGAAGGGGTGGTGAATGTCGGCCCGCCGGTCATTGGAGGAAGCGTGGGATTCTTCGAGGTCAGGTGTCCTGCAGAAGGGGCGCATGTCTTCCTGGATGGACGCAACAAGGGCCAGGTTGAGAACGGGTCGCTGACCATTCCGGTCTATGTCACGGGCACTCCCTCTCGTATCATCCAGGTGAAGGCAGAAGGATACCTGCAGTATTATGGATACCTGAAAGACTATCCAATGGAAGGGGAGACGATCGTGCTGGAGATCCCCCTCCAACCCGCCCTCTCGAACGGGACGGCCCCGGCACGGTTCCAGGTCCCTCCTCTCATGGGCAACCTCTCATTCTCCGGGTCCTCTCCCCCCGTGTAAAGGATCCCGCCTCCCCGTATATTGGTACCTCCCCAACATTTTTTCATCCTGCAAACCCTACAGGTATTGCATGGAGCAGTGCGATGTCACCGGCCTTTCGCCAAGGAAAGTCGCGTACCTGAAGTATCTTTACGACAGGGAAGGGACGGCCAGAACAGGAGAGATCGCTGCCCATTTCACCATCGATCCCTCCACCGCAACGAAGGCTGTCCGGGAACTCTCTGCCACTGGCCTTGTGGATCACCAGCCCTACACGGGCGTGAGGCTGACGGGGAAGGGACAGGAATGCGCCGAATTCCTCGTGAGGCGCCACCGTATCCTGGGACTCATCCTCTCCCATTATGGCCTTGATAGGGAAGAGGCATGCAGGGAGGCGGAACGGTTCGAGTCATACGTCACAAGGGATGCCATCAACAAGATGTGCGAGTCGATGGGCCACCCGACACGCGGGATATGCGGCACCATCAGCCATGGGCAGGGATGCGGTATTGACGATCACTGAAGGGAGCGGGCATGGGATGGTGCCCCGGGATCTCCGGGGTCGGCCTGCGTCCACAGGGAGAAGAGGCGACTGGTCCTCATCCTTTCTTATCCTGCTCGTTCTCGCCTCACTTTGCCTTGCAGGGTGCCTCGGTGGGAAGGCAGGGGATGAGCCCTGGCAAAATTCGGCAGGTGATGAGCCGCGGCTAAACGTGGTTGTCACGGTCCTGCCCCAGGAGGAGGTTGCAAGGGCCGTGGGTGGTGAGAGTGTCCTTATTACGGTTGTCGTGCCACCCGGCGTTGAGCCGCATACCTACGAGCCTTCTGCCGCCCAGATCGTCCAGATGTCCCGGGCAGACCTCTACCTCCGGCTCGGACCGGGTTTGCTGCCTTTCGAAGATGCGCTGGTTGATCGCCTCAAAACACTGAATCCCGGCATGAAGGTAGTCGACACATCGAGGGGTTTCTCCCCCATCACGGTGCCAGGCCAGGGGCATGACGCCGCCCAGGGAGTCGACCCGCACATATGGCTCTCTTTGGCTCACCTCCGCCTCATGGCAGGGAACATGGCGGATGCATTTACCGACGCCGACCCTGCGCATGAGGGGACCTATGCCGCCGGGAGGGACGCATACATCGCCAGGGTCGAGGACTCAGAGAGGAGGATACGGGGCATGCTTCTTGGCATGGAGGGAAAGCCGTTCCTGGTCTTCCACCCTGCATGGGGGTACTTTGCCCGCGAGTACGGGCTTGTCCAGGTGGCGGTAGGCGAGGACGGCAGGGAACCCAGTGCACGGGGGCTCTCATCGCTGGTAGCGCGTGCCAGGGAAGAAGGGATACGGGTGGTCTTTGCCGAACCTCAGTACGACACGAGGGGAAGCGAGGTGGTCGCCCGCGAGATAGGCGGCACGGTGGTCCTGATCGATCCGCTCGCCCCAGATACCCTTGCGAACCTTGAACGGGTCGCGTCCGCGATCTCCAAGAGCTACGGGGTATGATAGGGGAGGGAAGAGATCGTGATCCCGGCAATTGAGGTAAAGGATGTCTCGTTCGGGCAGAACGGAAACCTTATCCTCGACAGGGTATCGTTGTCGGTCATGGAGGGGGACATGTACGCCCTCATCGGGCCAAATGGCGGGGGAAAGACCACCCTTCTCAAGATCATCCTCGGGCTCATCCCTGCCCGGACCGGAACGGTCACCATCTTTGGGCGAAGTCCCAGGCAGGGAAGGGAGATGGTGGGGTACGTGCCCCAGTTCCGGACCTTTGATTTCCGCTATCCCCTCACGGTGAGGGAGATGGTCCTCTCCGGGAGGCTCTCCCACATCCGCGGCGTGCTCAGGCGATACCGCGGGGAAGACCACGCGGCGACCCGGGAAGTGTTACAACGACTGGATCTTACGGGGATCTCGGACCGGACGCTCTCGCACCTCTCGGGGGGAGAGCAGCAGAGGGCGATCCTCGCGCGTGCCCTGGTGGGCAACCCCCGCGTGCTAATCCTCGACGAACCAACAGTGTACATCGATACACCCACTGCCTTTGAGTTCTTCGATATACTCGAGGACCTGAAGAGGTCGATGACCATCCTCCTGGTGAGCCACGATATCGGGGTCATCTCGAGGCACGTGACCAAGGTTGCATGCCTGAATCACACGCTTCACACCCACAATACGCCTGAGATCACCGAGGACATGATTGCCGCAACCTATCATTGCCCGGTGGATCTCATCGCCCACGGACTGCCTCACCGGGTATTCGGCGACCACGAAGGAAGGGAGGACCAATGATTGGACCCGGGATCCTTGAGTACGAATTCTTCCAGAATGCCCTCCTTGCCGGCCTCCTTGCAAGCCTCTCCTGCGGCATCATCGGCAGTTACGTCGTGGTGAAACGCATGGTCTCGATCTCGGGGGGCATCTCCCACGCGGCCTTCGGCGGAGTGGGCCTTGGATATCTCTTCGGCGTGGACCCCCTGGCAGGGGCATTCGGGTTCACGACGGCGGTGGCGCTTGGTATAGGTGTCCTGAAGGAGAAGGCCGGGCAGAACCTCGACACCCTGGTTGCAGCCGTCTGGGCAGCGGGGATGGCAGTTGGGATCATCTGCATCAGTCTTGCGCCCGGGTATGCCCCTGACCTCTTCAGTTATCTCTTCGGAAATATCCTGCTTGTGCCGCGGTCGGATATCGTGATGATGGCGGTGCTCTGCGGGGTGGTCCTCTTATTGGTGGCAGTTCTTTACACGCAGTTGCAGGCAGTCACCTTCGACGAGGAGTACGCCCGCGTGATGGACCTTCCTGTCACCTGGCTCTCGCTCCTCCTCCTGGTGCTGGTCGCCATCACGGTGGTCATGCTCATCAGGGTGGTGGGAATCATCCTCGTCATTGCCCTCCTCACGCTCCCCGCGGCGACGGCACGCGGGTTTTCAAAGACACTCTTCTCCATGATGGCATTCTCTGTCTGCCTGGGCCTCGTATTCTCACTCGGCGGGCTCTGGCTCTCCTCCCTCCTCGATATCCCTTCAGGGGCAACGATCATCCTCTTGGCGACGGCGGGGTACGTGATCTCCCTCCCCTTCTCCCGCATTGGGAGTGGGTGACGCGGAGGAAGGTGCGAGGGCAGGCAACCTCGCAGAGGCGCACAATCCTCAGCGGGAATCTCCTTTATTGAGGCGGCCTGCAGCCGTGGCATCCCTGGCCCGGGGAGAAATGGTTTTGCACTCCTCATCCTTCCTGCTCTCTCCAGGATGCCACTCCCTCGGGATGGAATGGTTGAGAAGGTGCGGAAGAGACTCTCCGTCGAGCTCGTGTATCTCGCCAAGTTCTGCCCTGCGCACTTCTGTCACGAGTCTTCGCCCGAATATCCTCCGGAAATTTCCTGCCTCATGCTCGATCCCCCACAGCTCGAGCTGGCAGTCTCCCACGGCGCTGATGACCAGTATCGCATTCTTCCCGGTGGTTCCCTGGAACGCGGCATGGCGCACAAGGGCAGCATGGCTCCGATCGAGGCTCTCGGCCATCCGGAGCAGTGCGACAAGCGCCCTCGCCTTCTTCTGGTCTGCCGGGTCGAGTCCCGTTGATGACAGTTCCTGCTTCCCCGGGGCCTTTTTCCGGTGAAACCGCGCGATGGTTGCCATGATCAACGCCTCCTTTCGTGAGAACCCCGGAAGGTCGCTGTTGCTGATGAGGTAGTGGGAGTGGACCTGGTGGTCCTGGTAGGAGATAAATGACCCCACATCATGCAGGAACGTCGCATAGAGGAGAAGCTCCCTCTCCTCAGGTCCGAACCCGTGGAGCCCTGCCTTCCCCGCGGAGTCAAAGAGCTCCAGTGCGATCTTTGCCACGGTCCTTGCATGGAACTCGTTCACTCCGCACGAGCGGGCGAATTGGAGGACACTCCGATCCCGGACAGTGAGCTGGCCCAGGAGCGGAAACCCCTCCATCCTGGTGAGGTAGTCTGCGAGGAGCCCGTCCTGGAGGCCTCTTCCGGTGATCTCAATCCTCTCGATGGAGAGTGCCTCCATGAGGCAGTCCAGGACTGCCGCTCCTGCAATGATGATATCTCCCCGGTCAGGGTTGATACCCGGGACATTCCGTCTCTCCTTGAGCGGGAGTGAACAGAGAAGTGAAATCACCCGGGAGAGGCTCTTTCGATCCAGGACCTCCGGGCCGGACGATCTCGACCCGTTACTGGTCCGGCTTGCGATCTCCGCCAGGTTGATGATGGTCCCTGAACTTCCGATTGCCCTCCCCGGTATCGTGACGGGGAACCTGGAGAGCTCCCTGGCGATCACATCGTTTACGGAGCGGCAGATCGATTCGTATCGTTTTTTTGAGACGCTGCCATCAAAGCCGCGTGCAAAGAACTGGTTTGTCAGGCGGATGGCGCCAAGCGGCAGCGAGGCGAGCACCTCGTAGGTGTGCTGGCCGCCAACGATGATCTCGGTGCTTCCGCCGCCGATATCGATGAAGACTGCGCGTTCGTCTCCCAGATGCATGTTGCCAGCCACGCCGAGGTAGATGAGCCTTGCCTCCTCTTCGCCTGATATGATCCTGACATCGAGGCGGGCCTCCTGCCTGAGGCGGTGCAGGAGGTCGTTCTTGTTCATTGCCTCCCTCGTGGCAGACGTTGCCACTGCCACATACTCTTCAACACCAAATGAATGCGCGAGGTCGATGAACCTCTGGCAGACCACTACCGCACGCTCGATGGCACTCTCCCTTATGCAATGGTCATCGAACTCCCCTTCTCCCAGGCGCACGACCTCTTTTTGCCGGGTGAGGACGTGGTACGTGCAGTCCCTGTGTAGGCAGACCACCAGGAGCCGTATGGAGTTCGTGCCGATATCAAAGAACGCGACCACCCTGCCGCCCCCGTGAGTCCCCGCACCCGGTCCCCCCTTGGGATATGGCAGGCTGGCGGTCATGCATCCCCTGCCTTCACGCTGCACCCGCAGCGGCCGATAGTCGCGGCGACGAGGAGAGCGCTCAGGGCAATTGCTGCAAATGCGGCAGGAAACCCTGCATACTCCGCCAGGGCCCCTGCAAGGAAGGGGAGGAGGGTCATTCCTCCGTAACTCGCAGTATTGAAGAGCCCCATCAGCACCCCCTGGCGGGCGCTTACACCGGCGAGGAACGCGAGCTGGGAGATCATCACCATCCCTGCGAGCCACCCGACGAGGAGAAAGCCCCACACCGTAAAGAAGGTCAATGTGACTGCTCCGGCCATGGCGACTGCTGCAGCCCGGATGGTGGGGACCGGGGGAAGGCTTGCATGGGAGGCAACCAGGATGGCGGCGATGGTGGCCAGGTTCATGAGGGCGATCTCCTGGGAGACGAGATCGGGGGACAGGTCCGTAAACTCGGGGTGAAGCGCGGTGAGCGCGCCGGTGATGCCTATGATCAGGACTGCGGAGGCCCAGAGCCAGAAATAGGAAGAAAAGACCAATTTCAGGCGTTTGAAGGTTGCCGATGCGGTCTCGACAGGCACGCCCGCAGCCCCTGGGGTGCGTGTCTCCATCGCAAAGGAGAGCGCAAGGGGGAGCACCGACACGATGGTGAAGAGGTATATCCCTGCATATGCGCCGGCCGCCCACCGGAGCACGAGCCACCCTGTGCCCAGGAGTCCTACGAGCAGGCCGAGGTTGAGGAGCGCCATGAAATAGCCGCTCATTCGCTCGTGGTCGGGCCGGGCGTTGAGGAGGGCAAGCGCCGCGGGGACAAAGAGCCCTGCACCAAACCCTTCAAGAAGCCGCCCTGCCAGGACAAGCGCGGGCGAGGGGGCGACCGCGAGCACGATTCCACTGATGAACGTGAGGAGGAGGCCGGTCCTGATGAGCGGGACCTCGCCAATCCGGTCGGCAAGGTAGCCCGCAGGGAGGACAAGCAGGAACGCACCGAGAAAATACGCGGAGAAGAGCGCACCCTGGGCCGTTGTCCCGGAGGCAAAAGAGGGGAGGACCGGGACGATCGCATTGGAGAGGGCCATCACCACGAAGACCCCGATGAAGAGGGGAAGGCGCGCTCTCATACCAGCCGGTACGTCTCCAGGTTCATGGGGGAATGGGTCTCGATATGGAAGCGCTTGTAAAGCGAACTCGCAAGGTCTATGGTATTGTTCTCATCGCCATGCACCGTGAAGATCTTCTCTGGGCGGGGCTGGATGTGGCCGACATAGTTCATCAGCTGCTTCCTGTCGGAGTGGCCGGAGAACCCGTCGATAGTCACGATCTCGAGGTTGATCACGATGGTGTCCTTTCTCCCGATCGGCACCTCTCTCCACCCCTTCTGTATCCGCCGACCCAGGGTCCCGTCAGCCTGGTACCCGACAAAGACCAGGGCATTGCGTTCGTCCGGCGCGAGGTTGCTCAGGTACTCCATGACAGGCCCGCCGTTCAGCATCCCGCTCGTGGTGATGATGACGCAGGGATCGCCGTTGATCACTCTCTCCCTCAAATCCGGCGAGTCAACCGGGACGAAGTACTCCGCAAGGAAGGGATTATGCCCTTCCTTGAAGATCTGCGTGCGGAGGTCGCTGTTCAGGTACTCGGGGTAGGTCGTGTGAATGGCGGTCGCCTCCCTGATCATCCCGTCGAGGTAGATCTTCACCCGGGGGATCTTCTCCTTCCGCATCGCCTCCTCGAGTGCGAGCATCACCTCCTGCGATCTTCCCACCGCAAACGCAGGGATGATGACTTTTCCTCCCCTCTGGACAACGGTCTTCACCGTCTCGTACAGTTTCTCCTCGGCGTCTGCCCTGGAAGGCTGCATGTCAGCGCTTCCCCCGTAGGTACTCTCCATCACGAGCGCCTCGAGGCGGGGGAAGTTGTTCGTTGCCGGGTTGAAGAGGCGGCTCTTGCTGAAGTTGAAGTCACCGGTAAACGCGATGTTATAGAGACCGTCCCCGATATGGAAGTGGGTGATCGCCGAACCAAGGATGTGGCCGGCATTGTGAAACGTCAGCTTGATGTCCGGAGCGATATCAGTGACGCTCCCATAGTTGAGGGTGATTGAGTGCCGTATGTAATTCTTGACCTCGTTTGAGCTGTAGGGGATCTTCCGGTCCTCCTTGCTGACGACGTCGAGGTAATCGAGCTGGAGCATTGCCGAGAGGTCCCGTGTCGGAGGGGTGCTGTAGACCGGGCCGTCGTATCCATATTTAAAGAGGAGGGGCACAAGGGCACAGTGGTCGAGGTGCGCGTGTGTGAGGACCACTGCGTCCAGCTGGCTCAGGGGGTGGATCTCGGGAATATAAAGGTAGGGTGTGCTCGCGCTGTTCCCCGGCTTCTCACCGCAATCGACGAGGACCCTCGACTCCGGGGTGGAGATAAGGAAGGCAGCCCTCCCCACCTCCCGGCAGCATCCGAGCATCGTGACCCTGAGCCACTGGTCCCGTGCGATCACGTCCCTGTGGATGCGCCTTCCGATAGTGCGGAGGAACTCCTTTCTCTCCTCGTTGACGGAGCGCAGGTACTGGCGGATCTGCTTGACCGTCACGCTCTCGATGGGGGGAGTCCTCACGACCTTCGGAGTCCAGCCGATGTGTTTTGTGATCTCGCGGAGGGTCGCCCCGTTCTTGCCGATTACGACACCGGGCTTCTCTGCCTCGATAAGGACCTCGCCGGTATCTGCATCGAAGTAGATGTCGGTGATTCCCGCGTTCTCTGCGACGACTGCACGGATGTCCTGGACCGCTTTTTCCGGGTCCTCGAGGACGTTTGGGCGGACGACGATCCGTTTCCGGAGGTCGCGGGCCAGGATCTTGATCAGGTCTGCCTGGTCGGCGAACTTCTTGGGGTCATCGGTATAGATGACCAGCTCCGGCCCTTCGAACTCCACCTCCGAGACAGTGATCCCACGGGGAACTTTCTCATTGATCTTGTTCTTGAGCTCTTTGAGTCTCTCTTCTATCAGCATCAAAACCTACCCGAAAAAAAAGGAGTTATGCGGGGACTGCCGGAAAGTGTTTTGCGACTTCCTGGTCTCCAATCTCCCTGTATTCCTCTTTTGTGATGACCACCACGTGGATCCCTTCCCCGGAGCCTGCATCCCTCTTCATGGCAGAGCGGACCGCCCGCACCGCCAGCGATACCGCCTCGTCCTCGTTCATGTCTTTCTGGTAACGGTCTTCGAGGACGCCGAATGCCATCGGCGAACCTGACCCGGTGGCCACAATCTCCTCCTCTTTCGATGCCCCGCCGAGTGCGTCCACGGCATAGAGGTTCGGCCCGTTCTCGTCAATCCCGCCGACAAGCAGCTGGACATAGAAGGGGTAGTACCGGTTGTTGTTCAGGATATTCGAGAGGAGTGTTGCGACTGCGCCGACTGTCATTGGCCTGCCCCTCCTTATCTGGTAGAGGCTGCATTCCACTGTCATCAACCGCGCCATCTGCTGGGCGTCGCCTACCCCTCCTGCCGTGGTCATCCCGATCCGGTCGGCGATCTGGTAGATCTTTTTTGCGGTCTTTGAGGCGATCATGTACCCCATGGTGGCCCTCATCTCGGATGCAAGGACCACGCCGTCCTGGAAGACAAGCCCGACGGTGGTGGTGCCTTTCATTCCTTCCTGGTATCTCTCATTCATTCAAACACCCCAAAATATTCTTAAACGCCATTAAAATGCTCGAAAAGCGCTTCCAAACAATACAATGTCCTTATAAAATTTAAAAGTTGTTATCAGGAACTACCCCGGGCACAGGGCGCGGATAAGGTCCCTGTCAAAGAGCATGGCGACAAGTTTCTTGTCCCCGTTTACGACGGGGAGCTGGTCCACGCGTGCCCGTTTCATCTTCAGGGCGCACTCGCTCACCTCGG
Organism: Methanolinea sp.; assembly: GCA_018263335.1. GTDB lineage: Archaea > Halobacteriota > Methanomicrobia > Methanomicrobiales > Methanospirillaceae > Methanolinea_A. Next base: position 3,318 of record JADFCY010000024.1, on the reverse strand, counting down.
CGTTCATTGGAACCGATATGACGTTCCTGACCATCGCGGTTTTGACGGGGCGGTTGGGGAGCTGGATCTTGGAGATGCCGTAACTGATGGTGTGCATGTCCCTGATGCTCTCCCAGGTCCACTCGTCGTCATCGGTCCCGTTCGAGAAGTCGCTCACCTCCACCATGTCCTCGATGGAGGAATGCCGTATAAGGTCCCGCTCCGATATGATCCCCTGGAGCGTGCTCTCGGCGTCGAGTATGGGTATCGCCTCGAACCCCGAGATCTCCATGATCCTTCCCACCAGTGGGAGGGGGGTCTCCTCCCATATAGCGAAGGTCTGGCTGGTGTAGAGGCCTTTTATCTCGTCCTTGATCTTCATCTGGGCGAGGGCTGCGATGAGGTCTGCGACAGAGAGGAGCCCGAGCAATGATCCGTCCTCTACCACCGGCAGGCGGCGCACTGAATGTGTGACCATCATGGAGGCCGCCTCCTGTATGGTCGCATCCGGGCCGATGGTCACGGGGTCAGGGGTCATCAGGAGGCCAAGCTGCGTCTCTTCCGCCTTGCGGAGGAGATCTTTCCTGGTGATGATCCCTACAAGTCTCCCGTCCTTTAGGACCGGGACGCCGGAAATTCCGGTCCGCTTGAGGATCTTCAGGACATCGTCGCGGTTTCCGGGGATCTCCACGGAGACCACGTCGGAGGTCATAAAGTCTTTGACGTTCATGTCCGCGATGGTCTCACCACCAGGACCGCGACGCTGCTGTTTCCAACCACAAACGAGCTCACGCTCCCGAGGAGGAGGCGGTCAACCTCGCTCTTCCCGTGCGAGCCCACGACGATCAGGTCCGCGCCAAGTTCCTGTGATGCCTTGATGATCTCATTTCCTGCGTGGCCCTGCCTGATGTATGTCTCGAGCCTGACCCCTTTTGCGGCGGCCTGCTCTTTTGCGAGTGAGAGGGTCTCCTGTCCCTCCTTCTCGAGCATGCTGTACATTATCTCCCATGTGCTGTCCATCGGCAGCGAGGAGAACAACCCCGTCTCCACCACGTAGATGACATGGACCCTCGCCTTCCATAGGCGGGCCTCCTCGATCGCTACCTCAAGCGCCCTCTTTCCTATTTTTGACCCGTCTACAGCCACCAATATCTCTGAGAACATGGTTACCCTCCAAAACAGTCTCCTTAATGAATGTAATCTATAAATTTATAACCTTTCTCACGATATTTTCTGGGCCGGCCCTGTTTACCAGGGTTCCTGCCATATCGCGACTGAGTGCAAGGTTTGACTGCCCCGGGTCGATGACGAGGAAATTTGCCTTGTTTCCCTCCTTTATGGAATATGGCACGGAATACAGCGAAGATCCACGAGTCGCAGCCTTCAGCGCGTCCAGGGGGGTGGTGCCGTACACGGTGCAGAGAAAATGGGCCTCCCTCCAGGGGTCGGGCTGCACGCACATGGCATTGTCAGTCCCAAGGAGGATGCGGCATCCCAGTCCCTGCATGGTATCGACGGGGGGATGGTCTCGAGACGTGGCCACCCTGAACCTCCAGTTGGACCTTGGGCAGATCGCGATCGGGATATCCTGGTCTGCGATGCGGCGGAGCTGCGGGCGGGTTGCGTGCGTGCAGTGGATCAGGAGGTCGGGATCATACGAGAGGGCATCGTCCACGTCGCCCGGATCCCTCTCCCCTGCGTGGAACGCGACAAGGCGTCCCGATCTCCTCGCGTCAGAGATCATACCGTCAAGTCCCGGGCCCGCGTCCCTTGCGCTGCTGACCCCGAGCCCATCAGCAATTGCCTCGCCCCCGTCCCTTCCAAAGACAACGGGCTTTAACGGGATGCCGTGCGCTGCTTCACGGAGGGCCAAAACCCCTTCGACTCCCCCTTCCCTGAAGTCTGCACATCCCGCGGTGCCCGATGCAGCCATCGTGAGGAGGGTAAGGCGCATCCCCCTCACGAGATCGTCTCTTGCGGCTGACCTGAGGATGCGGTGCTTGAGTCCGTCGGGCGGCCTGACCAGTTCGTCGAGCGTGCCGCGGAAGGGGAGGTCCATTGCCAGGCTGTCTCCAAGGTGAGTGTGCGCGTTGAAGAATGCGGGGCATATCCATGGCATGTCAGCATGAATTGCTGACAGGTGCTCGATGCGGTGGATGATGCCATCCTTTACGACCACCGCCACGGGCGCTTCCTCGAGATCTTCGCCAAGAAGCGCCCGACCTTCCACCAGGAGTTCTCCTCCGGCCATGCGTGCTGACTTGCTTTTATATACCGAGAATGAGAAATATGTTTGTATGGCGAAGAAGCAGGGTGGACGGCTCATCTCCTCCGCGGGACTGGTCAATTACTACGAGAGCGAGGACAAGAGAGCCTTTCATATCAGCCCCTATGCGGTGATCATCGCGAGCGCTGCCATCGGTGTGGCAATACTCGTGCTGAACATGGTCTATTGAAGGATTCCATTCTCTTTTCGGAAAGCTCCTGTTGATACTCCCAGTGTCCCCGGTTGTGCGCACCCCCCTGGGCATGTGCATCCGTGGTGACCTGGTGCGGGGATCCGGCGATATATATATACTGTAGGAAGAGACAATCACCCATTGTCGATGTTCCTGATCATCCGCTGCCCTGGATGCCGGACTTTTGGCTATGTTGACCGGTTCCAGCAGTGGAAGTTATGCCCGGTATGCGGCGAGGCGATTGACGTGAGGCAGGCAACGGCCTACATGGAGGTCGATGAGTACCAGGTCGCCGAGCGGATTGTGACGCAACTTGAAGAGTATCTCCACCGGAACAGGAAAAAGGACTTTTCTCCTGAAGAGATCAGGGCACTCCGGGAACAGTACGCCCAGTGGATCCGGACCAAGGCGTAAAAGTCGCAGCACTCACCACTTTTTCCCGCAGCCGTGGCAGATCAGCGTGATCTCATGGCCGCATTTCGGGCAGTGGAGCCCTGTCCGCTCTTTGTACACAACCGGCGTTCCGCACCTCTTGCAGAATATCTCCTCCTCGTAGCCGCACTCGTGCCTGACCATAGGAAGGAGTGGAGGAAGGTGGGAGAAAAAGGTTTTGGAGCAGAACGGCGCAATTTTTGCGCCGTTCTGCGGGGGGTGTGCGGGGGAGGACAGGAGGGGGTTTCCCCCTCCTGTGGGTGGATGGGGGGACATCTCGAAAGTGGAGAAACCCGTGATGCCGAATGGCAGAGAGAGAAGGCATGAATCCGGGAGGGTGCAATTTTTGCGCCGTTCTGCGGGGTTTGTGAGGGGGAGGACAGGAGGGGGTTTCCCCCTCCTGTGGGTGGATGGGGGGACATCTCGAAAGTGGAGAAACCCGTGATGC
>JADFCY010000023.1 GCA_018263335.1 Methanolinea sp. | reverse complement strand
ACTGAACTGAAAGAGAAGAAGATGCGGATCGACGATGCATTGAACGCTACCAAGGCAGCTGTGGAAGAAGGGGTGGTCCCCGGAGGGGGCGTCACGCTCTTCCGTGCAATCGGGTCCCTAGAGAGGCTGTCGTTTGATGATGACAGGAAAATTGGGGTCACTATTGTAAAGCGTGCACTGGAAGAACCACTCAGGCAGATTGCCAAGAATGCGGGAGTTGAGGGAGCCGAGGTAGTCGCCGCCATCAAGAGACAGGATGAGGATGGGTTTGGATACAACGCAAAGACTGGGACGTATGGAAACCTCATGGAGCAGGGGGTCATCGATCCCGCCAAAGTCGTGAGGGTCGGGCTCCAGAATGCGGGGTCAATTGCCGGTATGATCCTCTCAACCGAGGTTGCCATTACCGATTACGATGAGGAGAAAGACAAACAGAGTGCAGCCATCATCATCTGAATTGACGGGATGAGCGGCAGGGATCTGGGAGTTCAGGATCCCCTCTTTTATTCTTCCCACGTTCTTTGCACCATCAGAACGCCTTTCCCCTTTTTTGGCATTTCTGCGCGAATACAAAAAAAGAGGTGATTCAATTGCTCCGGTGCAGACCTGGCCGGGACAGTGCCCGCTCTCCGGAACGAGGCATATTCAAGAGAATTTCGAAAAACAAGTCTGAATTTTCAAGATTATTGTGTTTTCTCCCTCTGGCCTGGAGTATCATGGAATGGACTGGTCATGCGCTACGAGAAAATCCCTCTTTACGAGAGAGTAAAAGGAGGGGGGCAGTGCCCCCCTGGATGCGACAAAAGACCGGGGGAGTGGGAAATACTCTCTGCGTCCATTCCGGTTTTACATCCTCTTTGGCATTGTCCGCTTATGGAGGTACATGGTCCCAGCGGTGAATATCACCATAAAAAACCCAAGCGCTGCGATATCAACCCACACGGCGAAGAAATGTGAGCCGGTGAATGAATACCGCACGAGGTCTGCGAAATAGGTGAGCGGGGAGCAGAATGCGAGTGCAAGTCCCCATGGGGGCATCTGCTCCAATGGGACGAAGATGCCCGAGATGAAGACGAGCGGGAACTTAAGCAGGGACGAGAGCATCATGATATTCGATGGCACATTCGTGGGCGGCACGGCGAGGAGCATCCCGATTGCCGAGAAGCAGCACGCAGCAAGGAGGATGGCCGCAAGCAATGTGATGCCGTGAATGAGTGAAAGTCCAAGTGCCAGCCCGATGACAACAGTGATGAGCGTAATCCCAATCCCAAAGAGCGTTGATGCAATCATGTCACCAAGCACGATCGCCTCGACCATGATCGGGCACGATGCAAGCCGCTCGAGGGTCTTTGCCTGCCCCTCCCAGGGAAAGATTGCCGGGGAAACTGCAGTCGCCGTAAAAAAGAGCGTCATCCCCACCAACCCTGAGACAAGGAAGGCGAGGGGAAGCTGCCGGCTCCCCATCAGGAACGCAAGGAACAAAAAGACCGGCATGAATATCCCGAAGATGAGCACCGGACCCTTGATATAATAGATTCGGATGTCTTTCTTGGCAATCGCCCATGCCCGCCGGACCTGTTCGGAATATCCCGCCGGGTTCATGGATGATCCTCCCGTGTCAGCCTGAGAAATGCATCGTCAAGCGAGGGGGCGAGGGTATTGAGCGTGACGATGGTCGCATTGTGCTCCCGGCTGAATGTCACCAGGGACCTGATTGCGGCATCACGGTTTTCCGCGGTGATCTGCCACTTGTCACCAGTCCGGTTCGCACTGAGCACCCCGTCAAGTCCGGCAAGGGCATCGGCAGGGACCTCGCGGTCAAAACTGACCTCGAGCCGGTGCACCCGGTCGATCGCCACCTTCAGTTTTTCCGGGGCGTCAAGTGCAACTATCTTCCCTGCCCGGATGATGCCGACCCGGTGGCAAAGCCGGTTTGCCTCCTCCATGTTGTGGGTGGTGAGAAAGATGGTCGTCCCTGCCTGGTTCAGGTCCCGGAGCAGGGAGAGGATCATCTGGGTGCTCTGTACATCGAGACCGCTCGTGGGCTCATCGAGGAAGAGGAGGCCGGGTTCGTGAAGGAGGGCCATCGCCAGGATGAGCCGCTGTTTCATTCCCTTCGAGTAAGCCTGGACCTTCTGGTCTTTCCGTTCCAGGAGGCCAAGCACTCTGAGAAGTTCAGATGCCCGATCTACTGATCGGCCGCGGGGAATACCATACAGATCCCCCATCAGCATCAGGTTCTGCCAGGCCGTGAGATCGGTATAGGCATTCGAGGTCTCTGGCACGACGCCGAACCCCTGTTTTGCCAGCACCGGGCTCCTGCAGATATCAAAGCCGAGGACCAGAGCGGTCCCTTCATTTGGAGGTATCACACCGGTCAACATCCGGGTGGTGGTCGTCTTGCCTGCACCGTTCGGGCCGAGGAATCCGAAGATCTCCCCTTCCCTCACCGAGAACGAGATATGGTCGACCGCGGTGTGTTTGCCAAAAGTTTTTGTCAGGTCCAAAGCCTGGATGACGTCGCTCACCGTGTACACATCTCCTCACATATCCTCGCGAATCCCAAGAAGGATCATTCTCTGGTCACAGCGAATTCCCCGGTTCTCATCCTTTTTCACCGACACAAGATGGGAGGGTTTCACCGGATACTCCATCGTCCCGGCAGTGATAACCCCTTCCCCCTGGAGGACCACAAACACCACCGCATACGGTTCGGGATGCGGAGGTATCACCTGTCCTGTCTCAAGGCATACCAGGACGATGTGTGAGCCTGCGGTCCTGAGGAGATCTTTTTTCACAGGGTTGTCTGGTGAGCATTCCGCCACGCTCAGGAGGTCCATGCTGGTCGTTGGCCAAAACTTGCGATTCTCAGTATCCGTCTCTGATCTTTTCGGATTCATACTGTTCCAGCTCCTTTTCCATGAACCTCTGGGCTTTGGGGGTGATGCGGTAAATGATGTATTGCCCCTGCTGCTTCCCTTCAATCATCCCGGCTCTCTTCAGAATGTTGAGATGGTAGGACAACTTTGAATCAGCCATCTTCATGACCGCCTTGAGAACACAGACACAGAGGGGGCGGACCACGAGGAGAGAGAGGATCTTCAGGCGGACAGGGTCGGCGCATGCCTGGTACCAGCTCTGCATTTCCTCGAACACCTCGTCTGGGGGAATACCGCGTATCAGCCCTTCAATACCCCCACATGAGCAGAGGGATTCTGCAATCTCAGCGGGAATCGAGAGATCACCAATATCCTTATGTATTGTTGGGGGATGCGATACCTGCCTGGACATTTCAAATTAATATAAAATAATCTGGTACTTAAATCATTCATTAGGAAGATGGCTGGTCGACCGCCAAGTCACTTAATTTTTATCACAAAGTTTATCCCTCAAAATATTTCAATTATAATTGAAATGTTTTCAACAGGAGGGTGGTTGAATGAAGTCTTATAGATCTTCAAAGCCAGTCGGGGGCGAACACCGGCGATGACCGATCCCATTTCCGGCGCGTTGCTCTCAGGACTTGCCGCCATGGTGGATTACCTGGCAGCACACACCGTCACCTGCCTGGTCCCGGCATTCTTCATCGCAGGAGCCATCGCCGCCTTTGTGAAGAAAGAGGCGATCCTCAAATATTTCAGTCCGGACGCAAAGAAGTCCGTCTCCTATGGGATCGCATCCGTCTCAGGGGTCGTCCTGGCCGTCTGCTCCTGCACCATCCTGCCGATGTTTGCCGGAATCCTGAAGAAAGGGAGCGGGATAGGACCGGCAACGACATTCCTCTATGCAGGACCGGCCATCAACATCCTGGCAATCATCTACACGGCCAGCGTCCTCGGATGGGAACTCGGGTTTGCGAGGGGGGTCTTTGCCATCAGCATGTCGATTGTGATCGGCCTCCTCATGGCACTCACCTTCCGGTCCTATGACCAGGAACTGAAGGCATCGAGCAAGGGATTCGTGCAAGCGGGAGCGGCGGAAGCGGCCCGGCCGAAATGGGTCGTCCCGCTCTTCTTCGTCTTCCTGGTGCTGATCCTTGTGATCGGAGCATCGTCGCTCATTCCATTCACAATTCGTCTGTCGATTGTGTATGTCCTGACACTCGGAGTCGCCCTGATGCTCATTTACTACTTTGAGCGCGATGAGGTGACTGAATGGGGCTACGAGATCTGGGACCTGACCAAGAAGATATTCCCGATCCTCATTGCAGGGACATTCCTGGTGGGAATCATTGCCTTCTTCCTGCCCCCGGAGACCTTCCGCCCGTTCTTCGGGGACAACTCGGTGGGAGCCTGTCTCCTGGGGGCTGTCGTGGGGACCATCCTCTACATGCCAACCCTGCTGGAGGTACCGATCATTGGCGGAACGTTCGGTTACACCCAGGGTATCATGGCCGGCGGACCTGCCCTCGCGCTCCTCCTCTCCGGGCCGGCGGTCAGCCTCCCGAGCCTGCTTGTCCTGTACCGCATCATGGGAGCAAAAAAGACCGCCGTCTTCGCGCTCCTGGTGATCGCGTTTTCGACGGTTGGCGGCGTAATCTACGGGAACTTCTTCCCGTATCTCGGCCTGCCGGGGGGTGGTGGCAGTGGATGAGAAGCCCTGCTGTGCGGCGGAAGCCCTCCGTCGTATTCGCAAGGTCGATGTCGGGGGGATCGTGGTCGGGATCAGCATGCTCGACCATATCCTTGCCGAAGTGAAGGCGATGGACCTTTCGAGTGAAAGGGAAATCGAAAGAGAACTCCTGAAGAGAGTGAAGATCTACAATTATGTCCCTGCATCAGCAGAAGAGAAATACCGGATCGGGCTTTTGAGGGAATATCAAAAGTTTAGAGGTGAGTGAAGCGAATGAAGATCGAAGTGCTCGGAACCGGCTGCATGAAATGCAAGCGGCTGATGAAGAATGTTGAGACGGCAGTCAAAGAACTCGGCATTGATGCAGAGATCAGGAAGGTCGATGACATCACCGAGATCATGGACCGGGGCGTGATGCTCACCCCCGCACTTGCAGTCGACGGGGAGATGAAAGTCTCAGGCCGGGTCGCGGATGTGAAAGAACTCAAGGAGATTTTGAAGGGATAACCCATGGAACTAAAACCAGAATGTGCGTGTGGTGATACCTCTGCGGTCACCGGTGGAAAGAAACGGATCATCTTCCCGTGTGCGGGCGTTGCAAACGTCGGGCAGGTCTCAAATGAGGCTGCCATCCGGCTTACCGAAGAGGGGTACGGGGCAGCGACCTGCATTGCCCTGCTTGGAACCGGTGATGCAGGGCTGAAACAGCGGATTGCTGATGCCGACGAGGTGGTCATCATTGACGGCTGCCCGGTCGTCTGCGGAGCAAAAATCGCTCACGCACAGGGAGTGGTGCCTGCACAACATATCATCATTACCGGGCTTGGAATCGAGAAAGGGCCATCGAGACGGTATACCGAAGGAGATGTGGAAACCGTGGTCTCTGCAGCATGGGAAGGAAAGGGCCGGTCATCGGCGTGATTCAGCCGGGGAAGGATCCACCATGAATACTGTACTGACGATCGAGTGGAAACACATCGGAAACGATGTCACCGGCACCTGCGAACGCTGCAGCCTGACCGGCGGGGCGATACTTGACGTGCTCGAAGAGCTCCAGCCCTATTTCAGAGAGAAGAATATTACCGCCCGATTCAGGGAGACCGTCCTCCCTGACTCAAAGATCGATGAGTCAAACCAGGTCCTCATCAACGGCGTTCCCATGGAGGAGTACCTGTCAGATGCCCGGGTGGTACAGACCCCCTGCTGCTCCTGTGCCTGCATCACCGGCCACGATGAGGCAGAGTGCCGGGCAATCGAATATGAGGGGAATCTTTACGAAGCAATTTCCCCCAATCTCCTGAAACAGGTGATCATTGAAGTAGTGGAGTCGGGTAGAGAAACCTGCGGTTGCAACTGCAATTGCAGTGACCAGATATAAACCACAATCAATTACTTAAAACCATATTTGGCAACATAAACGTGCCAGTACATCAATGAGTCAGGGACGAAGTGGAATGAAATCAGGGAGAAATGGATCAGCATGGGTGGTATGCCTGCTGATTCTGGTCATACTCACAGGTGCTGCCTATGCCGCAGAAAACTATTCTTTCGAGATTGAAAACCCCGGAGCACATGCTTCATCCCCCCTTCCCCATCCCGACCACCGCTTCACCGAGAATGGTCCGGTACTGGTCTTTTTTTACAACACCAACTGTGCAGACTGTATCAAGACCCACCCCTATGTCCTTGAGTATATCCGCACGCATCCCGAACTCGAGGCCCACCTGATTGACATCGGCGCAAGTTCCGAAAAGAGGGAGCTCTTTACCATCTACAAGGATGCATTCAGGACCGGATTCATCCCGGTTCCAGCGGTCTTCGTGGGGAACGCAACTCTCGTCGGGTATGAAGAGATCACCCTGCATCTCGAAGATGCCGTGAGAGTCCAGGCGCCTGGGAGCATGGGTCCCGTGACTCATTCGTCCTCATTCTTTTTCCCCATCGGCGACGTGACAGCCCAGGACCTCACCATTCCCCTGGTAATCACTGCGGGGCTTGCCGACGGGATCAACCCCTGCGCATTCTCGGTCCTGATCATCCTCCTCTTCACCCTGGCTGCGGCAGGTTCCCGCAGGAAGATGGTGGTCGTGGGAGCAGGGTTTATCGGGGCAGTCTTCGTCTTTTACTTCCTCTCTGGGATGGGCCTCTTTTACCTCATCCAGTCAGCGGCCATATCCCGGGCAATCGGCATCATAGCAGCGTTAATTGCCTTCGCTCTTGGCATAGTGAGCCTCTATGACGGGATCCGGGGCGATGGAAAGCCTGCACTTGCAATCCCGGAATCGAAGAAAGGGATAATCGACCGGTATATCCAGAAAGGATCCGTTCCCGCGGCACTCATTCTCGGGGTCCTCGTCGGGATGTTCGAGCTTCCCTGCACGGGCGGGATCTACCTTGCCATCCTCTCGCTGATCTCTAACCAGATGACCCTCGCAGAGGGAATCCCGCTCCTGTTCGTGTACAATATCTTCTTTGTGATGCCGCTTGTCCTTATCCTCTGCGCGGTGGTGCTGGGGCTTCCCCTTGAACGCGTCGACCGCTGGCGGCAGGAGCACCGGGGTGCAGTCCGGATTCTCATGGGCCTCGTGTTGATCGGCCTCGGGCTGCTCCTGGCGGGCACGTTGATTGCGGGGTAAATGGGAGCGTGTAAAGGGAGCCTAAAGAAAAAAAGGTGAACAGTATGAACATGCACGCGATCTCGGCAGTGAAGGGAGGGGTTTGTGAATGAAAAAGCGGGTTCTTTTCATCTGCACCCACAACTCCGCACGGTCGCAGATGGCCGAGGGGTACCTGCGGTCACGATATGGCGACCGGTATGAAGCGTTTTCGGCCGGAACAGATGCCACCACCCTCCATCCCCTCGCGATTGCGGTGATGAAGGAGATTGGCATTGACATCTCGGGCCAGCACGCAAAAACGCTCTCGGACCTGGCAGGCGTGGAGATGGATATCGTGGTGACCGTGTGTGATTCTGCCAGGGCTTCCTGCCCGTTCTTTCCATGGACAAAAGAGACCCTTCACATCGCGTTCATGGACCCTGGTGACGTGGTGGGGTCGGAGGAGCGCATGATTGAGGTATTCCGATCGGTGAGAGACCAGATCACAGGGTGGATCGATGGGTATTTCGGGAAGGGGTCTGTTCATGACTGATGAAAAAAGGCCTACCCTCCTCCTGACCTGCTCCGGGATCTCGCATACCGGGCAGCTCACCACGAGGGCAGCGAATGTGCTCCGGTGCAGGCATCCCCACCGCTCTCCCGGTCATCGTCATATCATTCATGCTCGTCCAGGGAGTCTCTCGCGTGTCAGGGATGTTATCGACAATGCAGAAGATGGAAAAATGGATAAAAGGGGCGGTTGCGGGAGTCTTCATCATAGTGGGTGTCTATTATTGTGTCATTGTGTATGGTGCATTCCTCCTGGGGACATAACCTCTTTCGCGACATACGCGTGATGTGAACAGGCTTACACCAAGTTTTTCTCACACGAAGCCCGGGTTATTTCCCGGGTGTGTTATTTGGCACTGCCCGGCATCATCCGGGCTTTGGATCTCTGCGCTCCCATGCCCCTTTCTCCTGCATGAGAGGCTGGCAGGAGAGAAGCGCCTGGGACGCCTGCAATGAACCACCCACGAAATCCTCCGGTCGTTTGCTGCCCCCCAAATAAATGAATCCATTGGCAATTTTGATGCCCAAATTGATAATACTCAATGGGAAGACCTGAAAGTATTTATTGGGCAAAATTCAAGAATTGTTGAAATGAATACGAAAGTGATTGGTATTTTGGCCATGCTGCTGGTGGGAACACTTTTCGTTGCACCGGCGGTCGCTGCATTTGTGGCACCCACGAAACCGGGGTCCACGGGGACTTCTTTTGGCCTCCCGAACTCCGGGTCCATTGGTACACCTGTGAGCTCCCCTTCCCAGTGGAACAGCCTGAATGGGATCAACCCAAATGATCCGTCTTCGATGGCTGCCCTGGCATCACAAATCCAGAATATGAACCTCCGCCCGTCCCCGCAACGGCCGTTTTCGTGGACACCCTATTGCAGAGTGTGAAGCACGCACTCCACCCAATATTTTTCCTCAATCCACGAGGGGATGTCGATTCTGTCAGGCATCGTTTTCCATCCCCCATTCGCTCCGGTTTCCTTTTAAAAAAGGTAACTTGAGCTCTGATTCAGAAAGGCACGGATGCCACGATGCGCCACTCCGGGACCAGATTGTTGTACAGCACACCCCCTCCAGGACCTCTATTATCGGGGATCCGGACATATAATTCATCGTCGGCACGCCAATCTGCGTGAGGACTCACAGAGAAAAGTGGAGTTCAACGTCCCGCCGATGGCATCTGCTCCCTGTCAACCGGCGGGAAAAAAGAGAACGGGGGTTATTTCAACAACAGCACCCACAGCACCCGCCAGGGCAGGCACCGGGGATGAAGAGGTTCTGGTAACTCACGCTTGTTCCGATATATGAGGGAAGGATCAAATTCGGAGTGGGCGGCGGTCCGTAATCAGCGACAATTGATGGGGAGAAGAACAATGAAAACGAACTCGGACTGTTCGGATTAAAGCCATTTGAGAGTGATTTCTGGGAGAAGGCCTGGAAGTTGCTGACTTTGTTCGGGGAGAACATCGCCGCTGCAGAAGGCGCGATCACGAATGCGGCGGCAATCATGACCACCATGAGGTACAGAACTGCTCTGTTCATGAGATGGTATTTCAGATATTCATTTAAAAATTTTCTGTAATGTTTCCTCCGTTCACACTGCATGGGTCCTGAAAGTCATGAAGAAACCCACGCCGGTAAGTGAGTGAGGATATTCGGATGGAGACAAAACATCCTCCTGGTCGGTTCAGGCAAGGGAAAAATCCCCTGCAGAGAGATGGAAAGGAACCGAGGAGGGCTGTCATGCTCGCCCCATCCCGTCTGCTTCTCCGCATCCCCTGCCCCTCCCGCGAACCCCCACTGAATGATTGGGACATCTCTTCAGGGGTTTGGAATATCAGGGTGAGTACCCTCTCCGCTCACCTTATTCACGTGGTATTGCCTGTTCCATCACCCCCAATGGAGACTGTTCGTCGATGTAAATCCGGATTCCGTTGACGCTCAGTGACACGCTCCATCCGGTCACATGGGCAGGTGTAGCAGGGTTTTCTTCTGCGGAAGCGTTGTGTGGTGTCACGAAGCCAAACTCTCATCTCTTCCCGGGGGATTGCCAATTCTTCCCCTCTCTCCCCCTCCTTGCTCAGATCAGCTCATTTCCCCGAAAGAGGCAGCACCACTGACATCAACTCTTCTGACAAGTGCGGGATATTGGAATCTCAAAGACAGAATGAAGAGCAGTGAAAATACACTGCCAAAGGTTATAAACAAGAAGTTTCATTTCTTCATGGAAATTATCCTGATATTGAAAAGGAGGAATGAATATACCCAAGATTCTGATAATCGATGATTCCCGCTTTCAAAGAAGAATCATCTCAGATATCCTCGAAGAAGAAGGATTCGCCGTCATCACTTCAGCAGATGGGAATTCAGGATATGCCACCGCATTGGAAGAATCCCCCGATCTTATCATCTGTGACCTCCTTATGCCGGATCTTGATGGATATGAATTCTTAAAGAAGATGCGCGAAAATAAGATCTCGATACCTGTTGTGGTTCTTACATCCGATATACAGCACACTACCCGGAAGATCTGCCTTGATCTTGGTGCAGTTGATGTCCTGAATAAACCAGTCAGGAAGACTACCCTCGTACCCGCCTTACAGAAAGCGCTGCGGAACCTTTCATGAAGATGATGATAGACGAGACATCGGTCGATGCCATCCGCGAACTCATCAACATTGGGGTAGGCAGGGCCGCGGGCCTCCTCAACGACATGACAGGGACGCATATCAGGCTGATGGTGCCAGAAGTCAGAATTCTTCGGTATAACGAACTGATCGGTCAAAAAGGACTGCTGGGATATGAGAAGCTCTCAGCCGTGACCCTGGAATTTTCCGGGGGTTTCTCCGGTATCAGCATGCTGGTCTTTCCCCCAGAGAGTGCCGCCATTCTCATCACGGCACTCACAGGGGAGAAGATTGACGCTCCTGAACTCGATGCACTTCGTATAGAGACCCTGAACGAGGTCGGAAATATTGTAAACAACGCAGTGATGGGATCGATTACCAACATCCTGAATGAACGGCTCACCTATAGTATGCCCCTCTATACAGAGGGAAATATCCAGCAGATCCTCGGCGCAGATCTCTCTAAGGGGTTTGAATGGGTGATTCTTGCAATATCCCAGTTCATTCTGAGTGACTTGAAGGTGGTGGGGAACATTCTGATGATCTTTGAAATCGGGTCTCTTGATGCACTGTTGCTTCGAATAAAGGAATCCGCAGGCCAAATCAGATGAATTTCCCGTCTTTTTATTCCCAGGGAAAGTACTTGGATATCCTCCCATCAGGCGTAGTGATCATAAGACAAGACTACACCGTCGTATATTGGAACCGGACCATAGCCGGATGGACAAAAATATCCCCCCAGGAGATCCTTGGATGTGACCTCCGGGAACGATTTCCTCACCTCAAGGAGAGGAGATATGCGATGCGTATTCAGCAGGTCTTTGACGGAGGGCCTGCAGCCCTCTTTTCCACGCAGTTCCATCCCCATTTCATTGACGCACCGCTCCCTGGTGGAGGACTCCGGTTCCAGCGGACATCTGTCCATTCCATCCAGGAGAATGGTGAAAATTGCGCGGTCCTCTTTATTGATGACGTGACGGATCTGGTCTCCCAGGTCAAGGAATTCCGTCGCATGAAAGACCTGGCTCTCGCTGAGATCGAAGAACGGAAAAAGAAAGAGGCCGCCCTTGAAGAGAGCGAGACCAGGTTCAGGGAGATATTCAATCTGGCGAATGATGCGATCCATCTTCACGAACTCCGTGAAGATGGTCTGCCGGGACGTTTCATCGATGTGAACGCAACTGCCTGCCAGATGCTGGGGTTTGGCAGAGAAGAGCTGCTCTCTATGAGTCCCCTCGATCTGGCCACTGAGTATCACAGCAGACCGCTGGCCCAGATCGGGGAAGAGATAAGGACTCTCGGTCAGGCGATCTTTGAGACTGAACACCGCCGGAAAGATGGAAGCATCGTGCCGGTCGAAGTGCATGCGCATGTGGTGGTTATACAGAAACGCAAGATCGTGCTCTCCATTGTCAGGGATATTTCACGGAGGAAGCGGGATGAATTGGCCCTCCTCCGTCTGAATAGAGACCTGAAAACGATTATTGACAACGCTCCGGCGATGATCTGGTATAAGGACACCCAGAATAATTTCATCCGTGTAAATCCGGCAGGTGCGAGGTTTGCCGGGATGGCTATCGATGAGATCGAAGGGAAAAGTTGCTATGATCTCTTTCCTGACCTCGCAGAGACGTATTATCAGGACGACCTTGAGGTCATCACTTCCGGAAAACCAAAGCTTGGCATCATAGAGCAGATGCGTACTGCCCAGGGAAAGATGCTCTGGGTACAGACCGATAAGCTCCCGTTACGTGATGAAAAAGGCGACATTTATGGAGTATTGCTCTTTGTGACAGACATCACCGAACGGAAGATGGCAGAAGACGCACTGGCGCTTGCGAGTCGGAAGATCAATCTTCTCTCGAGCATCACAAGGCATGATATTCTCAATCAGATCACGGCATTAAAAGGATATATTTACCTTCTGAGGGAAGAAACCGATTTGGACACCATCGCTGAACTCGTCTCGAAAGAAGATCTCATCACCGATGCGATTGAGGGCCAGATCAATTTCACCCGCGATTACCAGGATATGGGTATCCGCGCTCCAGAATGGCAAAACATCGCCGACAGCGTTGAAAAGGCAAAATCCATCCTCCCGGTGAGGGATGTCGCTGTCAATGTTGAAACGTCAAACATCCAGGTATTTGCAGATCTCCTCTTTGAAAAAGTATTCTACAACCTCATCGATAACGCGCTCCGATATGGTGGGCCTTCCTTGAGAAATATTCGTATATTCTCGCAGGAAACCGAAAATGGGCTGGTTCTCATCGTTGAAGACGACGGTACAGGCATTTGTGCCCGTGACAGGGAACACCTGTTTCAACGGGGGTATGGGAAACACACAGGGCTTGGATTGTTCCTCTGTCGTGAAATCCTCTCCCTCACAGGCATCTCAATCCAGGAGACCAGCGAGCCTGGCAAAGGTGCCCGTTTCGAGATACTGGTCCCAAAAGGTTCGTACCGGTTCTCATAAAACAAGGATCTTGAGGGAGGGTGTGTGTAACCCCTCCCTTATTCAATACCGATTCTCTCTTACATAGACTGAACAATACCACTCCCCTGGAATTCTCTTCGCACCAGGGGATACATAAAATTACCCCACTCTGTCGGTATCTCCCTGAAAGAGATGTTCCATTTACGGGCGTTTGTGAGGAATTGCGACAATCCTGGCGATGAGCAAAACCGGCTTGCAGTGACCCCCTGGATGCAATAAGATGCCTGCTTGGAAGCAGAATACCACTCAGATCCCTGACACCTCAACACCGACCTCGTTCCTCCGCAAAAAACCGGGTGTCCACGGACTGTTGTAGCGCATCAGGAAGGGGCTTCCGATGACCGTAATCTTCTCCTGTTCGAGCACAGAAAGGAGTCGGGCGGTCATTTCCCGGACAGTCTTCTCCTCCGCAGTCCCCGAGAACCGGATTGTGGCGATTGTCCGCTCCGGCACTTTCCTCACGGTGATGCGTGAGTCGAGCGGCTCAGGGAGGGATGCCTCGGTGTACTCCAGTGGCATCACAAAAGACATCACCTCCTCCCCGGAGATCACAGGAGACGTCATCGGGATCTTCTCCCCGGTGATGACCGGGGCTGTCATGGGGATCTCTGTTCTGGTCCGGTTCTGTCCGGTGATGTAGGCGAAGAGGAGGGAAAACCTCTCCTCTTCAGCCCCTCCGCTGACCGATGCAAGGAGTATCGCCGGGTATTTCCTGAACTCGATGTCGCCGGCCTTGCGAATGACCGTGTAGGGAACGGTATCTGTCATCTTACCCATATCAGGGCTTTTGGGGAAATAAGGGTACCCCGGCCCCGGAAGGCCCCCATGCATAGCCGCAAGGTTCACCGCCGGCCCCAGTCTCAACAAAGGGCGTGTGTCCTGTGCAAAAAACCACGGATGTAAACCACCCCTGCCACCTGCAGACATTTTGCATGCCCGTGTCCCTATATTTATCACCTCAATCGGGATACACTCTACCCATGTGGCCTTCAGAGTCGAATATCGGGCTGGTCGCGACTCTTTTACTCCTGCTCTTCTGCATCGCAGTTCCGGCAGCCGCGAGTGTTCCGACCGTGATCATCACCGATTACCAGGTCTCTCCGTCGGTGCTGATCCCCGGGGAAGAGGGGATCGTCACCGTGACGGTGAAGAATACCGCAGACCAGGCAACACTCACCCAGTCATACAGTTCCGATACCAGTGCAACAACCACCAATGTGGCCATCAATGCCCCGATTGACAGCATTACGATGGTGGGGAAGGGGATCGAGGTGATCAGCGGGGGCTACAGCCGCGTCGGGGAACTTGGGCCCGGCCAGTCGATCCCGATCTCGTTTCTCATCAGGGCACCAAAAGAGACCGGGGTATACTTCCCCGAGGTCTGGATCCGGGTGTCTGATGCAAAGAGCCTGAAATTTCCCATCCCGGTGAACGTGAACAGCGAGGTGCTGATCCAGCAGAGGCCACGGATCAGCATCGCGAAGCAGCTGCCGGCGAGCGTGGTCCCGGGCGACGACTTCTCTGCAGTGGTGGTGCTCGAGAATTCCGGGCAGGTCGCGGCGAGCAATATCAGGCTCACCGTGAACTCGTCGACCTCCTCGATCACCGCAAAGACCCCGAGCACCATCCACATCCCAAAACTTGGCCCGGGCGAGAAAAATACTGTCGTGATGGAATTTTCCACCGATAAAAGATCACCGCTTGGCATTCGCCCGGTCAATCTTGTCCTCGAGTTCCAGGAACCGGACGGGTCGTACCAGCGCCAGGGAGAGACACTTGGCATCAACGTCAGGGGAAAGGCCCGGCTTGACATCTCGCAGGTCACGACGGACCCGGCCAGGATCAAGAAGGGCGACCAGTTCGTCCTGATCATCAGGATCGAGAACACCGGCACTGACGATGCCAAGTCGGTCGATGCCAGAATCGATATCCCGCTCAGCGGTACGAGAGAGGCCTTCGTCGGAAAGATAGAGCCGGGAAACGATGCGCCAGCTCCCTTCAACCTCCAGGCAGACCGGGCCGGGGACATCCCCTACACGCTGACGATCAGTTACGAGGATGATTATGGAAGAGAACGGATACAGCAGGATCTCCACCTGAACGTTCACGACACTGACAACCTCCCCATGCTGCTCGGCGCAATCGTCGTCCTGCTGATTGCGGGAGCGGGAGCGTACTGGTATCTCTTCCGCCGCAGACCAGGAACCGGCAATGTTTGAGGAGTCAAAAGTCGCCTTCTTCCTCGCGAAGCGGTCGATTCTCCGGGGGAACAAAGGGACACTCTCCCTGACCATCCTCATCATCGGGATGGTCTTTGTGAACCTGATCTTCCTCCCCTCGATCATCACCGGCGTCGCAGTGCTCTTCAACCAGCAGAGTATAGACTACAGCTACGGGAACCTGGTGATCGAACCAAAGAAGAACCAGGTGTATATCACCCAGGTGAGCGAACTCCAGAGGAAGCTCGAACGGATCCCCGGCATCACGGGAGTCTCTCCGCGGTACCTGACCAGTGCCACAATTTCATACAAGGGAAACGTGGTCACCCCTGTCCTCTATGCGATAAACCCGAGTGACGAACAGGGGGTGCTCAGGATCGCAACGAAAGTCTCCAGCGGCTCGTACCTCGCCGACGGAGATACAGGCCAGATCGTCCTGGGATTTCGTCTCGCGGGCAACGAGGACGAGAAACTCGACGTGGTCCCCTCCCTTGGCGGCGTAAGTGTGGGCAGGGTGGTGGATATCAGCTTCAATAACGGCGTGACCCGGCAGTACCGTGTCAAGGGGATAGTGACCTCTAACTCCTTCAGTGTCGATTCGAATGCATTCATCACGAAAAAGGAATACGAGGACGTGTTCGGGATCGAAGACATGGCAAACCAGGTCCTTGTACGGACGATAGAGACCGGAAAAGAGAACGAGATGCGAAACACCCTCCTCTCTTTCGGCGTCCAGGAGAAGATATGGACGTGGCAGGAGAAGTCCGCCAATTTCCTGAACCAGATCATCGGCAGCTTCAACATCATCAACTTCATCGGCACCGCGGTCAGCCTGGTGATTGCAATCGTCGTCATATTCATCGTGATCTTCATCAACACGGTGTACCGGCGAAAGCAGATCGGCATCCTGAAAGCGATCGGGATCGACCGCTCCATCATCATCAAGTCATACCTCTTCCAGGCGCTCTTCATCTTTGCCATCGGGACGCTCATGGGGGGTGTCTTCCTCCTGCTCATCCTCCAGCTGCTCGCGGCAAACCCCATCGTGTTCCCGGGGGGCCCGGTTGCCCCGGTGGTGGACCTGCCGCTGATTGTCCGGTCCACGATGAGCCTCTTTATCGTCTCGTTGATCGCAGGGTACGTCCCTGCATGGATCACCACAAGGGAAGACATTCTCTCTGCAATACGGGGCTGACATGATCATCGGACGCGATCTCACAAGGATATACGGCATGGGGGCCGTCCAGGTCAGGGCTCTCGACGGCGTATCGGTAGAGATCCAGAAAGGCGACTTCGTGGGGATCATGGGCCCGAGCGGAAGCGGGAAGTCGACCCTCCTCCACATGTTCGGGCTCCTCGACCGTCCTACCAGCGGCACCATCATCATCGATGGGGTCGATGCCGGCACCCTCGACGAGCGTGCCCGGACCCAGTTCCGGTTGCGCCGCCTGGGGTACGTCTTCCAGGACTATGCCCTTGTTCCCGAGCTGACCGCAAAGGAGAACGTCTACCTCCCGTCCATGGCACGCGGCATGACCGCCCAAGAATGCACGCTCGCCTGCAGCGAGATCCTCACCCTCGTCGGGCTTGGCAACCGCATCCACCACCTCCCGGGGGAGATGTCCGGAGGTGAACAGCAGCGCGTCGCGATCGCGCGTGCGCTGGTGAACAGGCCTACCCTCCTCCTCGCAGACGAGCCCTGCGCAAACCTGGACTCGCAGAACTCGAAGATCATCCTCGATCTCTTCCAGAGGCTGAACAGGGACCTCCACCAGACGATCGTCATGGTCTCCCACGAGGAATGGCATAAGAGATATTTCGACCGCATCATCTCCATGAAGGACGGGGTCATCGAAGAGGAAGTGAACAGGAACGAGGGCGGGGAACTGACCCCTTCTCCGTGAGCGGGAGGAAAGTCAGGCCCAGGGTTCGCGGTACCTGGGTTACCGGCCTCTCCCGGGGCCTTTCCTGTGGGGAGAGGGTTGCGGGACTCCCTCACACGCCCCGATAGAGGCCAGGTACTGTTCTGCCCTGTCGATCAGGACCGATCGTCTCTCCTCGGGCATCCGGGTGATATACGCGATAAAAGGGGCCATCCGCGGGTTGTGTGCGAATACGTCGCGGTGGACATACAGGAACCGCCAGTAAAGCGCGTCCCAGAGATCGCACCAGGGGCCTTTCTCAAAGTTACTCATCCGGAGGATGTACCGGGACCCGGATACGTAGGGTTTCGAACTCATCATCCCGCCATCCGCAAACTGGCTCATGCCGTAGACGTTGGGGACCATCACCCAGTCATAGGCATCAATGAACAACTCTGAGAACCAGGCATAGACCTGGTCAGGATGGAATTCCGCGAGGAGCATGATGTTGCCGAGCACCATGAGGCGCTCGATATGGTGGCAGTAGGCATGATCGATCACCCTGCGGATGATGGTATCCACGGGCTCGATCCCGGTGCTGGCGGTCCAGAAGCAGGGAGGCACCTTGTGGGAAAGCCGGAACACGTTTGAAGACTGCTCGCGTTCCCCAGCAATCAGGTAGACTGCCCTGACATACTCCCTCCAGCCGATCAACTGTCGGATGAACCCCTCGAGTGACTCAACCGGGATCTCGTGTGCATCGGCATACCCAAGCGTGGAGTGCACCACCTCGCCTGGGGTGAGCAACCCGCAGTTGAGGAGAGGACTGAGCAGAGAGTGGAAGAGGAACGTCTCAGTGCGATGGATTGCATCCTCGTACCTGCCGAACAGGGCCAGGCGTTGTATGAGAAAATCCGATAACCAGCGGTGGGCATCGTCGAACGTGACCGGCCAGGAGAAGTCGGCCGGATCTCCGGGGGCACCAGGAAAGTGGTCTCTCACGTATGCCGCTGCGTCTCTTGTGTATTCGTTCCATTCGGGCCGCCATACCGCGGGCAGGGGAATATCCGCCGGCAGGGGCTCCCGGTTGAGCGTATCGTATGTCCAGCGCCTGCCCACCGGTTTTCCCTCCTCATCGAGCAGGATATGAAGGCGCTTTCTCTGCGCGATGTAGAAGTCGGTCAGGTGGAATCTTCTGCCATCCTCATAGAACTTGAGAAGGTATTCCCGCCCGCAGAAAAACATCGGGCTCTCCTCGGTGACTGCATGTATCCCATGCGTCGTGCAGGCGGTGTACACCTCTTCTGATAGGCCGTGTTCGATGGGATCGCAGAGGTGGACATCTTTTATCCCGTCTTTCGAGAGCCTCAGGAAGATGTCTGCAGTCGTCGGGATCTCTGCCGATTCGATATATGATACCGCATATCCCTCCCGTTCAAGGTAATCCCTGTACGCCTGCATGCACGCACGGTGAAACATGAGTTTCTGGGCATGGAACCGGTGCCTCCGGAAGAACCATGGATCTTCCACAAGTACGACCGGCCGGGCTTTCGAGAGTACCGGGCTCTGTGAGAAGAGCTGGTGTGGGTAGACGAGCGTCACGGCGTCCCCTCTCGAAATACCCGTTCTCTTTTTGGAAGTCACAGTACTCATTTTTTCCTGGTGCCGCCGTGATCATCTGTCGTGTCAGGGCTTTTCCTGCTCCTCCATACATCCCTCCCGCGCTCAGTGATCTCTTCGGGAAGGTCAGCGAGCTCGATTGGATAGGGGGAAAAGAAGGTCTGGTCCATGAGGCTTTCTTCCCTGAAACGGATCACCCAGGACAAAAGCAGGTCGCGGGGCTCGGAGAGCGTGGCATAGCCGTCCCGGTACCGGCCAATCAGCTGGAGGCAGTATTCCCTCTCCTCGCTGGTGACACGGTTCCTGAAATGCCCCAGTGCATGCTGGAGGACGTTGATATGGTTCGTGTAGCGCGGAACCCGGGCGAGCGCCTCACAGAGCATGCGGCGGTACTGGCTCCACAGTTCTTCCGGGTCCTTTCCCCTCCTTTCTGCAACGAGCCGGCCCATCTCCCTCATGAGCTTTTGGTGGGAGGCCATCAGGAGGAGTTTATTCTCTGCATGGAATGTGACCAGCGCTTCTCTGTCGCCGGTTGCTTCCGCATCGCGGAACGCTGCAAGGGTAAAGATCCCAGAGAAGAAGTGATCACGGATCCGCGGGTGATTCAGGCGCAGTTCATCTTCGATGGGGAGATCTCCGTATCGCTTCAGCACTTCCCGGGCAAAAAACCCCGGGGATTTGTCGATTGCCATGCTCTTTCCTGCGGATGGATAGACCCGGACGTTACTCGTCCCGGACGTCGGGGATCCCCCTTTCAGTATGAACCCGTCAACAGGGGGAAGGCTGTCAAGGAACCGGGCCGCAAAGCCGGTCATCTCCCCGGTCACGTCCCGGCCAGTGGCAGGCTGGATGAGGTGGTCGATACCGTCGATCCTCACGATTCTCACCGTTGCCCTCGGGATGCCGAGGCCAATCTCGACCTCGGGGCATACCGGGATGCATTCGGCATACTTCTTCAGGCGTTCGACGGCAGGGGAGGGGATTTTGGAGCCGTCATAGCGGCAGGGGTCAAACTCGATGCACCTGCTGACGACGATTCGAGGGCGGGAAAATTGTCGGACCATATCCTGATCGCTCAATCTTCTCCATTGCGGAGGGTTGAATATGAACCCTTGCCCCAGGGGAAGACATCATCTCATCTCCTGGAGAGTGCATGGAAAAAGGGTCTCACAACGTCAAGGGACGGGACAGGGGGCCGGGAACTTGAAAAAGAGAGGAATTGGCCGCTGTTCAGATGGTCTCCCGATAACCCCCGAAAGGAGAGAGCAGGGGGCAAGACAATTCACGAAATGAGGATCCGGGAGAAGAGATCCCGCGCATGATACAAGAAGAAATTGGGGGGAATATGCGAAGTCATCGATCAATCCAGGAATTGTGGAGGTTGCAGGACGCATCATTCATGTGTTCCTGGCAAAAGGTTCAATGATCGAATACCAGTTGAGTGGGAAGGACCCGTTCTTCTGAAGATCGGGAGATACGATACCCGCTGTTCCCCGGTTTATCCTGGCACTCCGGGGGGCTCATCAATTCACGGCATCTCATTTGTTCCATAAAGAAGGTCTCCTCTCCCGGTTGTTGCAGGATCAATGGCTCAGATTCTTCCCTTCCTCATCGGAGGAGGAAGAACGGCACATCTCTTCCTTGAGGATATAACCCGGGTGCCTGAAGGGTGCGAGGCGGCGTGTCTTGAATAATTCAACTGGGAAAAAGGGGGACTTGACGGTCAATCTCCCCCCAGATGCCCTGCATCTCTCCGAATGCGTCTCTTCAGGAGCATACCCGGCACGGGATTGAACGGGCATTCAGGGCCCCACCGTTACATTTTTCACAGGAGATCGAGAATTCATTCATATCCTGGGCAGGGGAGAGAGAACCACATGGACAAGTTCACGGAAATGAGAGAAAAGATGGATAAAATGCCAGCCGAAGAGAAAGAGCAGGCAATGATAAAGAACCGGTCAATGTGCATTTGCGGCGAATGTCCAACCTACTCTTCGTGCATGAAGGAGAAAGACGAGCTTCTCTACTGTCTCAATGGGAAAAGCGTCTGCCCGGCCGTGATGAAAGGCTGCATATGCCCGACATGTCCGGTTACGGGCATGATGGGGCTTGGGAAAGCCTACTATTGTGCAAGGGGTTCCGAGCAGGAACTCCGGGGGAAGTGATCGCCACGGGTTCATGGTATTTTCATATCTTTCAGACCGGGCCCATCTTCAACCGGTACGCAAGGTGAAGCGAACTGTGGATCAGATTCTGCAGGTCTTCCTGCGTGTACTTGTTCTGCTGGATCTGTTCCCAGTCCCGGGTGGTATCCTCGTCATTCTCGCCAACCCACGAAGCGATGGATACATCGGGGATGTGGAATCCTAACCATGCAAAGAAGTTCAGAAGATTTCCTGCAACATGCTGGATCCCATCGACATGCCCTATGATAATTAATCCCGCCACTTTCTTCTGGATCATCCGATTGCCAAACCAGGAGTACTGGTTCTCGATGCAGTTCATCCGCTCGACAAATTTCTGGACCAGCGCACTGTGATTGTTCCACCGGATGGGGGTCGCAAGGATGAGGATATCCGTACCAAGGACTGCATCATACACCGTCTGCATCTCGTCATCAGCATACTTGAGGGTGCTCTGGCAGGGGTAAGTGCAATATGCAGGATTCTCGGAGTAATTCCCTTCACAGTCATAGATCTTCAGGTCCTTCAGGCGTAGGAAGCTGGTTGTACATCCATATGATGCGTATTGTTCCAATGCAGTCTGGAGGAGCCGCTCTGACTTCGACATGCCCGCCTGCTGGCGGCTGGAGCCAGATATCCCAAGAATCCTGATCCCCCGGGTTTTCTCGGGTGCAAGTGGAAGAATGGTTCCGATACCGAATTTACGTCCGATGAGCGGGGCAGGCATACGTTACCGTTCTGCACCAGAGGATTTGGAGATATCGGATCACTGCAGGACAGAGGCCATGATATTGTGTGAGAGGAGTGTTGGGAAACGATGGGGATATCTACCGGGCAACGGTGGAGAGGCCTCCCGAAAGCGGTTCATTTTTCCCCGGCTCCAATAGACAGACGTGTCCGGCCGGGTAGTTGGGAAGAAGTGCTTTTTTGCAACATACAGGATTCCCATGGAGGAAAGATCGCGTACCACACACGGTGATCTGAAGGATCAAGGAGGAGAATGAGGCCAAAGACCCGAAACGCTTATAAACATCAATATAGAAAACTTGATGTATGGGTACAAAAATTGGAAAAGAGAAGATCAAGCGTGAAGCCGGCTACCTCTATTACCTTGGGAAGGATGGCTACGTTTGGGCAGCACCGATGAAGAACAATAAGACCGGGAAGAAGAAGAAGGTCGGTACTGAAAAGATCGCAAAAGAGAAGGGCTATTTCTATTATCTTGGCAAGGATGGGTTTGTCGGAAAGGCCAAGATGAAAAACGCCTGATAAATCTCTCCTTTTTTCTCTCCAAGGCTCCCTTTCGCAGTCATCTCCCCAGCGGACGGGGCCATTTCGAACCGGGTGATGCGGGGGAGACGTGACGGAACAGTCGGAGGGCCCCCTTTTGCTACCGGATGAACAGGTTCTTCTGAGGGTTATCGCAGTGCAGGTGACACTCCGGGGATAATTTATAAATACTATATAAACCTCTATTGGATTGAGGGAATCAAGGTGGCAGATTTACCTATTGCGGCAGTCGTAAGGATTGCCAAACAGAGTGGAGCGGAGCGTGTCGGCAGTGACGGCGCGGCTGCGCTCGTGGCAAAGGCAGAAGACTACATTGCAGAACTCGTGAAAGAAGCAAACAAGTTCGCTGTGCATGCGGGACGAAAGACAATCAAGAAAGAGGATATTGCCCTCGCGGTAAAGTCTTTGTGACCCCCTCTCCCCAAATCCTCTTCTCTCCCTTGCGGTCTCCTTCTGATCCAGGTGAAGCGTTTTCAGCTGAACATTCGCCCGTGATGCAACACATTTTCCATGCGGGAGTTTTTTCCAGGGACGTTGCATTTTGCAAAAAACTCCAGGGATATCGAACGTTCAGCCTCGTTCAGGGGCACTCTTCACCGGCTGAGGGAAGGAAGATCCGGGTCCGTGTTGATGAACGCAGGCGATATCAGCCCCCTCTCCAGTTCCACGATGATTGACAGCCTGTGCCGATGGACATAAGAAGAGCCCCCCAGAAATCGCGGTGTGGCATGACGCTGTGAACACTTGCCGGACGGCCCATGCCGGAAGAATTGCCCTGGTGCAGGCCCGCGAGAGTTCGGCGTTCTTTTTCACACGGCTGGATCTCATGCGGAACTGAAATCGCCGGGGGGTATGGGTGGTCACGCTCACCCAGGGGGAGGGCAGAGGAAGACCTGGCGGGTTTGCCAATCTCGTGGTGGAGAACGACTCCTGGACCCATGCCGGATCTTCACTGGCAGCGCAGGGCGCCCCAAGAGGGATGAACGCATCAACCCCGGATCGAGAGTGAACCTCCGGACTGCGATCAGGGATGCCGGGGTTCCCGTGTCATCCTCATAAGAAAGTTGCACGCGATAACTTCCTGCACCTCTTATGAGGCACTCTCCTGGGTAGGAACTGGAATTGGGGATATTCCGGCCTTGGAGGGGGAATCGCAGGATGTCCATTCCAACAGGAGAAAGAGGCGAGATGAACGGTGTGGGGTCAATGCACCATTGGGGGCCCAAACGACCATCCCAAAGGGGAGAGTCGATTGCAACCGGGCAACTGCCGGTTCATGCAGACTGATCACGCAAGCAATAACAGGGGAGAATGCGTAGAGAACAGGCATGAAGGAGTGGATCAAAGATACCGCGGGGCTTGGGACATTCTTCTGGCTGATCGGGTACCTTGCATCCCTGGTGCTGTTCTTCACCCCCTTTGCGGGTATCATGGGATGGATCATGATTGCCATATTCACTCCTGTCACCATCGGGATCACCTGGTGGTGGTTCAGGGAGAGGGATCTTCATTTTCCGTATTATGTGGGCGTCGGGATTGCGTGGACCCTGATCGCAGTCGTGCTCGACTTCCTATTCATCGTCCTGCTCTTCCAGGCGACGTATTACGAGGTTGACGTCTACCTGTACTACGCACTGACATTCCTGATCCCCGTTGCAGTCGGAGTCGTTCTCGCACGGGCGGGGAGGAAAAAGGGTGCAACAACGGGGGAGATTCGCTAAAGGAACCTTGTGAGAAGCCCCTTTTGACCATTGCATCCCTGCTGCTCCACAATCCCGGAGGCTCGCGTCTTCTCCCGGATATGCTGCGGGGGTCGCGAGTGGCATCCATCTCTCCATGAGGCCGCGGTCTCTCGGGGTTCCCGAGGGAGATCCTCCTTTCCAGGAAACATCCGGGGATGTTCCTCTCATCCTTGCGGCGGGGTAGAAGGGCAGCCTTCACGCATGCATTAGCAAGGCCTTTTCATGCCTTGTGATCCCCCTGCATATCGATCCTGCAGGATTTATGGACGCGGCCCGCGACACGCTGGAGGGGGATGACAAAGGCAATTCCTCTCCCCGGAGTCTCGAGTTCTGCACCCCTGCTGATAGCCTCGAGAACCTGCTCGGTCTGTTCGGGATCGACCACCGTGAAGACGATCTCCTTCTCAGGCTCGATCGGAATGCCTAACAGGCTCTGGGTCTCGTGGATCCCGGTACCTCTGCCCATAAGGATCGTCCCCCCTTCGGCACCCGCATCCCGGGATGCCTGGATCACCTGCTCGGCCCAGCCCTTGCTCACAATCGTCACAATCAGTTCTTTACACCCTTCACACAGCATTATTTCTCACCCTTTTTCGATGGAATACGATACTGACCAGGAGCACCGCGAGGATCGGCGCCAGTGCAATAAATGCAATCAGCCCGAACCCGTCGGTGACGGGATTTCGGCCCTCTATGACTGCTGATGCCCCGACAGAAAGGGCCATCAGGAACGTCACGGCCATCGGCCCCGTGGCGACGCCCCCCGAATCGAACGCGATGGCGATGAAATCCCTGTCCGCAAACGGGAGAAGGAGGAGGGCACATATATAGCCCGCGATCATCACAGGCAGGAACGGGATGTCATACACGAGCCTGGCCATCCCGAGCCCGACGAATCCTGCGACCCCGAGAGAGAGCACGAGGAGAAGAAACGATTCACGGATGAACCCCGACGAGGCCTCCTCCACCTGGTGGCAGAGGATCCGGACTGCGGGCTCTGCAAAGGTTGCAAGGAAGCCGACAAGGAAGCCGAACGGGATGATGACCCACCTCTGCTCGAGGCCCCCCAGGTATGCCCCAATCTCCTGCCCTGCCGGGAGGAATGCGATATGGACCCCCTGGAGGAAGAGGACCATGCCGACGAACGTGAAGACCACGCCCTTCAGGAGGTTGATGACGTAACTTCCGGGCAGTTTCAGGTAGAGGAACTGGAACGCAAGGAAGAAGATCACGAGCGGGATGAGGGCGAGCGAGACGTCCACGACGAGGCGGTCGAGTCCGTGGAGCACATCGGCACCAATCATGCGACAACCACTCCCATCACCATCACACCGAGGATAGGCCCGATGGAGGCAAGTCCGATCAGCCCAAAGCCGTCAGAGAGTCTCGAGCGGCCGCCCAGCACCGAGCTGACGCCGAGCCCGAGGGCCAGGATGAACGGTACCGTGAGCGGCCCGGTTGTGACACCCCCCGCGTCAAAGGATATTGCGAGGTACGTGGGGGGAATCCATACGGCGAGCGTGATCACCGCGATGTACCCCGCTGCAAGGAGGTAGGCGATCGGGACACCGAGGACGATCCTGATCATGGCCATTGCGACAAAGAATCCCACCCCGATCCCGATGGTCCCAAGCAGCATGACTCGCCCAATCTCCCCGTTTGATGCGATGTCGATCATGCTGCTCAGCACCTGCACATCCGGCTCCGCAACCGTTGCAAAGAACCCAAAGACAAATGCGATACCGATGATCAACAGGAGGGACGCACTTTTCGGGAGTTCGGACCCTATCGCCTCGCCCATGGGGAGGAGGCCAATCTTCACCCCGGATAAAAAGAAGACGAAGCCAAGTGCCACCATCAGCGACCCGGCGAGAAACCTGGCAAGTGATTCGAGAGATATGCCAATCAAGGTGATCTCCACCAGGAGGATCACGAGCACTATTGGGGAGATTGCCTTGAGGACCTCGACACAGGTCTCTTTGAAATCCAGCTGCACGTGTTGCCTCCCGGCCCCAGGAAGCCGGTTTTTTCCGGCTTTTGTGGCAGTACACTCTTTTGGACCGCAGGTTTATTAGTTGTGCGTGAAGCGGAGGCGCGGGGCCCTGCTCAGCATTCCGTCAGGTGAGATCAGCGCAGGCCATTGTCGGGCAGGAATTGAGGACCGGAGGGGAGGTCGGGGTGGACGACAGGATGGTAAATGGCGACCTTTGCCTAAATTCTCCCCGTCGAGACCCGGATCCATCCGTGTTCGACGGTGGGGAAATACTGGTTTCTTCCGGTCCGGAGGAGTTCCATCTCGTTCATCGCATGGTGGCAGACCTCCCGGCATCCTGCTGAGATGAGCATCGCTTCCATCTCTGTGGGGCTGTAGGTGACCGTGTCCTGGAACTTGCATCTCCTGTGGATGATGCCCCAGATTCCCCGTGAGATATACCTGCGGTCCTCGCGAACGAAGCGGCAGGGGAGAAGCGAGTCGAGGATGAGGGTATTCTTCCTCTCCCGCGATGTGAAGAGGGAGAGTATGCCCAAAGACACGCGGGGAGGGACATAATAGGAGATGCCCTCGAAGACGACGAGGGTTGTGCGGCAGGGATCATACATCCCCGTGGCGAGTATGGCCCCGAAGGTTCCCCGATGGTCGAAGATGTCTGCATGCACGCACCGGATCCTCTTTGAAGCCCTGGGGGCGACGGCCCCGTATATCTCCTGTTTCTCCTCCATCCCTGCAATATCCGTCTCGATTATTGCCGCGATCTTCTCAGGGTGGCAATCGAGCAGCTCAAGTGCGAGCGGCGATTTGCCTGCCGCCAGGATGACGACCTGGCAGGGCCCGCGTGCGCCGGATACTGCCTCTGACGCGAGGTGGCGGATGAACCACTTCCTGTTTTTCATCACCTCGGGATACCAGGGGCAGACAGAATCGCACTCATCTTTCAACCGCGTGCCCGCCGAGAGGTCGAGCCGGGAATAGAAAAGCGCGGCACTCCCCTCACGGTACAGGTCCTCTGCCCACGCCATGACAAGCGCGGCGGTAGGCTCGAGGTCCAATGATCCCGCCATCTCTCTGGAGAGATCAGGCACCAGGCTATTTATGAGTGTGGGAGAGTCAAATTCCAGAGGATAAGAGCCCTGATCCAAAGACCCGGGCAGATGGGAACGAAAAAAGCTGTGGAGGAGATTTCGCCAGGCAGGGTGCGGGGGACCTTCCCCCTCTTGATGAGAGGGATCAGAAAAAAAAGGTGGGGAGCGGTCAGGTCTTCTGCCTGATCAGCTGGAGGAAATAGGCTCGCGCCTCTTCCCCGTCTTCGGCATACCGCATTTCCATTCGATCCGGTCCGGTGAATGACCCGATCGTGTAGCCGGAGCCGCTGTCACAGATCAGTATTTCTCCGCCGGGAGAAAAGACCCCGGAGAAGGCCTCGGAATGGGTATTTCCATCCGGCCGCGTATACTCCTTCTTTCCGGCAAATGCATAGCCATTCTGATCAGTGATGTGGAATACTACCTCTTTTGGCTGATGGAACCCCCCGTTCTGGATGTGGCCGATGCCCGTCCCGGCCCATGTGCCGGTGATATGGGGGATGGAGGCATTCTCGGTGTATGCCTGGAATGTCCCCGTAACGGCGGTGGGGGATTCATCAGGCGCCTGGTCGGTGCAGCCGCAGGCAACTATTGCGAGGACTACGAGGAGGAGGACCGATGGAATTTTCATACTGGCAATACTGGTGCCGGGAAGGAGATAAAGATGCATCGCGAGGTGAGTTCCCGGGGATTCCTTCTTGCGGGATATCGGTTGCACACCCGGTGCAGCCGTTCCACTCGCAAGGGCTCTTTCCCCTCACTTCTCCCTTATCACCATCACCCTCCACTCCGTCCCGTGGAGACTGACCGTCGACCAGAAGGTCTCTTTTTGGACGACCTTATCCGTCCCGGTGCCAAAGAACGTGTAGGTGTCGTACCCTGCGCGGGTTGCGGCGGCATGTCGGGCGACCCGGTCGATCTCCGGGAACTGTGCATAGAGGGCATCCCCAAAGGTCTCCTTCCCCACTTCGTCGGGGTCCGGGTCGTAGAGGATATGGCCCCCGGTCTCGATCACCATGAAGGTGCAGGGAGTCCCGTTCGATTGATCCTCCGCGATCGGCCTGATCAGATCATAGGGCATGAACATCGTGCTCAGCACGCCGGAAAACTCCCCGTCGGCCGATCGGACCGGGTGCTCGATCACCACTCCGTCGCCGCCCTCGGCAAGGGGGAACATGGCGCTCATCGACGGGACCCTCTCTGCGAGCGCCCGCTGCACGACCTCCTGGCCGGAGAGGTCCTGCCCGACGAGCACCTTCACGCTCTGGGGCTCCGCGGCGATAACCGTGCCATTCGCATCGTAGGTGATCATCGTAAGAATAAGTGGGTGGGAGGCGATTCCCTCCCTGAGCACCGCCTCCGCATCAGGCCCGGCGATCCCGGTCGTTTCGAGCGACGTGGCTGTCTTTGAGGCGGCAGTATCGAGTTCGTCAAGGGCACCCTGGATGGCACCGGACGCTTCCCCGAGGATTGCGAGCATGACCTCTTTTTCGGCAACCTCCGTCTTATGCTCGCACAGGCAGCCCGCTCCAAGGAGGGAGATGAGCGGGATAGTAAAAAGGAGGAGAGGAATGGCGGTGCGCATGCGTTGAGTATGAATGGGTCGCAGGGTGGCTTGTTATTTGCGATATTGACGAGGGCGACTTGGACGTTGGGAGGTGATACATGAGGAAAAGAGTATTGGAAAGAGTATGCCTCGCATGCATGTCCCCTTCCCTCAAGTTACCAACCTATAAATACCATCCCCCCTGAATCCTCCGTTACCATGTCAAGAGTATTTCTCCTCAGAATACTCTCCCTCTTCTTCATCCTCAGTTTCACCTTCTCAGGTCTCGTCACCGCCGCCCCGATACAACTCGGGAACGCGTATGTTCAGACCGAACGGGCTGACAATTGCCGGTGGCGGGGGAGCGATCTCTTTGAATGCAACTGGTGCCTTAACCCGACTCCAATATACGCCGAATACGCCCCGGTCTCGGACAGTATGAGGAACGGGCAGCTCGTGTACGGTCTCCACTCCTGGGCTGGCTATACCATCTGGCCGAACAACACGCTCAATTATACCGGGGCGTACAAAAAGTCCGACTCCGAGCCATTCGTCAAGGTCTCAACCCCATTTGTGCAGTCGACCCTGTATGCGGACCCGCTCTCGCTGACATTCCGTAACCGGTACGCGAACGTGGACGGGCAGGGGCGGGTGAGGGGGCTCGTCTTCTCGATGCCTATCCCTGCCGCCGCGGACGGGGCGGAGTACGGGCCGAACACCTGCACGGCGGGATCGACGACGTTCTCTCCTGACGCAAAGACACGGGAAATCAGCCAGAAGGGGCAGTGGGTCTCTGGCCTCCGGGTGTTTCCGGCCGGTGACCTGAATGCGACCGAGCCCGGCTGGGGGGAGGCGTTCCCCGATAACCTGGTCGCAGACCGGATGGGCGACTGGGACATCGACTTCCTCCTGGGCCGGAAAAATTCGACCGAGCAGCTGAAGCTGACGATGGCAAAGGGGTCGCCGTTTGCATGGTTCACCTGGGATGATGCCACGCCCGGCGAGTCGATGGCGTTCCAGTTCTATACCGGCAACCCCTTCAATACGCTGAACCTCGAGCGGGGGCACGTGAATATCTCGCCAGTTGATACCGGTATTCCCGGGCTCGGGTGCTTCCTTGTCGGGACAAACCAGGACAAGTCGTTCCTGGGAGGGGTGCGGGACAAGACGACCACCAACTGGAACTACTTCGCGGTATTCTACGACACCGCCTCTTTTACTGTGTCGGAATACCCTGACCACGGGATCTGGCTCACCCCGGTCTCGCA
>JADFCY010000022.1 GCA_018263335.1 Methanolinea sp. | reverse complement strand
AGTCCAGGTCTCTTCCCCGGCTGCCACATTCTCCTGGAACACGCCGTCCAGATAGACCATGACGTGGGAGAACCCGAGCGTTCCTGGATCGGTCCAGGCCCAGGTGATCTCTGCCCCGTTGATCGTCGTCGGGTATGCGCCGGTCACGCTGGCAGGGGGTTCGTCCGGCAACGTGGTGAGCGCGTAGAGGTACCCGTTCAACCCCTGGATATACAGGACCCCATGTGCAATGGCAGGGCTCGAAAATCCCCCTTCATTGGTATCATACGTCCAGAGGACCGTCCCCGTGTCTGCATCGAGCGCGTAGACCGTTCCCCCGGAGTTCCCGATATACACAACACCGTTTGCCACCGAGGGGCTTGACCGAACCAGGTTCCCTGTTGCATACTTCCAGATGAGATCCCCGGTTACTGCATCGAGGGCATAGAGATTGCCGTCATCGCTCCCGATGTAGACCACGCCGTCGGCCACTGCAGGGCAGGAGTCGCCCCACCCCCTCACAGGATAGGTCCAGAGGACGTTTCCGGTGGACGCGTCAAGCGCATAGAGATTGCCGTCATTGCTCTGGATGTACACGACACCCTGTGAAACCGCGGGACTGGAATGGGACAATGCCCCGCCCGTGGTGTAATTCCAGAGCAGGGCCCCCGTGTGTGCATCGAGTGCGTAGACTCTGTAATCGTCGCTCCCGAAATAGACGACCCCGTCCGCAACCGCGGGGCTCGACCTCACTTCCGCCCCTGTCAGGTACTTCCAGAGAAGTGTTCCGGTAGACGCATCGAGCGCATAAAGATTGGAGTCCCAGCTCCCGGCATACACGATGCCGTCGGCCACTGCAGGGCTCGAATACACGACTGACCCGGTCCGGAATTTCCAGAGGAGAGCTCCCGTGGAAGCGTCAAATGCGGAGATGTTGTAGTCGTTGCTCCCCACGTAGACGACATTGTCTGCGACCGCGGGGCTGGACCTCCCCCCTCCGTCAGGAGAACTCCAAAGGAGTCTCCCCGTGAGCGCGTCTATGGCGTTGATATCGTATATCCCGCAGACATAGACGACCCTATCCACCACTGCCGGGCTGGAGCCGTAATAGCTCTCCGTCATGTACTTCCAGAGCAGTTCGTTCCCGGGCCTCGTCCCGCCGTCATCGTAGACCCCAGAATTGGAGGAGTCGGACCGGAACTTCCAGGCCCGGTCGCCGGAGGATGGGTCTCTTACGCGAAACATCACCGGGTTGGAGACCTCGCCTGTCGTGTGGTCACTGACCGTGATGTTCACGGCAGCCGGCCGGATGATCATGTCGGACGATACCGTGATCGAGAGGTGGCCCGCATCGTAACACTGCGTTGGCTGTTCATCGCCGTTCCAGAGAACACGGGAGCCTGCGCTAAACACCGAACCGAAGATATCAAGGGTAAACCCTGGACTCCCCGCGATGGTGTCAGGCGGGTCGAGGTGCGTGACCAGAAGGCTGCTCGTCGTGGCCGTATGGTTCACCCAGGTCCCGTTGATCGTACCACTTTCCCCGACAGTCCGTGTCCCGATGGTATAGGCAGTCGAGGGGAGGAGGCCCTTTGCGGTCCAGGCCTGCACACCCTTCGTCACGTTCGTCTGGAACACCCCGTCGAGGTAGACCATGACGTGGTCGAAGTCTGGATCACCCGGGTCATTCCAGGCCCAGCGAATGAGGTTTGGCTGGAAGGTCGCGTTCGCAAGGCCGGTGACTGCCGCCGGGGGAGTGATCCCTGGGGGGACGACTGTCCCCTTGTTGATTACGAAATTGTCGAATGCAACGACTACCGGTTCGTCCGAAAAGGCATAGTCATGACTCCACGCCTTCAGCATGAACCTCACTTCCCCTGCAGACACGGTGTTGACCTGGCGGCTCTGCGAGAGTTGCCATTCACCGGAAGTTGTGTTCTGGTAATACCCCTCAAAGAGGGATCCTGTCCGCACCAGACGGAGTGTTCCTTGTGTATCGCCTGTCGCGGAGAGGAGGATCGAGTCCGCAAAATTCGTCGTGTAGTGGTCCCCTGCGGTAAAACCATCCGAGGTCCCGTAACTTGCACGCTCGACAGTGTAAGTATAAGGGTTCTTCTCGATCCAGAGTCCCATCCTCACGCCGTTATTCTCTGGCCAGGTGAGGAGCCGGTAGTCGACCTGGACATCAAAATCCCCCCGGAGGACGTGCGTGCTCGAATACCCTGCATAGAAGTTGTCGCCGGATGAATCGGCCGGGAGGGTGATCTCCAGCCGCTGGTTCGTCTCATCGGCATACGGACCCCCGGACTGGATGACGTTCCAGAGGGTATCATCGCATGCATTGTCATCGAAGTCGTCGTATGGCACAGGGGCTCCGGGGGACGCGCCGATCGCAAAGACGCTGCCCCTGTCGCTACTGCCAAAATACACCGTTCCGTCAGCAACCGCGGGGCTCGACCGCGTTCCAAACGTGGTATTGAACTTCCAGAGGCGTTCCCCTGTTGCGGCATCGAGTGCGTAAAGACCGCTCCCTCCGGGGTCATCCTTCCCCGTGAAGTACACGACTCCGTTTGCCACCGCCGGGCTTGAATCGACAGTCTTTCCCGCGTGATGGCTCCACCGGTGACCCGGGACTTCGGTATTGAGTGCGTACAGGAACCCGTTCCTGCACCCGAAATAGACGACCCCGTCCGCTACCGCGGGGCTCGAGTAAATGGCCCCTCCTGCATCATAACTCCAGGATAACTCTCCCGTGTCCGCATGGAGGACGTAGAGGAGGCCATCGAAACTCCCGATATAGACCTGCCCGTCAACGACCGCGGGACTGGAATAGACCATTCCTCCCGTGGTATAGTTCCAGACAAGTTCACCGGATTGGGCATCAAGCGCGTAGACGTTCTTGTCGCAGCTTCCGATGTATACCACGCCGTCGACAACTGCGGGGCTCGAGAATACCGCCTCTCCCGTGGTATAGTTCCAGCGCAATTCCCCTGTGCCCGCGTCAAGCGCGTACACGTGGTGATCCTGGCTGCCGAAGTAGACGATCCCGTCTGCAACCGCGGGGCTCGAGTGGATACCTGCTCCCGTCGTGAAGTTCCACATGGCGGTTCCGGTCTCTGCGTCCAATGCATAGAGCCTGCCAGCCTCGCTGCCGATATAGACGACGCCATCGACAACCGCGGGGCTGGATCCTTCGATGAAGTCCTCCCTGAACCACCAGAGGCGTTCCCCTGTTCGTGCGTCGAATGCATGTCCGCCTATATAGACAACCCCGTCAACGACTGCGGCGCTGGAATCCACGTCATCTCCAGTGGGAAAATTCCAGAGCAGCTCACATTCAGGCCTCGTCCCTCCATCGTCGTAGACTCCGGCATTGGAGAGGTCGGAGCGGAATTTCCAGGCCTGCCCTTCAGCGGATACCTGTGCTGATAAGACGACAATCAGCAAGAAAAACAGGGTAAGAATAACATATTTTTTCACGATTCCACCTTTCTCGTTATTATAAATACAAAAACCATTCGGACACTATTTATGCATTTCCACATCCTCTGACGGAAGAGACCTTAGATTTCGCATCCATTCGGTATATGGTCTCCACAGGAACTATACGAGAATATGCCATCGTGTAACCCTTTCCCGTGCTCCTCTCCGCGGCGGTCGTGCTGATACCCGTGGTCTTTGTCGTTGCCGCGGGATGCATCACCCTACGCCACGCTCCCGCACTCTCGGTCACCCCTTCAGTTGTCCTCTCCGGCGACCCGGTGTCGATCGCGGTGACCGGCGTTGCTCCCGGCGATCGGGTCCGGATAGATGCGGTGCAGGAGGTCAGGAACTCGACTCTGCGCTCTTACGCGGTCTTTGTTGCCGACCGGCAGGGCAGGGTCCTCCCTGACGTCCATGCCCTGGTGGAAGGGACCTATGGCGGGGTTGACCCCCAGGGGCTCTTCTGGTCACTGGCCCCGGGTCCCGTCGAACACCCGGACGTCTTCTCGAGGACCACTGCCCCTTCCTTCATCACGATCTCGGCACGCACCGAATCCGGGGTGAACCTCTCGCAGGTCCTGGAACGCCGGCTGATGGGTGACGGGGTCTTCCGGGTTCCCGTCGACGAGGCAGGGGTGCATGGAACCCTCTTTCTGCCGGAAGGCACCAGTCCCCGCCCGGCCCTCATCTACCTCGGGGGATCGGAGGGAGGGGTGAACGAGGGGATCGCCGCCATCTTTGCGTCGAAAGGATACGTGACTCTCGCCCTCGCCTACTTCGGGGTCCCCGGTCTCCCGCAGGAACTGGTGGGGATCCCAGTCGAGACTGTCGGAGACGCGGTCCGGTTCCTGAACCATCACCCCCGCGTGAAGGAGGACCATATCGCGATCTACGGGGCATCCAAGGGAGCGGAGCTCGCCCTCCTCTCCGCCACCCGCTACCCTGAGGTCCGTGCGGTGGTCGCAAACAGCCCGAGCAGTGTCGTTTTCCAGGGGATCTCGATGGACTGGAGCGCCGGACCTCGATCCTCATGGTCCGAGAACGGGAGCGATCTCTCCTTCGTGCCGTTCATCTGGTACGGTGAGGACGACCCCATCCTCGTCTCGATGGGAGAAGCAGCACAGAATGGGACTCCCTGGGGGACCCTCGCGATGTACGAGCGGGCGCTGGCTGACGAGGCCGCGGTGAGCAACGCGACGATCCCGGTGGAGCGGATCAACGGGCCGGTCCTCCTCCTCTCGGCCGGAAAGGACACGGTCTGGCCCTCCTCGCAGATGAGCAGAGAGATCATGGCCAGGCTCACCGAATACCACCACCCCTTCCCGGATATGCGTCTCGATTACCCGGGGTCAGGACACATGATCCGGACGCCGTGGCAGTCGACAGAGCTGAACAGGATTTCCCTGCCGGGCGGAATGATCGAGGACCTCGGGGGCATTCCGCCGGAGAACGCAAACGCCGCAGTGGACTCCTGGCCAAAAGTCCAGGAGTTCCTGAGAGTGGCGCTTGGAGTGTGAGTGTTCCTATGGAATGGAGGGAAACCCCCTTCCCGGGCTGCCTCTCAATCTTCCTTTCTTTTTTCACACAACACGAAGAGAGCAATGAGACGGGACACGTGCATTTCGCTGATCCCTCACCCGTCGTTGAACATTTCAACCGGATTATGGCTGTACAATAAATTAAATGGTGAAAAAAAACGGCTCTGTAATGAACAAACTGCAGTGTGTTAAGGCCAATAATTTTAATATCCCGGTTCACATTGACATGTCCAGGTATTCAGGCCCTGACCGGCACGTATGATGTATTCAGTCTTGTATGTCGATGATGAATCTGCCCTGCTCGAGATCGTGAAGGTCTCCATTGAACGGACACGCGAGTTCCAGGTATCGACAGCCAGCTCCGCACAGGAAGCACTTGAGAGACTTGCGTCTGTTCATTACGATGCCATCATCTCGGATTACCAGATGCCGGGCATGGACGGCATCGCGTTTTTGAAGGTTCTCCGGTCACGAGGAGACCAGACTCCGTTTATCATCTTTACCGGCAAGGGCAGGGAAGAGGTGGTCATCGAGGCGCTCAACAGCGGGGCGGATTTTTACCTCCAGAAAGGGGGCGATCCAAAAGCGCAGTTCGCAGAACTGGTACATAAAATTAAAAGGTCCATCCAGGACAGGGTCTCCAGGAACCTGATGCTCGAGATCGTCCAGGGTTCACCCATTCCTCAATTCGTCATTGATAGCGGCCATAAGGTGGCATTCTGGAACCGTGCGCTCGAAGAATACTCCGGAATAATGGCAGGGGATGTTATAGGGACCAAAGACCACTGGCGGGCGTTTTACGACAGAGAACGCCCATGCCTCGCTGACCTGATCGTGGAGAACGACATTGATGCAATTGTCCGATGGTATGCGGGAAAATACCAGGAATCCCCGATTGTGAACGGTGCATACCAGGCAACCGATTTTTTTCCCGGAATAAAAGGGGGGACCTGGCTCTTTTTTACTGCTGCGCCTCTCCATGATACAAACGGAAGCATTATCGGGGCAGTCGAGACGCTCCAGGACATCACCTCATTGCGGACAAAAGAAGATGAACTGCGGGTGGCCTGTGAGCGGGCGCAGGCAGCCCTTGAATGTGCAAGGGAGAGCGAACAGAAATATCGCACCCTTGTAGAACATGCAAACGAGGGCATCTTTGTTGCGCAGGACAATTACCTGAAATTTGTCAATCCCAAGATGTCAGATATTTCCGGGTACTCGTCGTCAGAACTTCTCTCGCGCCCGTTTACCGACTTTATCCATGATGCAGACCGCGAGATGATCATCTCCCGGTACAGGAAAAGAGTCAGTGGGGAGGACCTCCCGCCAGTCTACGAGTTCAGGATCAGGAGCAAACCGGGATCCATCCGGTGGGTGGAGATCCGGCCTGTACTCATTATATGGGAAGGAAGACCTGCGACGTTGAATTTCCTGACTGATGTCACCGATCGAAAGGAGATGGAGGATGCCTTGAAGAAAAGGGAAGAGCAGCTCAATAACTTCATGCATAACCTTCCTGTCGGGATCTTCAGGAATACCCCAGGACCACACGGGCGGCGGATCATGGCAAACCCGATCCTTGCAAAGATGCATGGCTACGATTCCTTTGAAGAATTCATGAATACCCCCGTGTCTGACATGTATGCAGACCCTTCAGAGAGGAGAGAGATCTCCACCCGTCTCCAGCATGATGGGCGTCTCTCCAATGTTGCCCTCCATCTCAAAAAGAAGAATGGCGAGCTGTTCTGGGGCCGGCTCTCCGCCGTTGCAGTTCCCGGGGATGATGGGACAATCGAATATTTTGACGGGATACTGGAAGATATCACTGACCAGATGAGAACAAAAGAGGCCATCAGCGAGAGCGAGAACCGGTACCGCCTCCTGTTGCAGAACGCGAATGATGCCATCTTCGTGTATGAGATGACCGCGGGAGAGCCTGGAAAATATATCGAAGTGAATGAAAGGGCATCTCGCCTGACCGGCTACAGTCGAGAAGAACTGTTGCAGATGACCCCTTCTGACCTGGATACGCGTCGAGAGAGGGAACGCGCGGACTCTCTCGTGAGGGATACATCTGTTCCCGGGCAGGAGGTATATCCAACTGAAATTATCACAAAAGGGGGGCAGAAGATCCCGGTCGAGATCAGCGCAACCACTTTTGATCTGGAGGGAACGCCGACTGTGCTGACATTTGTCCGTGACGTCACGGAGAGGAAAAGGGCAGAATCGGCGCTTTCTGAAGCAGCAAAGAAGCTTGCGCTCCTCTCTTCGATCACCCGCCACGACATTCTCAACAAAATCACCGTGCTCCAGGGATACCACGATCTCCTCAGTCGCTGCGAGCAAAGCGGGGAGGTCCATGAACTGCTTCAAAAGGAGGCTGCAATCATCGACGCGATCATCGGCCAGATAGAATTTACCAGGGAATATGAAAAGCTGGGGGTCACCGCACCCCAGTGGCAGCGGGTGCATGAGGTGAGTGCCTACGCAGTCAGACAGTGCGATCTCGGGCATATTCAGTATACTGACGAGACCGGCGATCTCGAAGTCTATGCCGATGCAATGCTGGAGAGGGTCTTTTACAACCTGACTGAGAACACCCTTCGATTCGGCGAGAAGGCGACGAGGATCAGGATATCCGCAGATGAGACCAAAGAGACACTCGTCATCGTCTTCGAGGACGACGGCATCGGTATCCCCGAGAGCGAGAAGGAGAGGATCTTCCAGAGGGGATATGGCAGGCATAGCGGCTTCGGGCTCTTCTTTGTCCGTGAGATACTTGCGATCACCGGGATGACCATCAGAGAGACCGGCACGCCGGGAGTAGGGGCTCGGTTCGAGATTTGCGTTCCGGCAGGAGGGTTCCGGTATCCCTCCTCACATGTGTAGCCGGACGTTTCTTAATAAAAAATCTCGGGAACATCAGGGATGGCGGGCAGACCATGGAGTCTTGCTGTGATACCGTACCAAGGGTAGCTCACTCTTTGGAGAATTGGGGTCCTCCCGCAATGCGCCAATGGAATGCTCTCCCCCTTTAAGATAGCCCCCCCTCTCCATGCATTGTCAGGGCTTCAAACGACCACAGGGCACCTTTGGAACGAGATGAGAAGAAAACCCGCATTTACTCATCCGATCCAAAAGGTCAGGCGGGGACCCCGGACCCCCGGGAACTCGTGCATCGTTCCCACGACAGATCGGCCAAATAGCCGCTTTTTTTAGCTTCCGATGGCATACAGCGTCCCGTTCGCGTTCATCTTCACCCAGTAGCCCCTGAAAGGATAGAGGTGCCGGGTATCGCTGTGGGTCCCGGGGCCGTCCTTTACAATCGACGTCTCGTACCTCTGGAGGGCCGGATCGTATCCGAAGACCTGGAACCAGGTGTCATTGACTGACGCGAGTGCATACCGGGCCTCCATCGATTGCGTGGAGGAGAACCCGATGGTGTTCCACCCGGAATAGAGCTGCTTTGTCGTGGGTACCGGCACTCCGCCCGCCGCGAAGAAAAGAGGGATATCCCGTTCATCCGCCGAGTAAATCCAGATCCCGTCAAGCAGCCGCACGGTATCCCCATACCGCAACTGTACCCATGCCTGGTGTTGTCCGTTGTACGTGAAGATGGATCGGCCGCCAGTGTCGACTCCTCCAAAGACCGCCTCGACCATGTCATGCCCTTCGGCCAGTGTCCCTGGGACCGAGACAAAGTTCCATTCCGGTTTGAGGTGGATGGCATTTCCTGGAGGCGTCGAAGTGGGTACAGGGGTGGCACTGGCTGTGGTGGTCGGTGTTGGCGAAGGAGTGGTGGGGGCAGGGGTTTGTGTTGTCGGGGTCGGGGCAGGCGTGGTGGGAGTGGGGGTGATCGTGGCCGGGTTTCCGACCGGGAGGGTGCGCGTGAGTGCGGTCTCCCCGTCAACGCCAATTGTGATCGTGACGTTTCCCTCGGTCACCCCGTCAATGAAGAACGTGATCGTCGAGTCTTTCGGGCCGGACCTGGTCCCCTCAAGCGAGAGGGAGGCCACGACATTGGTGGCGCCCGGAGCCGCTGTGCCCCCGAGCGAGATGAGGTCGTAGGTCCCTCCCGGTACGGTCCCCGTCGTAGCGGTGGAGAATACCCCGTTCTGGGAGAGCCCGACTCTCCTCACCTCGGTGTCACCCTTCCTGATCGTCAGTATGTTGGTCTCGGTGTTCCAGAGCATCGCAGAGATGGATCCGTTGTACAGCGAAAAGGGGAGGAGAAAGTCCCGGACCCCAAACGAGAACAAATTCCCCTGTGCCACCGAAAAGTCGCCGTCAATCCGGATGGAGAAGGCGCTCGCGTCCGGGAGGTCTGTGATCACAATGGTCACCTGGTCTCCCGGCATGACCTGGCCAGGGGAGAGAAAGACCGATGCCGGGGAGACTCCCTGGACGAGCACCAGGACTGCAAGCACCGTGAAGGCAATGCAGGAACGAGTCATTGGCACTATGGAAGTCTCCCCCCGGGGTTCGTCAGGATCACATCGTCCGGACTGCTTATTAGGAATTCGGTGCCGGCCGGGTCGTTTCAGGTATCCTGAATCCTGCATGCAAAGCCGTTCAATCCCCTTTTCCGGGACTTTCCGAGTCAATTTTTGTGCGGGTCCATCTGAAGAAACTTTGAATAAAGGCCAAATCCCTCTCTCCTCAAAATAAAGGAGAAATTGTTTTCACGCCTTCCCGAAGTATTCCTTCACCTGGGGTTGGAAGAAGTACCAGAGGATGATCGCCGAGACTATGATACTCAGCACACCGTAAATCCAGGCAGAGAACAGCATCATAATCCCGAATATGATGTTGACCACCATCATGAGGACCCCGACAGTCCAGATGATGCCCCATCCCCTGAAACACCCGACTCCAAGCAGCAGGTCGACGATCGCGATGCAGAAGAGGACCACCCCGGCGATCGCACCAAGGCCGGGATATCCCAGTCCTGCAAGGACGGCCACTCCCAGGATTGCGGCGACGAACCATATGAATGCGATGAAGATCCAGAGGACTCCGAGAACGGACACTCCCAACGGTCTTTCTGACATACGGAATGAATCTCCAGTGGAGTATAAATGAATTGTGCACTCCTCGCCGGGTCACCCACGGATCCCCCGTATCCTCCGTGTTCAGCCAGTTTCCATCCCGGGAACCATGATCAGGAGTGCGGGGTCCTCTTTAGTGCCGGGTCCAGGAGAGACCTCCTGGGACGACCTCTCTGTCCTCACCCTGCAGGG
The DNA here is from genome assembly GCA_018263335.1 of Methanolinea sp. Classification (GTDB taxonomy): domain Archaea; phylum Halobacteriota; class Methanomicrobia; order Methanomicrobiales; family Methanospirillaceae; genus Methanolinea_A. The sequence goes on along the minus strand of JADFCY010000022.1, from coordinate 23,414 downwards.
ATAAATGCCCATTCATCCGGGGCTAAGGGGCCCGATCCTCGGTGAAGGGAGATTCATTGCCAATGACGGCTGGCCCGAGAATGCCCTCTTAGTCCTCACACTGCAGGGATGAATGCCCCTTCATCCGGGGCTGCGGGACTCGATCCTCGGTGAAGGGAGATTTATTACCAACGGCGGCTGGCCCGCGAAAGACCTCTCAGTCCTCACACTGCAGGGATGAATGCCACTTCATCCGGAGCTAAGGGACTCGATTGTGGGTGAAGGGAGATTCATCGTCAATGACGGCTGGCCCACATGAGGAAATGATACCTTGAAGGATTGTTGCGACAGGCTGCATCCTGCTCTGGCATTGTATGGGTAGTCCAGTCAATTCTCTCTGCTGGACTCGAGGGTCCCGCATATGAGTGGTCGGAAAGAAACGTTTTATGAGTGTGAATGAAGAATGCCAAGGGAATCTCGATACTCCATATCCAGATCGATCCCCCGGGATCTTACCTCCTCCCAAGGCGGCCTTGCGATCTGTCGGGGACTCCCCACTCAATTGGACGGTGTGCCGCTGCTCGTTCTCTCCCTACGCCTGGCAAGACTGCCCGGAGTCCGTTCAAGGCAGTTGCGGGTCATCCTGCCGGTTCCAGGACTGCGAATCAACGCTTTTGGTACTTCTTCCCGGCAGAAAATGCCTCTCCTGCTTCGTCCCCCACGCGGTAATACGTGTACTGCGCGTAGATGATCGGGTCGATCTTCCGGATGTCAGGTTTTCCGTCAGTGATGCAGGACTCTGCGGCGTGGATCTCCACGACCTTCCCGACGACCAGCACGTGGCTCCCGCAGTCAACGGACTCGAAGAGTTCGCACTCGACGTTGACCGGGCACTCTGCGGCCATCGGGGCGGTCCCGAGCACCCCGTATACGGATCGGAATACCGCTGACTTGTCCTCCCGGGCACCGGAGACGAGCCCGCAGTGGTCGGTCTCGACAACCTGGGATACGGAGGGGACATTCAGCGAGAAGGTCCGGTTCTCCTCGATCCCCTTCCAGGTATAGCGTCCCTTGTTGATCGCGACACAGACCATCGGCGGCGCCATGCACGCGACAGTCGCCCAGGCAGCAGTCATGTAGTTGGGCTTTCCCAGGACGTTTGCACCCACGAGCACCGTGGGCATGACACTCATATACGGCATCGGGCCAAGCGTTCTCTTTTCCATGCGCTCCTCCATCGGATATGCGAATCATTGTTCGTTGCCAGGATGCATCAGGGTAACGCTTCCGGGGTCAGCGGCGAATATCCCGGATGCAGGAATCCATCCGGAAAAAAGAGGATTTCGTTTCTTTACTCGGCACAGGGGGTATACATCCCGCTTGCCACGATGTAGGTCTCCGAATCGCTCCCCTCCACGCGCCTGAAGTACGCCGATTTACGAGAAAGGTCGCGCCTGATTGTGGTGTTCAAGATCGGATGGCATAATAATATATAGTCCACCTGAAAGATCCCCATCTGTCAGGAGAAGATACTTCCAAGACCGGGAGATCTCGCATGGGAGATCCAAATGCTGGTCGTGATATCCCTTTGGTTCCTGCAATCCCGGCAATGAGGTCGTCACCTGGGAGAGATGTATGGGGGGAAACAGGAGGTCAAAGAGGGATCTGGAACTGGTCCCAGATCTGATACACAATATCGAATCAGGGGGATTGCGACGATTTCTCATCTGGGAGGTGCTTCTTGCGATGTTCCTTGCCGGCCTTGCGGTTACTCCGGGAATGGCGGCGGCCACCCTTTCAGTGTCACCGTCATCCGGAGTGGCAGGAACATGGGTTACTGCGACGGGAAGCTCGTTTGCATACGGAGGAGATATCGAGTTCCCTCCTCCCGTCACGCTTCGTTTTAATGGTGTCATCGTTGCAAGCGGGTGGAACTACTGGGATCCCTATAGCAGCACGTTTGGGTGGAATTCCTTTAGAATCCCTTTCCAGGTTCCTCCCGGAACTTCCCCCGGAACATATACCGTCCAGGCAAGCGCATATAGTCGGCAAGCCAGCACTACGTTTACAGTGGCCTCTTTTCCAACAGCCGACTTCACGATGAACCCCAGCAGGGGCCGGGTGCCTCTCACTGTGTATTTCACCGATAACTCTGCAGGATCTCCGACTTCGTGGTTTTGGGACTTCGGCGATGGGAGTACTTCAACCCAGCGGAATCCCGTGCACACGTACTCCTCCACAGGTACTTATACCGTCCTTCTCACAGTCTCAAATTCCGCAGGGAGAAACACCGACTCCGCATCTGTCACAGCATATATGCCGACCTTAGTGGTGTCGCCGTCATCAGGTAATGCAGGCACCCCACTCAAGGTAACCGGGAGTTCATTCAACCTTTATGGGGTCGAGTTTCCTCAGGCGACTATTTTATTCAACGGTATCGTACGAGCGAGCAACGTTCCAATGACTCGGAGTGGCACCCTGGGATCTTTCACTGTGGATTTCCCGGTTCCTGCCGGTACAGCCCCGGGGAGTTATACCATACGCGCCGTCGGTCCTCTGGACTCTGCCGAGACAACGTTTACGATCACGAACAGTCCGCCCCATGCCGTCATCGATGCCAATCCCATGTCAGGGAAAACCCCGCTCACAGTGCAATTCAGGGGGACGCAATCCTATGACGAGGATGGATCGATCAGCTCGTACCGGTGGGACTTTGGCGATGATACCTCAGCTATGGGACCCACATCCGAACACACATACCACCGCTCCGGCATATACAGGGTGAGATTGACGGTGACAGACAACGAGCAGCAGTCAGGGACTGCCTCCATTACTGTCAACGCCGAGAACACGCCTCCTGTTGCTGACGCACGCGCCGACCCTACTTCCGGCTCCAGGCCGCTCACGGTCAATTTCGACGGTTCGCATTCGTATGACCCCGATGGCACACTTGTTTCCTATCACTGGGACTTCGGAGACGGCTACTGGGAGAACACGGCCATTACAACCCATATATACCGGGATCTCAAATCGTACACCGCAGTACTCACAGTAACCGACGATAAGGGAACGACCGAAAGGGACGAGATACTCATCACAGTCGGGAATAAGCCTCCTGTTGCGGTGATCTCGGTCTCACCACAGCAGGGGAAAAGACCCCTTGCGGTCACGCTCGATGGATCACAATCCCATGATCCTGACGACAAGGACCTCACCTTCACCTGGGATTTCGGAGATCAGGAGTCCGGAAGCGGGATTGTGACCGTGCATTCCTACGAGAGAGAGGGGACCTACCAGGTCACGCTCCTTGTATCGGACCCCCAGGGGGCTTCAGACAGATCGACGGCAACCGTCAAGGTCGATCCACAATTCTCGGTGGACTTTTTTCTTTATCCCATTATCATCATCCTTGGTGGCGCCATGATTGCCAGGCGCTACTTATGGCCGCCTAGACGGACCGCTCCACCAGACCCAATGCCGCCTGATTGGCGTTTCCCCGATCCGGAGGTGCATGTCGAGGTAGGGGGCGGGACGGAATGCCCGGTCGTACCAGGGAAGAAGACTGATGAATGTTCGGGTATCTCGGTCGATATCAGATCAGGTATCTGGAAAAAGGAGAATGAAAGATGAACCTCGTACTAAACAACCCGGTTGAGAACATAAAAGAGATCGATGAAGCCGTCAATGGCCTGGTGAACAACAGCCACAAGGACGATTTCCGGGAGATCGGCATCTGGATGGTCAAGACGGGGCTCGGTGAGAAGGGTGCCCGGGAAAAGTTGATCAATGAGCTCTCGACACGCATATCGCGGGAACTGAGCAACGGACTTGTCCAGGTGACGATACAGGATCTTGAAGGAGAACGAGAGATTAAAGCCAGGTACGAGCAACAGGCGCCTGAATTTTTCCCCCACGTAGATTTCGTTGTAAAATCCGGCCCATTCGATATATGGAAGACAACCTACTGGTTCAGGGTTAATTCGAGAGTCACGCTGGAAAACCTGGCTATCACCATGAAAAAGAACGAAATAACCGCGATCAAGTCAGGCAACATGCAGGCATTTGTTACGCTTTCATACTGCGGCCACAACAGAGAGAACCCGTCTCCGTTCACACTCATAAAAAATAAAAAGGTCGTCGATCTGGACCTGGCGAAAGTAGTCACCTTCTGACCAATCCTTTACTGGAACAGGTACCCTGACATGGTGCAGGTACAGCGGGCTACAATACATTCCCACCTTAAAGGTTCACGCCACCGGTCCACAGGGGGTATACATCCCGCTTGCCACGATGTAGGTCTCCGAATCGCTCCCCTCCACGCGCCTGAAGTACGCCGACTTGTAATATACGCCGTTTCGGTCAGGGATCATCCAGATGTAGTCAACCCAGCCAGTCCTCTCGGCAAGGGCCTTTTCCACGATCTGTTCCCTGAACGGGGTCCCGGCGACATCGGTCTTTCCCTTCATGTTCACCCCGATCAGGCGGGGGTTGTCGGCCTCCGCGACGATGGTCACGTTCGTGTCATAAAGAAAGACATAGAGGGCCCGGTTTTCGCGGTCCCATAACGGGTGCTCGCCGGCGTTGATCCGCGCGATGGTCCCGGGAGCGTCCTGCATCAGCGCGTCTGCCGTATAGTGTACGAGCGATACCACCTGATCAGAAGACACGGGCGGCTCCGGCATGCAAGAGACCCCGAGGTACCGGTACATGATCCGCTGGTACTCGGTGATCCCGGCCTCGTCCGGCTCGTACCTGAGGCTGTCGAGGGCCGCCTGGAACGCGGCGACGAACTCGTCAGGGGTGTTCTTATTGAAGGCATAGTAGTGGTCCTGGTATTCGAGCGCGTAAACGACCGCAAACGCGTTGGGATCGCCGGTCACTTTCCCTGCATGGTACCTCCCGACAGTCTCGCCGTAGCACCAGAGGTCGAGCGTCCCATCCTGCATCGCGGAGATGAGTGAGCGGACCGTGGGGTAGGCGGTGATCCGGGACGCGTTCACTCCGAGCCCCAGGAGCTGGAGGTGTGCGGAATCGTCTTTGACCACCCCGATCCGGTAGCGGTCCAGGTCAGCGGGAGAGGCGATCACGGGAGATTTGTCCTTCATCGAGAAGAGCACCTTCCGGTCGGAGCCGAGCGGGCCTGCCCACTTGAAGAGGTGCTCGCGCTCGGGTAGCCGTACGGTGGCAAACACCACGGTGTTGTTGCGGGAGAGCGCCGTCTCGTAGGCCTGCGACCACGAGAGGACCGTGATGCGATCGGAGGAGACGGTCTTGCCCATCCGCATGATTACCCCGCGGAGCAGGTCAACGGATATCCCCTTGATCGTCCCGTTCTCCACGTAGTTGAGCGGGGGGTAGTCCTCGGTAAGGAACACCAGGTCTTCGGGCGCAGTCACTGGGGGTGCAGTGGCAACGGGTGTCGCGTGGGGTTCAGTGACCCCGGGGGCCGTGCATCCCGCAAGGAATACCGCTCCTGCGATCAGTCCAAGCAGCAGCAGAAGGAGAGTCGGTCTTGTCATTTTTATCCCTGGATGAGTGGTTCCGCCGTGCATCTCTTATGCATTCCGGAATGGTCGCCGGGAGAGAGAGGGCCTAATCCATGCGGGGGAGCGGGTGGCCATTTCGCATCGGGAGAGCACCGGGCCAGTGACACTTTCACTCCCCACCCGGGCGACCTTGTAGTCACCATGGGGCCACTCTTTTTGCATGCACGATGACCCGCCGCGTGTGTGCTGCCCTGCCTGCAAATCGTCACTGGTCAGGCGAATAAACGACAGGGGGCTCTGGGAGTGCCAGTACCACAGGTGCCGGGCGGTGTTCCTGCTCTACCCGCGGATCCCCCACGACCAGGCTCCGCTTATTCGGGAGGACGGGAGCTGGTATTTTATCTGAGGGGAGCCGTGAGCCGGCACGACCCCCCCCCTTTGCCGCCCCGCAAGACCAGGGGGATTCTCCCTTCACATCTCCCCGGTCACAAACACCCGCCACTCTGTCCCGTGAAGCTCCACCGTGTCCCAGAATGTCTCCTTCGAGACGACCTCCCCTGACCCGGTGCGGTGGAAGGAGTAGGTGTCGTAGCCCGTGCGGTGTGCCGCATATTGCCGGGCGAGATCGAGGATCTCCGGGAAATCCGCATAAAGCGTCTCGTTGAAGGTCTCGCGCCCTACCTCTTCTGGGTCAGGGTCATAGAGGATCCTTCCGCCCGGCTGTGCGACCATGAAGGAATAAGGCGCCTGGGAGGCGGCACTCTCCGCGATCGGCCGGACAAGGGCATCCGGGGAAAATGCTATGCTGACCACGCCGGCAAACTTCCCGTCCGTGGAGAAGACGGGGTGAGCGATCACCACGCCGTCCCCTCCCTCGGCCAGCATGAGAAGCTCGCTCATGAGGGGTTGTCTTTCAGTGAGGGCTTTCTGCACGATCGCGTAGCCGATGAGGCTCTGTCCGACCAGGACCTTTGCATCGGACGGCTCTGCAGCGAGCACGGTGCCATCCGGGTCATATGTGATCACGTTCATGACCGCGGGGTAGGATGCCGCAGCTCTTGCGAGCACCGCGTCCGCGTCCGGACCGGAGATGCCGGTCGTTTTGAGGCTCCCCGCGGCATCAGAGGCGGAAAAGTCAAGGCCGTCGAGGGCTGACTGCACGCCGGCAGTCATATTCCCAAGCACCTGCTGCATGGCCGCGTGGCCTGACAGCGGGGTCGGTGTGGGGGGGATTGGTGCGGTCTGTTCCTGGAGGCAGCCTGCACCGAGGAGAAGGCCGGTCACCACTGCGAGAAGAAAGAAATTCCCATACCTGTGCATGAGGTATTATGTTGACGCCGGGTCGTTTTGTTATTTTTGCTCGTCGGAGATGACGGGGCGTTCACCCGCACAATGGAGTGCCCATGTGCCGGGGTCCACGATATCGGGCAATCATTATATCCTCCATCTGTCATCTCCCTCTTTGACCAGCAGCAGAGGGACCATGAAATCTCATTGTCTGCATGGTCAACACGAAAGGGGGTGTGAGATTGAACACATACAACCATTCTCTATTCTGGCTTCTGGTCATGATCGTGATTTGCTCCCCTGTCATGGCAGCAGGTGCGTCGGGGTATCCCGCATTAAAGAGCATTGCAGTCTCCCTGCCGACAGAGGACGTGTCACCGCAGGTCACCGCCGATGCCAATGCACACCTTGGCACGATCTCGTATTACCTGTGGGATAGAACGACCATAACGAAACACATCTATGATGATTCCATGGTCATCTCGGTGCCGTGGGGATCGATGCTGGTATGGGAAGTGACCGGGAAAGTGGATGGTGACCCACATGAGAGGGGCATGATACTCGTGTATGACATGATGGTCGGGGCAGTCACAGATACGCTCCTTCTCAAACCAAACAGATGGGCAACCCTCACGACCAATCCCGGGTTCTATGTCACCGCTGATACTGGTGTCGAGATTGTGGTCATTGCCCCGGACGGCGATATCGCCTACGAAGCGATAATGATAGATATCCCCTGAATATTTTTCATTGGAGGGGATCGGGAAACATCCCTGTTTTTCCTCAAATGAATATCTTGAACCGAATGAAAAGATGCAAAGGACCAGAATGATTTTCTGGCCCCGGAACTGACGAGTAACAGTACCTGGTCCCGCCAGTGCCCCATCTGTGATGCCCCGGATGGACAGGCGGGGAAAGGGACCACCCCTGGAGAGTTGAGAGAATGAGGCCATTTCATATGGTATTGATAGTCCTGCTCCTCGCGGCGGCAATCCTCTGCCCGGCATCAGGCTCCGGGATCCCGGGGGTTATCATCACGTGGGGCGGCGATGGAGACGGCGCCGGGGAATTTTCCGGCCCATACGGGATCGCGGTCGATGACGGCGTGGAGTGTATCTACATTGTCGACGAGAGCAACCAGAGGGTCCAGGTTTTCGACAAAAACGGCACCTTCCTGGCGATGTGGGGAGAACCAGGGTACGATGCGGGCGGTGAGTTCAACCACCCTACGGGCGTTGCGGTTGCGCCAACCGGGACCGTGTACGTGGTGGACAATTACAACCACCGGGTCCAGGCCTTCGACCGGAACGGCGCGTTCCTGCACCTCTGGGGCTCCTATGGAACGGGCGAGGGAGAGTTCAACCTCCCCGCCGATATCGCGATTGACGCCGCAGGCAATGTCTACGTGACCGACCTGAACAACTGCCGCGTCCAGAAATTTTCACCAGACGGGACATTCATCAGCGCATGGGGCTCGGAGGGGAGCGGGCCGGGGGAGTTCATGAACCCTGAAGGAATCGCGGCGGGCCCTGACGGGAGCATCTACGTCGCGGATACCCGGAACAACCGGACCCAGAAATTCGACTCATCCGGGACCTTTCTCCTCGAGTGGGGACGGACCGGGAGCAGGGGAGGAGAGTTCCATTACCCGATTGACATTGCCGCCGACGCTGACGGGAACGTGTACGTGACCGACTGGGGCAACAACCGCGTCCAGGTGTTCGACGCCTCGGGCAGATTCCTCTTTGCATGGGGGAGCGAGGGGACCGAACCGGGCCAGTTCAACGGGCCGACCGGGATCGCGGTTGATTCCGCCGGCAACGTCTACGTGACCGAATGGGCAGCCAACCGGGTCCAGAAATTCTCAGGGCCGATCCCGCCGGTGCCAACCACCGCGGCGCCGACCACCACGCCTGCTGCGCCCCTCGCCTGTGCCGGGCTTGCGGGGGTTGCGGCCGCCATGCTCCTGCGGGCTTGGAAAGGACTGGAATAACTGCGCCATTCCCTCTTCTCTTTTTTTCTATTGGTAACGGAGCGGGAAGCGGGAGGCGAAATCGTGCCCCGTTGCGGGTGGGGATACAACATGAAGAAACGCGATCCTTCTTTCATTTTTCCCATATCTCACCCCTTTAATCGTTGGATATTCCGCCAATTACGAAAATTTCCTGCAATATCATTTCCCACCGATATTTATGCAACCTCACACAATTGGTCGACAATCGAGAGTGCTCAACCCATAACACTCGGACCCCTCAAAGACATTCCTGTCAGGGGTGCGAAAGTAGGAGAGTTTAAAAAACCGGGCGCGTGATCTCCCGTGAAACCCGCACAGAAAAGGTATGGAATTCAGGGGGTTCCGGAGACCCACGCGGTCTTCCTTCACTTCCCCAGCCTGACGAGATACCGGTTCTCTGCCTCCTGGTCCCACGAGACCTGGTATCCCTGGCCCGAAAACGGCGAGCACGTGTTGTCCACCTGCTCCCTCGTTGCAAAGAAGGCGACACGGTCGCCCTGTGGGAGCTTGTTCAGCAGGATCTTCAACTTGATCATCAGGTTCGTGCAGGTCAGTTCGGTGAAATCCATTGGTTCAGTCATGTCAGTCTCCCCTCTATTTTTAAAAGAATATGAGCCGTGATGCGGCACCCTCGCGCTCCGCTTTCAGGAGCTCCCGGGCAAGGTCTTCGTTTCCTATACGAGGGATCATCGGGAAGCCGGGTGAGAGGTCGACCCCCCGGCCTTCAAGCGAAGGCCCGTGCACGAAATACTCAAGGTCCGGAACATCCGTAGTGACCGCGATCATCTCCTGGACATTGAAGACCTTGTCGTTCGCGGGGACCTGGTGGCTCCCGTGGAGTGCGTACACCCCGTCCTCTATGAAGACGACTGTTGCCGGTATCCCGCCCATCGCAGCGGCGAGGGCAAGCGAGAGCCCCCCAAAGGTCCATTCCGCGCAGTACGGGGGGCGTGCGATGAAGATCACGAGCCGCGGCACGCGGTCTTTCTGCAACGCTTCCGGCACCACGTCCCCCGACGCGGACGATACGACCGGCAGGTTCCCGGAAAACCGCGAGAGGATCTCTTTGAGCGGCCGGATGGCGATCTCCTCGATGGCGGAGGCGGGCTCGCAGAACCCTGTCCCGGGGTTCATCTGGTAGTAGCCCCTCGCCGTCGCACACCGGGAGCAGGCGGCAAACCAGGGGTCCCTGCCGGCCTGGACCGCGGAGGCAGAGATCGCCGCGATCGCCCGCCCGATATTCTCAAACTCGGACGGGCGCTGGCCGTTGTGCAGGGCATGGACGCCGTCAAGGTAGGTGTAGAGCTCCGGCGAAAGGCTTCCTGCCTGGACGGCCGAGAGGAACCTGACCATGTAGACGGTCACCCGGCTCATGTACGGCCCTTCGCAGAGGAGAAACCCTGCTTCCTTTGTGCCCTTCCACGCAACGGCAAGGGACGAGACGAGGGACTGCCAGAACGGGGCCTCGTCCTGGCTTCCCGCGACCGTGACCCATGGAGACCCGGACGCAACCGGACCCTGCAGGCCGTGGAGTTCGAGTTCGTCCCCGTCGGCGACGATCCGGATGCCGTCCCGCTCCGCGAGGGCCCGCCAGGAGTCCCTGGTCCTTGCGTCAACGAGGCTGTAGAGGGCGTCGCCGGTGAGGAACACGGTGGTGTTGAGGTGGCCTGTCGCTCTGGATGCACGGAGCGTCTCTCCAACCCAGCCCAGGCGTTCGCCTGACAGCAGGTCAGAGAAGAAAAAGGTGGAGGAGGCCATGGCGATTCAGACTCCAAACCCAAGCGATCTCATCAGCGCAACGACCCAGCCTGAGACGATCGCGGCAAAGAGGACCGAACCCACACACATTCCGACAAAGAACCAGGCCGCCTTGTAGTTCCCTTCGGATGCCATGACGGTCTGGCGGATAGGGCAGCCGCCGATGAACACCGCGATCAACCCGACGAAAAAGCCGGGGACTATCGAGAAGATGAGATATGCAGTGGTATCAAGGCTTCCGGGTGCCCCGGGAATGGGAGTGGCAACTCCGCTCTTGAGTGCCCAGAAGAAGTGCTCCATCGCATCAGGGGTGAGGAACCAGAAGAGGAGGTACCCTGCACACGAAGCCACGATAAGGGTGAGGTACCCTGACAGGAGACGTGTGTGCCGGAACAGGAAATAGTCGCGGAACCCGCCAATCGAGCAGTATCCTGATCGCTGTGCAAGGTACCCGATCAGAATGCCCAGGAGAAGGGTCACGAGGGGGACAAAGAAAATTGCGGCTTCCCTTGGAAGGATTCCGGTCGCCATCAGGCGTCCTCCCTCTCGGCTTTTTTGAGCATCAGGTATGCTCCCAGGATCACTCCCGCTGCCATCGCCACGATGAAGAGAATGGCGGTGAGGTCGCCGTATCCTGTCCTGAGGGCTGCCCGGTACGGGCACCCGCCGAATATCATCGCGAGGTTTAAGACCGCGACGCCTGCAAGGAAGTACCACAGGTACTCAATCCTCGTTCCCTTCTTGATCCTGTGCTCGCGGTGAAGGGTGGCCGAGATGTATCCCCCGATAAGGACCCCCGCCACGCTCATGACGGGAAGAAGGGAGTTCTTCGAGATGGCGGCCAGGGCGAGGCTGGTACCTGCGACAATATTGGTCATGCCGTTCACCAGGTCGCGGGTATGGCATGCGACGCAGAACCCGTACGCCTCGGGCCCGCCGGCACTGATCAGGAGCGCCTGGGAGAACGCTGCCAGGATCCCGATTGTTGCACCGAGGAACGCCGGGTGCCGGATGAGGACCGAGGAAATATTGCGTATTGTATCGCGGGGATATCGTAGTTCCATGAGTCACTATCATTTGATTTTTTTTTAGATAACGTTTTTGAATAAATTATGCCCTTATGTGAAATAAAATCAAAAAATCACCGCAATTTTGCAAGATTCCGTTACAAGGTTGCCTGTGCATCACTTCCCATTCAGGACAGGATCTTCTTTTGCGAGGCGGCCTGTGCCCGACAAAGAGATCCTCCTGTTCCACCCCGGAGTGCGCGAATGCACTCTTCCTTTTACTCTTCGCGAGGAGAGAGAAATCCCGGGGGCTTTTGGCGGGCACAAGAGGTCAGGGAGACCCGCGCAATGCGAGATCAGGGAGACGCACCCCCGGAACAGGTCCGACGTATGAAAATGCAAAGAGGAAAAATGTGCTCGAAAAACGCTGATGACCAGAGGGCCGGGAAAAAGATCAGGACCGGAATATTCGCAGAGGAAGACATTGTACGGGTGTCCTCTCCCTCGGATCATCTCCCCGTCCCCACAATAGCGAAATTATATGATACCCGGTAAAAGAAATAAGAATGAGAACCCGGTGATGGAGTTCACCATACAACCGCAGGCCGTGCTGATAACTCCTACCCGTTCCGGTCAAATGACCGCTGATTACTGACATAACAGGTGGAGTCTCATGCCCGAACCGATCACACACTTCCACGGTGCCCCTCCTGATGCTTCAGGACCGCACGACCACCAATCTTCCCCTGTTCCGGACTCACCTCTCCGGGACCTCCCCCACCTCATGAACAGGGGGATTGGCGTCCTTGCCGGCCTTGGCCCGGCAATGGCCCCCCAGGCCCAGGCCCTCACCGGCCTCCGGGACCGGCTCGCTGAGGGCAGGTTCCAGCTGGCCGTCCTTGGGCAGTTCAAGCGGGGGAAGAGCACGCTCCTGAATGCCTTCCTGGGAGAAGACATCCTCCCAAGTTCCGTCATCCCGCTCACTGCCATCCCGACCTTCATCCGTTACGGGCAGGAGCGCTCAATCCACGTCCATTTCCAGGACAAGCGGACAGAAGAGATCCATCCCTCTGCCGACGCCAGCTGGATGAGCAGGACGCTCCTTGGCTACGTGTCAGAGGAGGTCAACCCGAAGAATATAAAAGGGGTCTCCTACGTCGAGATCACCCACCCTTCCCCCATCCTGAGAGATGTCGTCCTCATCGACACCCCCGGGATCGGGTCGACCCACCGGCACAATACCGAGATGACCCTCAACTTCCTCCCCCAGTGCGATGCTGCGCTCTTCCTGGTCTCGGCCGACCCGCCCATCACGGAAGTCGAGGTGGAGTTCCTCCGCCAGGTGAGGGAGAAGGTGGCACGGGTCTTCTTTGTGCTGAACAAGATCGACTACCTCTCCGATCGAGAGCGCGAGACTGCGCTCGCGTTCCTGGGAAAGGTCCTCGCGGAACGGACCGGGATCGTGCCTGACGGCAGGATCTTCCCTGTCTCTGCCAGGCAGGCGCTCGCCGCAAAGGAGAAGGGGGATGCTGCCCTCCTTGACGCAAGCGGTCTCCCCGGCATCACGGAGCACCTCATCGAGTTCCTGGCACAGGAAAAGACCAGGGTCCTCAGGGAAGCAGTCGGGGGAAAGGCACTTGACCTCCTCTCCGACGCACTGCTCCAGGTCAACCTCGAGATGCGGTCCCTCCAGATGCCCATCAATGACCTCGAACAGCGCCTCGCCCTCTTCCAGAAGAAGATCGACGAAGCAAAAAGGGAGCGCCAGCACACCCAGGATATCCTGAACGGGGATCACAGGCGCGTGGTCGAGCTCCTCGAGGAACAGTGTGCCGGGTTGAGAAAGACCGCACGAGAACACCTGGAGAGCGTCGCCTCATCTGCGATCTCCACGGCAGAGGACCTGGATGCGCAGGTCGCAGAGGACGCAATCGCCCAGGAGATCCCGGTCTACTTCGAGCATGCCCTTGGCGTTGTCACCGCGACGTTCGACAGTGAACTGATCGCGATCCTCTCCGCCCACCAGCAACGGGCGGCCGCACTGGTCGAGTCGATACGGGTGGCGGCATCGACCATCTTCGAGATCCCGCACCATGCACCCGCGGCCCAAAGCCCCCTTGTCCTTGCCCGGGAACCCTACTGGGTATCGCGCAAGTCCTGGTCGGGTGTCCTCGGCACCATCTCCCCGGACCTCGTCGACAGGGCGCTCCCCCGCTCGATCCGCGAGAAGCGGGCCAGGGCACGGATTGGAAAGGAGATCCAGACGCTCGTCGTCCACAATGTCGAGAACCTCAGGTGGGCCACTCTGCAGAACATCGATGCCGCGTTCAGGGTGTTCTCACGCGAACTCGACGACGACCTCGCCACTACCATCGAAGCCACGTACGGCGCCATCGAAGCAGCCTATACGCGACGAAAAGAGCATGCGGATGAGATCGCGGACCGTATCCGCACTCTCCAGAAGGCGTCCGGCGATCTGCAGTCACTCATCGGAGTGCTCGCCCCGAATATATCTTCGAAGGTATGAGTCCCGATACCACCTGCCGGGTCCCTCCGCTCACCGCTCCTTTCCACTCACACACCGTGCAATACGTCCGGGAACGCCGCTGCCCTTCCGGGGGGTACTGCTTTTACCGGCTGGACGAGCCGAATGCCGGCGATACCTTTTACGCGCTCCAGGTGCTCTCACTCCTGGGCCAGGAGGTCCGTGACGAAGAGACCGCCGCGTTCCTCCAGGGACTCCAGGAGCGTGATGGCTCCTTTCCCTCCCATGCAGCGGCATTCTTCGCCGGGCGGGCCCTCCAGTTGCTCGGGGCATCCCCGCGCCATGAGATCACCCCGTTCATCACCCGCAGCATCCCCCGCATCTCCCCGGAAACCCGGGTGATCGAGACGCTCTCGCTCTTCGAGCCGCTCCATGCGTGGCTCTCCCTTTTCTTCCTGTACGGTGTCCCGTTGCCCGATGAATGGCGCGACCAGATCACGACGGCGATCCTTGGCTTCCAGGTCAAATCCGGAGGGTTCGGGTCGCCGAATGCCACCCTCCAGGACACCTGGCGTGCCGCCGAATCCCTTGCGATGCTCTGTTCCCAAGATACGAACGAGGGAGTCCTGTCGTTCCTTAGGTCCTGTGAAGACCCCGAGTACGGGTATATCGGAAGGCCTGGGAGCAGGCCCGCATACCTCGAGGACGTGCATGCAGGGGTGCGGCTCTCGGCGCTCCTGGGGACCGCTCCCCGGTACGCGGGGGCATGCAGGGAGTTCATCGGGCGATGTGCCCACCAGTCAGGGGGTTTCACAAGGTCGGTCTTTGGCGGGGCTCCGACCCTGGAATTCACCGCGCTTGCGGTAGAGGTACTCGCGATCCTCGGAGGGAGGGCTCCTCTCCCGATCGCACCCATCGGGTTCATCCACGGAAAAGTACAACCAGAATCGAAGAGAGAGAACTGTTCATGACCACGACCACAATCACCCGGATCCATGCCCGCGAGATCCTTGACTCGCGGGGCAACCCCACCGTTGAGGCGGATGTCCACCTCGCCTGCGGGGTGACAGGGAGGGCGGCCTGTCCCTCGGGGGCATCCACAGGGACCCACGAGGCTGTGGAGCTTCGCGATCACCACACGCACAGGTACCGCGGGAAGGGCGTGCTGAATGCCGTCACTCATGTGAACAACGAGATTGCCCGTGCCCTGACCGGAGTTGACGCGACCGACCAGGAGGCAGTCGACGAGCTGATGATCCGCCTCGACGGGACCAGGAACAAGGCCACGTTCGGCGCAAACGGGATCCTCGCGGTCTCGATGGCGGTCGCCCGGGCCGCCGCGGCCGCGAGAGGGATGAGCCTCTGGCGGTACCTTGAGCGGCCGGGAAAAGCGGTCATGCCGGTCCCGATGATGAACATCATGAACGGCGGAGTACACGCCAACTGGCAGGGGTCGGATTTCCAGGAGTACATGATCGTGCCGTGGGGTGCGCCGGACTTCCGGGAAGCGCTCCGCTACGGGAGCGAAACCTACCAGGCGCTCCGTGACATCCTCAAGAAGAAAGGGTTCAGCACCGGTGTCGGGGACGAGGGGGGGTTTGCACCGGCGGTCTCCTCGAACGAAGAGCCCCTTGCCCTCATGACCGAGGCAATCGAGGCTGCGGGGTATACCCCGGGAAGAGAGATCGGGTTTGCGCTGGACCCGGCATCGAGCGGCTTTTACAAGGAGGGGAAGTACGAATTGCGCACAGAAGGAAGATCTCTTCTTGCACGCGAGATGACCGGCTACTACCGCGACCTTGTCGACACCTATCCTATTGTCGTCATCGAGGACGGGCTCGCGGAGGATGACTGGAGCGGCTGGATGGGCCTGACGCGGGAGCTTGGAGACCGGGTCGAACTTGTCGGAGACGACATCTTCGTCACCAACGTGGACCGGATCCGGAGGGGGATCCAAGAAGGGGTCGCGAATGCGGTCCTCATCAAGTTAAACCAGATCGGGACCGTGACCGAGACCATCGCTGCCATTGAGCTGGCACATTCCCAGGGATGGGGGGCCATGGTCTCGCACCGGAGCGGGGAGACCGTCGACTCGTTCATTGCGGACTTCACGGTCGCCATGGGGACCGGCCACCTCAAGACCGGGGCCCCGGCCAGGGGGGAGCGGGTGGAGAAGTACAACCAGCTCCTCAGGATCGAAGAGGAGATGGGCAGCAGTGCACGGTATGCGGGCCGAAAGGCCTTTGTCAGGTGACCATCCGGTGAAACGGTGAGATCCCCGGTCAAGGCAAAATTGATGCGTACCCGCATTGAGGGGAATCACCCTCCTGAACCTGACCTTTCAGGGGGTGCAGGGTTCTCGCGGGCCGCGTCAATCCAGAGATGGACGCGGGCATTTGAGCATGCCCAATTCATCGTGAGGAGGGCCGCCGGGGAGAGGGGAGCGCGTGCCTGCCGGGGTGTGCTCCCAGGGGAGAATGCAAAAGAGAGGTATTCCTGTCCCGAGTATGGGAAAAGTCCGCCCCCTTATCAGGGCCGCTCCCTTGTTTCTCCCGTTATAAATGGAACACTTTTCAACCCCCCGGGGACCCGGTGATGGATTCAGCGACCTCGTTGGTGACGTGCAGCACCGGGTCCGTGATTGCATGAGGGAGAAGGTCCCGTTGGGAGGGATCAGAGTTGACTCCTGACCCGTTTCCCCTGGATGAATGCCAGGAGCGTTGGCTGTCCGTCACGTGCGAATACCTTGACCGCCTGCTGGAGGATATCGAGAAGGTGCTGGACGGCCCACCGGAAGGCTCGGCCTTCCCCCGTACCTTTCCCGATATCCCGGAGGACCGTCGGGTCCTGATCAGGGAAGCAATCCCGCCGATCCGGAACCGCCTCGTCCAGGTCCTTGACGATCTCGGCGTCAGGAGAGACCATAAGGCGATCCCCGCATCGCGGGCAATCCGCGCAAACCTCGCCATGATCGATATCACGCTCGAGGAACTGAAGCGCAAGGAGTGGGGGAGCCCGGGCAGCCCGGCAGCGGACGGAGAAGAGATGAAAAAGATCATCGATGGGCTGCGCGAGATGATTTCAGCACTCGGAACGCGTGTTGATGCCGCAATGGACAGCGATGGCCCGATTCCGGGTGGAAAAACGTGAGAGAGATGGCATCTGACACCGGGGCATAGCTCCGCAGGAGATATGACGACCAGGAAGACACATGGGCATCTGCATTTGAGCCATGGGTCGCCGACATGTGCCAGGGGCACCATGCCGCCAGCACCGGGAAGGTCATATTTTTCTCCTCTTCCCCTGCACAGATAGTTGCGTGATACACGCCATGGGGATGACGGTGATTCGTACAATATCAGTCTTATTCATCCTGGGGTTCCTCGTGCTCTCTGCAGCCAGCATCCCGGCAATGGCAACCAGCGGAAACGGCGGCTCGTCCGGGTCGGACGGGGCTGGGTCCGGCGGGTCGGGAGGCAGCGGTGATGGAGGGGGAAACGCCGGAGACCAGTCAGGGAGTTCAGGCAGCGGGGCAGGACCAAGTGGTCCGGAAGGCCCACAGGCGCAGCCCCTCCATGAAGAGCAGGAGAAGAAGCAGCAGGAGACGGTCGAACAGCCAGGCGTCCAGATCCAACAGCATGACCGGGACCAGGACCAGGGCCGGACCGGGGTCGATGAAACGGTCGAGCCCACCAGCCCCGACATCGTGAGGCAGAGAGACCGTGATGTGTTCCTCCAGCAGGTCAACCAGAGGGAGCAGGGCCTCTCGCACGACCAGGACCGGGAACAGGCACACGTGGACCTCGCCCTCTTTGCCCTCTCAAGTGCAGGCAACCTGACCGGGACTGCCGGCCACGAACTGGTCCGCCTGGCAGCAGAGATCAACACTTCGCGTGAATACGCACTCCGGGCAGAGCAGCAGGTCAGGACACGGAGTTCTTTTGTGCGGATGCTCATTGGGGGAGACCGCGAAGCCGCCGGACAGATGATCCAGTATGCTGACCAGAACCAGCAGCGCATCCAGGCGATGGCGCAGATGCTCATGAACTGTTCAGACTGCGACCCGCAGGTAAGGGTGATGCTGGAAGAACAGGTGCAGGTGCTTGCAAGGGAGCAGAACCGGCTCCTCACCCTCGGGCAGAAAGAGCAGGCTGACAAAGGATTGTTCGGCTGGCTGTTCTGAGATCGTGGTCCATAAGGTGGACTGGAGGGGGCATGCCTGGCTGCACGGGGGAGCGAAGGGGTTGCCTTTTTTTCCTTTCTGCACCGCTACTCTTTTCCTGCGAATACGCAGAACGATTGGAGTACCAGCACCTTCAACAGAAGTATTTCATCGGTATTTGGTCGTCCACCGATCTCACCGTTGCGACTGGAGAGATCGCGCAGGATCGGTCTGAATGATTCCCAGTCGATAAGGGATTCGAGCTCTGCGAGCCTGTCTCCGAGTCTCTGGCTGCGTTTGTACTCGTCGTTCAGGGCGAAATCGGTAAGGGAATTCATTGTTCTGGAATCGACGAGCTGAGAGAAAGCTTTTACGGTTTTGTGTGGGGGTTCTCGCAATTCTCTCCGCGCTGTGCAAGATATCTCTCCTGGGATACAGAGACTTCACGCGGATTTGGGGAGGGCACGATCTGAAAGTATTTGAATGGCAAAATTCGAGAATAGTCGAGATGTATACACGATTTTTTTGCCATATTGACCCTTCTTCTGGTGGCAACCTTTTTCATTGCGCCGGTGTATCCGGGTTTTGAGACCCCTTTGAAAATGGGTTCTGCGGAAAATTCCTTCAGGTACTCTGCCCCCGCTTCGCCCGGGAACTCCTTCAGTTTCTCCATCCAATGGAGAGACCTGGACGAAAGTGAATCCACACGAGCCGTTCACAATGGCTTCCCTTGCCTTGGAACTTAAGGATATGAGATTCGGCCCGTCACCGCAGAGACCGTTTGGCTGGACGCCATCATGGAGAGGTTACGCGTATCAATTTTTATCTGAAAATCAACCTCCTCGCGGTTTCGTATGGGGAGATTGAACCGAGTGTGATATCTGTGTGCCACTTACGTCACTAAACCGCCGCCGTTCTCTTCTCATACGTCGTGTGAACATCGGTCAACGATTACAGGATGGTCCATTGGTGACTGAAAGGTCGCCCCGGGTCGAGGGCGGTAGCCCCGCGGCATGTCCGGGGGAGGCGGCGTGCATCGCATATGGGGTGTGGGGGGAGACCGCCTTCACAAAATGGAGACAATTCATCAATCCTGCCCACACCAGAGAGCCAAAAGCCTTAATTCGGGATATCACAGATGAAAGTGAAGCAGGAGACCTTCCTTTATGACGAAAAAGAATCCGGAATTTTCCCATTCACCGCTCCCTGCCAAAGAAAAATATTAGTATCATCCTGAATGAACACTACCTGTGCCAGGGGCGGGGGAGGCCCGCTGCCCCTCCCGTATCCTCCGCTCTTCAAGGGAGAGTGGTAATCCGTGATCTCTGTCCTCTACGTCGATGACGAGCCTGCACTCCTTGACCTGACAAAGATATTCCTTGAAAAAATGGGAAATATCTCGGTCGACGTTGCGGATTCCGGCCCCAGGGCACTCGAGAAGGTGGACGCCAGGCAATACGACGTGGTCGTCTCTGACTACATGATGCCCGGGATGGACGGCATCGCCCTTCTCAAGGAGATCCGGGGAAAGGGAAACACGATCCCCTTTATCATTTTTACAGGCAAGGGCCGCGAGGAGGTCGTCATCGAGGCCTTTGAGAACGGTGCTGATTTTTACCTCCAGAAAGGAGGAGATCCCCGGCCCCAGTTCGCAGAACTGGAGCGCAAGATCTCACGGGCTGTTGAATTATACAAGGCCAGGCAGGAACGCCTCGAGAGCGAGGAGAGGCTCCGGCAGATCGTCCAGTTCCTGCCTGACGCGACGTTTGCCATCGATACAGACGGAAAGGTGATTGCCTGGAACCGTTCCATGGAACGGATGACGGGTGTTCCTGCCAGCGATATGCTGGGGAAAGGCAATTTCGAGTATGCACTCCCCTTCTACCACGAACGCCGCCCTATCCTCATCGACCTGGTGCTTGGAAACTACCCCGAGATAGAAGCAAAGTATCCCTCCATCAGGAGGGTGGGGAATAAGCTCTATGCAGAGATCACCCTCCCCCACTTGAAACAGGGGAGGGGTGCATCGCTCTGGTTCACGGCAGCGCCCCTGTACGACACGCGGGGCAGGGTTGCCGGGGCGATAGAATCCATCCGGGACATCACCGAAAAGAAAAAGACTCTCACAGCCCTGGCCGAAAGCGAGAGACGATTCCGCGAGCTGGCAGACCTGCTGCCTGTGGTCATTTTCGAGATGAACAGGGAAGGCGTGCTGACATATGCAAACAGGGTGGCGTTTGAGCTGTTTGGGTACACAGATGAGGACTTTGGGAAGGGGTTGTCCACTCTCCAGATGATCGCGCCCGAAGACCGGGAAAGAGCCAAGGAGGCCCTGGAAATGATGCGAAAAGGGCTTATGCCCCGCTCATCCCCGCCGCGTGATTACACTGCGCTTCGGAAAGACGGGACCACTTTTCCTATCACGGTTTATATGACCCCTATTTTTTCCGGGGGAGAAATTACTGGTCTTCGCGGGATTATTATCGACAGGACTGCCCAGAAAGAAATTGAAAACGCCATCCAGGAGAGTGAGAGGTTCTACCGGACCATCTTTGAGACGACCGGCACGGCAACGGTCCTCATCGAGAATGATGGGACGATCAGTCTTGCAAATTCCGAGTTCATCAGGTTGGCCGGGCTTTCCCGGGACGAGATCGTGAACAAGAAAAAATGGATGGACTTTGTGGTACAGGAGGACCTGGACCGGATGCAAAAACAGCACCGTCTCCGGCGGTCGGATCCGGACAAGGCCCTCAAGAACTATGAATTCAGGTTTTTCACGGGAACGGGGGAGATCCGGCACATTTACCTTGCAGTCAGCCTGATCCCGGGTACCCAGAAAAGCATTGCGTCGCTTCTGGATATCACACCCCGGAAGAGGGCCGAGGAGGCGCTTCTTGAAGCAAACAGGGAATATGCATCTCTCCTCAACCAGATCCAGGATGTCTATTACCGGACGGATACAGAAGGAAGGCTCGTGAGGGCAAGTAATTCGTGGGCTTTGCTGCTCGGGTACGATGATATTTCTGAGTGTATAGGAAGACCAATTGCAGAGGACTTTTACTATAACCCGGCAGACCGGGAGGCGTTCCTGCAGGAAATCTACCGGAACGGGAAGGTGACCAGGTACGAAGTCCTCCTCCGGAGAAAGGACGGGACACCCGTACTTGTCTCAACGAACAGCCATCTCTATTATGCACCGGACGGGTCCGTTCTTGGTGTGGAAGGGACGTTCCGGGACATCACCGAGGAGAAACATGCCCGGGAGCAGGTGAGAAAAAGCGAAGAACGGTACCGCCGGATATTTTCCACAATGCCGAGTGCCGTTGTGGTGTACGAGGCAGTCGATAACGGGGAGGATTTCATCATCCGTGACTTTAACCCAAAAGCAGAAGAGATTGAACACATCTCAAAAAACGAGGTCATCGGCAGGCGTGTCACGGACGTCTTCCCGGGGGTCCGGGACTTCGGGCTTCTCTTGGTGTTGCAGCAGGTCTGGAAGACGGGAGAAGTCGCGTATTTCCCGCCCGCCATCTACAGGGATGACCGCGATCCCGGGACATGGCGGGAGAACTGGGTCTACAGGCTGACAAGCGGTGAGATCGTTGCCATCTATAACGATGTCTCCAGCTGGATCCAGGCACAGGATGACTTGCGGAAAAGTAAGGAACTGTACCATACCATCATCGAGGACCAGACTGAGTTCATCTGCCGGTTCCTGCCGGACGGAACACATGTCTTTGTCAACAGGGCGTACGCAGCCTGCTTTGGCAGGACACCGGAGGAGCTGACCGGTAAAGTGTTCCGGCCCGTCATATACCCTGATGACCGCGAGAGGGTGCGGCGGTTCTTTGCATCGCTCACCCCTGGTCACCCGGTCGGAACCATTGAGCACCGGGTCATCATGCCGGACGGGGATGTCCGGTGGCACCAGTGGAGCGACCGGGCGATCTTTGATGAAAAGGGGAGGCCCATAGGGTACCAGTCCGTCGGCCGTGACATCACCGGGCCGAAAAGGGTGGAGGAGGCGCTGCGCCTGGCGAACCGCAATCTCAACCTCCTCTCCTCCATCACCCGGCATGATATCGCCAACCAGCTCACCGTTATCCAAGGCTCTGCAACCCTTATCGAGGAGGAGCAGCCAGACCCCGGAATCTCTGAAAAGGTTGGGATTATCGCAAGAGCTGCAGACCGTATCGCGGCAATTATCCGCTTTACGAAGGATTACGAGAGTGTCGGGGTCGAAATCCCCCTCTGGCAGGACCTCCGGCGCCTTGTCGATTCCGTTGCAGGGGAGACCCCCCTCGGTGAAGTCCGCCTGATCAATGACATCCCAAGGGGAACGGAGATCTTTGTCGATTCGCTGATCCGCAGGGTATTGTTCAACCTTGTGGATAATGCCGTCCGGTTCGGCGAAAAGGTAACGACCATCCGGTTCTCCGGGGAAGAAAAAGGTGACAGTCTTTTCATCGTGTGCGAGGACGACGGGGTCGGCATTCTTCCCGCGGAGAAAGAAAAGATATTCTGCAGGGGATACGGGAAAAATACCGGCATGGGCCTTTTCCTGTCCCGCGAGATCCTTGCGATCACCGGGATCACGATCACTGAGAACGGCGTGCCGGGGAAGGGTGCCAGGTTCGAGATCAGGGTGCCCGCCGGAAAATACAGGTACGCGTCCGGGAACCCGTGACGTGGCGGTGCCGGCCCCCTTGGGAAAAACCGGGTGAATCTTTGGGAAATACCGGTGGGGAAAAATTGGCCCCGGAACACAGCCAAGAGAAGGAACGGGGCGATCATGCAAGTCAGTGCGTAAATATAACGACCCTTTGCCGCGATCAAACGGGTATTCGGCGCCAGACATCTCCTGGTCACCACCCCTTCCGGGAGTGCGTGCGGGGAACCTTCCCTCCTGCTGTATCTTCAAAGTGCAGCAGGTTGTCCCGGTATTTTTCAATTGCACGTTCATACGCAGTCGCTCCGATCCATGATCCGTAACACCTGTCATAACCCGCATGAGGATCATGACGCATTTACCAATTCATTTCTCTCCAAATTCGTAAAAATCCCAAACTTAATGAGATGAAAAGGGAACAATTCTGGATAGATAGTCAATGAGAACATGTGATTCATGCGGGGCAGAACTGCAGGACGCCCAAAAATTTTGGTTGTGTCACAAGATCGGCTAAGATCTCACCGGCAACAATAGGAATGAGTTATCCCATCTCACAAGCATTTC
>JADFCY010000021.1 GCA_018263335.1 Methanolinea sp. | reverse complement strand
GTTGTCCTCGTATACGATCTTCATACCGGACTCATCAAGCAGCGAGGTTATCCAGATTGAATCAACGCCTCCTCCATGCCGAAGAGAGTTATCAATGAGGTTCTGCACCACGTTCTCGAGGAGGGGATCGGCGTAGATCTCGATACCCCTGATATCGCTTCTCACTGTTGCGCCATGGAGGCTTGCAGTGGCTGACGCCCGTGCGATGACTTCCTCAAGGGACTGCCACTGGGGGAGTTCGATCCCAATATCCTGGTATACCTTTGTGAATTCGATCTGCCTCCGTATGGTCTGGGCGAGGTGTTCCACTTTCACAAACGTCTCTCTCTGGGCCTCGTCTTTTGGGTCCTCCTTGAGCAGATCGATGTAGAGGAGGAGAGCGGTGACCGTGTTGAGGATGTCGTGACGTGTGATGATATTCAGGAGGGTGAGTTTTGCATTCATCCTGCGAAGTGACTCCTCGGCAATATGCCTGCTGGTCACATCGTGCGCGGATCCAAGGACGATGGTCTTTCCCCCGATTTTCACCGGATGGTTCCTGATCTCAACGATCACGCGGCTTTTGTCTTTCCTGTTGATCACGAACTCTTCAGGGCCCGTCGGCTCACCTTCGACATGTCGTGCGAGGAGAGAGATGGCTTTAGGGACCTCTTCTGGTGAGAGGATGCCGGTCTCAAGAAAATTCTTCCCGATGATCGAGTTCCTGGGATATCCTACCAGGTGCTCTGCTGCTGCATTTCCGTCGATGAATGTCCCACGGATGTCGGTGAGGAAATATGCATAGGGGGCATGCTCAAAGAGTACTTTGAGCCGTTCCTCGGACGCTTCTTTCTGTTCAGCGATCTTCATCCTGTCGGTGATGTCCTGCCCGATGCAGGATATGCCTGTCACGTTTCCTTGCGCGTCTCGAAGCAGGGTATTGTTGAGGTCGATCCTGCGGATAGTTCCTTCCCTTGTCCTGATATTGCAGGTAAAATAGAGCGCGTTCAGTTCGCCGTCCATCGCGGATGTGAAGAACTGTCTGACCCTGTCCCGCTCATGGTCTGCAATGAAGATATCAGACCAGAACTGCCCCACCACTTCATCCCTTTCATACCCTGCAAGTGTCAGGAGAAAGGCGTTGCAGAACGTGACTTTTAGGTCCCTGTCCAATTGAAACGCGATGAGCCGGGCATTCTCGAGAGATTCCCGAAATCTCCTCTCGCTCTCGCGGAGTTCCTTCCTTGATTCATGCCTTCGGACGGCTTCCCGGATCATGTAAAGGAGTTCGAGGAAGTTCAGCCGGGGATCACCTCTCTTCTGGAGATAATAGTCAGCTCCATAGTTGAGGGCCTTTATCACAATCTCCTCGCGGCCCTTCCCGGTGAAGATTATGATGGGCGTCTCATCCCCCTGGCCCTTGACCATCTTGAGAAAATCTATGCCGTTCATCCCGGGGAGCTCGTAATCGAGGACTATCGCATCGTAATGAGTATTCTTGAGGGCCTCGATGGCGTCGGGTCCGGACATGCAGGTATCTATCTGCATCTCTTCTTCCCGCTCCAGGAAACGGCAGATGAGTTCGAGCAGATCGGGGTCGTCATCGACCAGCAGGATTTTCATCATAGATACCGCCTCCGACAAGGAACGTCTCAATATTTTATTGGGTCCTGTGTGGGGATGATAGTCATGGCACCTGGAGTCTTTTTATCCTTCCGCTCGGTCCTGCTTCTTTCTTTCGCCTTTTTTCCACGGGGGGAGGTGTTTGGCCTTCGAAGAATGCAGGATGAGGGATGCGGGGGAGGGAAACTGGTGATGCCGGGGTTCGGGTCCCAGGACACGATCAACGGGGGCTCTCCTCTCCTGAGGGGCTCCTGCTGAGACCTGGGAGTGAGAAAAGATGAATTCCGGAGGGGTTTATACTGCCCGGTCGGTGTGGTATTCCCTGACTCTGATACCCTCCCTCTCGCCAGAGAGGAGTGCATTCAGGTCCCTGCATGAGACCAGAAAGAGCCTGTCCTGTATAAGGGCAGTCAGGTCCTGCTTCTTTTTTGCCATGACAGGGGAGAGCCAGGCCATCCCTTCCTGCTCCCCTTCGTCGTTGAGTATCATGGCGTTCCGGTCAGAGAAAAGTCCGCACACCTCGTCAGGAGGTACGTAGAACGTGCGGTTCCCGAGCGAGATGGAGATCCCTTTTCCTGAACGCCGGGCGATGCCTGCCCGGGTAAAGACGGATACCGGTGCCTGCCTCATGATGTCACCACATACCTGTTTGTTCTCACTGCATGTAAACATGGCGTCAGACAGTGAATTGGACTCGGATCTGCCAGATAACGTCATATTGAGGGTTTTGAGATTCTCCGGAAATGGCTTGATTCGGAGTTCTGGCATTCTCGTGGAGCCACAACAGGAATCGGGCGGTGCAGCGGGTGCGCCATGGATTGGCAGTGGGATGCCTGACAGGTTATGCGCTCCGAATAATAAGTCCCTTAATTCTTGCCTAAAGCAGAATATAATTGATGATTTGTGACGTTTTTCCAAAATATTTATATACAGGACAATACAACAAAAAATGTGAAACCAACATGGTTCAGTGTCAGATAATGCTGATACTCCAATTGATCGTTGCCTGATACTCTCACGCATCAATGGTATATCGCTGCCTGGACCATGGTGGTCATTCCTTTGGAGTTCTCACGGGATACTTCCGGGTATCACCCCCCATTCCTGGTCCCTGCTTTCTCTCTTCTCTTGGCCATCCGGCGGCATGAGATCAACCGATCATGAAATAGACGAGAATCGAGAGGAGGAAGACCAGAAAGAGCATTCCCGCGCTGAGGACAGGGATGAAGAGGAGTATCGTATTCACGGTGCTTGCCATCTGGGTGATTCGGTGGGACCCGAATACGACGATTCCCTCGCACCAGGCAGTGCTTCCCGCTGCCTCGGCCGGCGACATGTCGGCCATTGCCTGGCAGAGGGCGTCGTTCACGCAAGGGATGATCTCTGATACAGGTACATGAAGACCGACCGGGTTCTTGCCGCTGATGGTATTGACCACGTGTGAGTCGGTCGTCATCACTTCGGCATCATCAACTGATTGGAGTAAAAAATCCCTGATGGCTTCCCGGACTCCACCCTCCATGTTGTTGCCGTCAACGAGGAGATAGGCAGTGGTCTGGCCTCCTGCCTTCACGACTGCCATCTGGATGCCCTGGTCACCAAACCCCTGTTCGCGCGAGAAGGGGACCTGAACATGCGAGATTCCGAGTTCGAAAGGAAACCTCTCCATCAGCGGGGTCTCGTCAATTGCCCTTACCCCTGCATGGTAATACTCCATCGCGAGCCTTGTCGCCGGGAGCACATAGGTCATGTCCCCGGCATAACAGTTATGGGCATCAATAAAGGCGACATGGGGGAACGACCGGTGGCCTTCAGACATGATGGTCATGCCGATATTGAAGTCAAGGTCTTCTGTACGTTCAGGGGACCTGGTTCCCACCATCAAGAGCGTTTCGTCAAAGACCTGGCAGAGGATGGAGACAGACCCATGCTGATATCTGACTGACCGGGTTGCATCTTGAGAGAACTTCAGGTCTCTCGTGGACCCGGCAACTGCCTGCACGAGCTTTTCTATCTCTCTCTCTGACACAAGGTTGAAGTCGTGGGTGGCAGCTCCGTGTGGCACCATCACCATCTCTTGAAACCCTGCCTGCATCCCCCGGGGAAGGTTTCCGCCCCCAATCTCGCCCATCGGTCCCGGGTGGACGTTTGGGACCGTAAGGATGAGCCCTTTCTTTTTGGGCCTCCGGAAGAAGATCGTGACCTGCGGCACCGTGACCTCCTCGCCAATCTTTCGGAAGAAATCCTCAAGTGCCCTTGATCCATCGGTAAGGTGTGCAAGGAACGAGTTCAGGAAGTCAAGCCCCCTGATCTGGAATGTCCGGTAGAGTGGCCTGTCGATTGCCCAGATGAGGAGGATGAAACCAAGACCGAAGAATACCTGGAGGACAAGCGCCAGGAGGAGAAAATTCTTCGAAAAGAGGAACACTCCCATCACAACCCCCGTCAGGCTCTGGTTTGCAGCAGGCAGGATCATGCGGGGTATCCGGTAATCGGCGATTGCAACAAGGACAAGGAGCCTCAGTCCAAGGATGATCCCGAGGGATATTGCATAAAAGAGCGGGAGCATCGAGATTGAGATCGTGAGCGCCGACAGGGTGATGATGACCCCAAAAAGCGTGCAGGAGAGGGCAAGGAGTGCAGACCTGTTCCAGGTCATGGGCCGCCCCGTCATCTCCACTGCAGGCTTTGTTGAAAGAAAAGCAAAGAGCGCGGGGATCGTGAATGCCAGGGTCCCGAGCCACAGGGCGGAGCCGAGTTTCAGGCTGACTCCGTCGAGAATGAATCCAAGGACCAGGAGGAGCGCAAGCGAGATTGGCCATGACGGGGCATTGAAGAGAAAGCGCCCGAGCCGCTCGATCCTCATCTCTCCCCCCATCACCGACATGGTACTGTATCACTTCCAAACCGGGTGGTCGTCTCCTTCCCCACGCCCTCTCTCTGGGAGACCCCCGAATTCGCGCCGATACCGGGCTTCCATCTCATCCCATGAGGGGAGATTGTTCTGGCAGCCGACGACCTCGACGGCAAACGAGGCGGTCACCGTCCCTATCCGACAGCACTCAAGGAGGGGATAGCCCCTTTTGAATGCCACAAGGAATCCTGCGCGATAGGCATCACCGGCCCCGGTTGGATCTGCCATCTCGACCTTCAATGCGGGGATATGGAGCCGGTCCCTGCCTCTGATGCACTCGCTTCCTCCGGCTCCCATCGTGAAAATCGCAAGCGGGACACGGGCGGCAAGCGCTTCGCGCGAAAGACCGAGGGTCTGGCACATGCTCTCTACTTCGTGCTGATTTGCAAAGAGGATATTGATGTGGGAAAGGATCGACTCGAGCTGTTCCCTCCGGTAACGGTGGAGGTCCTGTCCCGGGTCAAACGTAGAGAAGGTAGCGCGCTCCGCGATGCGGGTATTGAACCCCGGGTCAGCCGTTGCCATATGTACGAAGGGTAATGCAGGTGCCTCGGAGTCAGAGAGGATGTGGGATGCACCCCATTCAAAGAAGGTGATCTGGTCTCCCTCCCCGTCCGTGAACATGAATGCGGTTGCGGTATGGGCATCAGGTACCATGAAGAACTGCTGGTGAAGGCCAAGCGACTTCTGCCACCGGTCATAATCGCTGCCAGGAAAATCCCCTCCCACCGCGCTCACGAGTGTACATGGCTCACCGAGCCTGGCAATACCTGCGGCGATATTTGCCGCCCCCCCGCCGAAATAGATCTTCCTGTCGATGATCGTGGCAGACCCGTTCCTGGGGGGAAACCTGGGTACTCTGCAGATATGATCGACGGCCGTATGACCCACGACGTATATCACAGCGTGCAGACCTCCTTGACTTCCAGGGGGACGTCGCGGAGGGCCTTTCCTATCACTGATCTTGCGATACGGGTGGCGTGTTCGGGGGACTCGGCCCTGAAGACTTTCATCTCCAGGAGGAGCCCCACGAGGGCGGTATGAGCCACCACCAGGGCACTGTTCAGTTCACCCTCGCAGAAGGGGCAGGCAAGCATTCCCACCTCCACGTCAACATAGGCTGCTACGGGGTTCAGCCTCTTTCCAGCCTCGCTTATGGCAATGCTCACTGCATCGTCGAGCGAGCTGACGTCTTTTACCACCCATGCTCCTTCAAGAATTACACGATAATCAGGCATTGATAGATCCCTCACCAGGACTGATAGTGCACGTGCTCCACCACCGGCATCCGTTCTGTATAACTCCCGGGCGAAGCGCCGACTCCGATACAGAGGATTGCAACGGGCCTCGCGTGGGACGGGAGGTCAAGCAGTTGACGGACCTCCTCGTCCTGGAATGAACCAACCCAGCAGGTATGCAGACGCCTGGCGTGGGCCGCAAGCATCATGTAGGTACATGCGATGGTCGCATCCTCTATCGCGAACAGGACGCCACGATCACCATACCTGGACATGGATCGCACGTAATTTGCGCACACGACGAGGAGCAGCGAGGCCTTCGCCACGTGCTCCTGTCCGTATGCCGCCTCTGCCATCCTCTCCTGCTCCTCTTCTCCGTCGACCACCACGACGTCCCAGGCCTCAAGGTTTCCTGCGCTCGGTGCAGTACTTGCGCAGTCCAGAATGAATGTGAGATCTGCGCCTGGGATCTCTCTCCCGTCGTACTCCCGCACCGAGCAACGCGATACGAGGAATTCCAGGAATTCAGATGAGTCCATTCGCTTCGAGTACCTGCCATGCTGCCTGGGCAGCAGTGGTGACCGCGCTGATTGATTCGCTCATCTTCAGGGATGCCGCGCCGTAATTCTCGCTCTCGACCGTGCTGATCGATTCGGAGAGAAGGTTGATCGCTCTTCTGAAATCCGGTATCTCGGTCCCTTTCCAGGCAAATTCGAGTTCTGAACGGACCGCCTCCAGGAGGAGTACAAGCATCCGCTTCCCGCCAGGACGCTCGGCATCAGGGAATCCGGCCAGGGCGATAGTAAGCTGCGACGAGATGATCAGTTCACTCTTGGCCCGCTCTGCAAACTGGTACCCCTTCACCGCTGTCTTCAGATCCATACTTTCACTGTACTGCGGTGATACAAGATACTTCTGGATTCTTCGCAAAAGGCTCTGAAAAAAAGGGGAAATTGGGAATATATCGTGGTTATCTGCCCGATTTCTGCTTGGCGCCTAGCACGGAGACCTTGGGCCTCCGCATGGCTTTGCGGACCATGGGGTTTGCCTGGGGACCCGACTCGGAAGCGCGGCCGCCCCTGCCTCCCCGGCTGCCCCTGCCTCCGCGGCCCCCGCGGTAACCGCCCTGGCCCTCTCCCGCAAGCTGCTCAAGCGTGCGCAGCGATGCGCCAGCCTTGAACCGCTGGTTCGGCCCTGGCTTTTTTAATTCCCCTTCAGACTTTGGAACCAGGCGAATCTGGCCCTTGACGCCTTTCACCTGCGTCCATTGTACGGATCCTGTTTTTCCCATAGGCAAACTCCTTAATTTATTTGCAACGCTTTCTTTTAATACTTTGGACCTCTCCAGGGGAAGTATGCGGGGTTACTTCTCCCCGAGTGCCTCCGAGAGCGCAGCCTTCAGGACCTGCGAGACTTTCCTGCCATCTACTGCGCCCCTCACTTCCTTCATCATCACACCCATAAGGGGACCGAGGGCTTCCATCCCTTTCTCTCTCACAAATGGCATCCTCTCGCGCACGATGCTCCTCGCAAGCGCTTCGAGATCAGCCCCTGCGGCCGTTGACTCCACTGCCTGCATCGCTGACTCCGGGGATTCGCCCTGGATGATCCTCCTCAGGACATCCGGGACGGCCTCCTTGCCGACGCGCGCATCCTTCACGCCGAGCAGCACCTGCAATACTTCCGGGAGGACGGGGACCCCTTCCCTGTCACGATCGGCAAGGAGCGGACGGACATCGAGCCCATCCCTTGAGAGTTCCTTCAGGGTCGCGATGAGGGTCCGTGCAGCAAGCGTCGCAGAGATGCCGAGATCCACCGCCCTCTGAAAGAGCATCACGTGCTCGGAGTACGCCATCTGCCGTGCGACCGCCGCATCGAGGCCATGTTCCCTCCTGAAGCGTTCTGCCTTCGCATTCAGGAGTTCGACGCGGGGGATCTCCTCCCAGAATTCAGAAGTGACCGGCACAGGAAGCACATCGGTCTCGGGATACATCCTCGCTGCCCCAGGCAGCGGCCGCATGTACGAGGTGCTCCCCCCTTCCAGCATCTTTCTCGTCTCCTCTGGGACTCCTTCCAGGGCATGTTCGGCCCTGAGGATGACCTGCTGGCATGCACACTCCACCTGTCGTGTATCTCCTGCCACGAGGACGACGCAGTCCGCATCCGCCGCCCCGACCTCGGCGCGCAGGGCAGAAACCTCTTCAGCGGTTACCCCGTAGGCGGGAAGCTCGTCGGTGTGGAAGATACCACCCACTCCGCACTTCTTTGCATAATCAGAGAGTTCGCTGCCAAGCCTCCTCCCCGCCTGGATCTCTTCTCCGACAAGTCCTGCGAACCCAGCGAGTGTAACGGCCATGATCCGGGACGCCTTCATGAGTATCTTTGAGCCTGAGTGGGAGAAGAGGGCTGTCACGTCTTGCGGTGCCCTGGAAACAGACGCGCCCCGTTCTCTCAACCGTTGCCGGATGGAAAGGAGACGTTGCTGGCGCTGGACCTCCCTTCTGACAACCTCTGCGATGAGATCCAGCTCCTGGACGCCCTTGATCTCTACGCGGGCTCCTTCGCGGATCGAGATGTTGACATCCTGCCGAATTGTCCCAAGGCCCCTCTTCACCTTTCCGGTCGAGCGGAGCACCATCCCGAGGTACTCGGCTATCTCCTGCACCTCTTCGGGAGAGCGCATGCAGGGAGAGGTGGTGATCTCCACCAGGGGAATTCCGAGGCGGTCGAGCGAGAAGACCTCGTCCTTTACCCTCTGGGCGGCCTCCTCCTCGAGGCAGATTGTCTCGATTGCCCCGCCGTTCGGGAGAGTGCCGTTCACGGCGACCAGGGCCGTACGCTGGAACCCGCTGGTGTTTGACCCGTCGATGACGAGCTTTCGCATGGTGTGCACCTGGGGTATCGGGGTCATGCCACACATCTTTGCGATCTGGAGGCAGATTGCGAGTGCCTCGGGATTGAGGGGAGCAGGAGGCTCCTCGTCGTTCTCGACAAGGCACGTGCTGTCATAGGTATAGTACCGGAATTTTCGGAGGTTCTTCATCTCTTCGCGCGCTGCCCGGTCTATCTCGCCGAGTTCGCTCTCCGTCGCGCGGAGGTAGCGGAAGAATTCCCCGTTGTGCGCTTCGAACGGTCGAAGTTCCGTAGGACAGCGGCAGAAGAGTTTCTCGCTCGTATTCAGCTGCTGGTGGATCTCGATCCCTGCAACGAGGCCGAGGCGTTCATACTCCATGCAGAGACCTCCTTGTATACTCCCCCTTGAGGTTCTCCTGCATCATCCGGCGCGCCCTCTGGCTATCGGGTTCGTTTCCGAGCACCCACATCAGTTTCACCAGTGCCGTCTCTGGGAGCATGTCCTCTCCTTCGACGACGCCTGCCCTGATCAGGTCCCTGCCCGTATCGTAGACGCGGTCACAGACCCTTCCATGGAGGCACTGGGAGGTCATCACGACGAGGGTCCCCTCATTGACCAGCTCCCGTATTGCCGGTATGAGGGAGGTGCTGACGTGCCCGAGCCCGCTCCCTGCAATCACGACCCCTTTCAATCCCGAATATGCGCTGAGCATGTCGGGGGACATGCCCGGGCTGAAGTAGAGGAGGCCGCACGCCGGTTCAAGCCGGTCGTGGATCGCAGGCTCGCAGGCACCCCTTCCTCGCGTGCCAGGAGAGAGGGTCACCTTGAGCGAAGGATAGTCGACGTATCCCAGGGGTGAGACACCGATGCTCTGGAACGCATCGCGCCGAGAAGTGTGCATCTTCCTGACCCTCGTGCCACGGTGGATTGCGCACCGGTCGTCGCTCGTCGTCCCGTGCATGACCACCGCCACCTCGCCAAGATCCCCCACCGCGACGCTCGCACTGCAGAGTGCGTTCATCACATTGTCTGAACTGGGGCGGTCCGCGGACCTCTGCGAACCAACGAAGACGACCGGCACTGGCGTATCCAGCATGAAGCTGAGCGCGGCGGCGGAGTATGCCATGGTATCTGTCCCATGGGTGACGATGACTCCACGCGCACCTCCCTTTATCTCATCGTACACAGCCCTCGCGAGTTCCTGCCATATCGAGGGCGTCATGTTCTCTGACAGGATGGTATACAGCTTGCGGGTCCGGTAGCGGGCGATCGCACTCAGGCCAGGGATCGCACGGAGGATGTCAGACGCGTCGAACTGGCTGGTGACCGCACCGGTCCGGTAATCTATCCTGCTCGCGATTGTTCCCCCTGTGGAGACGATGGAGAGCATGGGAAGGGAGGGGTCCTGGATAACCTCCTCTCTTTCCGGTTTGACCGGGGGAGGGCGCTCGATGAGTGTGCAGTCGCCGGGAAAGACCCCGATATTGTACCCGCTGTCCATCTTCAGGACTGCCATGCCGTCACGGCTGGTGATATATGTCCCTTTCAGTTCGGAGCCTCCCACGAAGCACCTGACCAGGTCCCCTGACCGGAGATCGCTCACTCCCCCGCCTCCTTTCGCGCGTCGCTGATCAGCCGGCGGATTGCTCCTGCGTAATGGGACATCCGCTCTTCGAGCATTTGGGAGTCTTCCGAAAGTGTCGTCTTCCTTGAAGAGAGGGATATTTTCACCGAGAACGGAGAAGGGCTCCCGCGAGCCCTTCGGCGGTCGACACAGGCCCGCACGTCGAGTGCCGCGGCGATCTCATTTGCAGTAACCCCTGTCTTTGAGAGGGGGGCAAGTCCCATCTCCTCTGCAGCACGGTCAAGCGTGGGCAGGTCGAGGCTACCCTTCTGGATCGCCTTTCCCACCAGGGTATGCGCGGTCCTGAAGGGGAACCCATGCGACTGGACCAGCATGTCCGCCACGTCTGTTGCAGTCGAGAATCCCCTTCCTGCCTCCTCTGCCATGGCTGCAACATTGAAGCTTGCCGAAGAGAGCATGTCTACCAGGAGGCGGGTGCTGTGTTTTGCATCGCTGATCCCCCTCCAGAGGTGCGGGTTGAGTTCCTGCAGGTCCCGGTTGTAGCTCAATGGAAGGGCTTTTGCGATGGTGAACGCCGCTGTGGCAGAGCCAAGGACAGACCCGGCCTTTGCCCGCATCACCTCCGCCGTATCCGGGTTCTTCTTCTGGGGCATGATCGAACTCGTCGAGCAGAACGCGTCATCAAGCTCGACGAACCTGGCAAACCCGGAACTCCACACTACAAGTTCCTCGCAGAGACGGCTCCCATGCGTCATCATGACCGCGAGGGATGAGAGCAGCTCGAGGGCAAAGTCGCGCGAGGATACCGCATCCATGGTATTCTCAAGCACGCCCTCGAACCCAAGGAGTTCTGCAACGAACTCACGCTGGATAGGGTAACTTGTTGATGCAAATGCGGCCGCACCGAGGGGACACTGGTCCACCCGGGAGAGTGCCCCTGCAAGCCTCTGGAAATCCCTGCCGAACGCAGCCTCGTGGGCAAGGAAGTGGTGAGCAAGGGTGGTTGGCTGCGCGTGCTGGAGGTGCGTAAAGCCAGGCATGACACTCTCGATATGCTCCTCTGCGAGTGTGAGCAGCGTCTCCCGCAGGCGGATGAGGATGGAGAGCTGGCGCACAATGTCTTCCCTCACCCGGAGGCGAAGGCACGTTGCGACTTCGTCGTTCCTCGAACGACCGATATGCAGCCTCCCTCCGGCCTCCTCCCCGATCGTGGCGATGAGAAGGGTCTCGATCCCAGCATGGATATCCTCGAACCGGTCATCAAAAGCACTCTCGGGAATCCCGTTATCGTAGAGATCAAGAAGGGCTGAGAGGAGCCTGGCTGCCTGGTCTTTTGCGATGATCCTCTGCTTTGAGAGCATCAGCACGTGAGCGATATCGACAAGGATGTCCGCATCGGCGATGCAGCGGTCTGCATCCATCGAAGAGAGAAAATGCATCATCTCGCCACTCCGCTCCCCCGTGAGCCGTCCCCTCCGCACCACGTCCTGATCCATCGTGACCATAACCTCGCGTACAGATAGGACGCTGGAATGAGATTAAAGCCACGCCTTCCGGGCCGCGAGCTCGATTGCCCTCTGCACTGATTCTCTCGGGATGATCGTGGCGACCGGCACGTTCACGAGCTGCTCGATCACGCTGCTGACAATGGGCGCACAGACGATAGCCATTGCCCCCTCCCTCTCTGCACGTATCGCGGCGATCGTGGCCTCTTCCATGGTATGCACGGGATACTCACGTACCCTGACCTTCCTTCCGTCGACCTCCGCGTTTCGCTCCTGAATCACGTCGAGTACCGGGCGGGCGGCGATCAGGCCGATGAACTCTCCCTCGGAGGAATGGGTGATCCTCCTCATCGCGTGAATCACTGCACGCAGGGTAGAGAGATTCGGGGACCTTTTCCCATGCACTATCTTGTAAAGAGAGCTCTGCGCGACCCCGCTCTTTTCGGCAAGCTCCCTCACGCTTATCCGCAGGTCACGCTGCATCACTTCTCGCAGGGTATGGACAAACTCTTCATCAGAGATGAGCGCTGCTTTCACCAGCCGGTCTACCGGGTCGATCTGCATGATCTATCGCGGGATGAGATGTTGCGCTGCCCACTCATAATCTTTTTGTCCACTCTCGGTCAATCATTTATCTTTTTGTCAAAAAAATTGACACAAAAAGTTAGATAATTATACTTTATTATTACATTTGTATAGTAAACCGTCATCTTTCGGAGAATTTATCTTCACCGGTGAGTACACTCTGTGCATGAAAATGTCGCATGCGTGTGCAATCGTCGGCATGCTGTTGTGCGCAGCACTGATCGCCGGATGTATCACTCCAACACCTCCTTCGGGGACCCCCACCCCCACGGCACCTCCCGCAGGGGCCCATGTCATCGTCACGTACACCAAAGGGACAGGGCCTATGCCCACCCTTCTTGGCACGGATCAGATTGACGGCTATATCGCGTGGCAGCCTTTCGTCGAAGTCCCGCCAATGGCAGGAATAGGCAAGGTCCTCGTGTATTCGGGGGATATGCCTCCGGAAGGCAAGTGGAAGGATCACCCCTGCTGCGTCTTCACTGCCAACGAGAAATTTATCTCAGAGCACCCGGATCTCGTCAATGCCATGACTGCCTCGATGATCCTCGCCACCAGGTACCTCGAGGAGCACCCGGATGAGAGTGCAGAGATCGTCGCAGACTGGCTGGCCGGAAAAGGCAACTTCACCTACGGTGACATCTCGGTCTCGTCCGTTGATGTACTCAAACGCGCTTTCCCCACGGTGAAATTCGTGAATGAGCCCACTGATCAGTGGATGGACTCAAACATCGAATTCGTCCATGCGTTAAGAGAACTCCAGGTGCTCACCGGGTCCCTGAAGGACTCAACTGATGCGGATTCAAAAGCACTCCTCTTTGATCCCACTCCGTATGAAGCGGCACAGTCCATGGTGGACCAGGGGAGGATCCAGACACCTGCTCCGGTGAGAGGCACAGTTGGAGTGGGCTACCTGATGTCGGATCACCATGCGGCGCTCTTCGTGGCCATCAAGAAGTGGGAGTACTTCAACAACACCTACGGAATCGCCCTCAAGCCAAGGGACCCTGCCGCATCAAGGCCCGATACTGCGGACCTCATCGTGAACGGGCAAAAGGTGGCCGAGCTGAAGCTGATCTCTGGCGATGCCGGCCCGCAATTAATGCAACTGATGGCAACAGACAACATCCAGTTTGCGCTGGTAGGAAACCCCCCTGCAATCTCTGCGGCCGACAAAGGGACGCCTGTCAGGATCATCATGGCGATCAATTTCGAAGGCTCCGGGGTCGTGGTCACAGATGACTCCCCTGCCACTGACTGGAACAGTTTCGTCGCATGGGCAAAGGAGCGCTCTGCTGCAGGAAAGCCGCTCAAGATCGCCGCTCCAGGCAAAGGATCCATCCAGGACGTCATGATCCGCTATTCCCTGGAAGCAAGCGGTTTATCTGTGAAGGAAGGATAACCTTAAGGGGACAATGAGGTATCTCCGGTTCCTCCTCCCCATACTTCTTATCATAGGCTGGGAGGTTGCATCATGGGTCGTCAACAATCCATTCATAGTTCCCTCCCTTGAGACCGTCATACCTATCCTTTTACATCCGTTCAGCCCGGCATACACCCTCGGGACCGGAAGCCTTGTAGAGAATGCGTCTGTCAGCATCCAGCGCGTGGGCCTCGGGTTCCTCGTTGCCGCAGCGGTTGCAATACCAATAGGGATCCTCATGGGGAGGTCAACCCTGCTCAACGATTTCTTCGACTCTACGATTGAGCTCCTCAGGCCGATCCCTCCGCTTGCGTGGGTACCGCTGGCACTCGCATGGTTCAAGATCGG
This sequence comes from Methanolinea sp., assembly GCA_018263335.1. GTDB lineage: Archaea > Halobacteriota > Methanomicrobia > Methanomicrobiales > Methanospirillaceae > Methanolinea_A. Next base: position 19,864 of record JADFCY010000021.1, on the reverse strand, counting down.
GCTCACCTCAATCGTCTTCATCATCTTCATCGGTGCGTTCTTCCCAATCCTCCTCAACACGGTTGACGGGGTGAGATCGGTCAAGAAGACATGGATCGAGGTGGCGACCACGCTGGGGGCCAAGGAACAGCAGATCATGACAAAGGTTGTCCTCCCGGGGGCCGCCCCTACCATATGGACGGGTCTGCGTGTAGGCTTTGGTATTGCATGGATGTGTGTGGTTGCAGCGGAGTGGTTACCCGGCATCTCAAAGGGGCTTGGATACCTCATCCTCTATGCATACAACTTCGGCCAGACCAACCTGATCATCGCCGGGATGGTGGTGATCGGCGTCATTGGCCTCCTCATTGACTTTGTCTTCAAGCAAGTCGAGAAGAAATGGTTCTCGTGGAGGGGCCTTGAGCGATGAGACAGGTCGAGGCATCCAAAGAGGAGGTGTGCGGCCGATGACCCTCGTCCTGAAGGGCCTCTCCAAGTCATTCCAGGGAGAAGGCAAGACGGAGGTGCAGGCCCTCTCCGACATCAACCTTGAGGTCGCGGACGGCGAGTTCGTCTCCGTCCTTGGCCCATCAGGATGCGGGAAGACCACCCTGCTTCGGATCATTGCAGGGCTCGACCACGCGACCGGAGGGTCCATCCTCCTTGACGGGAACAGGATCGATGGCCCCTGTCCAAGGATGGCAATGATATTCCAGGAATACTCACTCTATCCCTGGAGGACGGTGCTCGACAACATCGCGTTTGGCCTCGAGATGAAGGGGATGGAGAAGCAGAGGAGAAGGGAGAAGGCCCTCGAGTTCCTGGAACTTGTAGGTCTCGTCGATTTTGCGAAGAACTACCCCTTCGAGCTCTCGGGAGGCATGCGCCAGCGGGTGGCCGTTGCGAGGGCGCTTGCGATTGACCCGCAGATCCTTCTGATGGACGAACCGTTTGGTGCACTGGACGCCCAGACCCGGAACATGCTCCAGCGGGAGTTGCTGGACATATGGGAGAAGACCAAAAAGACTGTCATTTTTGTCACCCACAGCGTGGACGAGGCAGTTTTCCTCTCGGACAGGGTGGTGGTCCTCACTGCACGCCCGGGGACCATCAAAGACATGGTTCAAATCGATCTCCCGCGCCCAAGGGATAGGACAGGCGCGGAATTTGCAAGGATCCGGCGGTATGTCCTTGATCACGTGGAGAAAACTGCCTTTTCCAGTAAGGTTTAAGAAGATACATCCCCATTTTATAAAGCACAGACAGGGACAAGGAGTCTTCAGTCATGGTACGAAAACCTGGAAAGATGTACAGGAACATCTCAAAGAAAGCCTATACCCGGCGGGAGTACATGGGCGGGGTACCTGGCAGCAAAGTGGTGCAGTTCGACATGGGAAACCTCTCCCAGGAGTTCCCGATGGCCATCAGCATCGCGGTGGAGGAAGCCTGCCAGATCCGCCATACCGCACTCGAGGCTGCACGCATCACCATCAACCGCCACCTGATAAAGGACCTCGGAAGGATGAACTACCGGTTGAAGCTCCGTGTCTACCCCCACCATGTGCTGCGTGAGAACAAGCAGGCCACAGGGGCCGGGGCAGACCGTGTCTCAGAGGGAATGAGGCTCTCGTTTGGAAAAGCGGTCGGGACTGCAGCCCGTGTCGCAGCCGGTCAGGAGATCTTCACGGTGTATACGACTCCTCAGTACCTTGCCCAGGTAAAGACTGCACTCAGGTCTGGCGGTCACAAACTCCCCTCCCCCTCCTACATCACCATACAAGAAAAGAAGGTTCCCGAATCCCCAACACCCGAGCAGGCATAATTTTTCCGGATACCATCCCTTTTTTTTCTCTATTCTCTCTCTGCAAATCTTCGAGTGCGACCTGCCAGGAGTTCACTCATGCATGAATCTGGCAATGATATGAACCGGGCAACGAAGCATATCGGTACTTGCGGATTTGGGCATCACTCCCCAATCACGCCGTATCACAATATATATTCCCGTCCACTCCAAATTTCATACCAACATGATCCCATCCCCGGACCCCGCACTCCTCGCAGCCATCACCCGTGCCACCTGCGAGGCATTCCGGCAGGCAGAGATCACCCTTCCTCCCGATGTGAAACAGGCCATCCTGACCGCAAAAGAGCACGAGACAAGCGATATTGCCAGGGGAGAACTCGAAAACATCCTCGCCAACCTTGAGATGGCGGGGGCGCTTTCGGTGCCTATCTGCCAGGATACCGGGGTCCCCGTGGTCTACCTCACCATCCCGCCCCATGTCCCCCTGAACAACGGGATTTACCACGCGATCGCAGAAGGGGTGAGAACGGCGAGCAGGGAGATCCCGCTCCGGCCAAACGTGGTCGACCCTCTCACGAGGGAGAATACCGGGGACAATACCGGGGCAGGGATGCCTGCGGTCCACGTGCGTCCGGGTGACCGTCTCACCATCACGGTGCTGCCCAAGGGTGCGGGAGCAGAGAACATGTCGAGGATTGCAATGATGCTCCCCTCTGAGCGGGGACAGATCCCGAAGTTCGTGGCCGAGACGATGCTGATTGCAGGTGGAAAGCCATGCCCCCCGGTCATTCTCGGCGTGGGGATCGGGGGGACATTCGACGGGGCTGCGGCGCTCGCCAAGGAGGCCCTTCTTGAGCCTATCGACACGATGACGCCCTACGAAAAGGAGCTGCTGGCAGCGGTAAATGCGCTCGGCATCGGGCCGATGGGTGTTGGGGGGAGGACCACGGCGCTTGCAGTCAAGGTGAAGGCCGCGGGGTGCCACACGGCGTCCCTCCCTGTTGCGGTCAATGTCCAGTGCTGGGCCTGCCGCCGGGCCACGGTGGAGGTTCCATGTTGAGCATCATGGACCTCTGCACCCCTCTCTCGCACGAGGTGCTCATGCTGCGCGCCGGTGACCGCGTCACCCTCTCGGGGACGGTGTACACTGCACGGGACGAGGCACACTTGAGAATGATGGAGGATGGCATCCCGTTTGACCCCCATGGAGCCGTGATCTACCACTGCGGCCCGGTCATCCAGGGGCAGAAGGTGATTGCCGCTGGCCCCACCACCTCTGCCCGCCTGAACTCGCTCTCCGGCTTCCTGCTCGAGAAAGGTGTCCGCGCCCTCGTGGGAAAGGGGGGGATGGGCCGCCAGGTGGCCGACCAGCTGAAGGGCCGCGGGGTGTACCTTGCATTCACCGGGGGCTGTGCAGCGCTCGCGGCATCAAGGATGACCCTGAAGGGAGTGTTTTTCGAGGATCTCGGGATGGCAGAAGCAGTGTGGGTCATCGAGCTTGACCGGCTTCCCCTCGTGGTGGGGATAGATGCGGCCGGAAACGACATATTCGAGGGCGTGCACCGGAATGCGCAGGCAGAGTTTAAAAAGAGGTTCTCGCAAAAGAAGGAGGCGCCGGCATGAGACTCGTGATCGATGAACGGAGGTGCAAGGGGTGCAACCTCTGCACCCTCGTGTGCCCGTACCGGATTTTTTCTGCCGGGAAGCAGCCGAATGCCCGCGGTATCGTAGTCCCCGTACTGGACAGGCCAGAACGCTGCGCGAACTGCCGCCTGCAGGCGCTTTACGGCCGGACACTCTGCGGGATGTGCCAGATGATCTGCCCTGACCAGGCGATCTCATGGGTTGAGGAGAAGCCAGGCGAGGCCCAGAAGGTGGCGATCGAGTTTTGACGCGAATTGACTTCATGCAGGGCAACACGGCCTGTGCGGAGGGTGCGCTTGCCGCGGGGTGCCGTTTCTTCGGAGGCTACCCCATCACGCCGTCGACCGAGGTTGCCGAGCACATGGCAGCAAAGCTCCCCAAGATCGGGGGGGTTTTTATCCAGATGGAGGATGAGATTGCCGGGATTGCATCGGTGATCGGTGCTTCCTGGACAGGCGCGAGGGCAATGACCGCGACGAGTGGTCCAGGCTTCTCCTTGATGATGGAGAACATCGGGTTTGCGGTGATGACTGAGACCCCCTGCGTTCTGGTCAACATCCAGCGGGGAGGCCCGTCCACGGGGCAACCCACCATGTCTGCGCAGGCTGACATGCTCCAGTGCCGGTTCGGTTCCCATGGCGACTACAGCATCATCGCCCTCTCCCCCGCAAGCGTGCAGGAGATGTTCGAGCTGACGGTACACGCGTTCAACCTCGCGGACCGGTTCCGAGTTCCTACGTTTCTCATGGCCGACGAGATCATTGGCCACATGCGTGAGAGGATCGAGATCCCGGACAGCGTGCCTCGCGAAGAACGAAAGCCCCTCACGAAAGGCACACCCCCGTTCCGCGCCGACGAGGACATGATCCCTGGGTTCCCTCAGTTCGGAAAGGGGTACGGCGTCCACGTGACGGGCCTCACCCACGACGAGCGCGGCTACCCCTGCGCCACCAGCCCGAGCCTCCACGAAGACCTGGTGAAGCGGCTGGTCGAAAAAGTAGAATCCGCCCGGCACGAGATCGCCGATTACCGGGTCACAAACCCGGATGCCGAGGTGGTCTTCATCACCTACGGGTCGCCCGCAAGAACGGTGGCGCAGGTTCTCCACGACAACCCTGACAAGCGAATCGGCCACCTCCGGTTCCGCGTGGTCTGGCCGTTCCCGGAAAAGGCTCTCGATGAATTCCCGGATGCGAAGGTCTTCCTCGTGCCGGAGCAGAACCTCGGTCAGATGGCAAGAGAGATCGAGCGGCATACGTGCATCCCCGTGGTCCCGCTCCCGAGGTTCGGGGGAGCCCTCCACACACCGGCAGAGCTCGAGAAGGCAATGGAGGCATGGCGATGACATATTCCGACTGGCTCCGGGCGGACCGCCTCCCCCACATCTATTGCGCGGGATGCGGGAACGGGACCGTGATCAACTGCACGCTCAATGCGGTTGACCGGATGGGCTGGAAAAAGGAGGAGACGGTCTTTGTCTCGGGGATAGGGTGCTCCTCGCGTGCTCCCGGATACATCGTGACCGATTCACTCCACACCACCCATGGAAGGGCGCTCGCATTTGCCACAGGGATCAAGATGGCAAACCCGGACCTGCACGTCGTCGTCTTCACGGGGGACGGGGACCTTGCGGCAATCGGGGGCAACCACTTCATCCATTCCTGCCGGAGGAATATCGATCTCACCGTGGTCTGCATGAACAACCAGATATACGGGATGACCGGCGGGCAGGGGAGCCCGACAACCCCGAGGGGAGCGCTCTCGACCACCACCCCGTATGGATCCCAGGAGCCTGCATTCGATCTCTGCGAACTTGCCACTGCAGCCGGGGCGAATTTTGTCTCCCGGTGGACCTCGTACCACGTCAAGGAACTGACGCGGTCGATCCATCAGGGACTAGGAGTGCCGGGTTTCTCTTTCATCGAGGCTCTTGTCCAGTGTCCCACCAATTACGGCAGGCGGAACAAGTTCCGCCAGGTGATGGACCAGGTCGAGTATTTCAAGACCCACGGCATCCTGGTGCAGAAGGCACACAGGCTCCGCGACGAAGGACTGCCGATCCCGCCCGACGCGATCCTCCTCGGTGACATGGTCATGCGTGATCGCCCGGCCATGGGGGTGAAGCGATGAGGCACGAAGTACGGTTCTCTGGATTCGGCGGCCAGGGAATCATCCTCTCGGCAGTGATCCTCGGCAGGGCCGCAGTGATGTACGATGGCAACTACGCGGTACAGACACAGGTTTACGGACCGGAAGCACGGGGCGGGGCGTCCATGAGTGCCGTGATCATCGACGACGAGCCGATCCTCTACCCGAAGGTGACCGACCCTGATATCTTCGTGATCATGTCCCAGGAGGGGTACGAGAAGTATGGCGTCCACGCAAGGAAAGATGCGATGATGGTCCTCGACTCGTCCCTTGTGCAATCCCGGCCAGGCTGCAGGTACGTTGAGATCCCGGCAACCCGCGAGGCGAAGCAGACCCTGGGAAGAGATATCGTGGCAAACATCATCATGCTTGGGGCGCTGGTGAAGGTCACCCGAGTGGTGAGAGAGGAAGCCATCGAGAAAGCGATCCTTGACTCGGTGCCAAAAGGAACCGAATCGCTGAACCTGAAGGCGATGAAACTTGGATTTGAACTTGCAGAAAAGGGGAAGATACAATGAAACTGCGTGAGCATGAGGCCATGAAGATATTCGGGGAGCATGGGATCCCTGTCCCGAAGGGATTCCTCATACGCTCCGTTGGTGAACTTGGTCCCCTGATGGGGGAACTTGGCGACCGGTTCGTACTGAAGGCACAGGTGGAAGTCGGAGGGCGTGGAAAATCAGGCGGCATTCTCGTGGCCAACCCTTCGAATGGAGAGCGCCTTCTCGAGGAGCTCTTCAAAAAAGAGATCAAGGGGGTGGGTGTCCGGGAGGTGCTCGCAGTGGAGTACCTCGAGATCCAGAAGGAGTATTACGCAAGTATCGCCATCGACCGTTCCACGAAACAGGCTCTCATTCTCTTTACTGACCAGGGGGGTGTGGATATCGAGATCCTGGCAAAGGAGAATCCTGATGCGGTGCGGAAGGCCTCGCTCCCCCTCCTCATGCGGGATATCCCCCCTTTCATGCTCAGGGACCTTCTCGGGTCGTCACATAAAGAGATCGGAAGTATACTCAACCAGCTCTTCCGGGTATTCTGTGAAAAGGACGCCCTGCTCGCAGAGATAAATCCCCTGGTCGCAACGCCCCATGGCATCTTTGCCGCGGATGCAAAACTGATCATCGATGACAACGCCCTTTCCCGCCAGGGTATCACCCTGAACCGGGACCTCACCGAGAGGGAACGGGAAGCCGAGAAGCACGGCTTCTCCTACGTTGAACTGAAGGGGGATATCGGGGTGATCGGCAACGGCGCCGGTCTCACTATGGCCACTCTTGACCTTATCGAGTACTACGATGGAAAGGCCGCGAACTTCCTCGATGTCGGTGGAGGAGCGGACCAGGAGCGGGTGATGCATGCAGTGAAGCTTGTTGCCGCCGACCCGTCAGTGAAGGTGATCGTCGTCAACCTCCTCGGGGGGATCACCAGGTGTGACGAGGTTGCACGGGGGATCATCAGTGCGGGGGTTGAACAGCCCGTAATCGTAAGGCTGGCCGGGACAAACGAGGCGGAGGGCCGGCAGATCCTCGACGGGAGCGGGTACCGCATGATGGAGAGCATGGAGCAGGCAGTGAAAGCGGCAGTGGAGGCGGTGAAGTGATCTACGGAGACAGGAGCACGGGCGTGATCGTCACTGGCGCGACCGGCAAACAGGGGGCTTTCCACATCGCGCTGATGAACGAATATGCCCGGAAGGTAGGCGGAGTGGGAGTGGTTGCCGGGGTGACGCCTGGAAAAGCGGGCCAGGAGGTCGCGGGAGTCCCGGTCTACAACAGCATCCGGGACGCGTTAAAGAAGCACGATGCAAGCGCAAGCGTCCTCTTTGTCCCGGGTTTTGCCGCTGGAGACTCCATCATGGAGGCTGCAAGCGCCGGACTCTCTCTCGTTGTTGCAATCACCGAGCACATCCCGGTGCACGACACAATGAGGGCAATCTCGTATGCAAGAATTCATGGCTGCGACGTGATCGGCCCAAATTGCCCGGGACTCCTCTCGCCGGGAGAGATCAAGATGGGCATCATGCCTGTCCACCTCTCTTCGCGCGGGCATATAGGGGTTATCTCAAGGAGCGGCACGCTCACTTATGAGATCGTGGATCAGCTCACGAGGGCGGGTCTTGGGCAGAGCACCATCGTCGGTATCGGGGGAGACCCGGTGATTGGCCAGACATTCCGGGACGTCCTCCGACGTTTCGAAGAGGACGACCAGACAAAGGCGGTGGTGATACTTGGCGAGGTGGGAGGATCGCTTGAGGAGGAAGGCGCAAGGGCCACCGACCTGCCCATTGCCGCATACATCGCAGGGATCTCCGCACCCCCCGAGAAGCGGATGGGGCACGCGGGAGCGATCATCGAGGGTGGCGAGGGAGACGCACGCTCGAAGATCGCAAGGCTTCGGGATATGGGTGTACCTGTGGCCTCCCGGCCTTCTGAAGTCCCGCGCCTCATCCGGGAGATCCTCTGATGCATCCTGAATTTTACGGCATATCACCTGGAAACCATTTAACCCATCACGGAGTATCTCACTAATAGCTCTCTTTCGGAGGAACGATGACCGATCACTCATATCCCGGCTACGATCCCATGACCGGAGAGGAGGAGTCCCAGGGCCCTGAAAGGTACCTGAGGCCCGGTGAAGAACTTCTCATCTATACCCCTGATATCCAGATAAAGAAGTTCAGGTTCGATGCCTATCTCACAGACACGCGGCTCTTTCTCACTGATCAGGCCGAAAAGACCCCTGGAGTCACTGCAAAAGAGATCCCAATCGGGTCAGTCGTGGATACGTACCTTGAACATTCCCCGGCCCAGGAGCCAATCCTTGTCCTCTCCATCCGTACATCCGAAGACGATCTCCGCACGATGAAGATGACATTCGTGCATACTGGCGCAGACCGCCTTCCCCAGGCTGAAGAGTGGATGCACCTGATACGGCATGGGAAGGTCCGGCAAAAACAGGGAGACATCTCATCCCCGGGGGTGTCTTCTCCCCCTCCCATCCCCATATCGGCCGAGGCCAGGGCACTCTCTGAGACGATTGTGTACCCTGAAAAGACCACCGTGGAGCCCTTCCCCCCCATGCCCGCGCAAACCGCCACGCAGACGAGGGATGAGAGGAGTGGGGGCGTCTCACCTCCTTTTCGGCAAAGAGAACCCGAGCCTCCGGCAAGAGCCTTTCCTGGGGAGGGTGCTTCAATCACCCAGATACAGTTCTGCTTCCACTGTGGGCACCGCCTGCCGCCGAATGCGAATTTCTGCCCGTATTGCGGGACGCGAATGCACCAGGCACAAACCCACGGGACGCCGCACGTGCCTGTCCAGCAAAAAATGAGTGTCGAGGAATCGCCGGGCGCGTTGACCAAGGAGAAGGAGAAGAAGAAGATGCTGGGATGGCTCTTCCGAAGGAAATAGAAATCCCCCTTCTCATCTTCCACGCTGACCTGGAGAGTTCAATACATGAAACGGAGGTCTTTTTTTTTTAAAGCGAATGTTTCCCCGGCCTTGCGGAGGCAGGAATCCATGATGGAGGCGATGCCCGATCAGTGTGGCCAGGAGATGAGCACGCTTCTTTTCGGCAGTTTGCGCGAACGAACATTTCGGTTCCCCAAAAGAATTCCGGATGGAGGGGCCGAAACTCAAAAGGAATGATTATGTTATTTCCCATCGTTTTATTAATGATTACGCGTCCGGTGATCGAGGGATTTCATTGAAAAGAAATATAAAGATCGAAGCACTGCACCAGATCCCGCTGGAACGCCAGGAGATCGAACTCGTTGAGCGTAAATGCATAGGCCACCCTGACAGCCTTGCCGACGGGATTGCAGAATCCATCAGCAGGGCTCTCTCAAAAGCATACCTTGAGGAATGCGGGGCAATCCTGCACCATAATACCGACCAGGGGGAGATCGTCGCCGGCGAGTCCCAGCCAAAGTACGGGGGCGGGAAGGTCATCCGGCCCATCTACATGCTGATCGACGGCAGGGCAACCAAGCAGTTTGACGGGATCAACATCCCCACCGACGCAATCGCCGTTGAGGCCGCCCGGGCTTACCTTCGGGATACCCTGACCAATCTCAACATGGAGCGCGATATCATCGTCGACTGTAGGCTGGGGACGGGCTCAACGGACCTCCGTGACGTCTTCAAGCCATGCCAGAACACCCCGCCACGCGCCAATGACACCTCGTTTGGCGTGGGGCACGCTCCATTCTCCGAGACCGAGACGATCGTCAAGGCAGTGTCCGATTACATCGACCACACCCTGAGGCCCCGGCACCCTGTGGTGGGGCAGGACATCAAGATCATGGGGCTCCGGGACGGTGACACCATCACCCTCACTCTCGGCTGCGCCATGGTGGATCGCTACTGTTCCGGCCTCCCCGAGTATCTTGAGTACAAGGAACTCCTGAGGGAGCATGTCCTGAAAGTGGCGCGCCAGCACACCGGGAGGAAGGTGGTAGCCGCCATCAATACCGCTGACGATATTGACACGGGGAGCGTCTTCCTGACGGTTACCGGGACATCCGCAGAGATGGGCGATGACGGTTCAGTGGGACGGGGGAACCGCTGCAATGGCCTCATCACCCCGAACCGCCCGATGAGCATGGAAGCAACAAGCGGGAAGAACCCTATCAACCACATCGGAAAGATCTACAACGTCATCTCCACGCAGCTCGCACAGGAGTGCGTGGCAAAAGTCGACGGTATCGAGGAGATCTACATCCGCCTCCTCTCCCAGATCGGAAAACCGATCGATCAGCCCCTCGTTGCGAGCGTGCAGGTTCTCCCTGCGCAAGGCGTCGAGGTAAGTGCACTCAGCCCTGACATCGAGGCAATCATTGACAACGGGCTGGCAGGGATCACCTGTATCACCGAGAAGATCATCCGTGGCGAGATCAAGACGTTCTGATAAAAAAAAGAGTCCTGACGCGACTCCAGGGGCCCAGGCTGTACGCCTGGCCATTCCCAACAAGGGGCGGATTTCGGGGCCGGTCAACGATTTGATGGAGAAGAGCGGGCTCCACCTCCTTGATATCGGAGAACGTCGCCTTGTCTCCCGCACCCCCGACCCCCACGTGGAGATCCTCTTCGCAAGGCCCGTGGATATCCCGGAATACGTGGCCAACGGTGCGGCAGATCTGGGGATCACAGGCCATGACATGGTTCTCGAGCGCGAGTCCGATGTATCCGAGCTCCTTGACCTGAAGATCGGATCCGCATCACTCGTCCTTGCCGTCAGGGAAGATGCCGGGTTCTCATCTCCAGGAGACCTTGAGGGGGCAAGGGTGGCAACCGAGTTTCCTGTCATATCAAGGCGATATTTCCAGGAGATGGGGATCCACGTCACACTCGTGCCGGTCGGCGGGGCATGCGAGGCTACACCGTACCTCGGCATTGCCGAAGCGATCATCGATCTCTCGAGCTCGGGGAACACGCTCCGTTCGAACCGCCTCAGGGTCCTTGATACGGTCCTTCAGACGACCACCATGTTGATTGCGAATCGCGGATCCCTCGCCTCGAAAGGCACAAAGATTGAGGAGATCGTCCTTGCACTCGAGAGCGTGATCAGGGCGAGGGGGCAGTGCTACCTGATGATGAACGCGAGGCGTGCCTGTGTCGATAAGGTAACCTCTGTCCTCCCCGGTCTTTCAGGGCCCACGGTGATGGAGGTCGCTTCAAGGCAGGACATGGTCGCCATTCACGCAGTCGTTGACGAAGAGAGGGTTTACCAGTTGATACACCTCCTCAAGAGGTCTGGGGCGCGGGATATCCTGGTCATGCCCATCGCACGGATGATCCCCTGACATGCGCGTATTTCCCGCTGTGGATATTCTGAAGGGAGAGTGCGTCCAGCTGGTTCAGGGAAAGAGGGACTCGGCAACGGTTTTTGGCGACCCTCTGGACTGTGCACGGCGCTGGCTGGATCTCGGTGCGAGATGCCTGCATGTCGTGAACCTTGACGGGGCGTTTGGAGACTCGTCGTCGAACGCCCAGAAGATCAGGGAGATCGTGCAGGAGACTGGCATCGAAGTCCAACTTGGGGGAGGCATCCGATCATATGAAGATGCATCCGCATGGCTTGAGACAGGTGTAGAGCGGATAATCCTCGGGACACTTGCGACCAGGGACCCCCCTGTCCTGAAACGGTTGAGTGATGAATTCGGCAGCTCCCGGATCATGGCGGGCGTCGATGCACGAGGCGGCGAGATCACCATCGAGGGGTGGCAGAAGAGCGGGGGTGACTATCTTGTATGGGCAGAACGATTTGAGGATATGGGTGCAGGCGCACTCCTCTTTACCAACGTGGACGTTGAAGGGCTCCAGTCCGGCATTGACCCGGAACCCGTTGCGCGGTTGCTGCGCCACACCCGGCTCCCCGTCACGGTTGCGGGCGGTATCACCACCGTAGAGGACATCAGGGTCCTCAGGCAGCTCGGGTCTTCTGGCGTGGTACTTGGATCTGCCCTCTACAGCGGGAGACTCCACCTGCGGGAAGCCATGGAGGCGGCTGAATGAGACGCGTACACCGAACACGAAAGACAAAAGAGACTTCGATTGATATCATCCTTGATCTTGACTCCCCGCATGAGGGGGAGATCGCCACGGGAATTGCATTTTTTGACCACATGCTGAGCGCGATGGCCACTCACGGGGGTTTTTCACTCTCCTGCTCGGCAAGGGGCGACCTTGAAGTGGATTCGCACCATACAATCGAGGACACCGGCATTGTCCTGGGCCAGGCTTTCAGGGACGCGATTGCGGATGGCAGGGGGATCGTGAGGTTTGCCCATGCGATCATCCCCATGGACGAATCGATTGCGACCGCGGCACTGGACTGCGGAGGAAGGGGATTCCTGGTCTTCAAAGGTTGCTTCTTCCATCCCCGTGTGGGGGGGATTGAACGGGAGATATTCGAGCACTTCTTCTACAGCATCTGTGTCCACGCGGGGATTACCGCGCACCTGGCCATTGACGGAAAGAACGACCACCACAAGTGTGAGGCACTATTCAAGGCTTTTGGCATCGCGGTTGGTGCTGCGACCCGTCTTCGGGCAGATACTCAGAAAATTCCAAGCACCAAGGGGATTCTCTGACCGTCAGAAGGAAGGGAGGGGCAAGGCATAGTGGGAGATCCCACCCACGTTATGACGTACCCTGACCTTTTTTCACTTCTCAAAGAACTTGGATTTCTCTTCAGTGTCGGCACGAAAGCCTTGCAAGGGCTTCCTTTGCGGTAATGCGTACGAAACAGTTCTCGTCTGCACATGCGCTGGCGAGCGGTTCGGTTGCCCGGGGATCGCCGATCATACCCAGTGCCGATGCAGAGATGAACCGGATATCCCGGTCGCGGTCTGCAAGCATTGAAATGAGCGGCTCAACACTCCGCCGGTCCCCTATCTCGCCCAGGGCATGTGCTGCAGCGATCCTGATGCGCTTATCCTCGTCCTTTAATGCCAGGAGAAGAAAGTCAACCGCAGGCTGGCCTTTCTTCCCAAGTTCCATAATTGACTGGACAATGTCCGTACTGGTCTTCTCTGCCACACCCAGCAGATGCCCTGTCATCAATCTCCCCCTGTCACAGACCCTCTTTCGAAGGTGAATGAGAGTGGATCAATGTGGTAAAAATTATTGTGCCATACAGTAATGCACAGCATAATTTTATATAATCGTTCGGGTTTATTGCGACCGATCTGAGTGGCGGAAGCTCTTATGATGTTGCAGAGAAAAGGGTTGATGCCACCTTGATTTTAGTGTTGCTGGCCAGTTTTGAGAGTTGAATTTAGTGGAAAAGGTAAGGATTATGCGGACTTTGCCGCAAGCTCCACGTCCTCTTCCTTGATCGTCTTCCTGCCCGCGTGAAGCGCAAGTCTGTTGGCTTCCTTTGTCAGGTTTGCAATGTACTCTTCTGCCTTTGCAACCAGTGCGGCAGCAGCATCGCTGCCTACCCTCTCAGCACCATTCTTCTTGGCAATTCTCACAACTGCAGCAATAGGTAAATCTGCCATTGTATTTTACCTCAATTCAAAAAATGTATCAGGAAATATTTAAACGTTTCGCGATTTCCGCGCAATTTGCCGCCGATTGCCTTTTTCCGCGTCACCCTGAAAAGATTGCACCCACGTGGAGCATTCCCTGGATATCTTTCCTTCCCTTCGATAATTTCGGCGTTTTTCTCAAAAATAACCTTAAAAAACGGTTTTTTGCGTATTGGACAATAAATTCGCGAGATGGAGCGCATTGACAAAATCCGGCGAGGCGCGCGAGGTATCTACAAAGACTCTGTCGATATTTAAGGCAGGTGCGCCATGTCCGTGACCCTTTCCGAGAAATGTGAGCGTACGAAAGATCAAATTTCCAGAGATGCCGTCAGGGGCGATAATGACCCCTGCCTCCTTTGCTGCCTCCTCGATGAGGATCTCGTAATGGCGTGCCCCTGCAAGCCGTGCGACGAGTTCAGCCTGTGCCATGCTCTCGTCCACCCTTTGGTGTCTGCCTGCGTCGCCAAGCCTTCCGCCCGAGAGGATTGCCACCCCCTCCCTGAGCCCGAGTGTCCGGGCGAGCCTTCCCGCTTTCCTGGCCAATGACACCTTTTCCTGGACAGTCCACCCTTCGTCAACTCCCACAGGGGCGAGGATGAACATGGTACCATCCCCGCTCTCGAGGACCGCGGCTCTCTCAAGGCTGTCAACACCTGCCGTGCTCTTGAGCGCCGAGAGGGTTGTGTTGGAGGGGAGCGTGCCCCTCACGGCAGCGTCGAGAGTACCATTGAAGAGGTCGCGGACCAGGGCCTGCCCGGGATTGGGATCTTCTCTGATTTCGACGCCACCTAGCCTTGCAACTCCCCCAGGACGGCAATAACAGGCAGTAATCGATGCACAGCAGGACCGGAGAACGCTCTCGACAACCTTCTCGCTCTCTTCAAGGACCCCGATCCCTATCTTCACTTTGGGCATGAGCCATCGTCTGAAAAGAGGCGCATGATGCCATTTTTATCAAAATCAAACACGAGGGCTGAGTCGTCCCTGAGCTCCACGCGGAGCATCCTGTCGCCCGTGACGTGTCCTACCATCCTTGCGGTCATTCCGACCTCCTCAAAGCGCCTGGAGATCTCGGGGACGTTCTGACCCGGTGCGGTGAGGACAAATCCCATCCCCGGGTAAATCCTGACCCACTGCTCAAAGGTCATATGATGAGCCAGAAGGTCAGGCATCGGGAGCCTGTCAAGTGCGATGGATGCCCCCTTCCCGCTCACCTCGAGGAGCATGCCGAGAGTCCCGATAACTCCCGGGTTGCTGATGTCTTTGCCGGCAGTGACCAGCCTGTCCCTTCCCAGGCCTTCGAGCACCCTGACCTGTGACCTCACCTCTTCGGGAGACTTCATGGTCACGGAGTCCCAGTTAAGGATGCAGGACGGATGGACTCTCCCGTTGAGGTCGACTGCAACAATGACGGAGTCTCCCTCCTTCGCGGTATGGGAATATATCACCGAGTCCTTTGGGGCGGTTCCAAGGATTGCTACATCGATCACGCTGTAGGGAGTGTCAGGATGGAGGTGCCCGCCGACGATGGGGACCCCGAACTGGACGGAAGCATCGTGCATCCCCGCGATGACCTGCTCCTGGATGCATGGATCTGAGATCGAAAAGACATCCACCATGGCAAGAGGGCGGCCTCCCATGGCGGCGATGTCGTGGATGTTGACAAGGACAGCACAATACCCTGCCCAGTAAGGGTCTGCTTCCATCAGCCGGCTCCAGATGCCGTCTGCAGCGAGGAGAAGGACCTCTTCGCCGTGTTCTATAACCGCGGCATCCTCACCAAACGAGGCCAGTACACCGGGAGACTCGATGCGGAGGGCCTTTACCATCTCGCCGATGGCATGCTTTCGCATGACCCCCTCGTATTCTCTTACCACCGATGCAACATTTGCCACAGATACGCCGTTTAATTCCATAGAGACAACAGAGCCGGTTTGTTATAACTCATTGGAGCATCATCAGTGATAATTTATTTGATACAGGGTCGAAACAAGAGGCATGGACTGGGCGGAGAAATATCGGCCTGCACACCTCGACGAAGTGGTGGGAAACAGCACCGCGCTGCGCCAGATGCTGGACTGGGCCAGGACGTGGAGCCGGGACAAAAAGCCGCTCATCCTCTATGGAAAGCCTGGAACCGGGAAGACCTCGAGTGCGCATGCGCTTGCGGCCGATATGGGCTGGGAGGTGATCGAGCTCAATGCAAGCGACCAGCGGACCAGGGCAGCCATCGAGCGGACCGCAGTGAGTGGGAGCACGACTGCAAGCCTCACAGGTGCACAGAGGAAGTTGATCGTAATCGACGAGGCTGATAATCTTCACGGGACAGCCGACCGCGGAGGGGCCCGTGCTATCCTCGATCTGATCAGAGGGTCCCGCCAGCCCGTCATCCTCATCGCAAACGATCTCTATGCGATCCCGGGGGAGATCCGGAGCAGGTGTGATGGTGTCCAGTTCAAGGCGCTCCAGGCACGTTCCATCGCACCACGGCTCAGGTATATCTGCGCAGCGGAGAAGATATCGTGCAGTGAGCAGGCACTCCACCAGATCGCGGAAGCGGCCCATGGAGACATGAGGGCAGCAGTGAACATGCTTTATGCATCGGCCTCTGGAAGGGAGCGTCTCTCGGAGGAGATTCTCCCGTCAGGGAAAGACGATCGTTCATCCATTTTTGACCTGATCGTCGCCATTTACGGGAACACAGCTCCCGAAGCCCTCCTGAAAATCGCCTACGATGTTGACGAGACTCCGGATACCCTTATCCAGTGGATCGAGGCAAATCTTGAGGGTATCCCAGAGATCGACGACCTTTCTGCGGCATATTCCTGCCTCTCCCGTGCTGATGAGTACCTGGGCTATACTTACCGGCAGCAGTACCATACCCTCTGGAGATATGCAACTTCCCTCATGGTCCTTGGCGTGGGAAGTGTTGCGGACAGAAGAGGGCTCCATGCCAGGATAACTCCTCCGGAGCGTTGGAAGAGGATGTCTTCTTACCAGAAGCAGAAAGCGGTGCGGTCATCCATGCTCAGGAAAGTCTCATCATCGCTTCACATGCCACAGAGGACCTTCCTTGAGACGTACATGTCTCCGCTCGGCATTGTCATCGATCGAGACCCTCTCACCTATGCACGGGAGTTCTCCCTCGATGCCGACGAGCTTGATCTCTTCCTCCACGACAGGGCCCGGGCAGCCTCGGTCACGAGGGCCCTTGCTGCAGAAGAGAAGGCAGAGGTGACAAAGAAAGAGAGAGAAACAAAGAGCCGGCGGAAGCAGGAAGAGGGGGGAAAGATGAGACAGAAGGAACTTCCTGCAAAAAGAGAGGAAGCCCCCTTGCCAGAACCACCCGCAGAAAAGTCTTCCCAGAAGAGTCAAAAGACTCTGTTCGAAGGGTTCTGACCCCGGAAATACCGGTGGAGGATAACTCCGCAGTCTATCAGCTCGCCGCCATTTTGGAACCCTTCAAATCCAAGGTGATATACCAGGAGATCGCAATCCACTTCACGGGCGAGGGCAATCAGGCCCGGCATCATCTCCTCGTGCGGCCGGATTGAATAGATCAGGTCAAGACCACGGTAGAGCTCGAGGTTCGGCGCGAAGATATCATCGCAGACGATACGGACTCCCGGAATTGTGGGGGATGGCCGTATGTCTGTGCAGAAGACCTTCACGCCATAATCACGCAATATCAATGCGGTCTCAGGGTTCTGGCCGACTCCTATTTCCGCCACATTATGGTAATATTTCGCAATGTAAGACGCGATATTTCGCTCAATATGTTTAAGCCCCGCCATATCCACTTATAGATAAGAGATGGATTTGCTTATTTTTTGGGATGCCAGGGCCCCCTCCGGCATCCAGGCCGCACTTTCAAGGGAACTTGGAGCACTCCTCCCCCTCACGCCAGCTGTCTGTGAAAGCCATTTTGTCGTCACTGGCTACATGCCATCGCGCCGGCAGACGGACGCATCCGTCCTTCTCGATTCACTCGACCTCTACAAGAAGCGTACCGGGATCTCTCACCCGATTCTCCTCGTAGTTTCAGAAGATCTCTGCAGGAGCGGGGATGAATACCTCTTCGGCCTCTCGCGGGAATCCACCGGCAGTGCCGTCGTATCGACCGCCCGCCTGGAGAATGAGTACTATGGTCTTCCCGCAGACGACGGGGACCTCATCGACCGGCTGGTCAAGGAATCTGCCCACGAGGTCGGACACCTTCTCGGTCTCCCGCACTGCCGGAACCGCGAATGCATCATGTACAACCCCCTTGTCCTCGACGACATCAACCGGCAGAAGCGGTGGTTCTGTCCGGCATGCCGCGCGCATCTCGGGTAATGCAGGGCGAGGCTGTGGTATGCGGTCCTTGTGCCGGCGCATTGCTTCTTTTTGGCAATCAATCCCCGTCAGCCGCACACCACCCGGTGAACCGCAGGATGGAGTGTTCTTATATGGTGGGGCACTATCCCTTTCTTGAAGACTCACATGAGGTGAGTGTACCATGACTGAGGGAGAGACCCGGAAGGACCGCAATCAGGGTCAGGGAGCACCCGGCTCCGGCCGCAGGGAAACCACCGCCATCACCGTGGGAGATCTCATGACTCGTGACTTTGAGACATTGCGCCCTGATACCCCCATTGCCCAGTGCATCAGACATTTTTCCCAGCGGGGCTGCAGGGATCTCGTTGTCACAGACAGTGACGGCCGCTTCCTCGGCGTCATTACCCCATTTGACTTCCTGACCCAGATCAGCCCCACCATTGGCGTCCGGAGCAGGAAGAAGTCCGGGTGCATCGAATGCATTCTCAGTGGTGACGCGTCGACTGCAGAGGATATCATGACGCGGAGGCACATCGCAGTGAATGAGGATACCCCTATCAGCGAGGCTCTCCGCCTGCTTGAGAAATATCACCATCCTGACCTCGTGGTAATCAACCGCGAAGGAATCGCCATTGGGGTGGTCGAGATCTGCACCATTATCAGTCATCTCCGGGTCAGCGGGGATATCTGATCATCGCCTGATCCAGGAAAAACCGCGGGCCATGAGGAATGGTGTCGCGAATACAGTCACAATCACCATGATGGTCACAGATGAAAAGAGGGCGGCCGTAATCAGGCCTGCAGAGAGGGAGATCTTGGCCACGACAAGCGCAATCTCTCCCCGGGGGACGAGCCCCAGGCCCACCACAAGGGATCTCCGGGGGTCACGCAGTGTCCGCAGGGAACCGGCAAAACCCCCGAGTATCTTGCTGCCAAATGCTGCAAGGATCAGGGCGATGAGGAAGAGAAGCGGTATTCCTCCGAGTGAAGGGGGAAAAAGGAGCCCGATAGAGGCGAAGAAGAGGGTGACAAAGAACCCAAACGCGAGATCAGAGAGGTTGTCGTAGAGGGATCGGTCGCTGCGGATACTGTCGCCGAGGATGAGGCCTGCCAGGAATGCACCGATCGCATAATGCAGCCCCGCGGCATCCCCTGCAAGGGCGCACAGCAACCCGCATATCAAAGCAACAGAATAGGGCATCTCGTGGATATGCGCCCGGTGGGAGGCCCGGAAGGCCCAGACGATCACCCGCCTGCCGATGGTCAGCAGGACGGCAAAAAAGAGAATGGCAAGGAGCAGGGTTATGATCATTCCCTGGCCATATCCCTCCCCCATGGTCAGCGAGGTGAGCATGCCGAGGAGGATAATCCCGATCACGTCATCGATCACCGATGCGCTCACGACCAGAAGACCGATATCCGATTTGAGTTGCCTGAGATCAATCAGCGTCCGGACAGAGATGCCTATGGAGGTGATGGAGAGCGCTATCCCGATGAAGAGGGAGGAGATGAGATCGAAGCCCGATGCAAACCCAAGGGCTGCACCCGCTGCGAGGGGGATTGCCACTCCGGCGCAGGCAATCCAGAACCCGGCCCTGCCGGAGCGTGCGAATGTCCGGAGATTCAGCTGCGCACCGCTCATGAAGAGGAGGGTGATGAGTCCTACATCTGCGAATACTTCGATTGTTGCTTCCGGCCTGACAATATTGAGCACCGCAGGGCCAAGGAGTGCACCTGCGCCTATCTCACCGATGATCGAGGGATACCCTGCCCGCTCCAGGAGTTCTCCCAGCCCTTTTGCGGCAACCAGGAGGAGAAGGATTGCAGCAAGCGGGTTCATCAGGGGATACTAGGAGGATTAGCCCCCTCTTTTAGGCATGTTCAAAAAACACAAAATACATCATCCAAATAGCGATTTGAAAAAAATCCACCGA